>JABTBR010000014.1 GCA_013284265.1 Oxalobacteraceae bacterium | reverse complement strand
GCTGGCGGTGCCGGCGCAGATCACCACGGCATCGTAGTTGCAGCTGTCGCTGGCGCCGGGGGGGGGGGCCCCCCCCCCCGCCCCCCGCGGCACCCACCCCGCCCTATCCCGCCGCCCTATCCTGCCACCCTCTCCTGCCACCCTCTCCCGCCGCCGTCTCGGTTCCCCGGTAACTCAGCTTGATCCTACACGGCGCTGGCCGGTGGACCTATTCCGCCCGCGCAGCCGCGCCCTTAACATGACTCAGCAGCAAGTCACACCACCCTGAGCCATCACAAGGAGAATGCCATGCGCAGCACCAGCACCCCCAGCCCAGACAAAGCGGCGAAACATGCCACCGCCCAGCCCGGCCCGCCCGACGCCATCGCCCTGCTCACGGCCGACCACGAACATGTGAAAGACCTGTTCGCGCAATACGACAAGCTCGGCGAGCGCGCGCTGGTCAGCAAGAAAAAACTGGCGAACGAAATCTGCCTGGAACTGAGCAAACACGCCACCGCCGAGGAAGAAATTTTCTATCCGGCCGTGCGCGCGGCCGGCGGCGACAACGCCGACCTGATAGACGAAGCCACGGTCGAACATGCGTCGGCCAAGTCCCTGATCGCGCAGATCCTGGACATGGATGCCAGCGACGCTCTATTCGATGCCAAGGTCAAAGTGCTGTCGGAACAGATCGAGCACCACGTCGGCGAGGAAGAAGGCGACATCTTCCCCAAGGCGCGCAAGGCCAAACTCGATCTGGCCGCGCTCGCTGAGGCGATCGCCGCACGCAAGGAACAGATCGGCATCGCCGACGCCCACTAAACCTCCCACACCGGGCCGCCACGCGGCGGCCCCCTCCCTTCCCCTGCCTGACTACCATCAGTCACAGGCCCATTCCGCCGGGTTTGCAACGGAATTGCGCCGTCGCAAAGAAAGCGTAGTTATTGCGCGACAGCACCACAGATTCCCGCCTGCGGCAATGAAATTGGCCGCCACCATCACTTATTTGCATCCGGATATGCTACTTTGCCCATTAATGCGTTTACTTGCTTTACTATCATCATGTTAGTCACTTATTCTTGGTACCAATGGTTTTGCGCCCGCTGCCCTCCACTCTGAAATTCAAACTCTCCAGCCTGGTGGTCATGCTGGCGCTCGGCGCCACGCTCATCGTGACCCTGATTTCGCTGATGCTGGCCGAGCGCGACATGAAAGTGGTCATCGGTAAACAGCAATTCGCCCTGCTGTCGAGCGCGGCCTCCCACCTCGACGACACCCTGGTCAACAAGAAGACCCTGTTGCGCACCCTGGCCGAATCGGTGCCGCAGGCGATCGAAGCGCAGCCCGACGCCCTGCACGCCTTCCTGCTCGCGCGCCCGGCCACCAGCAAACAGTTCGCCGCCCTGGAAATCTATGGCCGCGACGGCAGCCTGCTGGAAACCCTGCCCGGCGCCAAGCCGGACGCGCCACTGAACATCGCCGACCAGTTGTACTTTCAGCGCACCATCACCCAGCGCAACGGCGTCATCTCCACGCCCTTTCTGAGCAAGGTCTCGGGCAAGCCCACCATCCTGATCACGGCGCCCGTGTTCGACGCCAACGGCCGCGTGGTCCTGGTGCTGGCCGGCAGCATCGACCTGCTGCACTTCGATCTGTTCCAAGCCTTCAGCGCCTTCAAGCAGGGCGGCACCGGCTTCAACTTCATCATGACCACCCAGGGCATCCTGATCAGCCACCCGACCCAGAGCCGCATCCTGCAGCACATCAACGCGCGCCCCGGCCACAACGCCGCCACCCAGATGGCGCTGGACGGCTTCGAAGGCTGGACCGAGGCGAAGAACAAGGATGGCGCGCCCGGCATCTATTCGTACAAGCGGCTGCGCTCGGCCGACTGGATCGTCGGCGCACGCTTCCCCAGCGCGGAAGCGTTCGCACCGCTGCGCGAGATGCGCTATGAGGCGATCGGCGCGGCCGCGCTGTTCGCGATCCTGGCCGGCCTGCTGGCCTGGCGCGGCATCGAGAAACTGCTCAAACCGCTCGAATACCTGCGCCGCAGCATCGCCGACATCATGGCCGGCCGCGCCAGCATCGACGTGCTGCAACTGAGCGAACGCGACGAGATCGGCGAACTGAGCGGCGCCTTCTACAAGCTCACCGCCGAACGCGAAGTGGCCCAGGCCAACACGCGCGACAGCGAAATCATGATCCGCAACATCCTGGAGCGGGCGCCGGACGCCTTCGTCAGCTGCGACAGCGAGGGCACCATCACCGAGTGGAACGCCATGGCCGAGTCCACCTTCGGCTGGCTGCGCCAGGAAGTGATCGGCAAGAATATCGTCAACGTCATCATTCCCCTGCGCATGCGCGAGGACCACGACAAGGGCATGCGCGCCTTCGCCAAGACCGGCACCGGCCCCATCATCAACAACCGCGTGCGCGTGCCGGCCGTGTGCCGCGACGGCCGCGAAATCCAGGTGGAACTGTCGGTCGGCGTGCTGCGCCATGGCGACGCCTATATGGCCAATGCCTTCCTGCACGATATTTCCGCGCGCATCACCTACGAGGAGCAGATCGCCAACAGCGAAAAGCGCGCCCGCATCATCGCCGACAGCCTGCCCGTGCTGATCGCCTATCTGGACCGCGACCTGCGCTACCAGTTCACCAACATCCAGTACCAGAAGCAGTGGAAGATCGATCCGAAATGGATGATCGGCAAGACCCTCGACGAGGTCTTCCCCGAGCCGACCAAGAACTGGCGCCATGATTTCGACCAGGCGCTGGCTGGCCAGCGCGTGCGCTACGAACGCGAGAGCACCCGCGCCGGCTACACCGAGCACTTCATGGTCGACCTGATTCCCGACCTGGACGACAAGGGCAAGGTGGCCGGGGTCTACCTGATGGCGATGGACATCACCGAGCGCAAGAATTCCGAACTCAAGCAGGCCGCCAGCGAGCAGCGCGCCGAGGCGGCCAGCCGGGCCAAGAGCGAATTCGTGGCCAATATGAGCCACGAGATCCGCACCCCGATGAACGCCGTGCTGGGCCTGACGCACCTGATGGGCCACACCGAACTGAACTCGGTGCAAAAAAATTATATGGACATGATCCTGGCCTCGGGCAATGCCCTGCTCGGCATCCTCAACGATGTGCTCGATTTTTCCAAGATCGAGGCGGGCCGCATGGAACTGTCGCCCGAGCCGTTTACGCTGACCGATGTGCTCAAGACGGTGGCTACCGTGATGACACTGAACCCCGGCACCGGCCGCATCGAGCTGGCCATCGGCGTGGAACCGGGCGTGCCCCAGATGCTGATCGGCGACGCCATGCGCCTGCAGCAGGTGCTGGTCAACCTGGTCAGCAATGCGATCAAGTTCACCGAACAGGGTGAAGTCTCGCTGCTGGTCGAACAGATTTCCCGCCACGGCGACATCAGCACCCTGCGCTTCCTGGTGCGCGACACCGGCATCGGCATCGACGCCGAACAGCAAAGCCGGCTGTTCTCCGCCTTCACCCAGGCCGACGCCTCGACCACCCGCCGCTTCGGCGGCACCGGCCTGGGCCTGGCGATCTCGCGCCGCCTGGTCGACCTGATGGGTGGCAACCTGGAAATCCGCAGCAAGGTCGGCGTCGGCAGCGACTTCATCCTGACCTTGCCGCTGCATGCCTCGGCCGCCGACCTGAGCTTGCCGGACGCCAGCGTGCAGCCGCCGCGCATCCTGGTGGTCGACGACAACGCTACCAGCCGCAGCTATCTGTGCAAGACCCTGCGCTCGCTGCACTGGCTGGCCGACAGCGCCGCCAGCGGCGACGAAGCGCTCAAGCTGGCGCAGCGCGCCGGCGAGGCCGGCCGCCAGTACGACGCCGTGCTGTGCGACTGGCAGATGCCGGGCATGGATGGCCTGGCGGCGATGCGGGCGCTGCGCCGCATCGCGCCCGAACCGCCGCTGCCGGTGGTGGTGATGGTCGGCGCCCATGAACGCGAACAACTGATGGGTGAAGCCGAGGCCGCCGAGGCCGAGGCCGTGCTGATCAAGCCGGTAACCGCCAGCAGCCTCTACGACACCCTGCACCAGGCCCTGCATCTGCGTCACGGCGAGCCCCTGCCCGACCCGGACGAGGCGCCGCCCGAACGGCCGCTGGCCGGCCTGTCCATCCTGCTGGTGGAAGACCATCCGCTGAACCAGGTGGTGGCGCGCGGCCTGCTGGAGTTCGCCGGCGCGCGCATCGAACTGGCCGAAAACGGCCAGCTGGCCGTCGACCTGCTGGCCCGCCGCGCCGCCGACTTCCATGTGGTGCTGATGGATGTGCAGATGCCCGTCATGGACGGCTTCGAGGCGACCCATGTGATCCGCGAGCAACTGGGCCTGCGCCTGCCCATCCTGGCCATGTCGGCCGGCGTGATGCAGTCGGAGCAGGAAAAATGCCGCGCCGCCGGCATGGACGGCTTCATCGCCAAGCCCATCGACGCCAGCGCCATGCTGGAACAACTGGCGGCGTATTTGCCGGAAGCTGTGCCGCCAGCGTCGCTCAGGTGAAGGTGAATATGCGATGAATGTGCAATGAATGTGCAATAGATGCAACAATTTGCAACATTGAGGGATGGAATTAAACAGAATGCGCGGGCTTAGGTGAGTTACCGCACATTAATAGCGAGCGCTTGCGGGCAGAATGGAGCCTGATTTGCATCCCTTCCGTCCCGTTTCTCTCACAATTGCTCATATGAACCAATTTCTGACTGTGTCCTACGCCCTGCAACGGCAACAAATCGCCGTGGAACGTACCCTCGGCGCGCGGACGGAAGAACAGTGCCGCCGCGCCGCGCGCTGGGCCGAAGCCTGGCATAAACTGGTGCAGCGCAAACTCGATCAAGCCTATACGCCGCGCCAGCGCAGCTGGCCGGTGCCCGCGCGCGCCGCGCTGCGCACGCTGCACTAATTCCCCACCCCTCGGTTTTCGTCTCAAGCCGCCGAGCGCAGGTGCGCATCGTTGGCCACCGCACGGCCTGCCAGATAGCAGCTGCCGGCGCGCTGTTCCAGTGCGGGACGGTCCAGCACCGTGACCTTGCCGCGGCGATAGTCGATCAAGCCTTCGGCGTTCAACTTGCCGGCGGCGGCGGTAATGCTTTCGCGGCGCACACCGAGCAGATTGCCGATGGTTTCCTGCGTCACTTTCAATTCATTCGTGTTCGAACGGTCCAGGCGGTCCAGCAGCCAGCGGCACACCTTCTGCTCCACATTGCTGTGGCGGGTGCTGGCCACGGTCTGGGCCAGCTGGGCCAGCAAGGTGCTGGCATGGCGCATCAGCAGGAAGGCCAGCGCGCCGCCCTGGCAGAACGCCAGTCGTAACACGGCGGCAGGCACCCGGTAGCCGTAGCCGGCGCTTTGCACCACGGCGTTGCAGTTGGCTCTTTCAGCCGCATACATCGATACGCCGGCCACGCCTTCGCGGCCCACCACGCCGATTTCCGTGGTGGCGCCATCTTCCATCACATATTGCAGCGAGACGATGGCATTGGTCGGGAAGTAGGCGTAGTCCATGGTCTGGCCGCATTCGAACAGGTATTTGCCCACTGGCAGCGTGACCAGTTCCAGATGCTGGGACAATTCCAGCAAGTCCTCGCGCGACAGTGCGCGCAGCAGTTCGTTTTGCTGGGCGCCGAACAGGATGATGTTTTCCGCGTCGGCCTGCGGCGCAGCGGCGCCAGCGTGGATCGAGCGTGCGTTGAGTTTGGTGATCGTGCTGTCAGTAGCGTTGTACATTATGTGCCTCTTTGGTCTTGTTGATCTGTCGAGTAATGTCGTGTGGATCACAGTGCGGTATGTGGCGAACTGATGGGTATCACTATATCCCGGCCGATCTAATTTACTTATAGGAGCGCATACGCACAGAGTGTAGGGATATCGTAGGAGGCGGTGTGGTCCCAGTCCTACCCCGGCAGGCGCTCGGAGGCGACGCCTGGCGCGCCATCGTCAGCGGCTCCTATCTGCTGCCCGCCCCGCCTATGTAGAATGCCGGTTCGATCGCGGCCGAACTAGCCTACAGCCGGCTCGTCTGGATCTACAGATGAGCCTGAGCTACGGACTGCATGGCAACGCGCTGGGCAGCGCGCTGCGCGCAAGCGTCCGGCGCTAGATGGTATTGACCGACAAGACCGGCTTCCAAGCGTAGCACCCGGCCGCGGCAAGCGGCCGAGCGCTGGTTCATTTCTTTTGCCTGCCCATCCCGGTTTACTCCTCGACGCCTGAGCTACTCCTGACCCTCAAATCCTGACCAGGCCGGCGGGGCGCTAGCTGTGGCGTCGACCTTCGACTTTTTCGCCCTGCTCGGTTTCTTAGCGCTGCCACGTGAGCTGCGCGCCTTTGTGCCGGGACCTTTGCCTACTCCACGATCCCCACTCTTTCCGCTGTCCTTCGCGCTGGCCGAGTCATCGCGGGAACGTTTTGTCCCTCCAGGTTTGACCTTCCCGATGCTGCTGGAGCTGCTCGAGCTACTGGAACTGGAACTGCTGGAGCTGCTTGTTGGGCTAGTTGTTTTTTTTACGCTCCCGCCGCGACCGCGTCTAACAATGTTTCTGTCCTTTGTGCCTTTTTTCCCTGTCGTGCCTCCTGCACGATCCACAACTTCCTCATCTCCCGGACCTCCAGTGCGACCAGCCATTTTTTTTGCACCTCTTCCAGCTCTGCGTTCCCGTCCACCTCGCGCGCCCTTTTCGCCTCCGCCACCTCTTCCACTAGCGTCCCCGCTATCGTCGGTGATGCCGCTTCCACCGATCCCAATACTGCTTAAGCTACGTAAACTACTTGAGCTGCTTGAGTTGCTTGAGCTACCAACAGGCGTCGCCGTCCAGCGAACGGGGCTGAGCGATGCCTCCCCCTTGCCGCCGTCGAAATCGCTGTCTGAGCTTGTAGCGCTTGAGGTGGTACTCACGGTACTCTGATATCTTCCGCTACCGGTAGCAGGCCATGCGGATGGATCATCGTCATCGTCATCGGAATCGGTATCGCGCCCCTTATCCGGATCTTCACTTTGATCGGGATCAAATGGTAGCGACAGATACATCATGCCGTGGCCCGCCAAATATTGATCCAAGAGAAGCTTCCCGCGTTCTGTCAAACCGCGCAGCGCCGCCTGGGACGGCCAGAATGGTCCTGGCCGAGGCTTGTGAACCAGCTTAATGCCTACTTTTAATGATTCAAAGTAAGCAGCCGCTTCCAGCAGGCGGGCAAAACAGCATAGGCACGGACGCATAATGCCCGCCACATAGATCGTACTGCCAGGCGTGAGGTTTCCAAAAGTCTTTAAATATAGAATAATTCTTGTTTCTGCGTGCACAGGAGCGCTCTCCCCCTCCGTGACGTAGTGAATAAATATGGTCTGGAATTTCTTTCTGAACTCACCACTGTAAACGGCGGTTTTATGACGAAGAAATCGGGCAGATATAGCTGGCGTGATCAAGCCCCCATCAACCAATCTTGCCATATCCTTCTCCGTGTACTGTAAAACTTCAGCCCTCCATTCTAAATCCTTAGCGTTCAACATTTTAGTAAATGCATTATTATTCTCGGACAAATGCCAAGATTGCCCCTTTGGTTTTATGCTATCCACTTGGGCACACTGCACTTCAACTGGCAATAATGGAAAACCCTTTTTCTTTAGACCTTGTTCTTTTCTAGTTACATTTTCATCATTGATCACCTCACATCCTGGCAAACAGCTCATCATTAACCAAATATAGGCCAAGGTACTTACCCAGCGCATTTCCCGAATTGTCTCTATCTCATATACCTGGGGTGACATGAGTTGAAATATTTTTTTTCCTTTTGCCGGACTAAAGAGTGGCGTAATCCCTCCGCTGCCCACCTCGATCTCTTGATGCTCCTCCCACCGTCCAAAGAAATTCTGATGGCCATTTATGCTCACGTCATGGGTATCAAAAATGTATTTCCTATATTCATCAGACCATTTCTTAATTTTTTCTTTGGAGGCACCTCCCTCCAACTTGAGAACGTCATCACCAAAACAGGCTGAACAGGCATGCAAAATCAGCTGCGTGCTCTCAACCTGAACTGTTCCACTGATAAGCGCATGTCGGGGTGCCGCGCTACCAATTCTCGCCGGCCGATGCAAAGCAGAGCTACTTGATGATGATGAACTGGATTGCATTGCTGGCCCATTATTTAGTCATTGAAAAATACTCAGCATAAAGATATTTCACGCAACTTGGCTCTTGTTGCATCGTCCGCGACGCCAGTTGGATCCATATCATAAAATTTCTGAAATTCTCTTACCGCCTCCCTCAATTCTTCCAAGGATCCGGATTCGCCCTGAGCCGATTCAAAATAAAGGTTATGCAGTCTGCTCAGTACCCCGTTATCACTATCGATAGAATCGATAGTTCCAATAGTAAATTGAAAAACTTCGTCCCCCAGGTCATCGGTCAAGGTCACTTCCGCAAAAGTGATACTCGGCAGAACACTTTCCACCAACACCCCATCCGCATCGGTCGTGCCGAGCCGATTGCATAACACCACCCCTTGCTGGGTCTGAAACGAAATCAGATAGGGAATGTTTGCACGCGCAACACCCTCTTCGACGAAGCGAATCCTCAGCAGTTCGGGAATTCCCAGCCGTCTCAGCTGGTAGCGCATGCCTGTTTCCACCACGACAGCTTTTTCCCGCTTGGGCGGGATGACAATTTCATCGCCCGGATTCAGGATGTTTTTGTCTTCGCGCAACAGCTTGAGCTCTGCGTTCTTGGGCCAGTTCCAGACCGTGTCGGCAAAAAAACCGTAGCGGTCAGCCAGCTTGGAAGTGCATTCACCCTGCCTCACACGATGGGTAAATTCCTCCACCTGCCCGGCACTAACCGGCGCGGCCCATTCAGCTTCGCCCTGGCTGCTGTTCCTGTCCGGCGCCAGCGGCTCCGATGCTTCCAATTCCCAGGCATCGCCATCGAGCTGATACAAGCCCAGCTGATAACTTCCCGCCTCCAGTTGCTCGAAGCGAACGACACCCTCCAGATCAGTCTTGCCGCGCAATACCTCACCCGCGTTCTTTTTCAGCTGTACGGCAACATCCATCAGCGGCTTCCCATCGTCGCCCACCACGCGGGCCTCGATGACCGACCGTTTCACCAAGGGGCATGCTTCGGTAGCGCCAGCAGGCAATGGCGCAGCATCTTTTTGTAGCGCGATTTGATCCGCCGCCTTGAGTTTGCGCGCCGTGACAGGCGCTGGCTGCGGCGCTGGCGCCGCGACATGATCTTGTGACGTATCCATCATGAAAGGTCTTCCAAATGGTGGGAAGGGATCGGTGCCGCTCAGTCTTCGCTGAGGCTGCGGAAATCCTGATCCAGACGGGAATTGGTCTCCGCCACATCGGCGCGGTAAATGCATTGATTCACCAGGCAGTGCAGGCGCGCGGACGGCGTGGTGATGTCTGGATCGCTGAGGATGCGGTGCATCCAGGCGGTGGCGTCGCTCAGGCCGATGTCCCATCCATAGAACACGGCCAGATTGAGGAAGCGGCAAACATCGCGCTCCGCATCGATACCGTAACTGGCCGCGCGTAACAGGACCGTCCTTACGCGCTCGTGCAAGGTCGCCTGATCGAGCATATCGAGTTCATCGGCGAACTGCTCGCGCAAAGAGCTGCACAAGCGATCGATATAGCTGCGCCGCCATGCGGCATCAAGATGGTCAATCTGGCTCTCTCGCATCACAATCATGTCGGTCCCGGCGTCGATATCAGATGAATACCCGCTATGCCAATTTTAGCGTTACAAATATATCATCGCAGCACGGCACTTCAAGGCATTCCCCCAACAAAATAATGGCGGGATGCGAACAGCACCGCGCCCAGCGCCAAGGCGCCACTGCCGCTATACTGTTTTTCTTTTACGACAAGGGATGAGCGACATGACGAGCACCACCGAAACCGCGAACCTCGCCGCGGGCTGCTTCTGGGGCGTACAGGATTTGCTGCGCAGCTATCCGGGCGTGATTTCCACCCGCGTCGGCTATAGCGGCGGCGATGTCGCCAACGCCAGCTACCGCAACCATGGCACGCATGCGGAGGCCGTAGAGATCGTGTTCGATCCGCAGATCATCAGCTACCGCAAGATCCTCGAATTCTTTTTTCAGATCCACGATCCCAGCACGCCCAACCGCCAGGGCAACGACAAGGGCAGCAGCTATCGCTCGGCCATCTTCTACACCAGCGAAGCGCAGCGCCAGGTCGCGCTCGAGACCATCGCCGATGTCGACGCCTCCGGCCTGTGGCCCGGCAAGGTCGTCACCGAGGTGGCGCCGGCTGGACCGTTTTGGCAAGCCGAGCCTGAACACCAGGATTATCTGCAACGCATCCCGAATGGCTACACCTGCCATTTCATCCGCCCCAACTGGCAGCTGCCGAGCCGGAACACTTGATCGCGAACGCTGCCGCGCCCTAGCGGCCGGCAGCGCCGCCCCGGCGGCATCGTCGCGCTGCCCGCGCTACTCCACGAACAGCTGCGCCATCAGGCCACGCAGCCACAGATTGCCTTCGTCCTGATTGTAGCGGCGGTGCCAGAACATATTCGTCTGTAATCCCGGCAAGCGCAGCGGCGGGCGCACATAGCGCAGATTGAAAGGCGCGGCGGCGCGCTCGGCCAGCTTCCGCGGCACCGTCACCACCAGATCGGTAGCGCTGACGATATAGGGCACGGCCGTGAAATGCGGCACGCCGAAGCGCGCGTCGGCATTCACCCCTGCCCGTTCCAGCAATTGATTGACCCTGTCATACGGACTTTCCAGCGATGCCACCAGCAGATGGCGCGCCGCCAGGAACTGCTTCAGGCTCGGCTCGCCTTCCCCATCGAGCGCATGGCCGCTGCGGAACATGCTCACATAGTGCTGGCGGAACAGGCGCCGCTGATACAGCGCGGCCGATACCTTGTCGAAGGCGCCGATCGTCAGGTCCACCCTGCCCGCCTCCATCTCCGTCTTCAAATCGATGCTGCTGGCGCGCACGCTGACAATTTCCAGCCGCGGCGCCAGCGCCATGCAGCGCTCGATCAGCAGCGGCATGAAGTACACCTCCCCCACATCGCTCATGGCGATGGTAAAGCGGCGCGCGCTGGCATCGGGACTGAACGGCTCGGGCCGGTTCAGCGCCTGCTGCACGCTGGCCAGCGCGGCCGCCACCGGCTCGGCCAACTGCTCGGCGAAGGGCGTGGGCTGCATGCCCTGCGCGGTGCGCACGAACAGTTCATCGTCGAGCGTGCGCCGCAGCCGCCCCAGCGCATTGCTCACGGCCGACTGGGTCAGCTGCAACTGCCTGGCGGCGGACGAGATCTGGCGCTCCTGGAACACTTGCTGGAACACCAGCAGCAGGTTCAAATCGATGTCGCGCAGCGTGATCATGCCCACCTCTATTTACAAAATTCATATTCTACATTTTTGTATTCATATCGTAAAATCCGGCGTTCTGCACTACAGTATCGGCATAATCGATCACGGAGATGCGCATGAACCCCAGCGAACCAGTATCTGGCTACCGCAGCAGCGGCGAACGCGCCGGCGGTGGCCGCTACCAGTCCGGCTTTGCCAATGAATTCGCGAGCGAAGCCCTGCCCGGCGCCCTGCCCGCGCACCAGAATTCGCCCCAGAAAGTCGCTTACGGCCTGTACGCCGAGCAAATCTCCGGCACCGCCTTCACGGCACCGCGCAGCCACAACCGGCGCGCCTGGCTGTACCGCATCCGCCCCGCCGCCATGCACCAGCCCTTCCAGCGCGCGGACAATGGCCGCATCGTTAGCCGTTTCGACCAGGTGGCCACGCCGCCCAACCAGCTGCGCTGGAATCCGCTGCCGATGCCGGACCAGCCCACCGACTTCATCGCCGGCTGGACCACCATGGCCGGCAACGGCTCGCCCGAAGCGCAATGCGGCAACGCGATCCATCTGTACGCGGCCAATCAGGACATGCAGGGTCGCTATTTCTATAACGCCGACGGCGAACTGCTGATCGTGCCGCAGCAAGGCCGGCTGGAGATCGCCACCGAATACGGCCTGATCGAACTGGAACCGCAGGAAATCGCCGTGATTCCGCGCGGCGTGCGCTTCCAGGTGCGCCTGCCCGATGGCAGCGCGCGCGGCTATATCTGCGAAAATTATGGCGCCCTGCTGCGCCTGCCGGATCTGGGTGTGATCGGCTCGAACGGCCTGGCCAATCCGCGCGACTTCCTCACGCCGCATGCCGCTTACGAAGACCTGGAGGGAGAGTTTGAACTGCTGGCCAAGTTCGGCGGCAATCTGTGGTCGGCGGCGATCGGCCATTCACCGCTGGACGTGGTGGCCTGGCACGGCAACTATGTGCCGTATAAATATGACCTGCGCCATTTCAGCCCGGTCGGCTCGATCGGCAATGACCATCCGGACCCGTCGATTTTCCTGGTCTTGCAGGCGCCCAGCGACTCGCCCGGCGTGGACACACTGGATTTCGTGGTGTTTCCGCCGCGCTGGCTGGTGGCCGAGAACACCTTCCGGCCGCCCTGGTTCCACCGCAACGTGGCCAGCGAGTTCATGGGCCTGATCCATGGCCAGTACGACGCCAAGGCCGAAGGCTTCGTTCCCGGCGGCGCCAGCCTGCACAACTGCATGAGTGGCCATGGTCCCGACGCGGCCACCTTCGAGAAAGCCAGCGCGGCCGATACCAGCAAGCCGCACAAGGTCGACCAGACCATGGCCTTCATGTTCGAAACCAAGCACGTGATCAGCCCGACAGCTTACGCACTCGACTGCGCGCAATTGCAGCCAGACTATTATCAGTGCTGGAGCGGCATCAAGAAGCACTTCAATTCGCGGCAGAAATAAGGCGAGCGTTGCCACCACCACGCTTGGGAATATAATTCAGGGAATATAGCGCAATTATTTCCACTGAATTCACAATGAACACCATCTCCGACCTCGCTTTCTTCGTCACGCTGATCAAACAGGGAAGCCTGGCGGCGGTGGCGCGAGAGATGGGGGTGACGCCGCCGGTGGTGACCAAGCATCTGGCCAGCCTGGAGCAGCGGCTGGGCGTGCGCCTGCTGAACCGTACTACCCGCCGGATGAGCCTGACGCATGAAGGGGAAGTCTATTTCAACGAGGCGGTGCGCATCCTGGCCGACGTGGAGGAGTTGGAAAACACGGTCACCCAAAGCCGCGCCGTGCCCAAGGGCCTGCTGAAGGTCAATGCCAGCATCGGCTTCGCGCGCCAGTATATTGGCCCGGCCATCTCGGGATTCGCCAAGCGTTACCCGGCAGTGGAAGTACAGTTACAGGTCAGCGACCGGCCCGCCAATCTGGCCGACGAGGCTTTCGATATCGGCATTCGCATCGGCACCTTGCCCGACGCGCGCTTCTTTGCCCGCAAGATCGCCTCGAACCGGCGGCTGCTGTGCGCCTCTCCCCTCTATTTGCAACACAGGGAAGCCCCCGCCACGCCGCGCGATCTGGCGCGGCACCAATGCATCGTGCTGCGCGAGAACGATGCGGCCTACGGCAGCTGGCGTCTGCAACAGGGTAAAAAGGAAGAGACCGTCAAGGTCGGCGGCAGCCTGAGCACCAACCATGGCGAGATCGCACTGGGCTGGGCGCTCGATGGCCATGGCATCCTGATGCGCTCGGAATGGGACATCGCCCCCTATTTGCGTTCCGGCCGACTGAGTCCGGTGCTGAGCGACTGGCATCTGCCCTCCGCCGACGTGTACGCAGTGTATCCGGAGCGGCTGAACATGTCGGCCAAGGTAACGGCTTTCATCGATTTTCTGTGCGAGTACTTTGCCCAATATCTGACGCGCGAGCATCCGGAGGCCACCGTCTGGTAGCGCACGCCGCCGGCTAACGCCCGCTGCGCCTATGCTCAGCGTTGCAGCAGGCTGGCTACCGCAGTCCCCAATAGCATCAGGCAGAACAGGGTGCGCAGCGTGCGCTGGGCCAGGCGGTGCGCCAGCGCCACGCCCCATGAAACACTGATGATGCCGCCAATGGCCAGGGGAATGCCGGTCGTCCAATGCACATGGCCGGCGTGGGCAAAGGTCACCATCGCGACCAGCGAGCCCGGTATCACCAAGGCCATGCCGACGCCCTGTGCCTGTGTCTGGCTCATGCGGAACCAGGCCACCAGCACGGGCACCACCACCAGCCCGCCGCCAACGGAAAACAGGCCAGACATCACCCCGCTCAGCAGGCCAATCAGAAACAGATAGCGCGGCGGCAGCGCCGCTTTCGGCTCGGCAGGGGAACCCGCCCGCAACTGCCATGCGGCATAGGCGCACAAGGCCAGCAGAAACAGCGCGAACGCCATGCGCAAATGGCCCGGATCGAGCTGCGCCGCGACACGCGCGGCGCCAAAGCTGCTGACCATCGCCACCACCACCAGCCCGGCCAGCGCGCGCAAATCGATGTGGTTGCGCTGGCGATAGCGCAGGAAGCCGATCAGCACATTCGGCAAGATCATCACCAGCGCAGTACCCTGCGCCAGTTGCTGGTCCATGCCATAGGCATAAGCGAGCACGGGGATCGCGATCAATCCACCGCCGATTCCCAGCATGCCGCCGAAGGCGCCAAGCACGGCGCCCAGCAGCAAATTAATGACAAGCACGAGCATGCAAGCGCCCCAAATGATTTCAATTGGGTACGATTGTAAGCGCACAAACCACGAAAACAATTTATGGAAGATAAAGCTACTATTTCCTCAAAATTAAGAATCCCCAACAGCAATCATTGTTTTTTGCATACGCTGCGCTGGACATTAAGTGAGTTGCTTTAATTCTTCACATATTTGTAAGTGACGAAAAAAAGGAACATAATTCTCATTATGCCTAATCGTCCTCACATTGAACGTGTGTTAGCCCTGGTGCAAATGAAGGGCTTGCTGCGTCCCAGCGATCTGCTGGAGATCGGCGTGCCACGCATACTTTTGACTCGTATGACGGCCAGCGGCCACCTTGAAAAAACTGGCCGAGGACTCTATCGGCTACCGGGAACGATGGGAGACGAGAACGACACATTGGCTGCTGTTGCAACCCGAGCACCGCAAGCCATATTTTGTCTGCTTTCGGCCTTGCAATTCCACGAATTGGGTACCCAACTTCCTCGGAAAATCTGGATCGCCATGCCTCGAGGAAGCCATCTGCCGCGTATCAAATACCCTCCCCTCACGATGGTTCAATATAGTGGGGAGGCGTACAGCAGCGGCATCGAAATCCATGAGCGCAACCAAACTCCCTTACGGGTATACAACGTAGCGAAAACGATTGCCGACTGCTTTAAACATCGCAATGTGATAGGGCTTGATGTAGCTATCGAAGCTTTGAAAGAGGCATTGGCACAATCAAAACTCGACGTTAACGAGCTCTGGCGCTATGCGACAATCTGCCGCGTCACCAATGTCATGCGCCCTTATCTGGAGGCACTGCAATGACCATTGATCTGGCAGCCTCTATCAGGGCACGCCTGCTGAACCTGGCAAAGGCAGAACAATCCGATTTCAATCAGGTACTGGTACGTTTTTCTCTGGAACGCATGCTATATCGACTGAGTCAATCAGCATATTCGGAGAACTTCCTGCTCAAAGGCGCTTTGTTATTTTCGCTCTGGTACGACATGCCACATCGCCATACACGGGACGCCGACCTGCTCGGCTTGGGGCCCAGCGATTTGACCGCCATTGGAAAAACTTTTCAAGACATCATGCAAGTCCCTTGTGAGGACGGCATTCAGTTCCACGCCGACAGCCTATTGATAAAAGAAATCCGCAAAGATACCGGCTATGGCGGTGCCCGCGTCCAAGTCAAAGCAGAACTTGCCAAAGCCCGCTGCAAGGTACAAATTGATATCGGTTTTGGAGACGCTGTCAGCCCGGCCCCGGTAAATGCTGTCTTCCCAGTATTGCTCGATGACTTACCGGCCCCAAGGCTAAAAACCTACCCCATCTATACCGTAATTGCGGAAAAGCTCCATGCCATTGCATCGCTGGGAATGAGCAACACTCGCATGAAAGACTATCTGGATCTATATGTACTATTGACCCGGGAATCGATCGAGTGCGGACAACTCTCCTCAGCTATTCGCGCAACCTTTGGCCGGCGCGGAACGGTGCAGTTCAACCTGCCGTTCGCGGGACTGTCAGACGAATTTGCGCAAGACCCGGCGCGCCAGAAGATCTGGTTTTCATTCTTGAAAAAGAACGACATCGCCCCGCTTCCGCTACCCGATGTTGTCACGACAATTCGCTCCTTTACCCCTAAGCCATAAGACACGATCGAATCATCAAACGGCGTCTCTTTGGGCAGCAGATTGGCCTTGATGCGGAAGATCTTGCGGCCTTTCAGATTCGCCTGGGCGATGGCCTTGCCCTTGTATTTCTTGAAGATCGCATCAAACGATCCATCCTTGATCATCTTGCGCAAGCCCGCTTCCAGGCGCTTTTGCAGGGCCGTATTTGCCTTATTGAAGAAGAAGTGCTTGTTTTCCTCAAAGGAAAAAACAAAAACTCAAGCGCACAGGGGCGCTTGAGCCGATTCAGAGTACTCCTGAATCGCTTAGAACCAGGCTTCTACCTGGAAGCCGAAGGAGGCGCCGCTATTGCCACCGTTGTAGACCGGGCCGGAGTTGTTGTTGGCATTGACCGCTGCGGAAGCCGCATCGTTCCACTTGCCATAGGTGGCAAAGGCACGCAGTTCGGGACGCGCCCACAAGCCGGGACCGGCCGAGATCGTCGGCGCGAAGGTCAGCTTGGTCAAACGCTGGGCTGGGGCGCCGTTCGGCATGGACACGCGGTCCGTGCCCAGCTCCATCACCAGCTTCAGGTTCTCGCTCAGCGCATACACCGGACGCAGGCCCAGCGTGGTCCAGGTGCTACTGCCACCGGCGTCGGACTTGTCGCGCTGAACCAGGGCGACCATTTCCATGCCGAAGTTTGCGCTTGGCTGGATCCACAGATCATTGAACACGCGGGCGCGGGTCACGTCGGAGCCCAGCAAGGTGCTGCCGGCGGCGCCCATGCGGTCATTGCCCACGCCGATACCGGTGCCCGGACCGACGCCATACTGCACGCCGAAGGTATTGGCGCCGCCCAGGATCTTGTCCTGCTTGTGGAAGGCTGAGATCTGCCAGCCATTGTGCTTGGCAGCGCCGGCCTTACTGCCCTGCGCGGTGATGAGGGTGGCCGCCACATCGATCTTGCCGTCCGTGTTGACGGGCAGGTCGTGGTAGACAAAGTTCTGGCGCATCGCGGACGAGGTCGTCAGCTTGCCGGTGGCCGGGTCGGTGTAATTGGCGTCGTTATCCTTGAAGAAAGCATAGGAGAACTTGCCCGGCCCCACGCCCATCTGCTCCAGGCCGGCGCCGGTGCCGTTCATGTTGATGTATTGCAGATCGAGCATATGGATGTCGGGACGCATGTAGTAGCGCTTACCGATCCAGGCGGCGCCGCCATGCATGAAGTCCAGGCCCTTGGCCTCCACATAGGCCTTGGCCAGACCCAGCTTGGCATCGCCGAAGTCCGATTTCGGGCTGTAGGCGGTGGCCCACAGGGTGGCGACATAGCTGACGCCGCCGGACTTGGCGACTTCCTTGGTATAGCCGCCTTCGAAATAGGCGTCGCACTCATTGCCCAGGCGGTATTTCATGGTGTTGCCGCCCAGGCCGTAGCAGCTTTGCGGACCGTGCGAATTGCTGGTCGAGGTGCCGGCGCCTACCCGGAAGTAGCCATGCAGGCCTTCGTCGTCGTTACCGGCGCCAGCGCTCGCGCTGCCGCAGGCCAGTGCCATCATCAGTGCCGCTGGTAATGCTTTCAGGATGTATTTATTCACTTCGCGTCTCCAGTCATTTATCGTTTTAGTTGTAATGTGCGGCGAAAGCCGTACTACTGGCGGCGGGCCGGCTCTCCGTCCGTTCCGCCGCCGTCTTGCTGCCCCAACTTACTGCTACTGCTACTGCTTACCGCTTACCGCTTACTGCCACTACTCTGCTCACTTATTTCATGGTCGGCATCGCGAACTCGGCGCCCGACGCCGTCGAGGCGGGCCAGCGCTGGGTAACTGCCTTCTGGCGGGTGTAGAAGCGCACCGATTCCGGGCCGTGGGCGTGGTGATCGCCGAACAGACTGCGTTTCCAGCCGCCGAAACTGTGGAAAGCCATCGGCACGGGAATCGGCACGTTGACGCCGACCATGCCCACCTGCACGCGGTGGGTGTATTCGCGCGCGGTGTTGCCGTCGCGGGTGTAGATCGCCGTACCGTTGCCGAACTCGTGGGCATTGACCAGCTCCAGCGCCGCCGTAAAGTCCGGTACGCGCACGATGCACAGCACCGGCCCGAAGATCTCTTCCTTGTAGATCGCCATCTCCGGCGTCACGTGGTCGAACAGGGTGCCGCCGAGGAAAAAGCCTCGCTCATGGCCGGGCAATACGAAATCGCGGCCATCGGTGACCAGGGTGGCGCCAGCGGCCACACCGCTGTCGATATAGGCGACGATCTTGTCCTTGTGCACCTGGGTGACGACCGGGCCCATTTCGGCGGCCAGATCCATGCCCTGGGCGATCTTCAGCGAGCCGATGCGCGGCACCAGTTTGTCGATCAGCTTGTCAGCCACATTGCCGACGGCCACGACCACCGAGATCGCCATGCAGCGCTCGCCGGCCGAGCCATAAGCCGCGCCCATCAGCGCATCGACGGTCTGGTCCAGATCGGCGTCCGGCATCACCACCATATGGTTCTTGGCGCCGCCCAGTGCCTGCACGCGCTTGCCTCTGGCGCAGCCAGTGGCATAGATGTGCTCGGCGATCGGGGTCGAGCCGACGAAGCTGACGGCACGCACGTCCGGGTGGGCCAGCAGCCCTTCCACGGCTTCCTTGTCGCCTTGCAGCACGTTGAAGACGCCGTCCGGCAGGCCGGCTTCGCGCAGCAGTTCGGCCATCAGCAGGCTGGCCGAGGGATTGCGCTCGGACGGCTTGAGTACAAAGGTATTGCCGCAAGCGATGGCCATCGGAAACATCCACATCGGCACCATCACCGGGAAATTGAATGGCGTGATACCCACGCACACACCCAGCGCCTGGCGCATCGACCAGGCGTCGATGCCATTGCCCACCTGCTCGGTGTACTCGCCCTTGAGCAGTTGCGGAATGCCGCAGGCGAACTCCACCACTTCGATGCCGCGCGTGATTTCGCCCTTGGCGTCGGTGAAGACTTTGCCGTGTTCGGCGGTGATCAGGGCCGCCAGCTTGTCGGCGTTTTGCTCCATCAACTCCTTGAACTTGAACATCACGCGGGAGCGGCGCAGCGGCGAGGTGGCGGACCAGGCCGGGAAGGCGGCATGGGCGGCGGCCACGGCGGCGTTCAGCTCGTTCCGGTCGGCCAGCGCGACCCTGGCGCTGACGGCGCCGGTGGCCGGGTTGTAGACCGGGCTGCTGCGGTCGGAATTGGAGGCGAGCGGGTGCCCGCCGATGAAATGGCCGATGATGTGCGTAGTCATTTGAAACTTTCGTAAGATTAAAAAGCTGTTCGAGACGGCGAGATTGCCTCGCCGGTACTGCCTTTACTCAGGTGCCGAATTCGGCCGACCTTGAGCGCCGGCCCGCCAGAGCATGCGCTGCCGGTGTGCCGCGGCGCTCAGGTCTTGAGCATCCACTCATGCGCCGGGTCGTTCTTGAAATACCATTCGCGCTTGGGCCCGGCCATCACGTTCAGGTAGTAGGCGTCGTAACCGTAGGGCACCACCACCGGGTGGTAGCCGCGCGGCACCATCACCACGTCGTGGTCCTCCACCGCCATCGACTCGTCCAGCGAGCGGTCGTCGGTATAGACGCGCTGGAAGGCGAAGCCCTGGGATGGATTCAGGCGGTGGTAGTAAGTCTCCTCCAGCGAGCTTTCGGCCGGAATGTTGTCGCAGTCATGCTTGTGCGGCGGGTAGCTGGACGAATGCCCGCCCGGCGTCAGCACTTCCACCACCAGCAAGCCGTCGGCCGGCTCGGTCTGCGGCAGGATGTCGCACACATAGCGGGTGTTGGCGCCAGTGCCGCGCACCGAGCGCTTCATGCTGGCCGGTTCGATCAGCCGCGCCGGGCGCACGCTGCGCGCCGGGGCGCTGCACAGCGCCACTTCGGCCGCGCTGTCGACGCTGATGCTCACGTCCTGACCGCCCGGCACGTACACGGCGAACGGCGACTGCTGATCGAACACGCTGCTGCGCGCGCCGATGCCGGCCCAGCGCTGCGCGCCCGCACCTACCGTCACCACGCCGCTCAGCACCACGATACACAGCTCACGCTCGCCCGTGCTCAACTCCAGATGCGCATCCTGCGCCAGCCGGTGAGCGGCGAAACCGACATGGGTCCAGCCGGCCGATTCCGGCGTGACGCTGACGATCTCCTGGCCGCTGCGGCTGCCCTTGACCAGCAATTTCATGCCGCCGCCCTCCCCGCCTGCTCGATCTTGTCGACCAGCGCGGCCAGGTGGCGATAACCCATCTGCGCGTATTCATAGCTGGGCGCGACAGCCGGGTCCTGCTCGGCCTCGACCACCAGCCAGCCGCGATAGCCGTGCGCATACAGCAGTTGCAGCATCGCTTCGAAGTCCACACAGCCATCGCCCGGCACGCTGAAGGCGCCGTTGATCACCGCCTGCAGGAAGCTCCAGTTGCCGTTGCGCGCCAGCTTGACCACGGCCGGACGCACGTCCTTGCAGTGCACATGCGAGACCCGGTCGATATGTTTACGTAGCACGGTCAGGGCGTCGCCGCCGGCGAAGGTGATATGGCCGCTGTCGAACAGCAGGCCCACTTCCGGTCCGGTCAGCGCCATCAGCTGGTCGACATCGGCCGGGGTTTCCACATAGGCGCCCATGTGGTGGTGGTAGGACAGGCGCACGCCGTGGGCCAGGGTGTGGGCCGCGAAGGCGGTCAGCTTGTCGGCGTATTCCTGCCATTGCGCGCCGCTGATGAAGCGCGGACGCTTGTACAGCGGACGCGCCTCGCCCTGGATGGCGTCGGCCACCTCGCCATACACCATCACGGTGGCGCCGCTCTCGGCCAGCAGGCGCAGGTGCGGACCGACGGCGGCGATCTCCTCCTCCACCGAGCGGTGCGCCAGGCGCCCTGAGTACCAGCCCGATACGCATTCGAGATCATATTTGCCCAGCACCGCGCGCAGCGCGCCCGACTCTTTCGGGAATTTATTCCCCAGCTCGAAGCCGACGTAGCCGATCTCCGCGCCTTCCTTGAGCGCCGTTTCCAGCGGCGTCTCGCCGCCCAGCGACGGCAGGTCGTCGTTCATCCACGAGATCGGGTTGATACCGATTTTGACGTTGAAAGCGTGATCGTTCAATGCGATGTTCATACCGTTATTTCCTTTGTGCTTTTTTGGCTTCTTCGTAGCGCGTGCGCGCCGTCCTGACCTGCTCGCGTTCCGACACTTCCGGCACCGCCACCTCCCACCAGCACCCACCTTCGCTGGTGGTGCGGGCTGGGTCGGTATCGATGCAGACTACATACGTGTTCCTCGCTGCCCGCGCCCTTGCCAGCGCCTGTTCCAGCTCGGGGATGGTCTTGACGTTCTCGCCGTGCGCACCCAGCGATTGGGCGTGCATCGCAAAATCGATATAGGGTGCGCCGTCGCCCACTTGCAGGCAGTCTTCCAGCATATTGTTGAACGGTGCATTGCCGCAGCTCTGCTGCAGGCGGTTGATGCAGCCGTAACCACGGTTGTCCAGCACCACGATGATCAGCTTCTTGCCCAGCATGACCGAGGTGGCGATCTCCGAATTCATCATCAGGTAACTGCCGTCGCCCACCATCACGATCACTTCCGCATCCGGCTTGGCCATTTTCACGCCCAGCGCGCCGGCGATTTCGTAGCCCATGCAGGAGAAGCCGTATTCCACGTGATAGCCGCCCGGCGTGGCCGTGCGCCACAGCTTGTGCAGCTCGGCCGGCAGCGTGCCCGCCGCGCAGACCACGATGTCGCGCATGGTCGAATCGGCCGAGGAGCGCTGCACCGCGCCGATTACTTCGCCGTCGTAGGGCAGCGCCACATCGCGGCGCGCGGTGATGGCGGCGATGGTGGCGCGCCATTTGCCCGCTTCGGCCTGCGCCTCTTCCTGCCAGGCCGCCTCGCTGCGCCAGCCTTCCAGCGCGGCAGACAGCTTGTTCAGACCCAGCTTCGCATCGGCTTGCAGGCTGACGCCGCGCCGTTTCAGCGCATCGAATGCGTTCACGTTCAGACTTATCAGTTCGGCCTTGGCGAACAACGAGTTCGAACCGGTGGTGAAGTCCTGCAAGCGGGTACCGACGGCCAGCACCAGGTCGGCATCCGCCGCCAGCAGATTGGCGGCGGGCGAACCGGTCACGCCAATCGCGCCCAGTTGCAGCGGATGGTCCCATGGCAGCGCGCCCTTGCCTGCCTGGGTTTCCGCCACCGGCACGCCGTGGCGTTCGGCAAAGCTGCGCAGCGCGTCGCCGGCCAGGCCATACAGCACACCGCCGCCAGCGACGATGATGGGATTTTTCGCCTTGCGCAGCAGAGCCACCGCCGCCTCCAGCTCGGCCTCGGCGGCCGGCACCGTGCGGAAGCTGACCACGCGCGGCTCGAAGAAGTCGGCCGGGTAATCATAGGCCATGGTTTGCACATCCTGCGGCAGCGCCAGCGTGACCGGGCCGCAATTGGCCGGATCGGTCAGCACCTGGATGGCGCGCGGCAGTGCCGTCAACAGCTGTTCCGGGTAGATGATGCGGTCGAAATAGCGCGACAGCGGCTTGAAGGCGTCGTTGGCCGACACCGAGCCGTCGCCGAAATCCTCCAGCTGTTGCAGCACCGGGTCCGGCGCCCGCGAGGCGAACACATCGCCCGGCAGCAGCAGCACCGGCAGACGGTTGACGTGGGCCAGCGCGGCGGCCGTCAACAGATTGGTGGCGCCCGGACCGATCGAGGTGGACACCGCCATCATGCGCCGGCGCATATGTGCCTTGGCGTAGGCGATGGCCGCCAGCGCCATGCCCTGCTCATTGTGGGCGCGGTAGGTCGGCAGCGGATTGGCCTTGTCGTCGCGCTGCTGGTACAGCGCCTCGCCCAGCCCGGCCACATTGCCGTGGCCGAAGATGGCGAACACGCCGCCGAACAGCGGCTCGGTCGCGCCGGCGATACCATTGCCGGCGTCGACCCGCAGCGCCGCCAGGTAGCGCACCAGCGCCTGCGCCATGGTCAAGCGTATCGTGCGGACGGTGCTCATGCCGCGCGCTCCAGTTTGGCCGCGCGGCTGCGCTGCCAGGTGCGGATCAGCGTTTCGAAATTGGCGCGCACGGCGGCGATCAAGCCCGCATCGTCGATTTCATTGGCCAGCCAGCGCTTGCTCGGCTCGTGGAAAATCGTGCGTCCCACCAGGAAGCCGCGGCAGGTGGCGCTGTCGCTGGCGGCGGCGAAGGTCGCCGCCAGTTCGTCCATCGGCGCGTGCAGGCCAAGCAGCACCACGCCACGGCAGTAGGGATCGCGTTCCTTGACCAGGGCATCGATGTCGCGCCACTGGGCCGCGCTCAATTGCTCCAGCTTCCACCATTCCGGGTAGATGCCGATGTTGTACAGGCGCTTGACGGCGCGGTACACGGTATC
This sequence comes from Oxalobacteraceae bacterium, assembly GCA_013284265.1. Taxonomy (GTDB): domain Bacteria; phylum Pseudomonadota; class Gammaproteobacteria; order Burkholderiales; family Burkholderiaceae_D; genus Rugamonas. Next base: position 100,207 of record JABTBR010000014.1, on the reverse strand, counting down.
GGCATCGCTGGGGAGGCTCTTCGGCGGGATCACTTCGAGCAGCAGTTCGTGGCCGCTGACCTGGGCCGCCTCATACAGGGCCTTCAGCTGGGCTTCCTGTTCCAGGCGGTTTTCCACCGCGTCGTCCGGGTGCAACTGCACCAGGCATTTGATGACGTGTTCCTTCGGCCAGCTGGCCAGGTGCGAACCGATAGACCGGCCCCAGTCGAATTGCAGCGGATTGGAACCCGGCAGCTCCACCGGACGGCCGATCCACCAGCCGCGGCCCGTGGCCGCGTTGAGCGCATCCTCGCCGTAGCGGTCGTCGATCAGCACGCCGATGCGGCCACCCAGGTTCAGCGCGGCCTCGGTCTGGCCGACCGCCTGCACCATCAGCTGCTTGAGTGCGGGCAGACGTGCTTCGTCGGCATGGTTCTGCTGCGCCAGCTCGAAGAACTGGTTGCGGTGGTCGAAGGCGAACACGCACAATTCGTCCCACTGCTTGCGCGCCACCGTCACGCGGTGCAGGCGGGTCAGCGTGGCGTCGTCGGATGGGCGGTGCAGTCGCGCCGCGTTGGCGATAAAGTAGTCCAGTTCCACCGGGGTCGGCATGGCCGGCGCGCAGCCGTGGCGCGATACCACCAGCGCGCCGCAGGCGTTCGCATAGCGGCAGCACACGGTATAGTCGGCGCCGTTGAGCCAGCCCTTGAGGAAGCCGGACAGGAAGGCGTCGCCCGCGCCCAGTACATTCAGTACCTCGACCTGGGTACCACGGAAATTAAAGGCATCGTCCAGCGTGGCCGGAATCGCGCCGTCGATCACGGCGCAGCCCAGCGGGCCGCGCTTGACCACCAGCGTGGCGGCGCTGACGGCGCGCACCGCGCGCAGCGAGGCCATGATGTCGGCACCGCCGCCGGCGATCATGAATTCTTCTTCCGTGCCGACCACCAGGTCAAAGCGCGGCAGGATCGCCTGCAGGTGGGCGGTGACACCCTCGTTCGAGACGAAGCGGGTTTCGCCGTCGGCCTTGCCGGACAGGCCCCACAGCACCGGACGGTAGTCGATATCGAGCACGGTGCGCACATTGTTGGCACGCGCCAGCCCCAGCGCCTTGCTGCTGACCGCGTGCATCGCGGCGGTGGAGAAATGGGTGCCGGTGATCAGCAGCGCCTTGCTCGATGCGATGAAGCGCTCATCGACGCCGGCTTCCTCGATCGCCATGTCGGCGCAGTCTTCGCGGAAGAAGATCAGCGGGAAGGTATCCTTGTCCTTCAGGCCCAGCATGACCAGCGCGGTCAGGCGCTGCGGGTCGGTGCTGACGTGGCTGATGTCGCAACCCTCTTGTACCAGCGTCTCGGTGAGGAAGCGGCCCATATGGTCATTGCCCACCCGCGACAGCATCGCCGAGCGCAGACCCAGTCGCGCGCTGCCGAAAGCGATATTGGCCGAGGAGCCACCCAGGTACTTGGCGAAGCTGGCCGCATCCTCCAGCCGCGCACCGATCTGCTGCGAGTACAGGTCAACCGCGAGACGGCCGAGGCAGATCACATCGAGCGCCCTGCCGGTAGCAAATTGAGTTGGATTGTTCATCGATGATAGTTCTTTCTAAATTAAAAATCCCGTATGCTTCAGCCCTTGCGTGGGCAGCCTCAGGCATCGGTTCCCCGACTGCAGTGTTTGTAGAATAAGCCACGAAAAAGCAAAAAGCAATAAAAATTGCGTTATTTTTGAAAATAGAAATTAGATTCTATTTTTTACCGACAGCCCCACCTATGAAGAGAGCGTAAGACATGTCCCAGCCAGCCTCGATCGACCAGTTGATGCAACAGATCGCCGACGAGTACGAGTCCCTGTCGCGCCAGCTCAAGCTGATCGCCAAATACATCGAGCAGCACCGCGCCAGCCTGATGTTAGAGCGCATCAGCGATATCGCCTCGGCCTGCGACGTGCAGCCCTCGGCCATCGTGCGTTTCGCCCAGCGCTTCGGCTTTTCCGGCTTCAGCGAAATGCAGGACGTGTTCCGCCAGGCCTACACCGAGCAGGCCAAGGGCGCGCCAAATTACCAGCAGCGCATCCGCAAGCTGATATCCACGCGCGACAGCAAGCTTGACGCCGGCGGCCTGACGCGCGAATTCATCGCCGCCAGCCGCACCGGCCTGGACGAACTGGCGGCCGGGCTGGACGACGAACAGCTGGAAGCGGCCGTCGACCTGCTCCAGCATGCGGACAATATTTATGTGGTGGGAGTGAGGCGCGCCTTCCCGGTGGCCTCGTATATCGCCTACGCCTTGCAGCACACCGACAAGCGCGTGCATCTGGTATCGGGCATGGGCGGCGGCTACCGCGAACAGGTGCGCAGCGTGCGCGCCGGCGACGTGGTGATTGCGATCAGCTTTGCGCCATATGGCAAGGAAACGCTGGAATGCGCGCGCGCGGCGCAGGAGAATGGTGCGAAGTCGCTGATCATCACCGACAGCAAACTGGCGCCGCTGGCGCGCGGCGCCGACGCGCTGCTGACGGTGGCCGAGGGCAGCGCCTTTGCCTTCCGTTCGCTGACCAGCACGATTTGCCTGTGCCAGGCGCTGTTTATCGCGCTGGCATATCGGCTGGAGATCGATATTGAAGAGACCAAAGAAACGCCGCTCGAATAGAGCGGCGGCTTGATCGGGTGTGGGCTTGCTGCGAAGTGCCCCGCTTTGGATTGGCGGGGCCGCTGGCGGTGCCTTAAAACCCACGGCAAAGAGCCGGGGGCCGGTCCCGTTGGGACCGGCGGGGCGTAGCCCCTCTCCGGACACTGGGGTCAGACCCCAGGGTTAAGCCGTGGGTTTTAAGCTAGCCACCGGCCCGCCAAGCGCGTATTTATGCTGCGTTCTTCAGTTCCTGCTGCGCTTCATTTTGACCAGCGACCTGCTTGTCATCCGCATACATCCCCGCATACTTCAACCCGTAGTACATCACATACAGATAGCAGGCAATCGGCAGCAGGAAAGACCACTGCACGCCCATCATATCCGCCAGCAGACCCTGGCCAAACGGCACAATCGCACCGCCCACGATAGCCATGCACAGCAAACCGGAACCCTGGCCGGTGGCCGGCCCCAGCTTGTGCAGCGCCATGCTGAAGATAGTCGGGAACATGATGGAATTGCACAGCCCCACCGCCAGGATCGCCCACATCGCCACATGGCCGCTGGAGAACACCGCAATCAGAATCAGCAGCACCGAGCAGGCCGCGTTGAAGCCCAGCGCCTTGCCAGGACTAATCTTGCGCATCACCGCAAAGCCGATAAAGCGTCCGACCATCGCACCGCCCCAGTAATAGCTGACGTAAGGAGCAGCTACAGCGGCACTCATGCCCGCGATATTGGCTTCGCCCAGGAAGTTGATCAACAGGCTGCCAATCGCCACCTCGCCACCGACGTACAGGAAGATGGCCAGCGCCCCCAGCACCAGATGGCGGTGCGACAGCAGCGAGACCTTGCGCTCTTTCGCGGACGATTCCTGCGCGATCCGGGGCAGACGGGCCAGCGCAAAGAACAGCGCCAGCGCCAGCAGCGCGGCGCCGAGCACCAGATACGGCCCCTGCACGGCAGCCGCTTCCTGCGCCTTGTAGGCGGCCAATTGCGCCGGCGGCGCATCCAGCAACTGCTGCGCCGACAGGACCACGCCGGACAGGATCAGCATGCCGCCCAGCGCAGGCGCAACGGTGGTGCCCAGCGCATTGAATGCCTGCGTCAAGGTCAGACGGCTGGACGCGCTGGCGGCAGGTCCAAGAATGGTGACATACGGGTTGGCGGCGACCTGAAGAATGGTAATGCCGCTGGCCAGCACGAAGAAGGCAAACAGGAACATGCCGTAACCACTCATCGACGCCGGATAGAACAGCGCGCAGCCGATGGCGGCCACCACCAGCCCGGTGACCACACCGTGCTGGTAACCGATACGGCGTATCAGGGCGCCAGCCGGCACCGACACGAGGAAATAGGCGCCGAAGAAGCAGAACTGCACCAGCATGGCCTGCACATAGGTCAGCGTATAAACCGCCTTGAGATGCGGAATCAGGACGTCATTTAGCGAGGTCAGCAGGCCCCACATGAAAAACAACATGGTGACAATGAACAGCGCGCCCTTGTTGCCTGGCGCCGTAGTGGATGCGGTGCTACCGCTTTGTATAGGGGAAAGATTTGCCACGTGAATCCTCTGTAGATCTTGTAATGGAACACCTTTGCCCTGCGGCGCAGATGCATCTCCTGTCAGCACAACCTTAACGATCGTTAATAAATTATAGCATCGCGTTAATTTAGCGTAAACAATCCACTACAACAAGTGGAAAACCATGGCAGGTGTGTTCATTAATTGTTAAACTTGCCCCATGCATATACTCCTAGCCGAAGACGACGCCATCCTTGCCGACGCACTCAGCGCGCACCTGCGCAATGCTGGCTATCTCGTGGAACACGCACCCAACGGGCCGGTGGCGGAATTCCTGCTGCAACGGCACTCCTTCGATCTGGCCATCCTCGATCTGGGACTACCGATGATGGACGGACTCGATGTGCTGCGGAACATGCGCGCCAGTCAGCAACAAATGCCGGTGATCATCCTCACGGCGCGCGACTCCCTCGACAGCCGGGTCGCCGGCCTGGATGCCGGCGCCGACGACTATCTGACCAAACCGTTTGACTTTCCTGAACTCGACGCACGGGTGCGCGCGCTGCTGCGGCGCGCCAGTGCCGGCGCCGCCAGCACCGAGCTGGGCCTGGGCAAACTGGCGTTCGAACCCAGAACGCGGCGCGCCAGCATCGCCGGCGAAGCCATCGACCTCAGCCCGCGCGAATGGACCCTGTTGGAACTGCTGCTGCTCAACCGCGACAATGTGGTGACGAAGGAACAGATCGTACAAACCTGGACCGGCGACGGCGGCAGCACGGGCGCCGGCAACCCCATCGAGGTCTACATCCACCGGCTGCGGCGCAGACTGGAAGGCGCCGGCGTGGACATCCGCACCGTGCGCGGGCTGGGCTACCTGCTGGAAGCGGAAGGCAAGACGCCTGCGCGCGCGGGTTAGACCGCCATGGTCTCGCTGCAGCGCAAATTACTGCTCTGGCTGCTACTGCCCCAGCTGATCCTGTGGGCCGCAGGCGGCGTCGCCACCTACCGGCTGGCCGCCCGCTACGCCAACGGCGCCATCGACGCCAGCCTGGTGCAAAGCTCGCGCGCCCTGCTGCGCCAGGTCAAGCCCATCGAACACGGCTTGCTGATCGACTTCCCGCGCGCGGCCCAGGAAGTGCTGGAGGCCGATCCCAAGGACCGGGTCATGTACACCGTCAGCACGCCGCCCGGCCGTTTCATCCTGGGCAACAGCAAGCTGCCACTGCCTCCCGAGGCCGCCAGCCATCAACTCGATACGCCATATTTCTATGAGGGCAAAGTGGCCCCGCAGCCGGGCACGGGCGGCCTCAGCAAGCAGATGCGCATCGTCGCCCTGTATGTTCCTTTTGGCGATGTCGCCGAACCCAATCAAACCATGCTGGTACAGGTCGCGCGCAGCAGCGCCAACCGGGAAGAACTGGCACGCGCCATCCTGGACGACACCCTGCTGCCGCTGTCGGCGCTGGTGCTGGCGATGAGTCTGGTGGTACTGGCCGGCGTGCGGGCCGGCCTGGCGCCGCTGGCGCGGCTGCGGCGCGAGGTGGAAAGCCGCGCGCCCAACGACCTGACGCCCTTGAAACTGGACCTGGCGCCGATCGAACTACGCTCGCTGGCCAGCGCCCTGAACCAACTGCTCGACTCGGTGCGCGGCCAGATGGGGGCGCAGCAGCGCTTTATCGGCGACGCGGCGCATCAGTTGCGCACACCGCTGGCGGGCTTGAAGAGCCAGACCCGGCTGGCGCTGGAATCGGCGACCGATGACGCCCAGCGCCAGCGGCTCGCCCTGGTGCACCAAAGCGCCGCCCGCAGCGCCCACCTGGTGGCGCAGCTGCTGACGCTGGCGCGCGCCGAGCCGGGATCGGGTGCCGCGTTGGAACGTAGCCAGTTCGACCTCAGGCCGGTGCTGCAGGAAATAGTGGCCCAGTTGGTGCCACGCGCACTGCGCGCCGGCGCGGACCTGGGTATCGCGCCGGACCAGGAAGGCAAAGCGGTGCCCGTGTTCGCCAATGCCGCCCTGCTGCGCGAAGCACTTACCAACCTGATCGACAACGCGATCCAGTATGCGGGCACCGCTGCGGAAATCACGGTCGGCGCCACGACAGATGGCCAGCATGCGCTCATCACGGTGGAAGACAATGGCCCCGGCATTGCGGCGGCGGACCGCGAGCGCGTGTTCGAGCGTTTTGTACGTGCGACCGACGGTGGCGATGGCTGCGGCCTAGGATTGGCCATCGTCAAGGAGATCGTCGAACGGCACCAGGGCAGCATCACCCTGTCCGATGCCCTGCCCCATGGCTTGAAGGTCACGCTCCATTTGCCTTCCACTTAAGCGCGCCGCAGCAATTTTTAGAACCCACAGCAAAGAGCCGGGGTCTGACCCGGCGGGTCAGACCCCAGGGGTACGCCGTGGGTTTTGGTACGTGCCAACAACCCGCAGGGAAAATTCGCTCAGCTCCTTCTTGACTATCATGTGACACATGTCGCACAATGGTGGCATTAGTCGCAAGCGGAGCATCCCATGGCAATCCCCTCAATTTCTGAACTGACCGTGCTGAAGGCACTGTGGCGGCGCCAGCCGCTGAGCGCGCGCGAAATCCATGAACATGTGGAAGAAGAACTGGGCTGGTCCTATTCTTCCACGCGCAAAACCCTGGAGCGCCTGCTGGACAAGGGTTCGCTGCGCCAGCACAGCGTCCACGGCGTGCAGGTGTACGAGGCGGTGCTCGAAAAGGTCGACACCCTGGCCGCGTTCGCACATGACTTTGGCAAGCGCGTCATGGAAATGGATACGCCGCTGCCAGTGAATATGTTCACCGGCAGCAAACTCGTCGATCAGGATGAGCTCGCGCAACTGGAACAGTTGCTGCAAGACTGGCCTGACGACGACGGCGAGACGAAATGAGTGCCTTCGACCTGCTGCTGTTCCGCTTTCTGCTGGCCAGCTGCGGCTGCCTGGCGGCCGGCCTGGGAGTGTGGGCGCTGACGGAGCTGTGCCGCCGCTGTCTGCCCGATTTTTCCTTGCAGCGCTCCACCTGGCTGCTGAGCCAGATCACGGTGCTGGCCACCTTCCTCGTCATCCTGTTACCGCATAGCGAACGGCTGCGTGTGATACCGCAAATCGAGCTGGACAGCGAAACCGAGATTCGTTCCACTGCTCCCGCCAGCCCCGCATTACTGGCGCCTGCCAGCCCTTCCCTGCCCACGCCCGCGCCCGAAGCGAACGAACGCTCCTGGCTGGCCTATGGCGCACAAGCCTGGCTGCTGGTCTACCTTCTGGGACTGAGCTTTTCGGCCTTCGGCTTATGGCGCGGCCGCAGGGCATTGGATTACCTCGCCGCCACCGGCGACCGCGTTCAGGCACTGCACCAACACGCGGGATTCTCCACTACGTCGAACCCGGCGCTGTCCGCAAGGCAGGCAGCGGCACCGCTCGTCATTGAAGTCGACGCGCCGATTTCGCCCATGCTGTTCGGCCTGTTCCAGCCACGCCTGCTGTTGCCACGCCACCTGCGCAACTTCGATCCCTTGCAGCAGCAGTTGATCGTCGAGCATGAACTCACCCATCTGCGCCGGCACGACCTGCATTGGATGAGTGCGGGCGTACTGCTGCAAACCCTGCTCTGGTTCAATCCCTTCATGCGCCTGCTGCGCGAGAACCTGCTATGGGCGCAAGAGCTGGGTTGCGACCGCGATGTGCTGCGCAATCGCACACAAGCCCAGCGCAAAGCCTACGCGGCGGCACTGGTGGCGCAGTTGCGCGTGCAGCATCAGCCGGTGCAAAACGCGCTGGCTTTCGGTGCTATCAGCGCGACCACGCTGGCGGCCCGTATCGCGCTGATCCGCGCGCCGTCGACCGGCGCACGCAAGCTGTGGGCGCGTTGCGCCGCGGCTGCCGCCATGGCGGGCATGTTCGCCGGCAGCTTGGCCTTCCAGCCGGCAATCGCATCGCGCAGCGAGCACTTGGCGCAAGCCACCCAGTCAGCGCTGGACAGCGCGCTACAGTCCGTCAACAGTTCCGTGACGCAGACGCCGTTCAGCTGCACTGAGTTGGCGGACGCGGCCAGCGGCCGGCGTCTGGTCCACGAAGGCCACTGCGACGAGCGCGTCACGCCGGCATCGACCTTCAATATCGCGGTCAGCCTGATGGGCTATGACAGCGGCATCCTGCACGATGCGCATGCGCCAGTCATGCCGTTCCGGTCCGGCTATGCAGACTGGAACCGTTCATGGCGCGCGAGCACCGATCCTAGCAGCTGGATCAAGAATTCCGTGTTGTGGTATGCCCAGCAAGTTACGGCCAAGCTTGGCGCCGAACGTTTTGAGCAATACGTCAAAAGCTTCAATTACGGCAACCATGATGTCTCCGGCGATTCCGGTAGCGACAATGGCCTCGCCACGTCCTGGGTCGGTTCCAGCCTGAAAATTTCGCCGGTGGAACAGGTGGACTTCCTGCGCAAGCTGGTGAATCGCCAGCTGCCCTTGTCGCCCAAAGCCTATGACATGACTTTCCGCATCATGCCGCCCATCCGCTTGAGCAATGGCTGGGAAGTCCACGGCAAGACCGGCACCGCGGCCTTGGTCCTACCCGATGGCAAGGACGATCCGGTGCAGCAATACGGCTGGTTTGTCGGCTGGGCCAGCAAGGGCGAACGCACGGTGGTGTTTGCCCGCCTGGCGCTGGATCAACGGCAGAAGGACCATCCCGGCGGCGGCCGCGCCAAGGAAGCTCTCCTGCGCGATCTGCCCGCGCGCCTGAACGCGCTGTAACGTCGGCAACGTTTGCCAACCCTGAATTACTCTGACGCAGAAAAAAGGAAACCGCTTTGACCATCTTGCCAGCATTTACGCGCAGCATCGCTGCCGCCCTCATTTCTTCCTGCTTTCTCCCGCTCGCCAGTTGGGCCGCCGATGACAGCGTGCAGCTGCGCACCATCGTCGATACCGCGATTCGTCCGCTGATGGCGGAGTATGACTTGCCCGGCATGGCGGTGGCCGTGACCGTCAATGGCCAGTCCACTGTCTTCAACTACGGCCTCGCCTCGCGCGAGGACAAGACGCCCGTCGGCGAAGCCACGCTGTTCGAACTGGGTTCCGTCAGCAAGACCTTCACGGCTACCCTGGCCACCTATGCGCAGGAGCTGGGCAAGTTATCACTGGACGATCACCCCGGCAAATATATGCCGCAACTGAAGGGAAGCGCGCTCGACAAGGCCAGCCTGCTCAATCTCGGCACCTATACCGCAGGCGGTCTACCGCTGCAGGTTCCCGACGAGGTCGCCAATTTCGATCAGATGGTGGCGTATTTCCGGCAATGGAAACCGGACAGCGCCCCTTCCGCGCAGCGCAACTACTCCAATCCCAGCATCGGCCTGCTCGGCTATATCACCGGACTAGCCTTGCACAGCGACTTCGCCACCGCGCTGGAAACCCGGCTGCTGCCGCAGCTCGGCCTGACCCACAGCTATGTCCGCGTGCCCGACAGCGCCATGGTCAATTACGCCTGGGGCTATGACAAGGACAACAAGCCGGGCCGGGTCAAGCCCGATGTGTTCGCTACCGAAGCCTATGGTCTCAAGGCGACGGCTGCCGACATGATCCGTTTCGTGCAGGCGAACATCGAGCCGGGCCGGCAGGAAGCGGCGCTGCGGCGCGCGCTGGAAGGCACCCATGTGGGCTACTTCAAGGTCAGGAATATGGTGCAGGGACTGGGCTGGGAGCAATACCCCTACCCCATCACGCTGGAGCAACTGGTGGCCGGTAACTCCCCCTCGCTCATCTTTGACGCCAACGCCGCGAAACGGTTGACGCCGCCGCAAGCGCCGGCCGGCGCTACGCTATTCAACAAGACCGGCTCGACCAGCCGCTTCGGCGCCTATGTGGCTTTTGTTCCGGAACAGAAGATCGGCATCGTGATGCTGGCGAACAAAAACTACCCGATTCCTGCCCGCATCAAGGCAGCCCATGCGATTCTTGCGCAGCTCTCGCCTGCAGTGAAGTGAAGTAAAAAAGGGCGGCGGGTCCCCGCCGCCCCAGCTTATGTTTACTTCTTCTTCTGTTTGCGCAGCTGGTCAGCCAGCACGGCCACCACGATGATGCCGCCCTTGATCACTTCCTGAAAATAGGAATCCACGCCGAGGAAGGTAAAGCCGCTGGCGATCACGCCCAGGATCAGCGCGCCGATGACGGTGCCGGTGATGCGGCCCACGCCGCCGGACAGGCTGGTGCCGCCGATCACGGCCGCGGCGATCGCGTCGAGCTCGTAGGCCACGCCCATGCCGGACTGGCCGGTCTGAGCCCGCGCCGAACCGATCACGGCGGCGACCCCGGCCAAGGTGCCGGCGATGGTGTAGACGATGATCAGGTGGCGCTGGATATTGATGCCCGACACGCGCGCCGCCACCGGATTGCCGCCGATCGCATAGGTGCATTTGCCGAAGCGGGTATAGCGCAGCATGATGTGGAAGAACAGCGCCGTGGCCAGGAAGATAATCACCGGATTGGCGCCCGAACCTATCCAGCTGTAGCTGTCGGTCAGGGTGCTGACCGGCTGGCCGTGGGTGTAGAGCTTGGCCATGCCGCGCGCCGACACCATCATGCCCAGCGTGATGATGAAGGCGGGCACGCCGGTCTTGACGATCAGGCTGCCATTGATCACGCCCACCAGCGCCCCCACCGCCAGGCCGGCGAGCACCGGAATCAGCACCGGCATGTCCAGCAGCGCCGGATAGATGGCGCGCGAGGCGTCCGCCGACTGCGCCAGGCTGGCCGCCACCATGGCCGCCAGCGCCACCACCGAACCGGAAGACAGGTCGATGCCTCCGGTAATGATGATCATCGTCACGCCGATGGCGATCAGGCCGATTTCCGACACCTGCAAAATCATGATCAGCAGCCCGGTCGGATTGCCCAGGAAACTCTGGCCCCGGACATACCAGCCCAGCAACTCGAAGGCCAGGCCGATGCCGATCAGCACACACAGGATGCCCAGCTCGGGTGGCCATTTGAAGGCGCGCCGGGGCGTGGGCGCGGTGGGCTTGCCTGCGTCGAGCATGGCGCTTGCTTGTGACTGAATCATGGTGTCTCCTGCTATACGAGTATGGGTTTTGTTATTGCAGTGAATGGGAGGCGGCCGCCAGCGGCAAGCCGGAAGCGAGCGTCAGGATGCTTTCCTGGCTGAAGTCGTCACGCATCAGTTCGCCGCTGACGCGGCCTTCGTGCATCACGATCACCCGGTCGCTCATGCCCATCACCTCGGGCAGTTCAGACGAGATCAGGATGATGGCCGCGCCCGACTGGGCCAGCTGGGTCACCAGCTTGTGGATCTCGGCCTTGGCGCCGACGTCCACGCCGCGGGTGGGTTCATCGAGGATCAGGATGCGCGGACGGTTCAGCAGCCAGCGCGCGATCAGCGCCTTTTGCTGGTTGCCGCCGCTCAGGTTGCCGATGATTTCCTGCAGATTCGGGGTCTTGATCTTCAGGCGCTGGCTCATGTCGTGGCAGGCCGCGTCGAGTTTTTTCTGGCGCACGAAGCCGAACAGGCCGCAATACTCCGGCAGCACCGTGATATCCATATTGCTGATCACATCCAGGCCCAGGAACAGGCCGGACTTCTTGCGGTCTTCGGTCAGCAGCGCCAGCCCGGCATGGATCGCCTGCTTGGGCGTACGAAAGCGTTCGGCCTTGCCGTCGATCAGGATCTGCCCCGCTTCAGGCGGATGGATGCCGAACAGCGACTCCATCACCTCGGTGCGGCCGGCGCCCATCAGGCCGGCCAGGCCGACGATCTCGCCATAGCGCACATCGAAACTGACGTCGTGGAACTGGCCGCGCCGGCTCAGGCCGCGCAGCGACAGCGCCACCGCGCCGATGTCCGCGTGTTCCTTCGGGAACACCTGGTCCATCTCGCGCCCCACCATGGCCGCGATCAGCGAATTGGGCGTCATCTGGGCGGCCGGCTGGGTCAGAATATGGCGGCCGTCGCGCAGGATGGTGATGCTGTCGGCGATGCGGAACACCTCGTTCATCTTGTGGGTGATATAGATGATGGCCTTGCCCTGGCGCTTCAGGTCGGCAATGATGTCGAACAAGTGATCGACTTCTTTCTCAGTAATGGCCGAGGTCGGCTCATCCATGATCAGCACTTGCGATTCGTAGGACACGGCCTTGGCGATTTCCACCATCTGGCGGTTGGCGATGCTCAGCTCGCCCAGCAGGCATTCCGGGTCGACGCCTATCTTCAGGCGATCCAGCAGCTCGCGGGTGTTCTGATTGAGCTTGGCGTGGTTGACGAAACCGAAGCCATTGACCGGCTCGCGGCCTATCCAGATATTTTCCGCCACCGTCATGTCGGGCAGCAGATTGAGTTCCTGGTGGATCATGGCGATGCCATGGTCGAGCGCCTCGCGCGGCGTGCGCAGCTTGAGCGCCTTGCCCTTGAAGCTCAGGCTGCCTTCGTCGGGGATATAACTGCCGGCCAGGATTTTCATCATGGTCGACTTGCCGGCGCCGTTCTCGCCCATCAGCGCATGCACCTCGCCGGCGCGGACAAACAGACTGACTTTATTCAGGGCCACCACGCCCGGGAAACGCTTGCAGATATCCTGCGCCTGGAGCAGCAGCTGATTCGCGCTGCCTTGCGCTGTGGCATCGGTGTGACTTGTCATTTCCAACCCCTCTGAAACAAACACGAATCGCCTTGCGGCGCCCGCCGCCCTGGGACGGCGGGCGCTCAGCTTCCTAGTTGCGGCTGTATTTGGCGATGTTGTCGTACACCACCAGCTCATAGGGAATCATGTTCATGTCGGGCAGCTTCTGCTTCTTGATCATCTTGACGGCGGCCTGCACCGAACCGGCGCCCTGCCCCTTGGCATCCTGGAACACGGTCAGCGCCATCTCGTTCGACTTCATCGACGTCAGCGCGTCCGGGGTCGCGTCGACGCCGGCCACCAGCACCGTCTTCGGCGATACCTTGGCCTGCTTCATCGCGATCAGCGCACCCAACGCCATTTCATCGTTGTTGGCGGCGATGGCGTCGATCTTGATGCCGTTGCTGAGCCACTTGGCCATCAGGTCGATACCCTTCTTGCGGTCGAAATCGGCCACCTGTTCTTCGATGATCTTGATGCCGGGGAATTTCTTGGCCACTTCCTTGACGCCCTTGGTGCGGTCGATCGCCGCATCGCTCGACAGCTCGCCCACCATGATGGCGACATTGCCCTTGCCGTTCAGGCGCTTGGCCAATTCTTCCATCTGCAGGCGGCCGGCCACCAGCGAATCGGAACCGACGAAGACCGTGCCATTGCCCATTTTTTCGTCCGGCTTGCGGTTCACATACACCAGCGGAATGCCGGCCTTGCGGGCCGCGTCGGAAATGCGCTTGGTCGCGGCCGTGTCGACCGGGTTGACGATGATGGCCGAAACGCGCTGGGCGATGAAGTTCTCCACCTGGCTGACCTGGCGGCCGACGTCGTGGTTGGCATCCTCGAACTGAATCTTGACTTGCTGGGTTTCGGCTTCCTTGCTCATGCCACCGCGCACGATGGTCAAAAAGGTGTCGAAGGCCGACAGCGACACGCCGATGGTGGACGTCTGGGCGAAAGCGCTGACAGGCAGCAGGGCTGCGGCGGCAACGGCCAATATAGTGCGACGGCTCAATTTCATATTGTCTCCAGTGTATGGTGTTTGTAATTATGGTTTGCTGGGTGCTCGGCTACTGTCAGTCACTTGAATGCCTTGTGAACTGATAGACATCGTAGATCAAGGAAAATCAAAATGCAATAAATATTTCAGATTTTCGAAATACAGAAAAAATATTCTATATTCGGCGCGAACGCAGCGACGGCGCGGCAAGCAACACTTGCAATTGGGCACAACGAGGGAGGGGAAGGTGAAGGGCGCCGGCAAGCCTGGGGCTGCGGCGCTCAGTATTGCGCAAGGATGGACAGGCGGGCGGCAGGCCCGTCATGAGGACGGGCCGAAGGGCAATCAGCCGCGAAAACCATGCATCCAGTGGACCTGGTGCGGCGCGCGCTCGAGTTCGCGCATACGAAATTCCAGCTCGTAGCGGTCGCCCGACTCGGCCAGATAGGCTTCATCGCGTGCGCGGGCGCGCTGTTCGGCGTCATAGTTCAGCAAGCCGGCGACGCGGGCAAACAGCGCACGCACGGCGTACAGGACGGCGGCGCTGTCGCGCGCGATGGACATCGATACCGGGTTGATCGAAACTGTCGTAAATGAGGTCATGGGATACTCCTTGTGGGAAATTGCACTATTTATGTTGCAGTGCAATAGAAGTATACCCCTGTGAGGTTATAAAGCTACTTTCGATTTGGAATTCCAACCATTCAGAAAGCATATATCTTGATCCGCCCCGCCGCCCTGCCTAGCGTGCCGCCATCGACACGGTATTCAATTCGATCAAATGCTGGATGCCCGCCTGCTCGGCCAGCGCCGAGGAGACGGACAGATTCAGGCGCCCGCCAAAGCGGCGTATCAATTCATGCAACAAGTCGCCTTCCGACAACTGGGCCGCCGACTGCCGCTGCGTCGCCATACCGATCTGCAGGGTACAAAGAATTTCCGCATGCATGCTGCGGCCATTGGCGATGGCGCTGCGCTCCAGTTGCAGACGCATCTCCGCGCTCATACGAAGTGGGTAAGCCGTAATCTGAGTGGAGGTTGTCATAGGATGTGTGGTACAAGCAGAGTCGATCGGATAAGATTGATTCTACGCCGGTGCTGCGTCGCACAATGTGCGTTATCAAACATTGTCGCCTTTCGGAAACACTATCGTTCAGCTAGCCAGTGCGCCACGCGCAGGCGCGGAATGCTTTAAGATATGGCCTTTCTGGCAATCCCACCATTCTGACGCGAGCGTCCCCTGCAACCCACACCCTTCCACTATCCGCTCCGTGCTTGGCCGCTGCCAGGTCCAGCGGGCCGTTTGCCGCCGGCCTGCCTGATCGCCTTCGACAGCGCCGGCTTCGTGCCGGCCGCGTTCCAGGACCAGGGCATCGACTGCCCCGCCAGCATCGCGCGCAGCGTGCGCAAGCGCCAGGCGGAATTTTTCCACGGCCGGCTGGCCGCGCGCCACGCCATGGCGGCGCAACAGATCGCGCCGGCCGCCATCGCCATCGGTGCCAGCCGCGAACCGCTGTGGCCGGACGGCGTCATCGGCAGCATTACCCATAATAATCATATTGCCGCCGCGGTGGCCTTGCGGCGCGGCCCCTGGTCGGGCGTGGGGATAGACATCGAGACGGTGGTGCAGGCCGACATGCAGGGGGCGCTGCTAACTAGCGTGGTGACGCCGGCGGAACTGGCTTTTCTGCGCGCGCTGGACACGTCCTTGCCGTTTGAGATGCTGCTGACGATGGTATTTTCGGCCAAGGAAAGCCTGTTCAAAGGCGCGTTCGCCTCGGTGGGCAGTTACTTCGATTTCAGCGCGGCCGAGGTGTGCGCCGTCCACCACGGTCCCGGCCCCGGCTATATCACGCTGGCGCTGACGCAAACCCTGTCGCGCGACTTCATCCGCAGCACCGAGCACCGGGTGTATTTCGACTTCCCGCAAGCGGACGCGGTACTCACCTGCTACGCCTGGTAAGGCGCTCCGTCCTCAGTCGCCATCAGCGCACCATTGCTGTGTCCATACAGCAGATAGGGGCGATCCAGCCGCGGCAGCAACTCGGGCAGCCAGTGGCGCCAACGCGCATACGAGGCGGCACTGCCGCCCGAATACGGGAAGGCAAACAGATTGACGCTGGCGTCGGCTTGGCCGCCCAGCCTGACCAGCTGCGGAAACGGCTTTACGCTCAGACCTGGAACAGGCGGCGCAGCTGCGCCGGCGTGGTGTCGCCGCGCGGCGCCAGCGCCACGAAGTAGCGCAACTGCCACAGCTGGGTGCGGATCGCGTCCTTGGCCACCGGCTTGCTCCACGGCGGATAGACCCGGATGGCGCGCTTGCCGCCTGCGCCGCCGCGCGACATCACGCCGTGCTTGAGCAAGGCTTCCTGATCGAACACGAACTGGCCGCTATGGAAAGCATCGGCCACGCTGACGACGACGAAGTCGACCTCGTCCGTGCTATCGAGCGGCGCGATCTCGGCGGTCGGCGTCGGGCGCTTCCAGATCGTGACGAACTGGCCAATCTTGGTCGGCGTGGTCTTGGCCACGCGAAACACCACGCGGCGTCCGGCCAGCGCCAGCCGGCAGGCGCCGTATTCCTCGCTCTCCTGCTCGCGCCGGGGCGCCGTCGTCAGCGTCAGCGCCGCCTGCCGATACGGGCCATCGAGCGCCGCCACCAAGGCGCGCGGCAAGATTCCTGCCGCCGGGTCCGCCAGGTAGGGCAGCAGCGCCGTCGTGTCCGCGCCGCTGTTCACGCCCTGCTGCATTCCTACGCCAGCGTCCTCGGCGGCGTCGCCGAACAGCTCTCTCTCATAGCTGCCATCCATCGTTGTCCATTCCCATCATGTGGTGTCCAAGACCGCCGTGCCAGTGATAACCAGCAAGACAAAAAAGAAATACTAACACAATCGCAACATTTCTCGGCCCAGCGCAGGCCTTGGCTTACCGCAATCTGAGCGAGCTGCGTCTGGGAGGGAACGAGGCGATTGCGCGCGTGCGCGTCAACCATGCGGCTACCGCCGACCGTTCGCTGACGCTGCTGCATCCGGCCACGCTCGATGCGGGCATTCAGCTGCTGGGCCTGTGCGGCATGAAAACCTGCGGCGTCTGCGTACCATTAATGTCGCCAACGCGCGCCTGTTCACGCTAGAGGACCAGCCTAGGAAGCTGTGGGCCCATGCCCGCATCAGCGCCAGCAATGCCGGCAGCGTGGAAGGCACGGTGACGCTGTTCGCCGACATTCCAGTCGATGAATCCGGATTGCCGGCAGCCTATCCGCCTGATCGGCCTGGGCCTCAAACTCAGGGACCGCGGCCAGCCGCAGCTCAGGACCGCGCCGTACGGCTGTCGGCCATGGCCGCGATGGCCGCCTCCGTGCCGGTGGTGACATAGTCGACGATCTGTTCCTGCGACTCCGGCGAGATCGACAGGAAGCGCGCGCCATTGCGCACGTTTGCACCGCTGCCCACCGGGCAGGAATACACCACGTCGACCAGCGCCACGCAGGGCAGGCTGCTGTTCGGGAAGGTAAAGCTGAACACGTAAGGCGTCCCCGCGGCCAGTGCCTCGGTGGTGACGAAGCCGACGCCCAGACGCGCGATATCGATAATCTGCGCGCGCCAGACCTGGTCGCCGGCTTCCGTGGCCACTGTGGCCGGAACCTGCAACAGGCGTCGAACGTGCTCTCTTCTGGGATCCATGTACCGCTTTCATTTCTATACTGTGGCCAGTTTATCGTATCAGGCAAAGGAGCTTGCCACGATCTTCGTCGCGGCGGCGAGCACATCATTGCGCGGCTTGCTGCCTTCTTCCGGATGGGTCAGGTAGATGGCCAGCACGATGGGCGCCTTGCCGGGCGGCCAGATCACGCCGATATCGTTGGTGGTGCCGTAGCCGGCCGTGCCCGTCTTGTCGGCTACGGTGGAGCCGGCCGGCGCGCCGGCGCGGATGCGGGTGTCGCCCGTCAGATTGCCCACCATCCAGGCGCTGAGCTGCTTGCGCTGCGGCGCGGGTAGCGCCTCGCCCAGCAACAGCTTGTTGACCGTCCGCATCATCGCGGCCGGCGTGGTGGTGTCGCGCGGATCGCCGGGGATGCAGCTGTTGAGTTCGGTTTCCCAGCGGTCGAGGCGGAATTCAGTGTCGCCCAGCGTGCGCGCGTAAGCGGTCACGGCGGCGGGACCGCCCAGTAGTTTCATCAGGAAATTGCCGGCGGAATTGTCGCTCAGCTGCAAAGTGGCCTCGCACAGGGCCGCCACCGTCATGCCATCCTTGACATGCTCTTCGGTTGCGGGCGAGTAGCTGACCAGTTCGCTTTTTGCATAGCGGACGCGGCGCTTGAGCAGGCGCGGCTCTTTCGCGCTGCGCGCCAGGATGGCGGCCGCCACCATCATCTTGAAGGTGCTGCAGAAAGGAAAGCGTTCTTCGGCGCGGTGCAGCAGTTGCGCGCCATCGGCGGTGTTCAGTGCGGCCAGGCCGAGACGGCCGCCGTGCGCCTGTTCCAGCGCGGCCAGCTGGGCCAGCGCCGATGCCGGCATGGCCAGCGTGGTCGTCAAGGGTTCGACGGCCGCAGCCAGCGGCGCGGCGGCCAGCGCCAGCAGCAGGCTGCGGCGGGTGGGGGAATGGTTCATTGGCGGGCGGATCCGGGGAGATGAAAGATTGCCATAATAACAGCACACATCTCCAGGGGCCAGCCGGGCGACACTCCACGCCAAGGTGCCGGGGCGCTTTTAGAACCCACGGCAAAGAGCCGGGGGCCTGTCCCACAGGGACAGGCGGGGCGCAGCCCCTCCCCGGACCCCAGGGTCTGACCCCAGGGGTGGGCCGTGGGTTTAAATTGCAGCCAGCAGCCCGCCACCAAACATCACTCCCCCCACACAACCCAAGGCGACAGCTTACTTCGCCACGCCCACCTTCATGATCTTCAACGCATTGGTCCCGCCCGACACGCCCAGCGGCTCGCCCCAGGTCAGCACGATGGTATCGCCGCGTTTCACCGCGCTATGCTCGAGCAGCAGCGCTTCGACTTCGCGCTGGGCCGATTCGCGGTCGGTAGGCTGCGGCAGTTTCAGCGCCGTCACATTGCGGTACAGCGACAGCTTGCGCTGGGTCGCCACGCTCGGGGTCAAGGCGTAGATCGGAATATCGATATTGTTACGGCTCATCCACAGCGCCGTCGAACCGGACTCAGTCAGCGCGGCAATCGCGTTCACCCGCAGATGGTGGGCGGTAAACAGCGCGCCGTAAGCGATCGACTGGTCGATGCGGCTGAAGGTGGTGTTGACCAGATCGACGTCGAGCTTGCAGGTATCCCATTTTTCCGCGTCCAGGCAGATCGCCGCCATCGCTTCGATGGTTTCCACCGGATACTTGCCGGAAGCGGTCTCGGCCGAAGTCATCACCGCATCGGTGCCGTCCAGCACGGCGTTGGCCACGTCGGACACTTCGGCGCGGGTCGGCACGGCGTTGACGATCATCGACTCCATCATCTGGGTCGCGGTAATGGCCAGCTTGTTCGAGGCGCGCGCCATGCGGATCATGCGCTTTTGCAGCGCCGGCACGGCGGCATTGCCCACTTCCACGGCCAGGTCGCCACGCGCGACCATGATGCCGTCGGAGGCGTCGAGGATTTCCTGCAGCGCCGGAATCGCTTCGGCCCGTTCGATCTTGGCGATCATGAAAGGCTTGTGCTCGAACGGCTCGCCGGCGATATTGGCCAGCTGGCGCGCCATCACCATATCGGTGGCGTTTTTCGGGAAGGACACGGCCACATAGTCGGCCTGGAAGCTCATCGCCGTCTTGATGTCTTCCATATCCTTGGCCGTCAACGCCGGCGCCGACAGGCCGCCACCCTGGCGGTTGATGCCCTTGTTGTTCGACAGCTCGCCGCCGATCTTGACGGTGGTATGGATTTCATTGCCTTCGATGTGGTCGACCACCAGCACGATCAGGCCATCGTTGAGCAGCAGCACGTCTTTCGCATGCAGGTCGCGCGGCAGGTCCTTGTAGTCCAGGCCGACGCGCTCTTCATTGCCCAGCTCGCAGGCGGCGTCGAGGATGAAGGGGCTGCCGTTTTCCAGCTGGATCTTGCCGTTTTCAAATTTGCCGACGCGGATCTTCGGACCCTGCAGGTCGGCCATGATGGCCACTTCTCGGCCGCACAATGCCGCCGCTTCGCGCACCATGCGCGCGCGTTCGATATGGTCTTGCGCCTTGCCATGGGAGAAGTTCAGACGCACCACGTCGACGCCGGAGCGGAACATGCGGACCAGGGTCTCGACGTCGTTCGAAGCCGGGCCGATGGTGGCGACAATCTTGGTAGCGCGGTGCATGACATTACTAGGCATAGTATTCAGATTCCAATGAGGTGTTTAGCGTCGGATGAAATAAAAAACGCGCGCCCGGGGGCGCGCGTTGCTGGGGGTGATGCTTAGCCGCTGTTACGCAGGCCGGCGGCAATGCCGTTGATCGACAGGTGAATGCCGGCGCGGGTGGCGCCGTCGGTGCTGCCGTCGCGGAAGCGGCGCAGCAGCTCGACCTGTACGTGATTGAGCGGGTCGATGTAAGGGAAGCGGTGGCGCATCGAACGCAGCATCAGCGGATTGTGCTCCTGCAGCTCGCTCTGGCCGGTGATTTCCTTCAATACGGCGATGGTGCGGGCATGTTCGGCGCGGATGCGGCCGAAGATCGCTTCACGCAAGGCCTCGTCCTGCACCAGCGTGGCGTAGCGGCCGGCGATCGCGATATCGCTCTTGGCCAATACCATGTCCATATTCGACAGCAGGGTGTGGAAGAAGGGCCAGTCGCGGTACATCTGGCGCAGCAACTCCATGCCATCCGGCGTCTTGGCGATGAAGTTCTCCACCGCGCTGCCGAAGCCGAACCAGCCCGGCAGCATCAGACGGCACTGGGCCCAGCTCAGCACCCAGGGAATCGCGCGCAAGTCCTCGATCGAGGTACTCTTCTTGCGCGAGGCCGGACGGCTGCCGATGTTCAGCGCGGCGATCTCGGCGATGACGGTCGATTCCCAGAAATAGGTTTCAAAGCCCTCGGTCTCGTAGACCAGCGAACGGTAGGTGCTGAAGGCGTCGGCCGACAGCGCTTCCATGGCCGCCATGTGGGCGCTGCTGGGCTCCGCTTGATCCGGGCTCAGCAAGGTCGCTTCCATGGTGGCCGCGACCAGCACTTCCAGATTGCGCCGGCCCACTTCCGGGTTGGCATATTTGGCCGTGATCACTTCGCCCTGCTCGGTCAGGCGGATGCGGCCCTGCACCGCGCCGGCCGGCTGGGCCAGGATCGCTTCATAGCTTGGACCGCCGCCGCGTCCCACCGAACCGCCGCGGCCGTGGAACAGCTGCAGGCGCACGCCATGCTGGGCAAACACCTCGATCAGCTCGACCTCGGCCTTGTACAGCTCCCAGCCGGAGGTCAGGAAGCCGCCATCCTTGTTGCTGTCCGAATACCCCAGCATGACTTCCTGCAGCATGCCGCGGCAGGCCAGCAGGTTTTTATACACCGGCAGGCTGAAGGCCTTGGCCATGATGACCGGACCGTTGCGCAAGTCCTCGATGGTCTCGAACAGGGGGATGATGTTGACCGCCAGCTGCGCCGGCTCGGCCTGCATCAAACCCGTTTCCTTGAGCAGCAGCGCCACTTCCAGCAAGTCCGACACGCTGTCGGCCTTGGAGATGATGTAGTTGGTGATCGCTTCCTGGCCATACAGGGCTTGCATGTCGCGCAGGGTGTGGAAGATGTCCAGCTCGCCCTTGGTTTCCTCGGAATACTCGACAAAAGGAATGATCAGCGGACGCTTGCCCTGCAGCTCTTCCAGCAGCAGGCTGGCACGTTCGCCTTCGGCCAGACTCAGGTAGTCGAGGCCGGGACGGGCGCGCGCCAGCAGCTCGGCCACGACGCGCTCGTGCACGTCCGAATTCTGGCGCAGGTCGACCGGCGCCAGGCAGAAGCCGAACACCTTGACGGCGTGGCGCAGCTGGCGCAGGCGGCCGCGCGCCAGCGGAGCGGCGCCGTTGGCGATCAGCGAATGGTGCAGGATGTCCAGATCCTTGAGCAGCGCGGCGGCATCGGCGTACACGCCGGCCTCGGCCGCACCGTTGGCGGATGCAGTGGGACTGGACAGTTTTTTACGGGTGGCCACGACGCGGGTATAGATGCCGTGGCTGGCGCGGCGGTAAGGCTCGTCCAGACGGTGCGGCGAGCGGTCTTCCGACATCTCGGCCAGCGCGCGCAGCTGCTCGCTGCAACCGGTCAGGCTGTGCGCCAGCGACAACTGGGAGGTCAGCTTCTTCAGTTCGCCTTCGAGGTGGGTCAGCGCCTGGGTGGACTGGCGCGCCAAGGTCGAACGCAGCACGGCCGCGGTGACGAAGGGATTGCCGTCGCGGTCGCCGCCGATCCAGCTGCCGACCTTCATAAAGGTCGGCAATTCGGTCTCGGCCCAGCTCGCGTCATGCTTGCTCAGGGTATCGTGCAGCGCGCTGTACAGCTGCGGCAGGCCGTGCAGCATGGTGCGGTCGAAGAAGGACAGGCCGTTTTCCACCTCGTCCATCACCGACAGTTTGGTCGTGCGCAGCAGGCGCGTGCGCCACAGGGTGACGATGCCGCGGCTGATGGCCTCGGTGTTGAGCGCGTCTTCTTCCGGCGTCATCTGCATCTGGTCGCGCTTGCCCAGCAATTGCGCGATCGACATCTGGCAATTGAGGATGCTCTTGCGCTGCACCTCGGTCGGGTGGGCGGTAAATACCGGGCTGATGCAGGCGTTATTGAAGAAATCGCGCAAGGCCCCTGCCCGTCCGGCGCGCGAGACGCGCTCGAGCGCATGGACCATGCTGCCCGGCCGCGCCGGCGAACCGGCGATCAGGTGGGCGCGCGAGCGGCGCGTGTGGTGCTGGTCTTCGGCGATATTGGCCAGCAGCGAGAAGAAGCTGAAGGCACGCAGCAATTCGGTGGTCTCTTCCGGGTTCAGGCCGTGCAGGGCGTCGGCCAGCAAGGCGCCGGCGCTGGCATCGCTGTCGCGGCGGAAGCGGATCGCCAGCTGGCGGATGTTTTCGATGCGCTCAAAGGCGCTTTCGCCGTGCTGGGCACGGATCGCCTCGCCGAGCAGGCGTCCCAGTTGGCGGATATCGCTACCGAGCAATTCGTCCTTAAAGTTTTCCGTTGCAGCAAAATTCATGTTCAGTCCACGCTAGGTATTGTGATGGTAGCCAGAAGTGTATCCAAAATATGTAGTGTTCTTACATATTAATTGAAATATTTTCCTCTTTTCGCAACTTTACTACATTATAAGGCGCAAGAGTGATGCTCTGACAACATATTAAGTATCGGAAATGATGGATAAGCGGGCCGCTCAATGCGTCGATGGCAACGTTTACGATATGCTAGCAATCGCCTGTCCAGCGCCGCCAGGGGCGGCATATCGTTCCCCCACCCTTGAGGACTTATGAAAGCCATTTCCAGGATTGCCATCGGCATCGCCGCCGTCGGATTGGGCCTGGTCAGCGCCACCGCTGGGGCTGCCAATGCCATGCATGCCGGCGCCAGCCTCGGCGAGATCAGCTACGCCATCGTCGATGCCGCCGGCGTCAGCAGCACGCCCGCGCTGAGCAGCGTTTTTTCCACTGTCTCGACGAGCGTGTATATCCACCAGCCCTTCCTGTTCGAGAAAGATTACGTCTTTGGCGACGGCATCAAACCGATCACATCCCAGACTGTGGTGGAACAGGGGCAAGGCAGTGCGCGCACGCACGATCAAGCCGGTGCCTACACCACCACGGCCAATCTGGCACCCGGCTTAAGCGACGTTCTCCTGGGCAGTTCCAGCCAGGCTTACTTCTTGTCGCGCGTGGCGTTCACGCTGCCCGCCCATGCGACGTTTTCCTTCTCGGGTCTGGCCTCGGGCTACCTGAACCGCGAAGCGAGCGGGCAAGGCTATGACGGAATGTCGGGGACCACGATCAGACTGAGCGAGAACTTTTCCGACCCGGTGGCCATGGACGCGGCCAATCTGTACTCGAGCAGGATGACGAACAAGGACAGCTATGCCAAAACGCTGAAGGTCAGCTATACGAATCCCGGCGACACCGACATGCTGATGCACCTGGACGTGTCCGGTGGATCTGTCGCTACCAACATCGAGGCCGACATGCCGGGGCGCCCGCCTCGATGACAGGCCAAGCAAACGCCGGCATCGTTATTGTTAGGATATAGTCCAAGCTCTAGCCGAAGTGAGGTTAGCGAAAAAATGGATTCTATAATGACAAACTCGCTTACGCCCCCTTTGCCCCCGGTTGACGACAATCGCTTCCGCCTGTTCGTGGCCAGCGTCACGGACTACGCGATCTACACGCTCTCCGCCGAGGGGATCGTCAACAGCTGGAATGCCGGCGCGCAACGTTTCAAGGGCTATACGGCCGACGAAATCATCGGCACGCATTTTTCCGCGTTTTACACGCCACAAGATAAAGATCATGGCGTTCCCCAAAGAGCCTTGCGCACGGCAACGGAGCGGGGCAAATTCGAGGACGAAGGCTGGCGCGTACGCAAGGACGGCACCCAGTTCTGGGCCCATGTGGTGATCGATGCCGTCAAGGACGCCGACGGCCAGTTGATCGGCTTCGCCAAGATTACCCGCGATATCACGGAAAGAAAACGCGCCGCCGAAGTCCTGCACGCGAGCGAGGAACGGTTCCGCCTGCTGGTCCAGGGCGTGACCGATTACGCGATCTATATGCTCTCGCCCGAGGGCGTGATCACCAACTGGAACGCCGGCGCGCGCCGGATCAAGGGCTACGAGCAGGACGAAATCCTTGGCAACCACTTCTCCCGCTTCTATACCGAGGAGGACAGGAAACTGGGCATGCCGATGAGCGCCCTGGCGACCGCCGCCCGCGAAGGCCGCTTCGAAAACGAAGGCTGGCGCGTGCGCAAGGATGGCAGCCAGTTCTGGGCCCATGTGGTGATCGATCCCATCCGCAATACCTTGGGTGAACTGGTTGGCTACGCCAAAGTGACGCGCGATATCACCGAGCGCCGCCAAACGGCGCTGGCGCTGGAGAAAGCCAGGGAAACCCTGTTCCATTCGCAGAAACTGGAAGCCATCGGCAAGCTGACCGGCGGCGTGGCCCATGACTTCAACAACTTGCTCAGCGTCATGGCCAACGGTTTGGGGGTGCTGCGCCACCGCCTCAAGGACCCGACGGATTTAAAAGTCATCGACGCGATGGAACGCGCGACCTCGCGCGGGGCGACCCTGACCCGGCAGTTGCTGAGCTTTGCGCGCCAGCAACCGCTCAAGCAGGAACACACCAATCTGAACGAAGTGATCGGCGCCTTCGAGGCCGTGTTGAAGCGCGCGGTGCGCAATTCCCTGTCCTTTGCTACCGAACTGGCGGAGCGCTTGCCGACCGTGCTTGCCGACGCGGCCCAGGTGGAAGCGTGCATCCTGAACTTGATCGTCAACGCCCAGGATGCGACGCCCGACGGCGGTGCCATCAACTTGCGGACCGAGGCGGTAACGCTCCAGCATGGCGAGATCGGCACGCTTCCGGCGGGGCAGTACGTCAAGGTCATGGTCAGCGATACCGGGTCGGGAATGGATCAGGACGTTGTCGCGCGGGCGGTGGAACCCTTCTTCACCACCAAACCGATCGGCAAAGGCACGGGACTGGGCCTGAGCCAGGCCTATGGCTTGATGCAGCAGTCGGGCGGCGATCTGAAAATCGATTCCGTGCCGGGCGCGGGCACCTCGGTGCAGCTGTATTTCCCCGCACTGGAGGCGAAAACAGAAGGTGTCGCCGCCAATGAGCCGCGCGAAAAAGCCCTGGTCGTCGATGACCAGGAGGATGTGCTGGACATGGCGGTCGAGCTGTTCCGCATGCTCGGCTACGATGTCGTGTCCGCCACCAGCGGTGCGGAAGCGCTCACCATCCTCCAGCGCGATGGCGACATCAATATCCTGTTCAGCGATGTGCTGATGCCCGGCATGAGCGGCATCGAGCTTGGGCATGCGGTGCGGCGCATGGCTCCCCACATCAAGATCATCCTCGCCTCGGGCTACACGGCGCCCGCGCTGGGCGCCGACAACAGCGGCGGCGAAGATTTCCCCTTGATCTCGAAACCCTACACCCTGGCACAGATCGTCCGGCAACTGCGCTGAGCGGCTGGCGCTGCCGGCCGCGTCGGCCTTAAACGAGCTGGTTGCGCCGTTGCGCCAGATCGCTGGCCGAGCCCAACAGTAGTATCCCCTCGCTTACCGCCGCCAGGGTGGCCTGGCGACGCGCATCTCTTTGTTGCTGGCTTGCTTCACCGGCCTTGCTGTCCTCGCCAGTCTGGTACAAGGCCAGCGACGCCAGCAGATCCACCACCAGCGTCTGCTCGGCCGGCGTGGTCCGCTGCGCCATCAGCTTGCCCTTCACATAGTCCATGACGCTGTCGGACTGGCTGGCGCGCTGCTCCAGCCGCGCCTTGATCAGGCGCCCGTCCCTGTAGCCCAGCTCGACGTTGCTGCTGGCCTCGTCGCTGATCTGATGGTAGCCATAGGTTTGCGACTCCGGCGTGAGGTCCAGCGCCAATTGATCATCCCCATCGCTGCCCAGATGGAATTGCGCCGTCAGCCGCGAGCGCTGCTGCTGCGACACTTGACGGTCCTCGCTGCGCGCGCCTTCCACGCTGGTGCTTTGCGATACCGCATAGTTGAAGCTGTCCTTCTCCAGCTTGCGTAGCGGATTGCTGAACTTCGGCGTCTGCTCGATCGCCGCGCTGAAATCGCCCAGCCCCGTCAGCACCGCCTGGTCTTCCTGCGCCAGCGTCCACTGCCTGGGCAGACTCAGGCCCTTGTCGGCCGGTGCCTCCTTGCGCGAGCTGCGGTTCAGGTCCGCGAAGGCATCCTTGAACATCGCCATCAGCTCGGCGTCCGCATGGCCGCGCCCGGCCGCCTGGTCGAACTGCTTCAGATACCCGGTGATCGCCCTGGCCTGCTGGTCTTGATTGCCCAGGCTCGCCAGCCTGCTGGTATCGACCTTGACCTCCACCTTGCCGGAGGCGCCGTCCAGGCTGACTTTTCTGTGCGCGGCGTCGGCGTGGAAATCGATCGTCGAGCTGCTGGGCGGCAGCGTGTCGCGCTTGACGGCCGCGCGCAAGTCCACCGACTTGAGCTGCGCCGTATCGAACTGTGCCAGGGCCGCCAGCCGCACTTGCGGCTTGTCCTTCATCATGCCATCGATGGCGGCCTGGAAGCCTTCGGCCAAGGCCGACAGCGCGCGGCGCTCGGCCTCGCTCAAGTCCCCGCTGGCGCTCAGTTGCACCGCCATGCCATCGTCCAGACTGGCCAGCGTCAGCTCCACCCGCAGCCCGCTGGTGGTAGTGATACTCAGCGCAAACTTGTTGTCCACCGTGCCGGGCAAATCGGCCGGCGGCTCGGTGGGAATCGCCGCGCCGCTCTTGAACCCATTGAGCATGGACGCCCCCACGCCCATGAAGCGGTAGGCGGCCGGCAGACCGGAGGCGGCGCCGCCGGCCGCGCCGGACTTGGACGCGGCCAGGCTTTCCGGGCTCAGCTTGACGACGGAAGACGGCGTGGGCGGCAGCGCCGGGCCGGCCGGCTGCGCCGCCTTGGCGGGCACGCCCGAAGGCAGCCGCGCCGCGACCGGCTGCCAGTTGGAGAGTTGGGAAATGGAAGTCATGGATTCATCGATGGGCCGTAGCCAGATTGTGCGCAGTTATCTGGAAGTTAACGGCACAATTTCAATAAGCTTGACCCCGATTCGCACAGCGTGAGCAGGCGGAGCATCCCGATCACCTTGCGGGGTTCGAGCAATCTGGCGCTGGCCCGGACACCGAAGGCGCATCCTTCAAGCCAGCGGATAGCCGACCGACTGCGCCGCGATCACGCTCTGGAACGGCCCCAGCCCCATCAGCGCGGCCAGCGGCAGGCGATCGACCCAGCCGCGCACAACCGTGGACAAGCCTTCGGCGGCGCACAGCAAATACACATTCTGGCTGATGAAGCCCGTATCGAGGGCGGCGTAAAATTCCTCTTGCGAGTCCGACCCTGCTTGGGAGCGGTCCAGATTGGCCACATAAATCAGATTGAGTGGCGCGTCGGCCACGAAGTCCTGGCCACCAGTGGCGGCGCGGATATCCTGATTCAGCACCGGATGCAGCACCATCAGGCCGGCGTCGAAGCGATATAAACCGGACCGCAGCGCCACGTAAATATCGATCTCCAGCCTGTCATTGGCCGATGGCGCCGTGCGCCGCCCCAGTTCCGGCCGATTAATGCCGAACGCGGCCCAAAGCAGACGCGACAGCGTGTACAGCGGCAGCTCGTCGGGCTTGTAGGCGCGGCCGGACTGGCGCCGCCGCAGCACTTCGAGCAAGGTCATGGTCTGCGGTGCGATGCCAGCGTCGAGCGCCAACGCCGAGGGCGCGATCAGTTGCAGTGCCGCCTGGCATTCCCGTGGTTTATTCATACCCTTCCCTTCATGTCGATAGACAAAGGGGGACGCGCTGGCGTGGCGAGCTCACAAGCCTTCATTCGGCATCCCAATAGAAATACAGCGCGCGACCGCGGTGCGCCTTCACCAGCACTTTTTGCGACAGTTCCTTGCCGTGTACTGTGGCCTGGACACGGTAGCTTCCCGGCGCAAGGCGAACCTGGCACAGCGGCCCCTGCGACACGAAGGACGCGACGGCCATGCCCGATTGATCACGGATCGTCACCGCGACATCGACCAGGTATTCGCCGCTGCCCTTGGTCGCAAACGTCAGCAGCAGATTGTAGTCCTGGCGCAGTGCCTGCATCGCCTGGCGCTCATCGTCGCCCACGCCACCGCTCAGGTAAGTGATCTCATACTGGCTTTGCGGCTGCACCTGGGCCGCGACCCATTGGCAGCACAGGCCCAAGCCGACAGCCAGGGCCCAGCTCTTCATCGCTGTCATATCCCATCCTTTCACATGGTGCGCGGCGTGCGCCATCGGCCTGCCTCGCTGATCCAACTACGATAGTGCGGCCCCTCAATAAAAGCACTAGTGAAACTTGATGCACATCAAAAAGGTCGGGAATTATTCACGGCGCTTCCTGAATCGTGAACAGGCTGTCCTGCGCCTGCGCATAGGACAGCGCGTAGGCCAGCTCGCCGGACGATTCCGCGTGCAAGGTCAGCAGCGGCTGGCCGGTGCCGAGCAAAGTCCCCAGGGGCGCATGCAGTTCCAGGCCGGCGGCCGGCGCCTTCGGTGCGCCCGCCAGCTTGGCCAGATGCGCCAGGCGCCGGTTGTCGATGGCGATCACGCGGCCCTGATGCTGGGCCGCCAGCACATGGGTGTGGGCCGCGCGCGGCGGCGTGCGCATGCCGCCCTGGGCCGCGCAGATGGCCTGCAGCTTGGACCAGGCGGCGCCGCTGTCGAGCACACTGCGCGCCAGCGCCAGGCCCTCCCCGGGCGCCGCCTTGCCGCCCATGACCAGCACCCGCGCAGCCAGTTGCAGCGCGCGCTGGCGCAAATCGTCCGGCGCGCCGGACTGGTTCTGCAGCACCGCCAGCACGTCCCAGGCCTCCAGCGCCGGGCCGATGCCGTGGCCCACCGGCTGGCTGCCGTCGCTCAGCATCACCTCGATGCGAATGCCGAACTCCCGGCCGACCGCTTCGAGCCGGCGCGCCAGCGCGTGTGCCGCCTGCGGCGAGCGCACCTTGGCGGTACGCCCGACCGGAATGTCGATCACCACATGGCTGGAGCCGGCCGCGATTTTCTTCGACAGCACCGAGGCCACCATCAGGCCATCGCTGTCGAGCCCCAGCGGCCGCTCCACCCGGATCAGCAAGTCGTCGGCTGGGCTCAGCGAGACCGCCCCGCCCCAGGCGATGCAGCCGCCTTCGCGCTCGACCACGCGGCGCATGGCCGGCAAGTCGAGCGCCACCGGCGCCAGCGTTTCCATGGTGTCGGCGGTACCGGCCGGCGAGGTGATCGCGCGCGAGGACGTCTTGGGAATGATCAGGCCGCAGGCGGCCACGATAGGCACCACCAGCAAGGTGGTGCGGTTGCCCGGCAGGCCGCCGACGCAATGCTTGTCGACCACGATCTCGCTGTCCCAGCGCAGCCGCTGCCCCACCGCCACCATGGCGCGGGTCAGCGCGATGGTCTCGGCCAGGTCCATCCGCGCGCCGGAGCAGGCGGTGATCAGGGCCGCCAGTTCGATTTCGGCATAGCGTCCGTCGACCACGTCGCGCACGATGGCGCTGGCGGCGTCGGCGCCGATCGGGCGGCCGTAAATCTTGGCCCGCACCGCCGACATCGAGGGCACCGGCCGCGCATGCGCCACCCGCAGCGGCGCGCCGTCGGCGCCGCCAAGGGCATGCCAGGCCGCCTCCGACAGGCCCAACTGGTCCATCTCGATCAGCGGCCCATGCACCACATTGAGCGTGGCCACGATATGCCGCTCGCCGCGCCAGATCTCGATGCGCGAACGGGCTTCGAAGCCTTCCGACTTGCAGACCGGGCAATCGCTGCGCAGATAGGCCACCGGCTCCTGATAGGTGTCGATGCCCAGCCGGCGCAAGCGCAGCGCGGCCAGCGGCGCCCCGTGCTGCAGGGCGGGATCGCATTCGGCCGGGCGGTTCACGCCAGCTCCTGGCGTTCCAGATAATCGGGTACCCAGCAATTCCAGTGCAACTGCTGCTCGATGCGGCGCCGCAGCGCGTCGGCCGCGGCCGGCTCGCCGTGGGTGATGAAGGTGCGCTTGGGCGGGTGCTTGAAGTGGCCCAGCCAGCTCAGGATTTCCCCCGCGTCGGCGTGCGCCGACAGATTGTCGATCTGCTTCACGCTGGCGCGCAGCGCCACATTCTCGCCATAGATCTTGATGTCGGCCACCCCGTCCAGCATGGCCGCGCCGCGCGTGCCGCCAGCCTGGAAGCCGGCGAACAGCACGGTGTTGCGGGGGTCGCCGGCGAAAGCCTTCAGGTGATGCAGCACGCGCCCGCCGGTCGCCATGCCGCTGGCGGCGATGATCACCATCGGCAACTGGCGCTGGTTCAGTGCGATCGATTCCTCGACGCTGTTGACGATATGGGCGGCATGGCACATGGCCTCGCATTGCTGATGGTCGAGCCGGTGCAAATGCCGGTACTTCCGGTATAGCGCGGTGGCGTCGGTGGCCATCGGGCTGTTCAGGTATACCGGCAGCGCCGAAGGCAGTTGGCCCGCCTGCTTGAGCTGATGGATCGCATACAGAATCGACTGGGCCCGGCCCACGGCGAAGGCGGGGATGATGGTGACGCCGCCGCGCGCGGCGGTCTTGCGGATGGTCTCGCCGAGCACGATGCCGGGGTCGGCCGGATCGTGCAGACGGTCGCCATAGGTCGATTCGAGCACCAGATAGTCGGTCTCGGTGACGTGGCTGGGGGCGACCATGATGGCGTCGTTCAAGCGGCCCAGGTCGCCCGAGAAAGTCACGCTGCGCTGGCCGTCGCTGATGCGCACGATGGCCGCGCCCAGGATGTGGCCGCCCAAAGCCAGTTGGCCGCGCAGCGGGCCGCAGATGTCGAAGGACTTGCCAAACTCGACGGGTGAAAAATGCCTGAGCGCGCGCACCGCGTCGGCCTCGCTGTACAGCGGCAGCGCCGGCACGTGCTTGGAATAATGGTGGCGGTTGGCATGGATCGCCTCCTCCTCGAGCAGCCGGCCGCTGTCGGGCAAGAGGATCTTGCACAGCTCGTAGCTCGCTTCGCTGCACAGGATCTTGCCGCGAAAGCCATTCTTGACCAGCAAGGGCAGATAGCCGCTGTGATCGAGATGGGCATGGGTCAGCACGACGGCGTCGATCTCGGCCGGCGCGAACGGCAGGTCGGCCCAGTTACGCAGGCGCAACTGCTTGTAACCCTGAAACAGGCCGCAGTCGAGCAGCATGCGCGAGGAACCCGAAGTGAGCAGATATTTGGAGCCGGTCACCGTACCGGTCGCTCCGAGAAATTGTAGTTGCATGATCGCCCCTTGCCTGGACTAGCGCGACGCCTCGGGCGGCAGCCCGCCTACAGTCGCCTATGCAGTCTATTGACCTGAGGCAGCAAAAACCTTGATCTGCATCAAAATGCTGAAACCACGGCGCGCACACGGAAAGTTTGCTGGACGCGGTTTTTTACGTACCCGGTAGCAACTTCCACTATACTGGGTCGTTGCATGTCGAATTGCCGGCACTATGACGCGTACCAATCTATTCAAGCCGACAGGAAAGTATCTTGATATCGAGCACAAGAGGACGCCGCTTCTTTTTGTTATCCACCTTGTTCGGGGCGGCCTTGTTTTTGGCTCCACCGGCCGCGCGCTGCGCGCCGCAAACCGTGCGCCTGATCATGGCCGAAGCGCTCGACGAATTGGGAAAGCCAAAACCGATTTCGCCCCGGCATCGTAAAGTGCTCGACTACCTTGAACAGGCGCTTGATGTGCATTTCGAGGTGCGCCGCTATCCCTGGATCAGGGCCGAGCGCAACGCCAGGGCCGGCGAAGGCCTGATTTTCGGCCTGTCGAAAACCCCCGAGCGCTTGCAGGATTTTCATTTCTCCGACGCTGTCGCATCCAGAAATCTCTGGCTGGTCACGCGCAGCGACGCCACCTTCCCCTTCAATTCGATCCAGGATCTGCGGGGGAAGTCGGTCGGCGCGGTGCGCGGTTACGACTATGGCCCGGAGTTCGAGCAGGCCAAGGATAAGCTGTTTCGCTTCGGCGTGGGCGACGTATCTTCGCGGGAAGCGCGTCTGACCCGGCTCATGCTCAAGCGCATCGATGTCGTCCTCATCTTCGGCCCCGCCTCCGAGACCGCCGCGGAAGCCGAGGCGGGCATCAATGCCTTCATGGCATCCAGGATAAAGGCCCTGGAGCTCCCGCCCGGGCTGTCGTTCAGCGTCCTGCCGAAACCGTTAATACTAGGCGATTTTCAGTATTTCGCGATCGCGGCGGGCAAGGATGATGGCATTATCGCCAGGATCGATGCGGCACTGGCACGCGGCAAAAAATCGGGCGCGCTGGAAAAATCGCCGTAGCCAGTATCGGCTGCGCCCCGCCACAGCGGCGGCGTCCAGCCACCGCCACCGTCCATGCCGGGTCAACGAACATTGATCGCAAACAGGCGGAACTGCGGAAGTTCCGGATCTTCGTAGGGACGCACCGACAGGCGCGGGACACTGGCAAACGCCCGCCGCCAGCGCCAGGCCCTGGCGCCACTGGCGCTTGACTCACTCATCCGAAGGAATTAAAGTAAATTCTGTCCGAATTTAGTACCAACATGAATCCCGGAGGCAGTATGGATATCAGCAAGCGATTCTATCCAATTTCTTACCTTAAAAGCAATACCGCCGACATTGCCCGCCAGTTGAGCGAGGAAACCGACAGCGTGATCATCACCCAAAACGGGGTGCCTGCCTTTGTCTGCATCAGCATGGATGAGTATTACCAGACCAGGGAAACCAACGCTCTGCTGCGTCTTCTGGCACTGGGCGAACGGGAAGTGAAACGCGACAAGTTCACCTCCCTGGACACGGCGCGAGCCGAACTGGGCCAAACCTTATTCGGTGGCGAGGACTAATCTTGGCTTACACGGTCAGCATTCTCGATTGGGCGAAACAGGACATCGCGGACAACATCAATTACCTGAAACAGAAATGGGGCATCGCTGTCGCGAAAGCGCAATATACCGCACTGATGGACAGACTCGCCTTGCTGGCTACCCAGCCGCATATGGGGGCCACTATCGATGAACTGGTGCGGCTGGGGCGCTCCGACTACCGTGTGCTGACCCATGAAACCCACACCAAGGTGCTGTATCGGATCGATGACAAGCGACAGCACATCGACATCCAGATGGTGTTCGGCAGCCGCCAGAGCTTCCAGGATCTTCTCTACAAGCGAGTAATACGCTACCTATAGCCGGGGCGCCACCCGCACCGCCGACCGGAAGCGCTCAATCCTGCCTGGCAGCGGGCGGCTCGGCGCGGATCTGGTTGCGCCCGCCCTGCTTGGCTTCATACAGCATCGCATCGGCGCGCAGGAACATTTCGTTTTCGCTCTTGTACTCGGGATAGGCGGCCACCCCGCCACTGAAGGAAAAGTGGCGCACTTCGCCCGGCCCGACCTCGAAGGCAATCGCGCCGAACGCCAGCCGCATGGCGTCGAGCTTGCGCCATCCCTGTTCCAGCGTGCAATCCCAGAACACCACCACGAACTCCTCGCCGCCGAAGCGGCTGAGCAAATCGGCTTCGCCAATAAACGGCGCCAGCGTCAGCGACAGGCGCTTGATGACGATGTCGCCCACATAGTGGCCCCAGGTATCGTTGATGGTCTTGAATTTGTCGATGTCGATGATGCCGAAGGCGAGCGAAAGCTTGTCCGGCGCGGCCTGCCGTATCAATTCCTGGGCTTTCTTTTGCAGGCCGATCTTGTTCAGCAGGCCGGTCGCGCGGTCCTTGCTGATCAAGTCCTTGTTGACGCGAATCTTGTTGGCGCGGTTGATCAGCTGCACGGCCAGCAGATCGGGATCGCTCATCATGACGATCTCGTCGACGCCACTGGCCAGGGCGCGCCGCGCCAGGGCCGCGTCTATCCTATGCTGCAGCAGCATGACTTCGCGCACCGGGTCGGCTTCGATATTTTTCTTGAGCACGCGCACCACGGCCTCGGTGCTTTCATATTCGGCGTCGGTGATGAGCACCATATCGGGCTGCAATTCCTTGACGCGCAGGTGCAGGGTCTGGGCGTCGGTATGGTAGATCAGCTCGACGCGCCCTTGCAGCAGCGCTTGCTCATCCAGTCCGACCGGCGCGCCCAGGTACATCAGCCGCACCAGATCGCCGCGTTTTTTTTGCACGAAGAGATTGAACAATTTGTCGACCAGCACATCGTTGGCGATCGGCTTTTCCGCATAGGCCAGACAGTTGCTGTCGACCAGACGCTGCTGCAGCAAGAAGCGCCCGCCCTGGCGTATCGATTGCAGGTAGACATAGCTGTGCTCGCCCGGCAGGCGCTGCAGCAGCTCGCTCAGCATCAGGGTCTTGCGGCTGTCTTGCATGTCCGCCTGCATATTGTGCAAGGCGTCCAGATCGATGACGAACAGGCCGTTGCCCTGGTCGTTCTCGACGGCGCTGACGAAATCGCGCACTTCGCTGAAGAACAAGATGTCGAAATCGTATTTATGTGCGTACAGCAGCAGTTCTGCGCGGTTATCTTTAATGAAAAAGTTATGAGACAACAAAATTGCTTGGTTCTTGTAGAGCGGCGCTTCTCTTGTCATGTCCGGTCGGCTTCCATTTCTAAAATGAATTTCTGCGTTTGATTGCAACCATACACAAGAATGGAGATTTGCGCTGCAAAAAATAGAGCGAGGGGGCGCCCCCAGGGGCGCCAACTCAGCAAATACTGAAAGCGCGGACGATCGCGTACAGATTGGCCGGCTCCAGCAAGGAGGCGATGGCCCAGTGGCCCGCCAGCAGCCACCCGGACAGCAGCACGGCAAAGAGCAGGCGGCGGCGCGTCATCACCCTATTCCCCGCACCTTCAGGCGGCCACCTGCAGGCGCCCGACCAGGCGGTCATTGATGGGCCAGTGCAATGCCGCCGCGACCAGCCCCAGGGCGATCGATCCTATCCACAAAGGGTCGTAAGACTTGCCCGCGTCGAAGACCACGCCGCCCAGCCACATGCCAAAGAAGGCGCCGAGCTGATGGCCGACAAACACGAAGCCGAACAGCGTCGTCAGGTATTTCACCCCAAACACCTGGGACACCAGGCCATTCGTCAGCGGCACGGTTCCCAGCCAGACAAAGCCCATCGCGAAGGCGAACACGTACACCGTGCTCTCGTGCAGGGGCAGGCTGATGAAAATGGCCATGGCGACCGAACGGAACAGGTAGATATAGGCCAGCAGATGCTTGCGCCGGAAACGCGCGCCCAGCACACCCCAGACATAGGTGCCGGGAATATTCGCCAGCGCGATGATCGACAGGGCGATGACGGCGCTGCGTGGACTGAGGCCCTTGTCCATCAGATAGGCGGGCAGATGGCCGGCGATGAAGGCCAGTTGAAAGCCGCAGGCGAGAAAGCCCAGGTTGAGCAGCCAGAAGCCGCGATGCTCCAGCGCCTCGTGGATCGCCTGGCCCAGCGACTGGACCGGGCGGCCAGGGGCGGCGGCGGCCGGTTTCTCGCTCAGATTGCGCGCCAGCGGCGAGGCCGCGAACAACATGCCGGCCATCAGGACCAGCGCCATGACCCAGCCATAGGCGACGATGAATCCCTGGGTCAGGGGCACCATCAGAAACTGCCCCAGTCCGCCCACCGCGCCGGCCAGTCCCAGCGCCCAGCTACGCATGTCCGGCGCCATGATGCGGCTGAGCGCACCGTACACCACGCCGAAGGTGGTGGCCGACAGCGCCACGCCGACGAGCAGGCCCGAACTGAGCAGCAACTCCGTATTGCTGCGCGCGTTTGCCATCAGGTACAGGCCCAGCGCATACAGCAGGCAGCCGCCGAACAGGATCTTGGCCGAACCAAATTTATCGGCCAGCATGCCGGTAAACGGCATGGCCAGGCCCCACACCAGATTCTGCAGTGCGATGGCCAGGGCAAACTGCTCCCGTCCCCAGCCGCGCTCCATCGTCATCGGCAGCAGGAACAGGCCCTGGACATGGCGCGCGCCCAGGGCCAGCCCCATGATGGCGCCGCCGCACAGCACGGTCAGCAGCGGGCTGCGCCAGGACCCTTGATTGATAGTTCTATCCATGATCGTCCCCTCATTTCCGCAAAGTCAGCTGCTCTTGCAGCTGCGCGTGCCGCAGCTGCGCCGCGTAGGCGAATGCGTCGTCCATGCGGTCGTCGCCCCAGAACATCTCATCGCCCACGAAAAAGGTCGGACCGCCGAAGATGCCGCGTGCGGCCGCCGCCGCGGTCTGCTCGCGCAGGCGCGTCTTGTTGGCATCGCTTTGGGCCTGCACGATGGCCGCCTCGGGATCGGGCACCAGGTCCGCCAGGGCGCGCCTGACGTTTTGCGCCTCGTTGATGTCCAGGTCCTCGACAAAATTCTGCCGCATCACGCGCCGGCAAAACTCGGCCATCCACGGCCGCTCCGCCCCGAGTATCGCCACCCGCATCGGCAGCATCGCGCCGCGCGGGAATACCGAAGGCTGGCGCAACTCCAGTCCGTATTTCGTCGCCTGGCGCCGCATGTCCTGCCAGACATAGCGTCCCTTTTCCTGCTGCAGCACGAAGGGCGAGTTGTTCCAGCCGAAGCTGCTGAAAATCGGCCCCAGCAAAAACGGCCGCCACAGTACCTGCACCTGCGTGCGCCGGGCCAGCTCCTCGATGCGCATCACGCTCAGATAACTATAGTTGCTGCCAAACTCAAACCAAAATTCCAGCTTCGGCAGATCCAGGTCCAGATGATTCAATGTGCTCACAATATCTCCCACTTCGGTAAAAAATAGCTGACGGGCCGCTTGCCCGGGGTCGCGCCGCACCGGTCTTAGTCGAGCAAGACCAGGCAGCGCACTTCAATGCTGCGGCGTAGCGGCGCATCGGCCGGCATGGTCGGGTCGTCGAAGGCGCAGTGCGGGGTGCGGCGGCTGGGCGCGCCGGTACGCGAGTCGTAGTGCTTGAACACCAGCACCTCGTTGGGCGCCATCTCCGGGTAGTAGTACCAGCGGTGTTGGGCCGAGTAGGTGGCCAGATAGATTTCCCCGGTGCGTTTCGGATAGATGATGTCGGAGGCCACCAGCTGTTCGGGCGACATCGTGCGCGCATCGCACACGGCCAGCGGGGTATCGCTCGCGGGATGCAGGATGGGGCGCCAGAAATTGAGGATCACAAACGTTTGCTCGGCGGCGACCGTGGGCAGCGTCAGGCCCAGGCGCCGTTTGCCCGACGCTTCGCTGTAATCAATGTGCACCCGTCCCACCGCGGCCGGTTCCGACCCGTCGCCGGGCCGGCCAAAACTCAGCGGCGGACGCCCCGGCTCGCGCATGCGCAGCTTGTGATCGAATACCACGGCGCGGCTGCCCCCGGTGAGCGCGCAGGCCAGCGCTTCCACTTCCGGGAAATATTGCTCGGCCAGCGCTAGCGGATCGTAAAAATCGCGCACCTGGCTGGGCGCGTCGTGCAGCTCGAAACCGTGCGTCTCCAGCGAAAACGCCTCCCCCGCCGCCCGCGCGTTGACGATGTCGCATGCGCGCTGCTCATACCGGCAGTTTTCCCTGAGGGTACCTTCCGGCGGGGTATACATATAGTTATATGGCTTGTCCACCTGCGGAACCAGGTAGGAAAGTGTTCCCGAGACGCTGCTGTGACCACCCGCTGCTGCCATGATGCGCTCCCTTCGGCCTGATTCCATGTATGATTGACCACATTTCCTTGTATGTAATGATTATGTTTGATCCCGCACCCCGGGACAAACGCTATTAACTGATGGCTGACATGATCCAGACGCATGCGTAACACCCTCCTCCAGCTGCCGCCGCTCGACGCCATTCGCGGCTTCGTCGCCGTGGTGCGCCGCATGAGCATCACCCTGGCGGCCCAGGACCTGTGCCTGACCCAGTCGGCCGTCAGCCGCCAGATCAAGCTGCTCGAAACCCATCTGGGCACGCCACTGCTGGTGCGCAAGCATCGCGCCATCGCGCTGACCGAGGCGGGAACCGAGCTGTTCCAGCTGGCCGGGCCCTGGCTGGATCAGCTGTTCGAATTTTCCCAGGCGCTGTCCGCGCGCGAGCACGCCCTGCCTGTCACCATTACGGCCAGCATCGGCGTCACCTCGCTGTGGCTGCTGCCGCGCTTTGGCAGCTTCCAGGCCCTGCACCCGACCATCGATGTGCGCATCGCCACAAGCAACAGGCTGCTCGATATCGCGCAAGAAAATATCGACCTGGCGATCCGCTACTGCACCGAGGCCAATGCGCCGCCGGACGCGATCCGCCTGTTCGACGAGGAAGTGGCGCCGGTCGCGCGCCCCGACATCGCCGCGCGCGCCTTCACCAGCAGCGCCACCTTGCTGGACCAGGTCTTTCTGGAACTGGACGACCGCGCCCGGCCCTGGCTGCGCTGGTCGGAATGGCTGGGCGCGCGCGGCATGGCCGACGCCAGGCCGCGCGCCACCCTGTATTTCAACCAGTACGATCAGTTGATCCAGGCCGCGCTGGAAGGCCATGGCGTCGCGCTGGGCCGGCTCGGCCTGATTTTCCCGCTGGTCGACACCGGACAGCTGGTGGCCCAGCACGATGGGCAACTCGGCAGCAGCGACTTCGCCTACTGGCTGGCCCAGAGCGAGGCCAAGCCACGCCGCGACGTCCAGGTGCTGGCCGACTGGATCGCGCTGCAGGCGCGGGCGACCGCCGCGTCGCTGTCCACGCGCCGCCACTGAGCCCTGTTCCAGCGCTTCAGCGCGTAGCGGCGAAGTCGTAAGGCAGGATCAGCAGATCCGCCGCCGGGCTGGCGATGCGCAGTTTCACGTTCCAGCGGCCCGCCATCTCCAGTGCCAGCCGCGCCCGGTACAGGCCCGGCGTGCGCTGCGCCTGCGCCTGCACCGGGCGCACATTGTGCGCCATCGGCATCGAGGGCATGTCGGCGCCGACGGTAAATACCGCCCCCGCCAGCGGCGTGCGGCCGCCGGCATCGGCCAGCCTGATCAGGCAATCGTAGACGAGGGCGGCGCCGGCGGGGCGGCATTCCAGGCTCGCCTGGAGTGCGCCGCCCCAGCCCGCGCCGCAACAGCAGTACAGCATGGCGGCCACCAGGCAATGCCGCATTATTTTCTCCCGCGGCCGACGCGGCGCAGCAGATTGACGCTGCGCTCGTCGAGCAATCCACGTGGCCGAAGTATCAGGAACAGCGCCACCAGGGCGCCAAAGGCAATCATGCGGTAGCCCTGGAACAGGCGGCTGCCCTCCAGCAGCACGATGTCGATCGCCACACCCAGCAGGGGGCCCAGCGGCGTACCCAGGCCGCCGATCAGGGCATAGCACAGGCTGTGGACACCGAGCATGACGTCGAAGTTGACCGGCTCGATGAAGGTGTTGTAGTGGGCAAACAGTCCGCCGCCGAGGGCCGCGACGGCGCCGGCGCCGGCCGCCGCGCACAATTTGACCCGGTACACATCGATGCCATACAGCGCGGCCAGCGCCGGATCCTCGCCCACCATTCTCAGTTCGGTGCCGATGCGGATGCGGTCCAGTCCGTACAAGATCAGCAGCACCGTCAGCAGCAGCGCATAGACCAGCAGCACAAAGCCGCCCTGCCCCAGGCCGCTCTCGAACACAGAGCGGATGCCGCCGAAACCCGCGCTGCCTTGGGGGCCGCCAGGCTGGCCGTCGGCGCCGGGGATGCGCCAGCTGAACAGCTCCAGGACGATGCGCAGCGTCTCGGCCAGCGCCAGCGTGGCCATCGAAAAGTACAGGCCGCGCAGCCGCAAGGTCAGCAGGCCGAGCAGGCCGGCCGCCACGCCGCCGCCGGCCGCGCCGATCAATAGCGCGGGCACCAGCGGCAGGCCGGCCAGCGCCGTCAGCATGCCGGCCGCGTAAGCCCCGATGCCGAAGAAGGCTTGCTGCCCAAACGACATTTCCCCGGCCAGCATCAGGATATAGGCCGACAGCGCGAGGAAACCCAGCAGGCCGGCATTGACCAGCACGCCCTGCGCATACTGCGCCATCATGGTCGCGCGGCGGGCGCGGCCGGCGCGCCTGTCCGGGCCCGCCACCGGCCCGCCATGCCCTGAGGACAGACCAGCAGCACCAGCAGCAGCAGGCCGTAGCTGCAGATGTCGCGGTACTGCGGTCCGAGCAGGCTCTGGCTGCCGGTCTCGATCAAGCCCAGCAGCACGCCCCCGGCCACGGCGCCGGCCAGCGAACCCAGGCCGCCCAACATTGCCGCGACCATGCCCTTGAGCGTGGCCCACATCGCGAACATCGGCGTGACCTGCCCATCGATGCTGACGATCAGATAGCCGGCGACGGCGCCCAGCGCGGAGGCGAGTGCGAAGATGAGCGCGGACAGGCGCGCGACATGGATGCCGACGCAGGCCGCGCCGGCGCGATTGTCCGTCATGGCGCGCACCGCCAGTCCGAAGCGGGTCCGGTATAGCAACAGCCACAGCCCGCCCGAGGCGAGCACGGCACAGGCAAGCGCCAGCAGATGCTCGGGGCGCAGGCTGAAGCCGCCCAGACTCAGCGCCGGCGCCGAAAACAGCGCGGGGAAGCCATAGGAATGGCGCGGCAGCATCAGCGTGGCCAACTCCTCGAGCTGCATCCAGACCGCGAAGCTGGCGGCCATCGCGGTCACCGGGGCGGCCCCCGCATGCGGGGCGAAGCACAGGCGCTCGACATACACCCCGGCGGCGGCCGTGACCAGCAGCAGCACCGGCCCCAGCACGGCCAGGCCCGCCCCGTAACGGCGTTCCAGCCAGATGGCGGCGTACACGCCGAGCATGATCGAGGCGCCATAGGCCAGATTGACACGCCGCAGGATGCCGAACACCAGCGTGAAGCCGATGGCAAGCAAGGCGTAGCAGGCGCCCCGCGTCAAACCGTCGAGGCCGTGTGCGAGCATGCGCGCCCTCCGCTGCCGCCAGGGACGGCGTCCATGCCGGGCCAGGCGCCGCGCGCCAGCTCCCGCGCGGGCAACTGGGCGGGAGCGCCGCTGAAGCTGATGCGCCCGTGTTCGAGCAGGTGCAGCTGGTCGGCGCAGCGCAAGGCCAGATGTGCGTTCTGTTCGGCCAGCAGCACGCTGCTGCCTTGTGCACGGATCTGCCCGAGGAACAGCAGCATGTCGTCTATCGCCAGCGGAGACAGGCCGCGCGAGGGTTCATCGATCAACAACAGCCGGGGGCGCGACATCATGGCGCGCGCCAGGGCCAGCATTTGCTGCTCGCCGCCAGAGAGGGTGCCGGCGCGCTGGCCGGCCCTGTGCGCAAGGCGCGGAAAGCGCTGGTACAGGGCGGCCAGATCGGCCGCGATGGCGGCCTTGCCGGCACGCGCGCAGGCGCCTGCCAGCAGGTTCTCCGCCACCGATAGCGTATCGAACAGCTGGCGCTCTTCCGGCACCAGCGCGATGCCGCGCGCGCCGATGCGGTGGGCCGCCTCGCCGGCGATGCTGATGCCGTCAAAGCGCAGCGTGCCGCCGTCGATGCGCCGCAGGCCCGCGATACACTGCAACAGCGTGCTCTTGCCCGCGCCATTCTGGCCCAGCAGGCAATGGATCGCGCCCCGCGCCAGCACCAGCGAGACGCCGTGCAGGGCGAGCTGCCTGCCATACTTGCTGACCAGGCCGTCGATCTCCAGCAGCGCGCCGCTCATGGCGGCCCTGCACCGAGATAGGCGGCGCGCACCGCGGGCATGGCCCAGACCGCGCGGCCCGCCCCGTCGGCGATCTTGCGGCCGGCGTGCAGCACCACGATGCGGTCGGCCACCGCCTCCAGCAATTCCATCACATGCTCGACCAGCAGGATGGTCATGCCGCGATCGCGCAAGCACAGGATGCGCCGGCGCAGTTGCGCCAGTTCGCCGGCGTTCATGCTGGCGCCGGGTTCGTCGAGCAGCAGCATGCGCGGCCGGCAGGCCAGCGCGCGCGCCAGTTCCAGCCGTCTTTGCCCCTCCCTGTCCAGATGCGCGGCCAGTTCGCCGCGCCGCGCCGTCAGACCCGCGAACGCCAGCGCCTCGCCGATCGCGCCGGCGCCCAGAGCGGGCACCATCTTCAGCGCGACGGCGACATTTTGTTCGACCGTCAAACGGCCGAACAGCCTGGCCGTCTGGAAAGTGCGCGCCAGTCCGCAGGCCAGCCGGCTGTGCATGGGCATGCGGCCGATGTCCTGGCCCGCCAGGCTGATACGCCCGGCCTTGAGTGGAACCAGGCCCGAGATCAGATTGAGGGTGCTGGTTTTGCCGGAGCCATTCGGCCCCACCAGGCCCAGCACCTGGCCTTGCGCCAGCGTCAGGTCCAGGCGCTCGACGGCCTGCACGCCGTCATAGTGGCAGGACACCGCCGCCAGCTCCAGCATGCACCGCCCCGCGCGCGCGTTCATTGCGGCGGCGTGTGGACGACCTGCCAGGCCGCCTGTTTCGCCTGGACAAAGACGAAGGGCTTGATCGATTCGCGCTCGGGCGTGCGTTTGAGCGTGCCGAGCAATCCTTCCGTTTGCGTCAGCTTGGCCAGGCCGGCGCGTATCCGCGCGCGGTCGCTCTGGATGCTGTCCGGCGTGGCCAGCACGCCCTCCGATTCAATGGCGCGCTTGAGGATGAACATGTTTTCCCAGGCCGCCATGCTGTGCAGGTCGGCGTAGCCATGGAAGCGCGCCGTCGCGGCGGCGGCGGCGCGCGCCTGCGCATTGATAGGCGCGTAGCTGGTGGGAACGATCAATCCCTCGGCCTGCTTGCCGCAGGTTTCCAGCGCCTCGGGGCTCGATATGCTGGTCAGACCTATCAGTATCTTGGGACGCACGCCCTGGCGCTGCATTTCCTTGAGCACGCCGCAGGCGGTGGCCGGGTGGGCGGAAATGGCGACGACATCGGCATTGGCCGCCTTCATTTCGCGCACCTGCACGAAGAAGCTGGTGTCATTGAGCAGCCACTTCGATTCGCCCATGGGCGCGTACCCGGCCGCGCGCGCCTTTTCCTTCATAACCTCATACCAGGTCTGGCGCGAATGGACAAAGTCTTCCTCCACGCCGCCATAGATGGTCTTGGCGTCCGGATAGCTGCTCTTGAGCCAGGAAAACAGCGCGCCGTACATGCCCACCTCATCCGGGATATTCCGGAACGACCAGTCGGAGATGCGCGCCAGGTCCAGCTTCATCGCAACGTCGGTAAACACCGGAATCCGCAGGCCCGAATCGGCCGCGTTTCCCACCTTCTTTTGCAACACGCCAAACACCGTTTCGGTCACTGAGGAACAGGTCGATCCAATGGCCGCGAGCGCGTCCGTCGCGGCTATCCTGCGCAGCACGGCGATGCCTTCCGCCGGAGTACAGCGGTCATCGAGAAATTCGACGGCGATTCTGGCCTTGGCGCCGTCGCCCAGCGTCACGCCGCCCGCCGCATTGATCTGCTCGGCCGCGGCCAGCATGGCGGCCTCGCTATTGATGCCAAACTGGCGCAAGGTGCCGGAGGTGGCGCCGAAGCCGGCGATCTTGAGCACCCTTGCCTGCTCCAGCGCGAGCGCTGTGTCTGCCATACACAAGCTGCCGCAAGCCAGGGCGAGCCGCGCCAGCCTGTTTCTGTTCCATTGGGTCATATTCTTCCTTGAAGAGACTAGGCACCGCCGCGGGCTAGCTGGCCGGTGCTCAGAGTTGCCAGTCGTAACGTTCCACGGCCGGCTCGGCCTCGGCCGCCGGCGCTGGGGCGCTGCGCGGCCCGCCCGAGAATTCGAGGACAGCCAGCACGGCGAGCATGGCGATCAACACGGCCGCCGTCACGGCAAAAGCCTGATCCACCCTCTTCTCGTCTTCCGCGCCGACGTGGCGATATGCGAACGTTGCCATTGCGTGCCCTCCCTGTCTGAATCGATACTAGACCTTTCCCATTTTTCGCCCAACTACCAATTTTGATAGTTAATTGACAATATTCAATGGTCCAGTCCGGAGGGAAACAGCTCCTTGTTCAGGAGGCGAGCGTTTTCGAATTCCATCTTTCCGTTCAGGAAATAAAAAAAGCCTCCCGCAGGGGGAGGCTTTTTCTGTTATTTCTGGCGGAGACGGTGGGATTCGAACCCACGATACAGGTATAAGCCGTATGCATCCTTAGCAGGGATGTGCCTTCGGCCACTCGGCCACGTC
This sequence comes from Oxalobacteraceae bacterium, assembly GCA_013284265.1. Classification (GTDB taxonomy): domain Bacteria; phylum Pseudomonadota; class Gammaproteobacteria; order Burkholderiales; family Burkholderiaceae_D; genus Rugamonas. The sequence continues at coordinate 55,663 of JABTBR010000014.1, read as the reverse complement.
TCCTAGCTGATTGCTCAACTATGCCCTTCCTGTTGAAAAGCAACAGAACGGACGCGAGCTATAGTATAGATCGGGGGGCTTGCGGTCAAGGGTGAACTGCGTGAAATCTGCCCCCGCGGAAATCGGACGGCTTTGTGCCGCCGCGCCTATGAAGCCGGGAGTGCGCGGGCCGGCGGCGGCATCTGCTTGGGAGGCGGGGTTTGCGGTTTTTCTAGGCCTGCGCTGCGGCATATGCGGAGGCCGCCGGTGACGCAGGCGCCGCGCGCCCACGGCGCGCGAAGCTGCCGCGCAGCGGCAGCAATTGGGCGATTCGGATAGCCTCGCCCCCGCCAGGGGGCTGCGTCTTCGAATCCCACCGTTCCGTCCAGAACAACGAAAAAAGCCTCCCGCAGGGGAGGCTTTTTTCGTTGTTCTGGCGGAGACGGTGGGATTCGAACCCACGATACAGGTATAAGCCGTATGCATCCTTAGCAGGGATGTGCCTTCGGCCACTCGGCCACGTCTCCTAGCTGATTACTCAACTATGTCTTTCCAGCCATACCGCGCTAGAGCAGACGACCGTCATAATATAGACCGAATACTAATCGGTCAAGACCGGCCGCCCGTTCCGCTGAAAATATTTACGCCTTTTCCAGCTCGAACGCTTTGTGCAGCGCGCGCACGGCCAGCTCCATGTATTTCTCGTCGATCAGCACGGAAATCTTGATCTCGGAGGTGGAGATCATCATGATGTTGATGCCCTCTTCCGACAGGGTGCGGAACATCTGCGATGCGACGCCGACGTGGCTGCGCATGCCCACGCCGACGACGGAGATCTTCGACACTTTGGCGTCGCCGGTGAAGCTGGCGGCGCCCAGTTCGTCCTTGGTGCCGTTCAGTACATCCATCGCCTTGGCGTATTCGTTGCGCGAGACGGTGAAGGTGAAGTCGGTCTTGCCATCGACGGACTGATTCTGGATGATCATGTCGACTTCGATGTTGGCATCGGCGATAGGGCCAAGGATGTGGTACGCCACGCCCGGACGGTCTGGCACGCCCAGGACGGTGATTTTGGCCTCATCGCGGTTAAACGCGATACCGGAGATGACTGCTTGTTCCATGTGTGTATCTTCCTCAAACGAAATCAGGGTGCCCGAGTTGGCTTCTTCTTCGATGTCTAGCATCGGGTCGGTCAGCGACGACAGGACGCGGGTCGGCACGCGGTAGTTACCGGCGAATTCGACCGAACGGGTCTGCAATACCTTCGAACCCAGCGACGCCAGTTCCAGCATTTCCTCGAAAGTGATCGCCTTGAGGCGGCGCGCTTCCGAAACCACGCGCGGATCGGTCGTGTAGACACCGTCAACGTCGGTAAAGATCAGGCATTCGGCCGCCTTCATCGCGGCGGCGATCGCCACCGCGGAAGTGTCCGAACCACCGCGACCCAGGGTCGAGATGTTGCCGCTGTCGTCGACACCCTGGAAACCGGTGATGATGACGATCTTGCCTGCGTCCAGGTCGCGACGGACTTTTTCGTCGTCGATCGACTGGATACGGGCCTTGGTGAAAGCGGAATCGGTTTTAATCGCGACTTGCCAGCCAGCGTAGGACACGGCTTGCTTGCCAATGGCCAGCAGCGCCATCGACAGCAGGCCCACCGACACTTGTTCGCCGGTCGAGGCGATCATGTCGAGTTCGCGTGGGTCGGGTTGGGCCTGAATCTCTTTGGCCAGGCCGATCAGACGGTTGGTCTCGCCGGACATGGCCGAAGGGACCACCACGATCTGGTGCCCCGCGTCATGCCACTTGGCGACACGCCGCGCGACGTTCTTGATGCGATCCGTCGAACCCATCGACGTTCCGCCATATTTGTGCACGATTAAAGCCATAACAGTGAGTTTCCCGCTCAATTAGGAGTAAAAGGAACCTTTGACTTTACATGTCGCACTGCAAAATAACAAGTCAAAATACTCATAAAGTCATACAGTATCAGCATAAGATAATGCCCAATTGCATGGGTAACGAATTGTCTATACAGACTGCCACTGCAGGCGGTAACGCCCTTCCCCCTCGGTTTTCAGCTGGTGCCAGTCCATGCCTATGCCTGCGGCAAACAGCAATTGCTTGCCCGCGCTGACCACCGGCAAGCGGTCCCTTTCCCAGGCGGGAATATTGAGCGCCTGATAATGGTATTTCAGGCGCCGGGTCGGGCGGTTATGGGCCGGCTTGAGCTTTTCGCCGCCGCGGCGGAATTCGATCACCAAAGGCTGGCTGCGCAGCCAGTCGCCCGCCAGGCCCTCCTCCTCCCCCGTCACGGGCTCGAAACGCAATACGCCGCCATAGGCCGGGAAAGCGATCTCGACCTCACCTTGCCAGCGGAAACCCTCTCCCGGCGTCTTGGTGAACTCATCCTCGTGGCTGCCGTCCAGCTCTTCCAGCTTGGGCGTCAGATAGAGGCGCTCGCGGTGGCGGCGCACATGGCAGTCGGGATGGGTCACCAGCAGTTGGGCGTCGGAGCGCGCTTCGAGCAGCTGGGTCAGCATCTCATGCAGCCAGGCCGTGGCCGGCATGCGCAGGCCGCGCGTGCCGAACCAGTGGCGCAGCAGATTGTAGCTGCGGTCCACACTCATGGTGCGCAGCTTGGAGACGTCGAGGCAGTCGCCGTCGAGGCAATTGGCCAGATCCTGCTCGGCCAGCTCGGTCAGCAGGCGCTGGGCCGACTGGGCGTGCTGGGCGCTGCGCGCGAAACGCTCCTGGAAGCCCGGGAAGGCGGCGGCCAGCGCCGGCATCACGGTATGGCGCAAGGCATTGCGGGCGAAGCGCGGGTCGCTATTCGATTCGTCGTCGATATTGGCGATGGCGTGGGCGGCCGCGTAGGCGGCCAGTTGCTTGCGCGAGGCCGGCAGCAGCGGACGCGCCATCACCAGCAGCGGATTGCCCAGCAGCTCGGGCGCGGAGTTGGCGCCATCCATGCCGGACAGGCCGGCCGTGCCGGAACCGCGCAGCAATTGCAGCAGCACGGTTTCCGCCTGGTCATCCAGATGGTGGGCGGTCAGCAGCAGCGGCACGCCGTGCTCGTGGCACAGGGCGCCCAGCGCGGCGTAGCGGCTTTCGCGGGCGGCCGCTTCGGTGCCGGTTTTTTCCTTGCGCTGCAGGGTCACGCGGCGCGCTTCGAAGGTGACGCCGAGATCGGCGCAGACTTGGGCGCAATGGGCTTCCCAGGCGTCCGCGTTCGGACTGATGCCGTGGTGGATGTGGAAGGCGTACAGCGCCACGCCATGTTCGCGCGCATAGGCGCTGGCCAGGTGCAGCAGCACCGAGGAATCGAGTCCGCCGCTGAGGGCGATGGCGATGCGGCTCGGGCCGCCCTGCGCGCCGGTGCGCGCGGCGATGGCGTCCAGGGCGGCGGCGAAGGTCGATTCCAGCGTGGGGAGTTGTTGCTTCTTCAAAATCTCGTGCTCCAAATGACAAGCCGGGGACAGGCAACGTTTGCGGAATGGTTTCCGCATGCGTGGCCTGTCCCCGGCTTTTTTAATTCGCGCGCTGGCGGCGCTTGCTTGAACCCAGGGCGTAAATCTGGGGTCTGACCCAGGGTCCGGGGAGGGGCTACGCCCCGCCTGCCCCTGCGGGGCAGGCCCCCAGCTCTTTGCCGTGGGTTTTAAAGGCGTCCCCGGCCCTTTAGCCTGGGTTTAAGCAAGCGCCGCCGGCGCCTTGATTATTCCTGCGGGGTCGTCTCTTTGAACTTACCGTAGCTCATCAGCTTCTCATGACGGGCCGACAGCAGGTCCTTGGTCTTCATGCCATGGAACTGGCGCAGCGAGTCCGCCAGCGCGCGTTTCAGCAAGGTGGCCATCTGTTTCGGATCACGGTGCGCGCCGCCCAGCGGTTCGGTGACGATCTTGTCGATCAGTCCCATCGCCTTCAGGCGGTGCGCGGTCAGGCCCAGCGCTTCGGCGGCGTCGGACGCGCGTTCCGAGGTCTTCCACAGGATCGAGGCGCAGCCTTCCGGCGAAATCACCGAGTAGGTCGCATATTGCAGCATCAGCACGGCATCGCCCACGGCAATCGCCAGCGCGCCGCCGGAGCCGCCTTCGCCGATGATGGTGGCGATCAGCGGCACTTTCAGTTCCGCCATCACGTACAGATTGTGGCCGATCGCTTCCGACTGGCCGCGCTCTTCCGCGTCGATACCAGGGAAGGCACCAGGGGTATCAACAAAGGTGAAGATAGGCAGATTGAATTTCTCGGCCAGCTTCATCAGGCGCATGGCCTTGCGATAGCCTTCCGGCTTCGGCATGCCGAAGTTGCGCATTGCGCGTTCCTTGGTGTCGCGGCCCTTCTGGTGGCCGATGACCATGCAAGGCTGGCCGTTGAAGCGGGCCAGGCCGCCAACGACGGACAGGTCGTCCGCATAGCTGCGGTCGCCATGCAGTTCATGGAAGTCCGTGAAGATTTCGTTCACGTAATCCATCGTATAGGGACGCTGCGGGTGGCGCGCGATCTGCGCGACCTGCCATGGCGTCAGCTTGGCGTAGATGTCTTTGGTCAGTTGCTGGCTCTTTTTAGCCAGGCGGTCGATCTCTTCGGAGATGTCGACGGCCGAATCGTCTTGCACGAAACGCAGCTCTTCGATCTTGGAGTCCAGCTCTGCAATCGGTTGCTCAAAATTGAGGAAAGTCGTTTTAGTCATTGTACCTCCGTATTGTTCTCTGCCGCGCCAGCCCCTACCTAGAGGGCCGCGCGGCGAATAATTTCCGCTATTCTAACTGAACCGGGTCCAGGCTACGCCATAAGTACCAGGTGGCGACGGTGCGCCAGGGCTCCCAATTGGCCGATACCTCGCGCGCATCGCTGCGCGACACCGGCTCGCCGGAGAAGTAATTGACGCTGATGCCCTGGATCAGACCTGGGTCGTCGAGCGGCAGCACATTGGGCCGCAACAGATTAAATATCAAAAACATCTCGGCTGTCCAGCGTCCGATGCCGCGGATCTGCACCAGTTCGGCGATGACGGCTTCGTCATCCATCTGGTCCCACTGGTTCGCGTGCACGCGCTTGGCCTTGAAATGCTCGGCCAGGTCGATGATGTATTCAGTCTTGCGCTTGGACAGGCCGCAGGCCGACAGCACTTCGGTACCGGCCTTCAAGACCTGGGCCGGGGTGCATTTCGGACAGGCCGCCAGCAGCTTTTGCCAGGCCGCGTCGGCGGCCTTGGTGGTGATTTGTTGCCCGACGATGGAACGCGCCAAGGTGGTAAACGGGTCGCCATGGCCGACCAGATGCAGGTCGCCAAATTGCGGAATGAGCTTTTTCATGATGCGGTCACGCTTCATGAGCTCGATCTTGGCCTCTTCCCAGTAGGGCGGAACCGCCACTACCGGCGAGCCTGCGCCGTCATTCACCCTGGTGCCGGACATCATGCGCGGCGCCAGTTGGTGCTGCCGTCGGGCTTGTCTTCGAGGATGATGCCCGCTGCCAGCAGTTCGGCGCGGATCTTGTCCGATTCGGCGAAGTTACGGGCTTTTTTTGCTTCGATCCGGCGCGCGATCGCGTCCGCGATGGCGCCGTCGCCGGCCGTGCCGGCCTCGCCCACGCCCGCCTGCAGGAATTGCTGCGGGCTGCGTTCGAGCAGACCCAGCACGCCGGCCAGGCCCTTGAGCTGACGCGCCAGCACAGGCGATTTGGTCTTGTTCAACTCGCTAACGAGGTCGAACAGCACGGCCATCGCCAGCGGGGTGTTGAAGTCGTCGTCCATCGATTCGCGGAAACGCAGCGCATGGGCTTCGTTCCAGTCCAGCGCGCCGCCGTCGGCTTCCACGCCGTCGAGGGCCGTGTACAGGCGGGTCAGTGCCACGCGGGCATCGTCCAGGTGTACATCGGAATAGTTCAGCGGGCTGCGGTAGTGGGCGCGCATGATGAAGAAGCGGATCACTTCGGCATCGAATTTTTTCAGCACGTCGCGGATGGTGAAGAAATTGCCCAGTGATTTGGACATTTTCTCGTTATCGACGCGGACGAAACCGTTATGCACCCAGTAATTAACCATGGCGTGACCAAACGCGCCTTCGGACTGGGCGATTTCATTCTCGTGGTGCGGGAATTGCAGATCCGCGCCGCCACCATGGATGTCGAACTGCTCGCCCAGCAGGGCCGAGCACATGGCCGAGCACTCGATATGCCAGCCCGGACGGCCCTTGCCCCACTTGGAGTCCCATTTGACTTCGTCCGGCTCGGATTCCTTGGACGACTTCCACAGCACGAAGTCGAGCGGATCACGCTTGCCGGTGTTGACGTCGACGCGCTCGCCGGCGCGCAGGTCGTCCAGCGACTTGCCCGACAGGCGGCCGTAATTGGGGAAGTTGCGCACGGCGTAGTTCACATCGCCATCGCTGCCCTGGTAAGCCAGGTCCAGGCTTTCCAGTTTTTCGATCAGGGCCAGCATTTGCGGCACGTATTCGGTGGCGCGCGGCACATGGGTGGCCGGCAAAATGCCCAGCGCGCCCGTGTCCTCGTCCATATACCGGGTGAAGCGGGTGGTCAGCTGGGAAATGGTCTCGCCGTTTTCGACGGCACGTTTGATGATTTTGTCGTCAATATCGGTGATATTGCGGACATAGGTGACCGCATAGCCGGAAGCCTTGAGCCAGCGATACATCACGTCGAAGGCCATCATCATGCGCGCGTGGCCGATGTGGCAGTAGTCGTAAATGGTCATGCCGCAGACATACATGCGGACCTTGCCCGCTTCCATTGGAACGAATGCCTGCTTGTCGCGCGCCAGCGTGTTGTAAATCTTTAAATTGCTCATCGGACTCTTGCGTATTTTTTAAGAATAAGTCGGCCAGGCAAAACGAACACCCGGCGCAGACACTGGACAGTGCCGCACCTGGAATGCATCGTGTTCGCCATGGAGACCGACAGACCCTCGGTATTGTTCTTGTTTCCATTCTGCTCAGGTTAGAATGGAACGTCATCGACAAGTATAGCATTGATAAAATCCATACTGGCCCGATCTTAGGTTTTTTACAGCTTCGGTGTTGAATACAACGTTGCTTGTTTCACAGCACAAGCAATGCACAATCGCAGCCCCATTTCCCGTCCTCATCCCCTACAAACAAGGAAGCAATAATGCACCAAACCACGAAACGCAGCCTGCCCTTTCTGTCTAAACTGATGAGCCTGTTCGCTGGCGCCGCCCTGTCCGGCGCCGTGCTGGCCGCCGACGCCGTGCCATCCACCGCCCCGCAAGTGGCGCTGCAGACCAGCCAGGGCGAGATCATCGTGGAACTGGACCAGGTCAAGGCGCCTAAATCGGTCGACAACTTCCTGCAATACGTGAAAAGCGGCTTCTACAAGGGCACCATCTTCCACCGCGTGATCGACGGCTTCATGATCCAGGGCGGCGGCTTCGACGAAAAGCTCAAGCAAAAGCCGACCAAGCCGCCGGTCCAGAACGAAGCCAAGAATGGCCTGCCGAACGCGCGCTATACCATCGCCATGGCCCGCACCGCCGATCCGCACTCGGCCACCTCGCAGTTTTTCATCAATGTCGCCGATAACGAGATGCTCAACTACCCTGGCCGCGATGGTTTCGGCTATACCGTCTTCGGTAAGGTGATCAAGGGCCAGGAAGTGGTCGACAAGATCAAAGGCGTGCTGGTGGACGACAAAGGCGTGTTCCAGAACGTGCCGGTGATCCCGGTGGTGATCCAGTCGACCACCATTTTAAAGACCCCAGTGCAGGCAAAACTGTAAAATAGCGGCTTGGCATCGGCCGCCGCGGTCAGGCGGCCCGTTTTTCGAACACCCAATAACCATCATAGGACTACCATGACTACCGTAATCATCACCACCAACCACGGCAAAATCACCGCTGAACTGGACGCAGAAAAAGCACCGAAAACGGTTGCCAACTTCCTGGACTACATGAACGCCGGCCACTACAACAACACCATCTTCCACCGCGTGATGAGCGACTTCATGATCCAGGGCGGCGGCTTCGAGCCAGGCCTGAAACAGAAGGCAGCCGACACCACCGTGGAAAACGAAGCCAAGAATGGCCTGAAAAACGACGTCTACACCCTGGCGATGGCCCGTACCTCGGCACCGCACTCGGCGTCGGCCCAGTTCTTCATCAACGTCAAGAACAACAGCTTCCTGGACTACCCAGGCCAGGACGGCTGGGGCTACGCCGTGTTCGGCGTGGTTACCGAAGGCAAGGAAGTGGTCGATGCGATCCGTAAAGTCAAAACCGGCCGCAGCGGCATGCACTCCGACGTGCCAGTGGAAGACGTGATCATTGAATCGGTCGAACTGGCCGCGTAATTTTTTACCCGTAGTTTTTTTACCCGCAATCGGCACTACCTGTCGGGTAGCCGTTCAAGGATGTTTGTCATGACGCTACCTGACCAGCGCGTTTGCGCGCTGTTTATCTCCGATCTGCATTTGCAGCCCGCCCATCCGCGCACCACGGAAGCCTTTTTTGACTTCCTGGCGCGCCATGCGGCGGGCGCGCAGCAGCTGTATCTGCTCGGCGACCTGTTTGAATACTGGGCCGGCGACGACGACAGCAGCGACCCGTACCACCAATCAATTATCAGCGCCCTGCGCCGCGTCAGCGACGGCGGCACCGCCATTTACTGGATCGCCGGCAACCGCGACTTCCTCGTCGGCAGCGATTTCGCCGCCGCCGCCGGCCTGAGCCTGCTGCCTGAAATCCACGTCACCGAGATCGCCGGCCAGCGCATCGTGCTGCTGCACGGCGACGCCCAGTGTACCGAGGACACAGGCTATATGACCTTCCGCGCCCAGGTGCGCCAGCCGGCCTGGCAGCAGCAGTTCGTGGCCATGCCACTGGCCCAGCGCAAGGCCATCATCGCCGGCATGCGCGAGAACAGCCGCAAGGAACAAAGCGGCAAGAGCTACGAGATCATGGATGTGACACAAGCCGCGATCGCCCAGGTGTTTGCCGACACCGGCTGCAGGCTCATGATTCATGGCCACACCCACCGCCCCGCCCTGCACCAGGTGGACGGCACGCGCCGCTACGTGCTGCCGGACTGGGAGCCGGAAGCAACACCGCCACGCGGCGGCTGGATCGCCATCGACGCCAGCGGCGCCATCCGCCGCCATTCCTTGGACGGCAGTATCATTGACTGAGGCCGCGCCCCATGCGACCCGGCGGCGCGTGACTTTCCACGCCTGCCTGCCTATAATCGGAAATAGATAATTCCTCAAGGCATCTAAATGAAGCTGGCCTTAACCTTTCCCGCTAGCCACTGTTGCCTCGGTCTGCTGCTGGCGATCGCCGGTTCGGCCTGGGCCGGGCCGGTGCTGACGGTGGCCTGGCGCGACAAGCCGCCCTATCATTATCTGGAAAAAGAGATTCCCACGGGATTTCTGCTGGACCGCTCGCAGCGCATCTTCAGCGCGGCCGGGATACCGGTGCGCTTTGTCAGCGAACCGCAAAAGCGCATCTGGGCCAATTTCGAGCATGGCGCGCGCAACTACTGTTCGATCAGCTGGTACCGTCTGCCCGAGCGCGAAGCGCTGGCCCAGTACAGCCTGCCCATCCACACCGACCCGCCCCACAGCATCTTGATCGCGCCCGGCGCGCTCAGCCAGGTCAAGGCCCACGCCACGCTGGCCTCCCTGCTGGCCGACAGCAGCCTGACGCTGGGCGTGGTCGATGGCGTCTCATACGGCCACGACATCGACAGCATGATCGCCCGCAGTGGCAATCAGATCATGCGCCGCACCGTCGATGTCAACTCGATGATACGGATGCTGTCGGTGGGACGGGCATCCTATATGTTTGTCGACCGCGAAGACTGGGCCTTCCTGAGCAAGCGCGAGCCGCAGCTGCGGGCCGCGACGCGGCATGACTTTCCCGACATGCCGCCGGGGCTCAAGCGCCACATCGTCTGCAGCAAGGACGTGCCGGCCGCCACGATGAGCAAAATCAATCAGGCCATCAGCGCCGAACTGGCGCAGCCGCGCGGCGACGAGCGCAAGGGCGCCGTGCAGTAGGCGCTTAAGAAGTCAGCGGGCCGCTCGCCCCTTTAAAACCCACGGCAAAGAGCCGGGGGCGACGGGGGCGCCGAGCCCCGCCGGGTCAGACCCCAGGGTTACGCCGTGGGTTTAAAAAGCAGCCAACGGCCCGCTACCCAAGCATTTCCTCCTCACATAGCACCATGACGCCGCAGGCTTAAAAACCTCACCTGGTGGGGATACCCGCCCGCTCCAGGCGGCGCAGCATTTCCACATTCATACCGCGGGTATGCCGATTCCAGCGCTCCAGCGTGCGCTGCAACTCCGGCTGCAACTGCTGCGCCAGTGCGCGGTCGCCGCTATTGGCGGCCCAGATGGCAAATTCGGCGCGCGCGGCGAAGCTGCCGAAGCGGCTCAAGGCGAACTCAAACTCCCCCTTCGCCTCCTGCTGACGTCCAGCTGCCGCCAGCGCCTGCGCCAGCAGCAGCGAAACCTGCTCGGCGCGGAAGTTCACATCGCTGCGGCGGATCCGGTCCAGATGCGCAATCGTGTCCGCAGCGCGGCCGCAAGCGAGCGTGGCGCGCGCGGCGCCGTAGCGGATCTCCAGGTCCGAGGCGAACGCGCCCTGCAGGCAAGCCTCATAGGTCGCGGCGGCATCGGCAGTGGCGCCGGCCTCCATCTGGGCCGAGGCCAGCCGCATCTGATTTTGCGCCGTCGGTGTGTAATCGAAGGCCTCGCGCGCTTCACGCAACTCACGGCCCGGGTCGAGCGCCTTGGCCGCCGCGTTGACCACCTTGCCCGCGCTATGCTGCAAGCGCGAATTGGGCAGATAGATCGCCACGAAATACACCACGCTGCCAAACAGCGGGAAAGAGAACAGGATCAGCAGCCAATACAGCTGCTGGCCGCTGCGGATCGCGTGCACGGCGAAGAACAGCGCCACCAGCACATGCAGACCAATACCAAAAATCATGTCACCTCCGGATCAACAAGAATGGAGGCGATTGTAGCGCAAGGGACGCGGCACCGTGCCGCCCTGGCCGGCCCGTTTGGCCGGCTTATTTCACGGCCAGTTTATTTCACCGGTTCCAGCGTGAGCACCAGCGCCGTCGGCGTGGTGGCGATCCGGGTTGGCACGAATTGCACACCGGCGTAACGCAGCTCGTCCGGCTTGAAGCTATATACCGGCACGTCCTTGAGCATCTTGTCGCTGAGCAGATTGCCCACGCCGGTAATCTGGCGCTGGCGTCCCTCATCGAGACCATCGAAGGCGAAGCGGTCGATGCGCGCATCGGCCAGGAACACGGCGTTGCGCTGCAGGTCGATCTGCAGCCGGCCCGAGATGCCCATCACGCCATTCCACGACTGGCGCGCCAGCAGCGGCGTCACGCTCGTATCCAGGGCCAGCGCCACGCGGTCGTTATTGCCGGGGATGGTCAGCGCTGGGTGGCTCAGTTCCAGCTCGAACACGGCCAGCACGCGGTGGTGCTGCGGGAAGCGCTTGTCCAGATTCTGCTGCAGCTTTGCCAGCGGCACTTCGATCTGGCGCGGACCGATGATGCTGGCGCAGGAGCTGAGCAAGACGGCGGCGATGAGCGGCACAGCGAGGCCGGCACCGCGACGCAGCGCCGAATAAGACAGGTTCAGGGACAAGTTCAAGGTCATCGTTTTTCCAAAGTGAGGGGCGCGCTGCCAACGCTGCGACAGCAAACAGCAAATTGGCGTAGAGTTTATGCGAATTTCACAGGAGACGGGATGACTGTTACACGTATCGGCTGCGCCGGCTGGGCCATACCAGGCCGCGATGCCGCCCACTTTGCCAGCGGCGGCAGCCAGCTCGAGCGCTATGGCTCCGTTTTCAATGCGGTGGAGATCAACACTTCCTTCTACCGCCCGCACCGCGCGCAAACCTATGTGCGCTGGGCCGAGAGCGTGCCGGACGATTTCCTGTTCTCGGTCAAGCTGCCGCGCAGCATCTCGCACGACGCCCGCCTCGATCAGGCCGAGCAGCAGCTCGACCGCTTCGCCATCGAAGCTGGTTCGCTGGGCCACAAACTGGGTTGCGTGCTGGTGCAACTGCCCCCCAGCCTGCCCTTCGACGCCGCCATCGCCACCACCTTCTTCGAGCAGGCGCGCGCACGCTTCGGCTGCATGATCGCCTGCGAGGCGCGCCATCCCTCGTGGTTCGACCAGCCTGCCAACGCCCTGCTGGAAGCCGTGCGCATCACCCGCGTGCGCGCCGACCCGCCGGCCGGCCAGCCCGGCCCGCATCATCCGACCACGCGGCAAGCCTATCTGCGCCTGCACGGCAGTCCGCGCGTGTATTACTCCTCATATGGCGACGCGGTGCTCGACCAGCGCGCCCGCGAACTGGCCAGCCTGGATGCCTGGTGCATCTTCGACAATACCGCCAGCGGCGCGGCCATCCCGAATGCCCTGGCGTTGATGGAACGTCTGCAGACCGGCTCCCCCGCCCCCGTCAACGCGCCGCTTTCGCCACGGCAGGAAGCGTATTCGCTTCCCTGAGTTTTCACTTTAATTTACCGCTTAGGCCGCGAAACCGGCTATTCTTGGTAGATGAATATCTATCGTCGCATTTACCTGCTGGCGCTGATAATAATGGCGGCCGGCGCTGCGCGCTCAAGCGAGTTGCGCATCCTGACGACCGAGGTGCCGCCATTGGCCTTCGTCAAAGACGGGAAGGTGGGCGGTTTCTGTGTGGATTTGGTACAAGACATACAGCGCCGTCTTGGCAATGCCAGCACCATCGAAGTCTTCCCCTGGGCCCGCGCTTACCTGATGGCGCAAACCGAACCGAATACTTTGCTGGTCTGCCCCAAACGCACGCCAGAACGCGAAAAACTGTTTCAGTGGATAGGTCCGCTGCTGATATCGGACACCAATTTTTATGCAAAAAAAGGTTCCCACCTCACCCTGCGCACTTTGGCGGAGGCCAGGAAACTGCCCAATATCCTGGTGCTACGCGAGTCATACTCGTATACCTACCTGAACGCGAACGGGTTTCAGAATCTCTACCTGGTCAACAGTCCCAGCGGCATGATGAAAATGCTGATCGCCGACCGGGCACCGGTCATGGTGATGGAGCGCATCCAGGCCGATGCAGTGATACGCGATGAGCACATTCCTCCGCAGGATGTCCACGCCGTCCTGACGCTACAGTCGCTGTCAAGCAATCTGGCCTTTTCCCCAGACGTGCCCGCAGCCACCGTGAAACAATGGAAAACCGCGTTCGAGGCGATGAAACAGGATGGCAGCTACGCCAGGGTGCATCGAAAATGGTTTTCGGCTCCCCGCGCCGCGGAGTCCCCTTAAGCATCAATCGCTGGCCAATGCCGCACCGTGTCAGGTCAACAGCGGCTTTTCCAGCCGCAGCGCATCCGCGCCGTCTTCGTAATAGTCTGCATAGCTGCCGAAAACCCGGTAGCCGCAAGCATGGAACAAGGCTTGCGATGCCTGATTGTCGGGACGAATCTCCAAGCGCAAGCGCGTGCAGCCGCGCGCCAGCGCCTCCGCTTCGGCCGCCGTCACCAGCGCAGCCGCCACGCCCATTCCGCGATAGGCCGCGTCGGTGGCAATCGTATACACGCGCGCCACACTGGTCCGGGCCCGGAACAGCAGCGCGATATAGCCGCGCAGCGCGCCATCGTGGGCGCGATCGACCAGTATCAGGGCCTGGCCGCGCGTCAGAAAATGGCGAAAGCTGCGCCGGCTCACACAGTCACCGTCGAAGCTGGCCTGCTCGATACGGTCAAGCGCGGGCAGATCGGCCATGCTGGCCCGGCAGATGCCGGCACGATAAGGGATAGTCATTGGGAAACGGAGGCGCGCTAAAATTCCTGGCGCAGCAAGGAAAACAGCTGATGGTCGACGAACTCGCCGTGCAGGTATTCCGCTTGCCGCATCACGCCCTCCAGCGTAAAGCCGATACGCTTTGCCAATGCCGCGCTCTGGGTATTGCCGACGGCGCACTTCAACTCGATACGGTTGAGTTCCAGATCGGCAAAACAGTAATCGATGACCGCCAGTACCGCCGAGGTGGCAATGCCGCGGCCCTGGAACTGCTGGCCCAGGTAATAGCCGAGCGCAGCCGATTTACTGCCCGGGTCGATGTCTTTCACCCGCACCGCACCGCAGAGCACGCCATGTTCGAAGATGTGCCACTCCAGCGTTACGTTCGCCGCAAAAGCATCCGCGCCCCGTTTCAACTGGGCCGCGGCCTGTTCTTCCGAGGCCAGCTGCGCGAGCACGGGAAGGAAAGCCTCGAGATGAGAAATATTGTCCCGCACCAGAGAGGCGAGCGCGGCGGCGTCTGCCATCGCGATGGGACGGACGCTCAGACTGTCGCCGAGATCGAAGATTAGATTATTCAATATGGTCGCTACTGTGGAATGCGTTGGAAGGCCTGCAGGATACCATTTGAAACATCTCTTAAGTATTACTTTAAGATCAAGTCTGTAGCTTACATTACAATAGCGTATTGTTCGTGGCCCTTCCCGGGTACGGAACCGCTATGCTAAGCCTCCATGAAATCCCTCAAGAAACATTTGCTACACCTGCTGTTCGGAAAATCCAGAAAGATTGCATTTGATCCGAACAAGATGAGCAAAATGCTTATCTTGCGCAATGACCGCATCGGCGACATGATCGTCTCGACCCCGCTATTGCGCGAACTGAAGAATGCCTACCCGCATTTGCAGATCGACGTCGCCGCCAGCAGCGTCAACGCGGCGGTGATCCGCGCCTGTCCGCACGTATCGAACATCCTGCTGTGGGACGCGGGCAGCGGGATCGACACCTTGAAAGTCGTGCTCGGTATTCGCCGGCGCCACTATGACGTGATCTTCAGCACCTCGAACGACATCACCTTCGCCTGGCTGGCGCGGCTCAAGCTGCTCGGCGCCAAATACCTGATCGGTTTCAACATCGACAAATACGGCACGGGCACCAGCCGGCTCGGCATGTACGATTGCACGGTCGACTGCGACCGCGACAAGCACATCCTGGAAAATTATTTTTCCGCGCTGAAGAATTTCAAACTGCCGGAAGTGAATCCGCGCTACGAATTGTTCGGTGTCGAGCAGTTGGCGCCGGGGCCGCACGGCTTCCTGGACAGGCTGTCCCGCCGCTACAAGGGCATCATCTGCTTCAACTACCAGGGCAGCATGGCCAACCGCAGCATCACCAGCGACGATGTCATCGAATTCTGCCAGGCGCTGGCGGACAAGTATCGCGAGCATGCGGTGATTGTGATTTATCCGCCCGGCGATCAGACCCGCGCGGAGCAGATCGTGCGCAGTGTGCAGCGCGAGAACGTCCATGTGTCGTTTGCCACCTCCTGCATTCTGGAGCTGGCCGCGCTGATCCAGCGATGCGAGCTGGTCATCTCACCGGACACGGCCGTGATCCATCTGGCCTCGGTGTACAACAAGAAGGTGCTGGGTTTTTACATCAATAGCGCCACCCATCGCTGGTTCTATCCGATGGTCGACCACTTCCGCATCATTATGTCGAAGACCGAGCATATTGGTGCTATCGACCAGCAGGCCAGCTTGCATGCCTTGGATGAGTTGATGGCGTGCTAACGCAGCATGCCGCAATCCTCTTATTCGCACTACGCGCGGCTGCGGACGTAGGTGAAGACCAAAAATAGTTGACAATATTTTATTGTCATCACTATAATAATTATTGAATAAATAATTAATTCACCATCCTCCGCAGAGCCATTTACAGGCTTGTCAACGCTCCCTTTTAGGTATCTATGACGAAACTTCCACGCCTCACTACCATCTTGGGCGCGCTCTCCATCGCCTTGGCATTTACGCCCGTCACCAGCCACGCTGCAAGCGCATTTGAATCTGGCTCCAGCCTGAGCAATCTATCCCTGTCTATCGTGGATCAGTATGGTGCTCATACGACACCACAGCTTGGCAATAGCTTCTGGTCCGTGTCAGCAAACGTTAGCGAGCCAAGCAACTACTATGGTTACGTGTCCGACCACAAATACATCACAAATTCCGTTCCAGCTACATCGACGGTGACCACATCGGAAGGACACGGTAGCGCAACAATCGTGGACCAGGCTGGCAATATGAGCACCAGCGCCCATATGGAAAAAGGACAATTGCAAAACGTCGGCTACGCCTTCGCCAATGCTTCGATCTACAGCACTTTTGTACTTCCGGCTCACTCCACCATTTTTTTCTCAGGCCTGGCGACGGGCTACATGAACGAATTCGAGCAACCGAACAATAGCCTGGCCGGTTTCGCGGACACGTACGCTCAGCTCTCAATCATCAATGTCCCTTGGATCAATTATGGCGACGCGGGGGAAGTCTTCTTGAATCGACACTCATTTGGCACGCCGAATGCGATCAGCTTTAGCGAGATAATCGCCTTCGACTACACCAACCTGACGGACAAAGACATCACTCTGAAGCTAGACATGGGCGTCTCGGCATCCATCAACCGCTACGGCTCCGCCATACCTGAACCTGCCACCTATGGAATGCTCTCCGGTGGCCTGCTGCTGTTGGGCGCGGTCGCCCGGCGCAAATCAAAACAAGACAGAACTTAAGGTTAAGGGACCATCCCCGTTCAACCTGGCTATGCAAGCAATTGGGTGTCAGTGATCGCGGCGAGGTACCCTGCCGCGATCATTTAAACTTATTCGAACTGCTGGCGGAAAGCCTGCAACTGCTCGCGCAGTTCGTCGACGTCGCGGCGCAGCAGCTGCACTTCCTGCTCCAGCTGCGCCACCCGCCCGCCCTGCGCGGGCGCGGACACGGAGCCGGCATAACCGGCGGCGGTCTCCTCGCGCGCCAGCGCTTCCTCACCGCCCAGCAACTGGCCGTAGCGCGGTTCCTTGGTGCCTGGCGCCAGCGCCAGGCGGGCCGCCAGCGGCGGATATTTATCGATCAGGAATTGCAGGCCCAGCTCCACATCGCCCACGGTCTTGAATTCGTGCAGGCGCCCGGTGCGGGTGCGGATTTCGCCAGCCGTCTGCAAACCGCGCAGCATCAGGATGGTGAGGATGGCCAGCTTGTCCTGCTCCAGCGACCACTTGATGCGCATGCGGTGTTCGTACTTGGTCACGCGCGCGCCTGCCTGCGTGATGCCGTTGACGAACTTGCGCTGCATCAGCCGCTGCAGCACCTCGGATACCGTCTCCTCGGACAGCGACATCACCGGGTCACGGCTCGACAGCTGGTTGCAGCCATTGGTGATGGCGTTCAGCGACAGTGGGTAGTTGTCCGGCGTGAGCGCTTCTTTTTCGGCCAGTACGGCCAGCACGCGGATTTCAAACGGATCAAGTACTGCTGCCCCTTCGGGCGAAGTTTCGATAGTCATCGCAGATCCTTAATCGACTAGCTTGTTCAGTTGGGCGGGATCCAATTTATCACATTCCGCCATGCTCGGGCAGCTCAGGCCAGCGGCCTTCATTACCGTGATGATGCGTTCGATCTGCTGCTCCTGCATGACGGCGTGATTGATCAGGCCATGCAGGGCCTTGGACAGCGGATCGTCGCCGTTCGGCGTGACGCCATAGGCGGAAAACAGCTGGTGGGTCGGGCTGGCGTTGACCGGCGCGAGCTCTTTTTGAATGATATGGGCCGGGTTGCCGACGGCGGTGGCGCCCGGCGGCACAGGTTTCAGCAGCACCGCATTCGAGCCCACCTTGGCGTACTCGCCCACGGTAAAGCCGCCCAGCACCTTGGCGCCGGCGCCGACGATGACGCCGCGCGCCAGGGTGGGATGGCGCTTGGTACCGGTGTGCAGCGACGTGCCGCCCAAAGTGACGCCCTGATAGATGGTGCAGTCGTCGCCAATCTCGGCGGTCTCGCCCACCACCACGCCGAAGCCGTGATCGATGAACACGCGCCGGCCGATGGTGGCACCGGGATGGATTTCAATGCCGGTGATGATGCGCGCCAGGTAGGAGATGAAGCGCCCCGGCCACTTCAGGCCGTGGCCCCAGCACCAGTGTGCCCAGCGATGCATGACGATCGCTTGCAGGCCGGGATAGCAGGTCAGCACTTCCCATGCGTTGCGCGCGGCGGGGTCGCGTTCGATGATGCTGTTGATGTCTTGACGCAGATGGTGGAACATGGCTGGCTTGGAGATGGCGGGTGATGGCGGCGAGCGCCGCAACCCAAAAACATGGAAGCCGGCCCGGCAACTCCGACGCACCTGAAATGACTCAGGCGCGTGAGGGTATGCGGGCCGGACTGGCGTATCAGCCTTCTTTGGCCATACGCTGGCGGCGCGCTTCGTACAGACAGACGCCGGAAGCGACCGACACGTTCAGGCTTTCCACCGAGCCGAACATTGGGATGCTGACCAGCATATCGCAGGTCTCGCGGGTCAGGCGGCGCATGCCCTCGCCTTCCGAACCCATGACCAGTGCGGTCGGGCCGGTGAAGTCGGCTTCGTACAGGCCCTTGTCGCCATCGTCCGAGGTACCGATCAGCCAGATGTCGCGGTCTTTCAGGTCGCGCAGGGTGCGCGCCAGATTGGTCACGGTGATGTAAGGGACGGTTTCGGCGGCGCCGGACGCCACTTTGGCGGCGGTGGCGTTCAGGCCAACGGCACGGTCCTTCGGTACGATCACGGCGTGCGCGCCGACACCGTCGGCCACGCGCAGGCAGGCGCCCAGATTGTGCGGATCGGTGATGCCGTCCAGCACCAGCAGCAGCGGCGGGCCGTCGATGGCGTCGAGCAGTTCATCCAGATTGCGGGCCAGCGACAGCTGCGAGGCAAAGGCGATCACGCCCTGATGGCGACGCGTGCCGACGATCTTGTCCAGGCGGGCCGAATCCACCGGCATCACGCGCACACCAGCGGCCTTGGCGGCGGCGACCATATCCTGCATGCGGCGGTCGGTACGGCCAACGTCGATGAAAATCTCTTCCACCGATGAGGCCTCATGACGCAAACGCGAGGTCACCGCATGGAAACCAAAAATCATTTTATTCTTCATTTATCGCTTCTTCTTACTTTTTGGGGCAGGCTTCGCTGCCCGGGGTGCTACCGGGGCACTCGCCACGGCATTATTCTTACGCGGCGGCTTGGCTCCCGCCTTGGCCGCCGGCTTGCTGGCCGCTGGTTTGCTTGCCGCTTTCGCGGCCGGCTTGGCATCGGCCTTGCCACCAGCCCTGGCTCCCGCCCGGGCTTTCGATGGCTTGGCCAGCGCGTCGTAGCGCGAATCGGTCTTCGGCGCCGGCTTCACATTGGCCTTGCCCGGACCTTCGCGGCGGCTGCCGCCCAGCACCGGCTCGTCCACGGCCGCGCCGCCTTTGCCGCGCGGACCTTTCGGCTCGACGGCCATATCGCCGCCCAGACGCAGGTCGATCTTGCGCGTTTCCAGATCCACGCGCACCACCTGCACCGTCACACGGTCGGTCAGCTGGAAACGCTTGCCGGTACGTTCGCCGCGCAGTTCATGGCGCGCTTCATCGTACTGGAAGTAATCGGCGCCCAGGTCGGTGATATGCACCAGGCCTTCGACGAACAGGGTATCGAGCTGCACGAACACGCCGAAGGTGGTCACGCCGGTGATGATGCCGGTGAACTCCTCGCCCAGCTTGTCCTGCATGAAGTAGCACTTCAGCCAGGCTTCGACATCGCGCGAGGCTTCGTCGGCGCGGCGTTCGTTGGCCGAGCAGTGCACGCCCAGCGCATCCCAGATGGTCAGGTCGGCGGCTTTTTTCTCTTTGCCTTCGAGCTTGTCCTTGGCCTGCTGCTTACGGGTCGCGTTCGACACATTGGTGTTCAACACGTTCTGCGTACCCAGCTTGGGCTCGTATTTCTTGCCCAGCAAGATAGCCTTGATGGCGCGGTGGGTCAGCAGATCGGGATAGCGGCGGATCGGGCTGGTGAAGTGGGCATAGGCCTCATACGCCAGGCCGAAGTGGCCAATATTGTCCGGGCTGTAGACGGCCTGCTGCATCGAACGCAGCAGCATCGTTTGCAGCAGCGAAGCGTCCGGACGCTCCTTGACCTTTTTCATCAACTCGGCGTAGTCGCCGGCGGTCGGCTTGTCGCCGCCGTTCAGGCCCAGGCCCACCTGTTTCAGGAAGGTGCGCACTTGCGTGAGCTTTTCCTTGGTCGGGCTGGCGTGAATGCGGTAGGTGCCCGGGTGCTTGTGGCGGATCAGCAGATCGGCCGCGCACACGTTGGCCGTCAGCATGCATTCCTCGATCACCTTGTGCGCATCGTTGCGGGTGCGCGGGATGATCTTCTCGATCTTGCCCGAGGGGTTGCAGACGATATAGGTCTCGGTGGTCTCGAAGTCGATCGCGCCGCGTTCCGTGCGCGCCTTCAGCAGCGCCTGGTAAACATCGTACAGATTCAGCAGGTGCGGCACGATGGCGGGACGGCGCGCCGCCTCCGGACCCTTGGTGTTACCCAGGATGTCGGCCACTTCGGTATAGGTCAGGCGCGCGGCCGAGTGGATCACGGCCGGATAGAACTGGTAAGCCTTGATCTCGCCCTTGGCGGTGACGACGGCGTCGCACACCAGGGTCAGGCGGTCGACCGCCGGATTCAGCGAGCACAGGCCGTTCGACAGCTTCTCCGGCAGCATAGGAATCACGCGGCGCGGGAAGTACACCGAGGTGGAGCGCTCCAGCGCGTCCACGTCCAGCGCATCGTTCGGCTTGACGTAATGGCTGACGTCGGCGATCGCCACAATCAGGCGGTAGGCATTGGTACGGCCGATCTTGACCGGCTCGCAGTAGACCGCATCGTCGAAGTCGCGCGCGTCTTCGCCGTCGATGGTCACCATCGGCACGTCGCGCAGGTCGACCCGGTCTTCCAGGTCGGCGTCGCGGACATGATCCGGCAGCTTGGCGGCCTGCTTCAGCGCGGCGGCCGAGAAGATATGCGGCACGCCGAACTTGCGCACGGCGATTTCGATTTCCATGCCCGGATCGTCGAGCGAACCGAGGATTTCAACGATCTTGCCGACCGGCTGCTTGAAGCGCATCGGTTGCTCGGTCAGCTCAACGCTGACGATCTGGCCCGATTTGGCTTTGCCGACCGGACCGTCGACCAGGATGTCCTGGCCGATGCGTTTATCTTCGGGCGCGACCACCCAGACGCCGTTTTCGTTCAACAGGCGGCCGATGATGTGGGTGTTAGCACGCTGCACCACTTCGACGATGGTGCCTTCCGGACGGCCGCGGCGATCCACGCCGATGACCTTGGCCAGCACGCGGTCGCCATGCAGCACTTTCTGCATTTCCTTCTCGGGCAGGAACAGGTCGACGCCTGGCTCATCCGGAATCACGAAGCCGAAGCCGTCGCGGTGGCTGCTGACGCGGCCGGCCACGAAGCCGGTCTGGTCGGCCAGCGCGAAGTGGCCGGTATCGTCAGACTTGAGCTGGCCGTCGCGTTCCATCGCGTTCAGGCGGCGGCCCAGGACGACCTGCGCCTCAGTGCCTACTTTGAGGGATTTCGCGAGTGCGCGCAGATCGAGCGGCGCCTTGGCACTGCGGAAGATGCCGAGAATTTCCTCCCGGCTGGGAATGGTGTGGGTATTTTGGCTCAAAAGTATTTCTATAGTTATTTTTTAACAGTGATCACCGAAGTCCGGCTTGAAAACTGCCACCGTGCATATATTGACATGGTGATAGGACGTAGTGTACTTGGTATCGGCACTCTTTACCTAACCGGTAGGGCCTGCGCGCGGCGTTTTGAAAATTTTTCGCAAAACGGCTTTGACATCACTCAAGATTACTCTATAATTCTGGTCTCTCGCAGCGACAACGTTGAAAAACAGCGGCAAAGCGGGAATAGCAAGTCAGGGTTGATGTGCAGTAAGGAATGAAAGTTCATCTGGCGCAAAACTCTCCTGATCGCTATAATAGCAGAAGTTGTTCAGCAGCAAGCAGCATGTAGTAAGCAGTTCAGTGCCCACGTGGCGGAATTGGTAGACGCGCATGGTTCAGGTCCATGTGCCGCAAGGTGTGGGGGTTCGAGTCCCTCCGTGGGCACCACTCTACCGAATACGCAAAAAAGCCGCAGACTTTCACGAGTCTGCGGCTTTTTTCATTGTCGTTCCCCAACTCCGCAGGCAAACCGCCGCGAGCGCGAAAAGTGGCAAAATTTCTGTTTTCACCATTGACCAGGGACGTGCCACCCAGTAAGATACGCCCCGTTGCAACGTTGCAGGCAGTTTCTGTAACCCGCAGTGCCCACGTGGCGGAATTGGTAGACGCGCATGGTTCAGGTCCATGTGCCGCAAGGTGTGGGGGTTCGAGTCCCTCCGTGGGCACCACTACCGGATAAGTAAGAAAAAGCCGCAGACTTTCACGAGTCTGCGGCTTTTTTGTTTTGCACCGCAGAAAATTGCGCGTCCCTCCCCCTCCAGCAAATTTCACCGCAAGAAAACACAGGCAGCACAAAATTGCCTTAGGTTGCCAATAAAGCCATCTGCTACTGTTGACAACAACTGCAGCGGACGGCCAGCCACGCCCCGGCGCCCCCGGCGCCGACTCTCCACGCCCTCCTCGCCCAGCCATCCTGAACTCAATCTGTCGTAATTTTATGAAAGATAGACCGTGGCGGACCTCAAGAATTTGCACCAGCAACGCAAACACCTGATCGCAGAGCGCCTGCCCGCCCTGTTGGCGGCGGACCCCGAACTGGAAAGCCGGTTTCAGGCGGTGCGGGGATTTTCCGCCAGGGTCAGGGCCTCGGAATACCATTTGACCAATGCCTGCAACATTCGCTGCAAGGGCTGCTGGTTCTTCGAGTTCGGTCACGACAAGGTGGCCAAGGAAGCCAAGTCCATAGACGACTGGCGCGCCTTCGTCGGCGAACAGAAACGCCAGCGCATCAACGCACCGCTGCTGATCGGCGGCGAGCCCACCCTGTTTGCCGACCGCATCGCCGCCTTCGTCGATGCCATGCGCTTCGTCAGCATTTCCACCAACGGCCTCGAACCCTTCCCCAACACGGCGCCGTTCCAGAATGTCTGCGTGTTCATCTCGCTGTTCGGCGGCGGCCCGCTGGACGATGAACTGCGCGCGATCAAACCAGGCGGCGCGACATTTACCGGCCTGTTCGAAACGGCACTGGGCAATTACCGCAACGACCCGCGCGCCACCTTCGTCTACGCCGTCACCGAGGATGGCCTGGCCCATATCGAGCCCACCGTACGGCGCATCCGCGACAATGGCAACCTGGTCACCTTCAATTTCTACAGCAAGTACAACACCGGCCATCCGCTGCGGATGGAAAACGAACGCCGCCTGCTGGCCGAGATGCTGCGGGTCAGACTGGCCTATCCGGACACCGTGTTGAACCATCCGGCCCACATCGAGGCCATGGTGACCGGCAAGGCCTGGTGCGGCAGCTTCGGCTACGACACCTGCCCCAGCGTCAGCCAGGACTTCGCCGGCAACAGCGAGCGCCTGCTCAACGGCCATCCCACCATCCCCCTGTTCAACACCTACAAGGCAGACCTGAAGACGGTGGAACTGTGCTGCACCTCCGGCCACTGCAGCGACTGCCGCGACAGCCAGGCGGTTTACAGCTGGCTGCTGGTAAGCCTGGTCAAGTCGCTCGACAGCGTCGACACCCTGCGCACCTGGGTCGAAGTGGCCGAGAGCTACTGGCGCCAGTTCATCTGGTCGCCCTTCCATCGCGGCGCGGCGCCGGCGCTCGACACCCCGCCACGCGAAGAGCTGGCCGAATGCGCATGAGCACCCCGGACAAGGCAAACGCCATGGACGATATCGCCGCGGCCGCCGCGATGCAGGACGACAGTCCCGCTGCGCGCCCGCCACGCCTGCACGCGCTGCGCCTGCCCGTCAAGGCGGCCGAGCGGCCGGACTGGCAACGCCGCCTGGGCGCGATGGCCATCCTGGAGCACCTGGGCGTGGAACTCGACCTGAGCGACGAACACGCGGTGCGCCTGCGCCTGACCCGGCGCGGCCCCGCGCACCAGGGCGGGCTGGGAACGGCGGCCCTGAACGGGGCCATCATCGCCGGCATGATGGATTGCGCGATGTCGGTGGCCGGCATCCTGCATTTCAAGGGCCGCACCTGCGGCACCGTGCAGCTGTCGATCCAGTTCATGAAGCCGGTGCGGATGGCCGAGCCGGTGCTGGAATGCTATGCGGTGCGCAAAGCGCCCGGCATGGTCTTCCTGGAAGCCCATCTGCTCGATGCCGGCGGCCGCAGCAGCGCCAGCGCCAGCGGCGTGGTCGCCGTGGCCAGCCTGCGCAACGGCAGCGCGGCCAGCGCGCAGGACGCCAACTGGCTGGCACCGGCCGGCCTGCTGCCGCCGCTGGAGTGCGCCTGAGCGCGTGCCTGAGCCGGCACGCCCCTGAGTAAAAACGCCTTCGCAATTTTTCAACCTGACCGGAACCGAGATGAAGATGAAAGCCGTGGACACCGACCCAATCCGCCCTATCGCCTTGCTGGGCAAGCATGCCGTCAAGACGCCCGAGGACTTCCGCAATATGCCGGAGGAATACCGCGAGCTGGCCACCCGCCTGATGCTGGTGCATACCGAAGGTGAACTGACCGGGGCGGACGACTACACCCAGGTGTTCTACAACCTGGCGCCGAACGCCTACGAAAAACTGATCTGCTGCGAACGCGCGGCCGAAGAGGTGCAGCACTATGTGCTCAGCGCCGAGGTACTCGACGGCATCGGCATCAGCACCGAGCATATGCTGGAACAGCACTTCCTCGAGCGTCCGCACTACGCCAATGAGCTGGTGCGCGGCGTCAAGACCTGGATGGAGCGCGGCCTGTTCTCCTTCATCGGCGAGGCCGTGGTGCTGGAGCACCTGCTGGAATTCCAGCATTCGAGCTACCAGCCCTTCGCCGACATCTTCGTCAAGCAGATCATCAAGGATGAACACGTGCACGTGGCGCATGGCTACCGCATCATCAAGCACGCCTGCGCCAGCGAGGACGGCCGGGCCGAGGCGCAGATCGCGCTGGACCGCCTGTGGCCGCATCTTCTGGCCCTGTTCGGCCACGCGCAATCGAAACGCTCGCTGGCCTACGTCAAATGGGGGCTGCGCACCACCACCAATGGCGAACTGCGCCAGCGCTTCATCACCAAAATCCTGCCGCGCCTGGAATCGCTGGGCCTGCGCGTGCCGGAAATGCAGAACGCAGCCGCGCTCTGCTAGCACACCAGGAGTCCGTATGCATTTCACCCTATCCCAACGCGCCGGCAAGATGAGTTCCTCGGCCATCCGCGAGCTGCTCAAGATCACGGCCGACCCGTCCATCATCTCCTTCGCCGGCGGCCTGCCGGCGCCGCAGACCTTTCCGATCGAGGTCATGCACGCGGCCTGCGAGCGGGTGTTCGCCGACGACCCGCGCGCGGCCTTCCAGTATGCGCCCACCGAGGGCTACGCGCCGCTGCGCGAATGGGTGGGCGCGCGCCACGGCGTGCCCGTCGAACGGGTGCTGATCACCACCGGTTCGCAGCAGGCGCTGGACCTGATCGGCAAGATCTTCATCGACCCGGACAGTGCCGTGCTGGTCGAGTCGCCCACCTATCTGGGCGCGCTGCAGGCCTTCGCCATGTTCGAGCCGCGCTTCGTCGAGCTGCCCTGCGACGACGCCGGCATGGTGCCCGAGCTGATGACGGCGCAGATGACGGCCGGCGCACGCTTCGTCTATGCGATGCCGAACTTCCAGAATCCCACCGGCCGGCGCATGCCGCTGGCGCGCCGCCTGGCGCTGATCGAGACCATGCGCGCGGCCGGCGTGCCCATCATCGAAGACGACCCGTATGGCGAACTGAGTTATTCCGGCGAGCAGCTGCCCAGCCTGCTGTCCATGCATCCGGACGGCGTGATACACATGGGTTCCTTCTCCAAGATCATGGCGCCGGGTTTGCGGCTGGGCTATGTGATCGCGCCGGCCGCCATCATGGACAAGCTGGTGCAGGCCAAGCAGGCCTCCGACCTGCACACGCCGGGCTTCAACCAGCGCGTCGCCTTCGAGGCGATCAAGAGCGGCTTCCTGGACGGCCACATCGCTACCATCCGCGCCCTGTATGCGCGCCAGTGCGCCGCCATGCTGGCCGCGCTGGCCGACAATATGCCGGCCTCGGTGCGCTGGAACGAACCGGAGGGCGGCATGTTCATCTGGCTGCGCCTGCCCGAAGGCGTCGACAGCGCGCAGCTGCTGCGCGCCACGCTGGCGCCGGACAGCGGCCCGCGCGTGGCTTTCGTCCATGGCGCGCCCTTCTATGCCGGACCGGCCGACCAGCGCAGCGCGCGCCTGTCCTTCGTCACGGTCACGCCAGCGCGCATCGACGAAGGCATTGCGCAACTGGCGCGCGCGCTGGACCACGCAACGGCCGTCCACCAGCGCAGGGCGTGAGCGCGACCGCCGCCGATTTTTTTTCTGTGTGATTTACTCGATGGAGACAACGATGACTGAACATATCCTGGAAAAGACCATCTCGCCACGCTTTGCCGTCGGTGACGGCATCCAGTCCGACAACGCGGCCTGGAGCTTCGGCGGCGACACCCCCAAACACTTCGAGGACCATGTCTCCAAGTCCGTGCCTTACTACGCCGAAGGCCATGAAATCGTGCTGGCCACCAGCGATTTCTTCGTCAAGAGCGACTCGGTCTGCTACGAACTGGGCTGCTCCACCGGCGCGCTGACGCGGCGCCTGGCGCGGCGCCATCCGGAATCGGTGCGCTGGGTCGGCATCGATATCGAGCCCAATATGATCGCCCAGGCCGAAAAATATGTGGCCGAGACCAGCCCGCCGACGCGCAATGTGCACTACCTGGCCGACGACATCCTCAGCTACCCCTACGAGAAAAGCGACTTCATGGTGGCCTATTACACCGTGCAGTTCGTGCATCCGCGCGTGCGCCAGGAGCTGTTCGACCGCATCTACGCCTCGCTGAACTGGGGCGGCGCCTTCATGCTGTTTGAAAAAGTGCGGGCGCCGGACGCGCGCTTCCAGGACATGGCCAGCAGCCTGTATGTCGACTACAAACTATCGAAGGGCTACGACGCGCAGGAAATCATCGGCAAGGCCAAGAGCCTCAAGGGCGTGCTCGAACCCTTCTCCAGCGCCGGCAATGTCGACATGCTCAAACGCGCCGGCTTCAGCGACATCATGACGATCTTCAAGCATGTCTGTTTCGAAGGCTTCTTCTGTATTAAGTAAATTAAGTTAATTAAGTAAAGAGCGACCATGGAACCCTATCTGCTGGATTATCTGCGCGGCGTCGGCATCGTCGACCGGGTCAGCGCCGCCACCCTGCCTTGCGAAGTGTGCGGCGGGGCCGAGCACGCCGTGCTGGTCGACACGGTCGAGGTGGGCAATGCGCGCTTCGGCCGCCTGCCCGTGGTCGGCTGCGCCAACTGCGGCTATCTCTACCAGAATCCCCGCTTCAACCAGGAATTCTACGAACGCTATTACGACAAGTATTACCGCCTGATGCTGTTCGGCGACAGCGCGCCGGAGCAGGATTTCCTGCTCGACCAGGTGCGCCGCGGCGAGCATCTGTACCGCAGCCTGGCGGCGCAGCTGCCCAAGCAGGGCCGCCTGCTCGACGTGGGCTGCTCGGCCGGCGGCCTGATGGTGCCCTTCGCCAAGCGCGGCTGGGAAGTGCTGGGGACCGATCCGGATTCGACCTACGTCGAATTCGGCAAGCGCCGCCTGGGCCTGCGCATCGAAGCGATGCCGGCCGAGGCGATGGACTTGCCGGAGGCCGGCTTCGACCTGATCGTCATCACCGGTTCGCTCGAGCATGTGTTCGACGTCAACCGCGTGCTGGCCCTGTGCCGCAAGGCTTGCGCGCCGGACGGCCTGCTGTTCATCGAAGGACGCGCCCTGAACTACGGCCTGATCAAGGGCCATTTCAGCCATAACCACAGGCGCTACCTGAGCCTGCACACGATCGAACTGCTGATGCTCAAGCATGGCTGGACGCCCATCCTGTCGACCGAAGCGGCGCTGTGCGGCCCGACCCGGCCGGGCGCCGTCCATGTGCTGGGCCGCGCCGGCGCCGCGCTCGATGCGGCCGCGCTGCAGCGGCAGATCGACGGCGGCCGGCGCGAAACGCTGGCCGCGCTGGCCGAGCGCCTGCGGCCACTGCGGGGCGCCCTGTGAGCAGCGATGCGGCGGCGTCACGGACGCAAGCAGACAGCGGCGCAGCCGCAGTGGCACTGGAAGCGCGCCTGTGCTTGCGCAGCGACCTGCGCATCTACCCGCCGCGCGAAGGCAGCGCGGAGCGGCACCATACGGTGTACGACCCGGTCAGCGATATCTCCTACAGCCTGGGCGCGAAGGAACTGGGTGTGGCCAGGCTGTTCGACGGCCGGCGCAGCGTGGAAGACATCGCCATCCACCTGGCCAGCCACCAGGGTTATCACGCATCCGCCGATACCCTGGCCGCGTTTGAAAAGCGGCTGCTGGCGCTGCGCCTGCTGTCGCTGCCGGGCCAGGCCCAGCCGGCGCGGCTGCGCGACCCCGCCACCGGCATCAGCTATGGCCCGCTGAAGGCGATGCTGATGCTGCCGCTGCTGCGCATGCAGCCCGAGGCACTGCTCGACTGGATCTATGCCCGCTATGGCTGGCTGTGCTCGCGCACCTTTGTGCTGGCCGGCCTGGCTGCGATCCTGGCGGCGCTGGGCCTGGTGGTGCTGCGCTTCGGCCAGTTCAGCACCGAGGCCGGCGCCCTCTATGGCGACGGCCTGGGCTGGCTGCTGTGGCACTACCCGGTGGTGGTGGCCTCGATCGCCGTGCACGAGCTGGGACATGCGCTGTCCTGCCGCCTGTACAAGGTACGCGTCACCGATTTCGGCATCGCGATTTATCTGCTGATGGCCACCGGCTGGGCGCGTCCGCTGCAAGGCGACTGGATGGCGCTGGGGCGGCGAGAACGCATGCTCACCATCGTCATGGGACCCTACGCCAGCCTGCTGTTCGCGGCGGCCGGCGTGGCCATCTGGTCGCTGACGGCGCCCGGCGGCGCCTGGCATACCTTGAGCATGGTGATGGCCATCAGTTCCTCGCTGTCGCTGATCCCGACGCTGCTGCCGATCTTTAACGGCGACACCTATCTGGCGCTGACCGAATATCTCGGCGTGCCGCGGCTGCGCCAGCGCGCCTTCCAGTATGTCAGGGAAAGCCTGCGCGGCCGCTCCCACACCGAGCAGATCGCGCCGCGCCGCGCCGCACTGTACTGGGGCACCGTGCTGGCCACGTCGCTGGGCTGGGCGCTGGCCTGGATGCTGCTGCTGTCGCTGCTGTCGAAAATCGCCCATCTGCAGGCGCTATGGCGCTGGATCGGGCCTTTGCTGCACCCGGCCTGAAGCCGGCGTATTTTTTTCTTCATTCATCTTTTAGGAGCGTGCCATGAACCAGGATCTACACCAGAATACAACGACCAGCGCCGATACCAGCGCCAACGCAAACGCTGGCGATCATGCCAAGCAGCCCAAGGAGCAACCAGCCGTGGCCAAAACGGCCGAGCCGGCCGAGCCGGCCGGCTTCGAGGAGTTCGACCTGGACGATATCGAAGTCATCGAAAGCAAAGTGTTCGCCTGAGGCCACCATGACTAACATGCCAGCGGCAGCGTTCCGCAAACCGGCGCCGCTCGGGGTCGGGATTCAATACAACCCGGAGATCCTCGACTGGTTCCCCTTCGAAGAGCTGGAGGTGGATTTTTTCGAGGTCTTGCTCGACAACGTCATGGCGCCGCTGGACGGCCCGCACATCATCAAGCCGGCCTCGAAAAAAATGCTGGAGCGCCTGCGCGAGAAATGCCCGCTGCTGGCGCACTCGAACTACGGCTGCGAATTCGGCTTCTCGCCGCTGGAAGACAGCGCCGCCGTGCGCCGCCATGTGGCGCTGGCGCAGATGATAGACAGTCCCTGGGTGGCCGACCACTGCTTCTATGGCGACGAATCCTGGCTCGACATCTGGAGCAGCCCGCTGCAATTCTCGCACGCCGAAGTGGAACGCTGCGCCGCGCGCGCGGCGCGCCTGCAAGCCATCTACAGCATGCCGCTGGCCCATGAGAACGCGGCCTACTACCTGCCCTGCCCGGGCGCCGAAATGCGCGAGGCCGAATTCATGGCCAGGCTGGTCGAGCGGGCCGGCACCTGGCTGCACCTGGACCTGCACAATATTTACACCAACTCGCTCAACCTGCCCGGCTTCGACCTGAAAAACTATATGGACACCATTCCGCTCGACCGCGTGCTGGCGGTGCACCTGGCCGGCGGCAGCTGGCACGCCGGCGTGTACCACGACTGGCACGACTCGCCGATCCCGCCCCAGGTGTGGGAGCTGTACGAGGAACTGCTGTCGCGCACCCAGCCCTCGGCCATCACGCTGGAATACCAGGGCCAGGCCCACCATCCCGACACCCGCGTGCTGGGCGGCGGCGGCGACGGCGACATGATACGGCGCGATCTCGAACAGGCCAGGGCCATCTGGCGGCGCCACTACGGCGCCCTCGCGCCGGCGCGGGAGGCCGCATGAATCCGGAAATCGTCTGGCACACCTGGCGCCGCATCATGCGCGAGCCGGCCTTGCAGCAGGCCGTCTTCAAGGCGCCCGCGGCGGACGGCGCCGGGCTGGAACGCTTCGGCCTGGACGGCGAGGCGCGCGCGGCGGCGCTGGCCTATGGCGCGCAGGCCGAGCAAGCCCAATGGTTCGTGGTCAATTACCGCTACCGGCTGGCCAATTCCTTCCTGAACGCGCTGGAAACGGGGGCGCCCATGGTCTTGCGCGCCCTGCTGGCCAAGGGACTGGAGCTGCGCGAACTGGGCGAGCAATTCCTCGACCAGCATGGCTGGAAGGATTATGGTCCCCGGGTCTACGGCTATTGCCGGGACGCGCTGCGCTTCCTGTCCGAACACCCGGCGACTGCGGCGCCCGAGGGCTTGCGCGACCTGATCGGCCTGGAACGCACGGGCGTGGAACTGCTGCTCAGCCTGGCCGACGGCGGCGCCGCCACCGCGCCGGCGCCGGCCATCCTGGCGCGCACGCCCTGGGCGGCCTGCTACCGTAGCGAGGCGCGCCTGTCGGCCTGGATGCGCGACAAGAAACAACTGGGCAAGGGCGATCTGGCGGCCGGCGTCGAACATTATCTGGTCTATCTGCCCGACCCGGCGCAGGCGCTCAAGTTCGCCCTGCTGCCGCCGCGCGCGCTGGAAATCTATCAGGCGCTGCAGCATCCCATTAAGCTCGCGGCCCTGCCCGGCGCGCTGGCCGCGCTGGGCCATGCCGAACAGACCGGCCAGGATCAGGCTTGCCTGAAGGCGCTGACCGGCTACCGTGCCGTCCACGCCGGCTGGGAGGGCTAAGGCATGACTTGGTCTTCCTATTTCTGGATGCGTTCGGCCGGCTTTCCGTTCGAGCGGCTCGACCATCTCGGCGTGCTGGTGCGATCGGAGCCGCTGCGCCATTACGAAAGCCAGCTGGCGGCAAGCGCGGCCGCCGAAACGGCGCTGATCGCCGCGGCGCGCGCGCAGGCGCCCGAGTCGCTGCCCAAGCTGGAACGCAAGTTCCGCGAGGGCGCCCCGCTCAAGGCCAGCGAGCTGGCCGAGCCGCTGCGCGCCGCCGGCGCCACGCTGCTCGATGCGCGCGCCCAGGCCATGCAACAGGCGGCGCAATGCAAGCATGGTCTCGATGAGATGTTCCAGCAAGAGACGCGCCAGGGCCGCCGCCAGTTGCTGGACTTCCTGGCCACGCCCGAGGCGCGCGAAGCGCTGTTCCTGTCGAATCCCGACGCGCTCGAAAGGATAGACGCGCTGCTCGAACGCGGCGCCGATCAGATCGACAGCCGCACCCGCCAGCGCCTGCGCCTGGGCTGGAACTATGCGCAACGCCTGTGTTCGAAAAACGATACCTCCAGTTTCTTCGGCCCCATCGCCTGGGGCAGATTCGGCGCCGCCGAGCGTCCCGCGATCAGCGTGGAGCTGGGCGGGCCGTCCTGGCTGGCCCAGCGCAAGACCTTCTTCGAACACTGGGTCGTGCTGCGCCTGGCGCAGGCAATGGCGGCCGATCCGGCCCTGAGCGCCGGCATGCCCATTACGCTCAGCGCCGGCTGCCACGTCGAGCAGGGCGTGCTCCACTACCCCGCCGGCAAGACGCGCAGGCTCGATCCGCTGGGCCTGGCGATGTTCGACACCCTGGCCGCCGCACCACAGGAGCGGCTGGCGCGCGCGGACTTGCTGGCGCGCCTGCGCGACCAGGGTTTCGACCGGAAGACGATGGAAGCATTGCTGGACTTTTTACTGGCCAAGACCGTGCTGGTGGCCGGCTTCGACGTCGCGCCCGGCAGCGCCCAGCCGCTGGGGCAGTTGCGGCGCGAACTCGATGCGCTGGCCGTCGCTGGCGCCGCGCGCCGGCCCTGGCTGGAACTGCTCGCCGCGCTGGAAGCCCAGCGCCTGGCCTTCGCCGAAGGCGGCCTGGATGCCCGCGCCGCCGCGCTCGATGCGATCCGCGTGCTGCTGGCCGACGCCGGCGTGGACCTGGCGCGCGCCCAGGGGAAGATGTATGTCGGCCGTTTCCCCCTGTACGAGGATTGCTCGCGCAATCTGCGGGTGGAACTGGGCGGCCAGCTGGCCGCCAGCCTGAAGGCCGAACTGGAACCGGTGATGCGCCTGTACGACTGGCTGGTCGGCGCGGTGGCCGTGCGCCTGCACGATCACTACCTCGATTACTGGCAGCTGGTGCCGCAGGACCGGCAGGCCGGCGTCGACTTCCTGCGCTTCGTCTCCGGCCTGGGCCAGCGCGACTGCCGTGAACGGGTACTGGCCGAGGTCAGGGAGATCTTGCGCCAGGGCTGGAGCCAGACCGTGGCCCCGTTCCAGGATGACGCCGAGGTCCCGCTCGATCCGGCCGCAATCGGCCAGCTGCTGCGCTTCCTGCACCAGCGCGAACCGCGCGCGGCCGGCTTCCGCGTGCTGGGCAAGCACATCCATTCGCCCGACTTCATGCTGGCCGCGCGCGACCTGGCGGCCATCGAGGCGGGCGACTACCGTCTCATCATCGGCGAAGTACATCCTGCCGTGCATACCGTGTCGCAGCCGGTGGCCCAGCCCTTCTGCCCCTACGCCGAGGAAATCCGCGGCGAGGTGCAGGCCCTGCTGGCGCCGCGCACGCTGGTGGTGGCCGATACGCCGGAAACCTACCAGCGCTCGCACATCGACTGGCTGGACGTGCCGGCCCTGACGCGGGTGCTGCTGCCCAAGGGCGGAACGCCGGCCGGCGGCGGCCGCGCGCTGCGCTCCGGGCGCGGCGTGGTGCTGCTGCGCGACGGCGTGCTGAGCTACCGCGACGGCAAGGACGGCGCCGAACAGGACCTGCTGACGGTCATGCCCAGCGATATGCACCGGATCTGCTTCGCGCTGGCCGGTGAGCTGATAGGCCAGAGCGAGCCGCGCCGGCTGCTGCTGGGCCGCATGATACTCAAGCGCCGCAGCTGGCTGATCGACGGCCAGCATCTGCCGGCCGGCGCCGAGCCGGGCGAGCAGCTGGACAGCTACCTGGCCTGGCGGCGCTGGGGCGAACAGCAGGGCTTGCCGCGCCATGTGTTCGTCAAGTGCGACAGCGAACCCAAGCCGATCTACGTCGATTTCTGCAATCCGCTGGCGCTGGACCTGCTGGCCGGCCTGGCCAAGAAGAAGGAGGCGATGCGCTTTTCCGAAATGCGCCCCGCACCCGAGGAACTGTGGCTGGCCGATGGCCGCGGCCGCTATTGCAGCGAGTTCCGCACCTCCTACGCCGGCGCGGCCGATTCATAAGCCTGCTTCCGCCGCAAAGGCAAGTTCAGCAATATGCGCAAGGCAGGCAACATCAAGGCAACACCAAGGCAACATCGTCAATCGAAGGGGACATCATGGACAACACGCACACGGCAGGGACACAGGCGGACGCCGGCGGAAAAGGCGCCAGCTTCGCGGCGCTACTGGGCAAGGTGCTATTGCCTTTTGCGCTGGCGCATTTTGTCTCCTATCTGTACCGCGTCATCAATGCCGTGGTCTATCCCGACCTGGCGCGCGACCTGGGCCTGGCGGCCGACAGCATCGGCCTGCTCACCAGCGCCTACTTCCTGACCTTCGCGGCGGCCCAGCTGCCGATCGGTGTGGCGCTCGACCGCTACGGCCCGCGCCGGGTGCAGGCGCCGATGCTGCTGGTGGCCGCGGCCGGCGCCCTGCTGTTCGCGCAGGCGCACAGCGTAGCCGAACTGGTGCTCGCGCGCGGCATGATCGGACTGGGCGTGGCCGGTTCGCTGATGGCGGCCATCAAGGCCTGTTCGCTGTGGCTGCCACCGGAGCGCCTGCCGCTGGCCACCGCCCTGCTGCTGTCGGTGGGCGGCATGGGTGCGATGGCCTCGACCGCGCCGCTGCAGGCGGCGCTGCACTATACCCAGTGGCGCGGCGCCTTCACGGCGCTGGCCATCGGCACCGTGCTGGTCAGCGCGGCGATCTTCTTCGTGGTGCCGGAACATCGCAGTAAACAGAATAGCCGGCTGGCCGACATGGCGGCCGCCGTCAAGGGCCTGTATACCTCCTGGTCGTTCTGGCGCCTGGCCCTGTACTCGATCGTCGCCCACGCGACCTATATGGCGGTACAGAGCCTGTGGATGGGCGCCTGGCTGCGCGACATGGCCCAGCTGGGCCGGGCCGAGGTGGCCAATGTGCTGCTGGTGGGCGCCATGGCGATGGTGGCCGGTTCGCTGTTCTTCGGCTGGCTGATCGACTACCTGCGCCAGTTCGGCGTCAAGCCCCTGCTGGTGTGCGGCGGCGGCATCTGGCTGTTCGTGCTGGTGCAGATGCTGATGGTGGGAGCTACCGGCCTGAATCCCTATGTGATCGCGGCCGGTTTCAGTTTCTTCGGCACGGCCACGACGATGAATTACGCCATCGTGGCGCAGAGCGTGCCGGCGCATCTGACCGGACGGGTCAGCACCTCCTTCAATCTGCTGGTGTTTTTACTGGCGTTTGTGGTGCAGTGGGGCATGGGGGGCATCATCAACCAGTGGCCCCAGCAGCATGGCGCTTATCCGGCCCAGGCCTACCAGTATGCCTTCGGCATCATCGTCGCCTTGCAGCTGCCGGGACTGTTGCTATGGCTCAGTTTCAAGCCCTGGCGGCGGGTGGCCTAGGCCGGGACGCCGATAGACGCCCAGCGCGTATGGATATGCGAAAAATGACAATGCCTGCGTCGGCATAGTTTTTTTTATGCTATTATTTTTTAATTGGCAAGACTGTTAACAGGGCAGCGAACGGCCTCGGCGCCGCGCGCAAGACTGCATGCCAAGGAGTAAATAATAGGCGGAACACCGCCGTCCAACACACTGCCGTGGGAGGAACACTCGTGGAGCTGATGCGCCTGGATTTCAACAACCCGGCGGCGCGCGAAGTCATATTGGGCGAAGGCACGGTACGCAGCAGTGCCGAATATGGCTGGGACGCGCTCTATTTCGAGCATCGGGAAGGCGACAGTTTCGAGACCGTCGAGCATGTCATGGATGGCCACTACCTGATGGTCAAGCTCAATCCCATGTCGCGCGCCGAGCGCCGGCTCGACGGCAAGACCCAGCTGGAAATCCAGCGCCGCGGCGCCGTCGCCTATATTCCCAATGGCTGCATGCACCGGGTGCGCTACCTGACGCCGCTGGGCGGGCTGCTGCTGTTGACCTTGCCCAGCGAGACCATCGATCAAGTCGCCGGCGAGCTGGGCGTAGACCAGTTCCGCGGCGTGCCCGCCTTCGCCGACAATGAAGACCCCTTCGTGCTGGCGGCGGCCGAAGCACTGGACCGCGAACTGGCCGATGGCAATCCGCACGGCGCGCTGTTCGCCCAGACCTATGCCAAGGTGTTGGCGGCCCATATCGTCACCCGCCACCGCTATCCGAAGAGCAAATCGGGCCGGCTGCCGGCCCTCAGTCCGGCCAAGCTGCGCTGGCTCGACCAGTACATCGAATCGACACTCAGCCATCCGATCAGCCTGGCCGAGCTGGCCCACCAGGTCGGCCTGAGCGAATACCATTTCTGCCGCGTGTTCAAGGGCGCCACCGGCATGTCGCCGTATAACTATGTGCTGCGCAAGCGCATCGAATTCGCCCGCCTGTGCCTGGCGGCCGACCATACCTCGATTCAGGACGTGGCTTTCATGACGGGATTCGGCGACCCCATCCAGTTCGCCAAGCAATTCAAGCGCCTGAGCGGCATGACCCCGTCGGCCTACCGGCTCAGCTGCAAGAAAACCCCGCCAAGCACCTACACCCCGCTGTTCGATATTTGAGCGCTGAACGATGAACGCTGAACGATGAGCGCTGAGCCCGCGCTTACGGCGTCACCAGCGGCAAGGTCAGCGTAAATTTCACGCCCTGGCCACAGGCGCTGTCGAGGCGGATATCGCCCTTGAGCACCCCGTGCGCCAGATTGCGCACGATGAACATGCCCAGCCCGGACCCGCCCTGCCCCAGCTTGGTCGTGTAAAACGGCTCGAACACCTTGGCGTGCAGCTCGGGCGGGATGCCCACACCATTGTCCTGGTAGACGATTTCCACCTTGTCGCCGGCGCGCTGCGCATCGATGACGATGCGGCCGCCGCTGTCGCCAAA
This sequence comes from Oxalobacteraceae bacterium, assembly GCA_013284265.1. Lineage (GTDB taxonomy): Bacteria > Pseudomonadota > Gammaproteobacteria > Burkholderiales > Burkholderiaceae_D > Rugamonas. The sequence goes on along the minus strand of JABTBR010000014.1, from coordinate 19,078 downwards.
GCCGTGGCGGATCGAGTTCATCACCAGATTGCTGAGGATCTGCTCCAGGTCGCCGGGACAGCCATCCATCCGTATGCCCTGGGCGATGCGCAGTTCGTGGCTGACCTTGGCATGGCGCATCACCACGCCCAGCGTATGCAGGATGTCATGCACGGTCTCGCGCAGGTCGAACTGGCGGCGCCGCTTGCTGGTCTGGTCCACCGCCACCTGCTTGAAGCTGTCGATCATCTCGCCGGCGCGGCTGGCGCTATGGGTGAGGATGCGGGTGGCGCTGAGGCAATCGTCGACCGCCGCGAACAGCGCGCTCTTGGTCAGCGTGCCCTCGCGCACCGCCTTGGCCAGCTCGCCCATGCGGTCGCCCAGCGCCGAGGACATCATGATGATGTTGCCGATCGGCGTATTCAATTCGTGCGCCACGCCGGCCACGATGCCGCCCAGCGAAGCGAGCTTTTCCGATTCGATGATCTGGTCCATGGCCCGGCGCAGCTCATCGGTGCGCGCATCGACCCGCTGTTCCAGCTGTTCATTGAGCTGGCGCTGGGCTTCCTCGCTGGCGGCGCGCGCGCCGCATTCCTCGCGCAGGCGGCCGGTCAGCGCGGTCAGCTCCGCCGTGCGCTCGGCCACCGTGGTTTCCAGATGGGTTTTGTGGAATTCGATTTCGCGCCGCTGCGCATACAGCTCGCAGAACACCCGCACCTTGCTGCGCAGCACCAGCGGCTCGATCGGCTTGACCAGGTAATCGACCGCGCCCGACTCGTAGCCCTTGAACAGATGGTGGTTATCCTGCATGCCGGCGGTGACGAACATGATGGGCAGGTGGCGCGTCTTGGGATTGGCGCGCAGCAGGGCCGCCGTTTCCAGGCCGTCCATCTGGGGCATCTGCACGTCCAGCAGCACCAGCGCGAAATCGCCTTTCAGGGTCTGGCGCAGCGCTTCATTGCCGGAACTGGCCGACACCAGCTCCAGGTCCAGTTCCATGTCGGACAATAGCGCGGCCAGCGCCGTCAGGTTCTCCGGGCGGTCATCAACCATCAACACAGGAATCCTCTTCGAGACCACCATGCCTGCCTTTCGTGGCTATACCGGCCGCAGCGCCCCATCCGCAGCGTTACCGGCAACGACTTAATAGTACGCCAACCATGCTACCACTGAAAGCCCGCAGCGTGCCGGACAGCAACATACTTCAGCGGCTGCACCACACCCGCAGCAGCGACATCAGGCGGCCGTTGTCGATCGGCTTGGCCAGATAATCGCTGGCGCCCGCTTCCAGGCATTTCTGATGGTCGCCCTGCATCGCCTTGGCCGTCATGGCGATGATGGGCAGGCTGGCAAAGCGGCTGTCGGCGCGGATGCGACGCATCGCCTCGTAGCCATCCATCTGCGGCATCATGATGTCCATCAGCACGACGCTGATATCGGGGTGCAGCTGGAGCTGGTTCAGGGCCTCCTGGCCGTTTTCGGCCTCCAGCACCGCCATGCCGCGTTCGCTCAGCAGGCTGGTCAGCGAGAACAGATTGCGCATATCGTCGTCCACGATCAGCACGCGCCGTCCTTCCAGCATGGCTTCGCGGTCGATCGCGGTCCGTATCATCTGCTGGCGTTCCGGCTCGAGCTGGCTCTCCACCATGTGCAGGAACAGCGTCACTTCATTGAGCAGGCGCTCCGGGCTGCGCGCACCCTTGATGATGATGCTCTCGGCATGGCGCTGCAGGGCGCGCTCCTGGGCATGGTTCAGATCGCGCCCTGAATGGATGATGACGGGGATGCGGCGCGCCTGCTCCATGCCCTGCATATGATCGAGCAGCGCTTCGCCGGACATGTCGGCCAGGCCCAGGTCGAGCACCATGCAGTCGAAATGGCCTGCCTCCAGCAGGGCGATGGCTTCTGCGCCGCTGCTGGCCACGGTCAGCTCGACGTTGCGCTCGGACAGCAGCGCCACCAGGCTGAGCGCCTCATTGGCATCGTCCTCGACGATCAGCAACTGGCGCGCCGTGCGCTGCAGCGCCTGTTCCAGCGCGGCGAACACCTGCTCCATCTGCTCGGTGCCGACCGGCTTGGTGACAAAGCCCACCGCCCCCATTTCCAGCGCGCGCTGGCGCTCCTCCAGGCAGGTGATGAAATGGACCGGAATGTGGCGCGTGTCGGCCCCGTCTTTCAGGCTGCGCATCACGCCCCAGCCGTCGATATGCGGCAGCATCACGTCGAGCAGCACGGCGCTGGGCAGGTAGTGCTGGGCCAGCGCCAGGCCGCTCTCGCCATCGAGGGCCACGATGGCCGCGAAGCCGCGCTGGCGCACCATGTCGAGCAGGATGCCGGCGAAGGCGCGGTCGTCTTCGATGATCAGGATGCTGCGCTGGCCCGGCTGCAGGCTGGCGCGATCGTCCGGCACGGCGGCCGGGGGCAACAGCGGCGGCGCCAGCGCCGGCGGCGCGATGACCACGGCGCCGGCCGCGGACGGCGCGGCCGCCAGTCCCGGCGCCGCGGCCGCTGTCCTGGCCGCCGGGGCCGCTGTCATGGCCGCCGGGGCCGGGGGCGGGCCGGGCAAGGCGGCGGAGCGGCCGGCCGCTCCGGTCTGCGGCGGCGACCCCGCCCCCTCCTCCGCGCGCTCGCCCGGCCGCACACCCGGCACATGATCCAGCGGCAGATACAGCGTAAAGGTACTGCCCTGGCCTTCCACGCTGTGCAAGGTCAGCGCGCCGCCCATGCCGCGCGCCAGTTGCAGGGAAATCGACAGCCCCAGTCCGGTACCGCCATAGCGCCGGCTGACGCTGCCATCGGCCTGTTTGAAGGCCTCGAAAATCAGCTCGCGCTTGTCGTCGGCCACACCGATGCCGGTATCGGAGACGGCCAGCGCCAGCGCCGGCTTGCCCAGCGGGTTCGGGCCGGCGGCGGAACCGCCGGCCTCCACCAGCGACAGCCGCAGCACCACCTCGCCGCTGGCGGTAAATTTGATCGCATTGGAAATCAGGTTTTTCAGTATCTGCTCGGCACGCTGCCCATCGGTGCAGATCATGGCTGGCACCGCCGCATCGCTTTCCACCCGCAGGCCGATCCGGCTTTGCTCGGCCGCCTGCTGGAACAGCGCCTGCATGGACGCGCACAGCTGCGCCGTCTCCACCATCTCGTAGCGGAATTCGAACTGTCCGGCCTCCACCTTGGACAGGTCGAGGATATCGTTGATCAGCGCCAGCAAATCCTTGCCCGCGCTGTGGATGGTGCGCGCATAGTCGACCTGCTTCTCGTCCAGGTTGGCACGCTTGTTTTCCTTCAGCAGGCCCGACAGGATCAGCATGCTGTTCAGTGGCGTGCGCAGCTCGTGCGACATATTCGCCAGGAACTCGCTCTTGTAGGCGCTGACCTGCTGCAGCTGCTCGGCCTTGCGCCAGATTTCCTCGTTGGCGCGCGCCATCTCCGCATGCTTGGTGCGCAGTTGCTCGCGCTGGCATTCCAGCAATTCGGTGCGCTCTTCCAGTTCCCCGTTGGTCTGCTGCAGTTCTTCCTGCTGCACCCGCAGCTCCTCGGCCTGCTGCTCGGTTTCCAGCAGCAGCATCTTGGTGCGCTGGCGCGCCAGATTGACTTCGAAGCCGATCGCCAGCGCCTCGCGGCAAGCCTCCATCAATTCCTGCTCCAGCGCACTGAAGACGCGGAAGGCACCCAGCTCGATCGCCCCCACGACGCTGCCGCCATGCAGCAGCGGCACCAGCATCAGACTGCCCGGGTCGGCCCGGCCCAGCGCCGAGCCGGCCGGGAAATAGGCCGGCGGCACCTGCTCGAGCAGCAGGATGCGGCGCTCGCGCACCGCCTGCCCCATCAACCCCTCGCCGACGGCCACCCGCATCGCCAGCGCCGCGCCCTGCGGCAGCGCATAGCCGGCGGCCAGCGCCAGATTGCGGTTCGCTTCCTCGTACAGGAACAGCGCGCCCACGGCCGCGCCGGTGCGCCCGGCCAGATACGACAGCAGCGTATCGGCCAGCATGGCCGAATCCTGCTCGCCGCGCATCAGCACATTCAATTCGTTCAGGCCGCTCTTGAGCCAGTCGCGCGCCTGGTCGGCGTCGCGCCCGGCGCGCAGCGAGGCGGTCATCTTGCGGATCGCGTGGTCGAGGGCGATCTGCACTTCGCTCATGCTGACCACCGAGCGCAGCAGCTGCCCCACTTCGTCGCGCGGGATCGCCTCCATGTCGATCACCGCGGCCGGCGCCAGCGCGGCCTCCTGTTCCAGCCTGCCGTCGGCGATGGCCTCGACCACATGAACTTTCTCCAGGCTGGCCTGGGTGAGCGTGCGCGCCGTTGCCAGCGCCAGTTCCAGCGGCGCGGCGATGCTGCGCTGGTAAAACAGGCGGATGAAGCCCGCCAGCAGCAGCAGCATCAGCGCCAGCCCGGCCAGCACCTGGTTGATGATGGCCTGGCCGGTGGCCAGCTGGCGGCTGGAGTCGACCTCCAGCACCCCGCGCACATCGCCCAGTTTCCAGTTCTTGCGCGGACTCTCGGGCAGGCTGTTGTGACAGTTGACGCAGGTCTGGGCCGTCATGCGGTCGGCCTGCGCGACCCGCACCACGGTCTTGCCGTCGACGGTCTCGACGCGCGAAAAAGTCTGGTCCGGATTGGTCTGTAAAAAGGTCCAGGCATCCCGGCCGAACTGGTCGAGCTGGCGCTCGCGCCGGTTGGGGAAGGGATAGGGGCTGTAGAGTTTGAGCGAGGTGCCGTATTCGCGCAACATGGTGCTCAGGTCCAGGATCATGGTGGCCGGCAGCGGCACCGTGTCGGGCTGGCCCAGGTGATCGAAGGAGACCTTCAGCTTGCCGTGCGAGAGCACCTTGTTGACCACGTTTTCGGTGTAGTAGCGCCGCAGCAGATTGAACTGGCGCACCGTATCCTGTCCGGCCTCGATGGCGTCGCGTTCGGCGCTGCGCTGGATCACATAAGGCAGCAGCAGCATGGCCGCGAAGGCGCTTGCCAGCAGCAGCAGGCAGATCGGCGCGAACAGCTTCCAGAACAGGCTGCGGGAGAGCAAAGTAGTGAACTGGCCGGTCATGCAGGCATATCCCCTCTGTCGGCACCCGCGCTGGCCGCAAAGGCCGCATCGCACATGGGTGGATGCAGCCAATTATAGGGGGCAACGGCAGGCCGGACGCACCGCGCGGCAAGTAATTTACAATCCATGCGACAGCAGCCCTTGACGCGGACGCAACTTTGCCTCATCATGCTGCCTCTGTTGCAGAACACGTGACAGAGAGTAGCAAGCAGTTCAGTGCCCACGTGGCGGAATTGGTAGACGCGCATGGTTCAGGTCCATGTGCCGCAAGGTGTGGGGGTTCGAGTCCCTCCGTGGGCACCACTCTACCGAATACGCAAAAAAGCCGCAGACTTTCACGAGTCTGCGGCTTTTTTCATTGCGCCACCGATTTGCCTGCCAATGAAATTCTTTCACAAAAGCACCAAATCTCTATTGACGACGCATAGCGCGTCCTTTAAGATTCGGGCCTCTGTTGCAGAACACGCAGCAGAGAGTAGCAAGCAGTTCAGTGCCCACGTGGCGGAATTGGTAGACGCGCATGGTTCAGGTCCATGTGCCGCAAGGTGTGGGGGTTCGAGTCCCTCCGTGGGCACCACTCTACCGAATACGCAAAAAAAGCCGCAGACTTTCACGAGTCTGCGGCTTTTTTCATTGCGCCGCCGGTTTGCACTCTCAGAGCGCCGTGCCCACCATTGCGGCCAGCGTCGCGCTCGGACGGCCGATCAGCCGGCTCAGCGCATGTCCGCTGTCGTCCAGCGCGCCCTTGGCGGCGCAGGCATCGGCGTCGGCGATCAACTCGGCGATCGGGGCAGGCAGGCCAAAGCCCAACAAGGCGTCACGGTATTCCTGCTTCGACAACTGATGGAAGACCACCGGCTTGCCGCCCTGGCGTGCCGTTTCCGTCGCCAATTCGGCCAGTGTGAAAGCTTCGTCGCCCGCCAGCTCATAGACCTGCTCGGGAGCCTGCGCCGCGGTCAGCACGGCCACCGCGGCGGCCGCATAGTCAGCCCGCGCGGCGGCGGCGATCCGCCCCTCTCCCGCGCCACCCATCAGCACGCCGCGTTCCAGCGCGGCTTTCAGGCCACCCGTATAGTTTTCCGCATACCAGCCATTGCGCAGGATCGAATACGCCAGACCGGAAGCACGGACATCGGCTTCGGTGGCGCGGTGCTCGGCCGCCAGGCCCAGCGCGCTGGTGTCGGCATGCAGCACGCTGGTGTAGGCCAGCAGTTCGACGCGCGCGCGGCTGGCCGCCTCCACCACATTGCGGTGCTGCGCCGCGCGCTGGCCCAGTTCATTCGACGACACCAGCAGCACCTTGCGCGCGCCATCGAAGGCGGCATCGAGCGAGGATGGATCGGTATAGTCGGCGCGGCGCACCTGCACGCCCAGCGCGGCCAGGTCGGCGGCCCTGGCCGGATCGCGCACGGCGGCGATGATCCCTGCGGCGGGCAGCTTGGCCAGCAGGCCCTTGATAATCAGACGGCCCAGTTGGCCGGTGGCGCCAGTGACGACGATCATGGTATTTCCTTTCAATGCGTTGAGGTAGAACCGTATAATAGGCTCGACACTTACGAATTGTAAGTACGTACATTTTGGTAAGTATGGAAATACCTACGCACACAAAGGGAAGCAAGCCATGAACACCGACTACCGCCCCAAGACCTTGCGCGCCACCATTGCCGAATTCGCCGCCAGCGGCGAGCGCCGCGGCCAGCTGCTGGCCGCCGAATGCCCTTCGCGCATCGTGCTCAGCCACGTCACCAGCCGCTGGGGCACACTGGTGCTGGTGGTGCTGATGGGCGGCACCCAGCGCTTTTCCCAGTTGCGCCGCGCCGTCGGCGGGGTCAGCGAAAAAATGCTGGCGCAGACGCTGGACGCGCTGGTGCGCGACGGCTTCGTGCTGCGGGTGGCGCATCAGGTGATTCCGCCCCATGTCGACTACAGCCTGACGGCGATGGGCATGGAAGTGGCGACCCGGCTGGAAGCGCTGGTCGACTGGATCGAGGAAAACTACCCGCGCATCAAGGAAGCGGGCGAGGCGCACGAAAAAGCGAATCCATCTTCAGCTAAATAGAATTCCGATAATAAGCCGACCGGAAAAAGACAAAGCAAGCATCATTTCAGCAAGCCTGGCAGGCCAAAACCCTTGGCAAGGCGCAACTTGTACTACACTTGCCTGAACTTGGCACCATGAACACCAACCCATGAAGCAGTCCAATGCAGTTAAAGCAACACCCACCATTCTGATAGCCAGCAACGCCGCTTTCGAGCTGGCGGCCCTGCGGCAGATCCTGCAGCGCTATGGTTTTGAACTGGACTGCATCGTCAGCGCCGACGCCGCCCAGGCGGCCATCGTCAGGGGGAATGTGGCCGCGCTGCTGCTCGACGCCGCACTGGCCGGCCCGCGCCTGGAACAGGTCGCGCGCCTGGGCCACGCCGGCAGCGCCCAGGTGCCGGTATTCCTGCTGACGGCCGACGATTGCGGCGAACACGCCATCCTGGCACGCAGCGCCGGCGCCGCCGGCTGCCTGGCCCTGCCGCTGCAAACCGAGGATGCGGCCGACCAGATCCTGCTGGAGCTGGGCGTGCTCAGCGCGCCCTCGCCGAGCGACCCGCAGCTGGCCAATATGGTGGTCAATTACCACAAGATGCTGTCCGGTTCGCCCGATACGGTGATGCTGCTCGACCTGGAAACCCATCGCATCGTCGACACCAACCGCAATGCCGCGCGCCTGTATGGCCGCCCCGAATCCGAAATCCGCCAGCTCGACCTGGTGGAACTGTGCCCGCCGCTGCAGCCCGACGGCCGCCCATCGAGCGAGCTGCTGGCCAGTTGCCTGGCCCAGGTGCTGGCCGGCGACATCCGCCTGTTCGAGATCGTGTTCGAGCACAGCTCCGGCCGCGCCATCACCTGCGAAACCCGGATGGTGATGCTGCCCGAACCGGGCCGGCGCCTGCTGCACCTGCGCATGATCGACGCCACCGGCCGCAAGCTGGCCGAGGCCCTGCGCGCGGGCCAGAACGAACTGCTGGAGCTGATCGCGCGCGGCGACCCGCTGACGCACATCCTGGCGCGCCTGGCGCTGCTGATCGAGGGCCAGTCCGACGGCGTGCTGTGCGCGCTGCACCTGCTCGACATCGACGGCAGCACCATGCGCAACGGCGCCGCGCCCTCGCTGCCGCCGTCCTATATGGCGGCGCTGGACGGCATCCAGATCGGGCCGGCGGTGGGCTCCTGCGGCAGCGCCATGTATCTGCGCGAGGCGGTGATCGTGTCCGACATCGAACACGATCCGCTATGGCAGAACTACCGCGACCTGGCCGCGATGCACCGCCTGCGTGCCTGCTGGTCGATGCCCATCATGGAACAGGGCACGATGCTCGGCTCCTTCGCCATGTACTACCGCGAACCGCGCAGCCCGAGCGCCGAGGACCGCCGCGTGATCAGCGTGGCCGTGCATCTGGCCGGCATCGCCATGGCGCGCACCCGGCGCGAGGAAGAACTGCGGCGCCACCGCGAACACCTGGAAGAACTGGTGGAGGCGCGCACCATGGCGCTGCGCCAGGCGATGGACGACGCCGAGCAGGCCAACGAGGAACTGAGCACCGCGCTCGACAACCTGTCGCTGACCCAGGATGAACTGGTCAGGCGCGACAAGCTCGCCGCCCTGGGCACCCTGGTGGCCGGCGTCGCCCATGAATTGAATACCCCGATCGGCAACAGCCTGATGATGGCCAGCACCATGGGCGAGCGCACCCGCGATGTGCGCGCCAAGCTCGATGCCGGCATGCGCCGCTCCGAACTGCTGGCCTATCTGGAGCACGCCGCCGAAGCCGACGACGTGGTGGTGCGCAACCTGCAGCGCGCCGCCGACCTGGTGGCCAGCTTCAAGCGCATCGCGGTGGACTCGGCCAGCTCGCAGCGGCGCCGCTTCCAGCTCGATCAGGTGGTGTCCGAACTGGTGCTGCCGCTGCACGCGGCCGTCAAGCACCCGGCGCTGGCGGTCAAGCAGGACATCGCGCCCGGGCTGGAACTGGACAGCTATCCCGGCCCGCTGTGCCAGGCGCTGTCCAACCTGTTCGAAAACAGCCTGATACATGGACTCGACAACAGCCCCGGCGGCGTCATCGTGATCCGCGCCCGCGCCGCGCCCAACGGCGAAATCACGCTCTCGCTGAGCGACAACGGCGTCGGCATTCCGCCCGCCCACCTGACGCGCGTGTTCGATCCCTTCTTCACCACCCGGCTCGGCGAAGGCGGCTCCGGCCTGGGCCTGTACATCACCCACGACATCGTCACCGGCGTGCTGGGCGGGCGCATCGAAGCGAGCAGCCGGCCCGGCCAGGGCAGCTGCTTTACCATGGTATTGCCGGCCGTGGCGCCCTTGTAATGGCTTCGAACCCTGCTCCCTGCCAGCCGCTGGCGCCCCTGCTCAGCGAATTTCGCGACGCGGCCGTCGAACAGGCGTTCTTACGCCAGCACCTGGGCACCACCCAGTCGCAGCTGCGCATCGCCTTCATCTTCTGCTCCATCTTCTATCTGGGCTTCACCGCCGTCGACGTGGTCTGGCTCGGCTTCGGCCCCGCCGCCAACGTCATGCTGGCCGCGCGCCTGTCGGTGGTCATCATCGCCTTCGCCAGCCTGGCGCTGCTGCGCATCTATCCGGAATCGATTCCCGTCACGCGGCTGGTCGCCACCGGCACCGAGATCGCCGGCAGCCTGGGCTTCCTGGTGATCTTCGCGCTGCGCCCGCGCGAATTCCAGATGCACGCGATCACCATGGCGATCCTGATCATCGTGCTCTACATCTATGTGCCGAACCGCCTGGTGTATGTGCTGGCCGTGGCGGTGCCGGTGACGCTGATGTTCGTGCTGCTGGCCCATCGGCTCAGCACCATGCTCGCGATCGAATTGGGCACCACCGCCGTGCTGCTGATGCTGGCCAATGTGTTCGGCTATGTGGCGGCGCGGCGCTACCAGCTGCTGTGGCGCGAGGAATACCGCGCCCAGGTCGTGCTGAAGAACCTGTCGATCCGCGATCCGCTGACGGGCTGCTACAACCGGCGCCACCTGCACGAGCAACTGCTGGAAAACGAAATCTCGCGCGCCCAGCGCTATGGCCTGAGCCTGACCGTGATCATGTGCGACCTGGACCACTTCAAGAGCGTCAACGACAACTACGGCCATTACGGCGGCGACGCGGTGTTGCTGCGCTTCGCCGGCCTGCTGCGCTCGATGACGCGCGACAGCATCGACAGCGTGGTGCGCTATGGCGGCGAGGAATTCCTGCTGATCCTGCCCGAAACCGACCTGAATGGCGCCGTGCTGCTGGCCGAGCGCCTGCGCCAGACCTTCGCCGGCCAGGCCATCGACTACAACGGCCAGGTGATCACGGCGACGGCCAGCTTCGGCGTGGCCAGCGTGAATTTTTCCGCCTCCGCCAACCCGGCCGCCCACCACGGCATGATCGCCACGGCCGACAACCTGTTGTATGCGGCCAAAAAAGGGGGCCGCAACCAGGTATGCTCGGTGCAACTGCCCTGACGCCCCACGATGCCACGCCGATGAAAGCCGCCCTGCCCGCCCTCGCCTCACTTGCGCTGCTGGCCCTGCTGCTGGCCTGCGCCTGCGCCTGGGCCCGGCCGGCGCCCTGGTACTGGTGGCGCAGCAAGATCGACGGTGCGCGCGTCTGCGCCCAGACCATGCAGGGGCCGGGCTGGGAGCGGCTTCCAAGAGCATATCAAGATAGCCGTTGCGAAAAGTTAGTTCTTGTTAAATAATGGGGCCACAATAACAGGGCCAAGCCCGGCGATTCTGCAGGTTCTGATCGAAGGAATGTTTTCGGAATGTTTTCATCCCATCAACGCGAGGAGACCCAATGTTTACGAATCCCGAACAATTTGCCAACGCAACCAAAGCACTGTTTGAATTTCAGCTAGAAACCTTCAATACCCTGACCAGCAAAGCTGTGCAAGGGGTGGAACAAGTGGTGGCGCTGAACATGGCCACCGCCAAAACGAATATCGAAGATGGCCTCGCCACCGGCAAGGAACTGAGCGAAGCCAAGGACGCCAAGGCCGCGCTGGACCTGGCCGCCGCCAAGGCCAAGCCCAACCTGGCCGGCGCCGCCGCCTACAATCAGCAGCTGAGCACCATCATTGCCGAGATCCGCGAAGAATTCACCCGTGCCGCCGAAGCGCACGTGGCCGAAGCCAAAAGCAATCTGAGCGCCCTGATTTACGACGTGACCAAAAACGTCCGTCCCGGCTCCGAAAACGCGGTGCAGATCGTCAAATCGGCGATCGACAATGCCTTTACCGGTTATGAGCAGGTGACCAAGGCCACCAAGCAGGCGGTCGAAGCGGTCGAAGCCCAGATCGCCAAGGCCAGCGCCATCGTCGAACAGGCGCCCGCAGCCAAGACCGCGAGTAAATAAGCCCCCGTCAGCGAGCGGTAGCGCATTTAAAAACCAAGGCTAGAGCCGCCGCACTATTTAGAACCCACGGCAAAGAGCCGGGGTCAGACCCGCCGGGTCTGACCCCAGGGGTACGCCGTGGGTTCAAGGCCAGGCCAACGGTCTGCCCGCGAAGTATTTCCTTCTCCTCCAAGTCCAAAAGCGATACACTGTACATAAATACAGTCATCCCGCAGCACCCTGCTGCCCCCTCCCCTTGCAATGAACAAAGTCCTGGAAAACCCGTTTTACTACCTGGATAACTTCCACCAGGTGCTGCAGTGGATCAGCGCACGCTACACCGACCTGCTGCTGGACGATGAACGCGCCTTCCTTGCCATTTTCCCAAGCTTGCCACAAAGTTCGCGCGCGCTGTTCGTGCGCATGGTCATGCGCAAGGGCGAATACTTTCGCGCCAGCAAACTCGTGTATGCCGAAATCGGCGACACCCACGCCGCCGCCCTGCCCCTGGCCGAACTGGGCCTGATCGAAACCGACCCTGCGCTCACGCTGGATCAGTTGTTCGAACTGCTGCAAAAACCGGAAATCGGCCAAGTCTTCGAGCTGCCCCCGGCCCAGCGCGCGCTGCGCAAGGCCGATCAGCTGGAAGCGCTGCGTCCGCTGCATCCCGGCGAACAGCGCTTTTCCAGCTGTTTCGGCAAGGCCGGGGCAAGGCCGGAAGATCATGTCTATCACATCCTGGCCCAGCCCCTGTGCGACCGCCTGCGCCTTATCTTCTTCGGCAACACCCATCAGGACTGGACCGAATTCGTGCTGTCCGACCTGGGCATCTACCAATATGAAAAGGTCGAGTTCCCGCCCGCCGCGCGCGGTTTCCGCAGCCGCCAGGACATCGACCACTATCTGGAACTGGCGCAGTGCCAGCAGCGCTTTGCCAATGGCGAAGCGCTGGAAGAAGTGCTGCCGGCGCTGCCTACGCTGGGCGACGACAATGAATGGCTGTGCAGCCGCCGCGCCAAGCTGCTGTTCCAGTTTGCCCAGCATGCCGAGCGCCTGCGGGACTGGCCGCTGGCGCACCAGCTGTATGCAGGCTGCGCCTATCCCGGCGCGCGCGCCCGCGCCGTGCGCGTGCTGGAAAAAGATGGCCGCCATGCGGACGCCTTCAGCCTGCTGCGGCTGGCCCAGCAAGCGCCGGAAAGCGAAGCCGAACGCCAGCAGCTCCTTCGAATCGCGCCACGGCTGGCGCGCCAGCTTGGCCACGCCGCGCCAGCCCGCGCCAAACCGGCGCCGGTGCGGCGCATCGACCTGAACCTGCCGCCGCCCACCGAGCCGACCTATGTGGAATGGGTGGTGCGCGAACACCTGCACCGCGCCGAGGCGCCGGTCTACTACGTCGAGAACGCGCTGATCAATTCCCTGTTCGGGCTGCTGTGCTGGGACGCCGTGTTCTGCGCCATTCCGGGCGCGTTTTTCCATCCCTTCCACCGCGGCCCGGCCGACCTGCACAGCGCCGATTTCCATCAGCGCCGCGCGCCGCAGTTCGCGGCCTGTCTGGCGCAGCTGGCGTCGGATGGCTATCGCGACACGATACGCCACAACTTCCGCGCCAAGGCCGGCATCCAGTCGCCCTTTGTATTCTGGGAGACGATAGACGAGGAACTGCTGGAGCTGGCGCTGGCCTGTATTCCGGCCAGCCATCTGGCCTGCTCCTTCGAACGCATCCTGGCCGACGTCAAGGCCAACCGCAGCGGCTTCCCCGACCTGATCCAGTTCTGGCCCGCCGAGCAGCGCTACACGATGATCGAAGTCAAAGGCCCCGGCGACCGCCTGCAGGACAACCAGCTACGCTGGATCGACTACTGCGCCGAACACCAGATGCCGGTGGCCGTGTGCTATCTGCAGTGGAGCGACTGAGTTGGCGGCCGTGCTGGAAACCATGGCGACAGCGCCTGCCCTGGCGCCCGCTTTGACCCCGCCTGCGGGTCCGCTCCCGGCGACAGCCGGTGGCGCGGCGGAACGCTACACCGTGGCCGTGCGCGCACTGTGCGAATTCACCGCCAAGGCGGGCGATCTCGATCTGCGCTTCACACCCTCGCCCACCGCGCAGGAAGGCATCGCCGGCCACGCCGTGGTCACCGCCCGGCGCGGCGATGACTACCAGCGCGAAGTGAGCCTGAGCGGCGACTTCGGTCCCTTGCATGTGCGCGGCCGCGCCGACGGCTACGATCCCCAGCGCCGGCAGCTGGAAGAAATCAAAACCTATCGCGGCGACCTGGCGCGCATGCCGGACAACCACCGCGCACTGCACTGGGCCCAGCTGAAGGTCTACGGCCATCTGCTATGTGCCCAGCAGGGACTGGACACGCTGCGCCTGGCGCTGGTGTATTTCGACATCGGCAGCCAGCGCGAGACGGAACTTTGCGAAGAGCACAGCGCGGCCGGCCTGCGCCTTTGGTTCGAACAGCAATGCACCCTGTTCCTGCAATGGGCGCGCCAGGAGCTGGCCCACCGCGGCGCGCGCGATGCGGCGCTGACGGCATTGGCCTTTCCCCATCCGGACTTCCGCCCCGGCCAGCGCGCGCTGGCCGAAGCCATGTACAAAGCCAGTACCCGCGGCTGCTGCCTGCTGGCGCAGGCGCCCACCGGTATCGGCAAGACCGTCGGCAGCCTGTTCCCGTTGCTCAAAGCGAGCGCCGCGCACAAGCTGGACAAGGTGTTCTTCCTTGCCGCCAAAACCTCGGGCCGCCAGATGGCGCTCGACGCCGTTGACTTGATACGCAAGTCGGCGCCGCTGCTGCCGCTGCGCACGCTGGAACTGGCCGCCCGCAGCAGCGCCTGCGAGCATCCGGAACTGGCCTGCCATGGCGACTCCTGCCCGCTGGCCAAGGGCTTCTACGACCGTCTGCCGGCCGCGCGCCAGGCCGCCGCACAGGCGGGCACGCTGGACAAGCCCACGCTGCGCAAGGTGGCGCTGGCGCACCAGGTCTGCCCCTATTACCTGAGCAGCGAGATGGCGCGCTGGTCCGACGTCATCATCGGCGACTACAACTATTATTTCGACGGCAGCGCCATGCTGCACAGCCTGGCCCAGATGAACGACTGGAAGGTCGCGGTCCTGGTGGACGAGGCCCACAATATGGTGTCGCGCGCGCGCAAGATGTATTCGGCCGAACTGGAACATACGGGTTTGCGCATGCTGCGCAAGAGCGCGCCGGAAGTACTTAAAAAACCGCTGGACCGGGTCCACCGGCTATGGAGCCAACTGGAAAAGGAACAGGAAGCCGACTACGCGGCGCACGCGGCCTTGCCGGAGAAATTCATGGCGGCCTTGCAGGGTGCGTCCACGGCGATAGGCGAGTTTTATGCCGAGCATCCGGCCCATGTGGACGCGGAGCTGCAGGAATTTTATTTCGGCGCGCTGCAATTCGCCCGGCTGGCCGAGAGCTTTGGCCAGCATTCGCTGTTCGATGTGGAAAAAAAGGCGTCCGGCGCCGCGCGCAGCAACTCCTTGCTCTGCATCCGCAACATCGTGCCCGCCCCTTACCTGAAGCCGCGCTTTGAGGCGAGCCATTGCACGGCGTTGTTCTCGGCCACGCTCAGTCCGTGGAACTACTTCAATGACATGCTCGGCCTGCCCGAGGGCAGCGCCTGGGTCGATGTGGAGTCGCCGTTTGTGGCGCAGCAGTTGTCGGTGCGGGTGGCGGGGCATATCTCCACACGCTACAGCCACCGCGTCCGTTCGCTGGCGCCGATTGCGGCGCTGATGGGTGAGCAGTATGCGCGCCAGCCCGGCAATTACCTGGCCTTCTTCAGCAGCTTCGACTATCTGGAGCAGGCGGCGGCGCGCTTTGCGCAGCAGTTCCCGCAAGTGCCGCAATGGCAGCAGCCGCGCCGCATGGACGAGGCGGGACGGGAGCAGTTTCTGGCGCGGTTTACGGAGAGCGGTTGCGGCATCGGCTTCGCGGTGCTGGGCGGCTCCTTTGGTGAAGGCATCGATTTACCCGGTGCGCGATTGATCGGTGCCTTCATCGCCACCTTGGGCCTGCCGCAGCTAAATCCCGTCAATGAGCAGATCCGCCAGCGCATGGAGGCGATCTTTGGTGCTGGTTACGACTATGCTTATTTGTACCCTGGGATGCAGAAGGTGGTGCAGGCGGCGGGGCGGGTGATCCGCACGACCACCGATCGCGGCACGGTGTTCCTGATCGATGACCGTTTCGCGCGGCCGGAGATACGGCCGTTGCTGCCGGCATGGTGGCAGGTGGAGCGGGCGGGTTTGCCGGCATCGGCAGAGGCGACGCCAGAATAAGCGTGCCGCAAACGTCATTAAAACCTACGGCAAAGAGCCGGGGGCCTGTCCCACAGGGACAGGCGGGGCGCAGCCACTTCCCGGACCCTGGGTCGTACCCCAGGGTTACGCCGTGGGTTTTGGGCTGCCGCCAACGGCCCTCAGGCAAAAGGCACTGCGCACAACCGCAGTGCTCACTAGGAAATAAGCGCGCGCACTTTCTGGTAGCCGCTGCGGCTTACCGGCACGCGCGTATCATCCTTGAGCACCGCCACATAGCTGTCGCGCGTGGCCTGCTCGATACGGCTGATGCAGCCGATATTCACAATCCAGGACCGGTGCACGCGCAGGAAGGCCGCCGGATCAAGCTGGCTTTCCAGCTCGGACAGGCGCTGGTTCTTCAAGTAGCTGCGCCCGGCGGCGCTGATGCAGGCATAATCGTCCTGCGCCTCGATGCTAACGATCTGCGCGCAGGTCAGCACGTGCACCTTGGAGCCTTCGCGCACCGGCACCCGCTCCAGATACTGCTTGCCCTGCGCCTCGGCCCGCGCCGCATCGATCGCGGCGGCCGGCGTGGCCGCCGCGCTGCCCAACTGCTGGAAGGCATGCTCTATCGCCTGATCGAAGCGTTTCTGGCTAAAGGGCTTGAGCAGATAATCCAGCGCATGGAACTCAAAGGCCTTGATCGCGTACTGGTCGTAAGCGGTGGCGAAGATAAAGCGCGTTTTACCCGCCACCAGCCCGGCCACCTCGAAGCCATCCAGGCCCGGCATCTGGATATCGAGCAGCACCAGATCCGGCGCCAGCGTTTCGATGGCCTTGACGGCTTCGAAGCCATTGGCGCATTCGGCCACGATCCGGGCGGCAGGATACTCGTCCAGATATTCGCGCACCACGCCACGGGCCAGTGCTTCGTCGTCTACGATGATGATACGCACGCTGTTTCCCTATTCAGCTTTGTTCGAGAACTTCCATTAGCCTGGCGGCACTTCCACCTGCGCCGGCATCGTAATCTCCACGGTAAACCTGTCCGGCTGGCGCGTCCAGTGGATGCTGGCCTCGTGCTGGTAGGCACCCGCCAGCCGCTGGCGTACATTGGCCAGGCCGATGCCTTTCAAATTGCCAGCGGCACGCGCCGGATCGGCCGGATTTTCCACCACGATGCGCAGCTGCGAACCATCACGCCTGACCATCAGACTGACCACGCCCCCCTCGGCCAGCTGGCAGATGCCGTGCTTGACCGCGTTTTCCACCAGCGGCTGGATCAGCATGGGCGGCAGCAGACATGCCAGCGCATCCTCCCCCACCGCTTCCCGGATCCGCAGGCGATCGCCGAAGCGCACCTGTTCGATGGCCAGGAAATGGCGGATCAGCAGCAGCTCCTGCTCCAGCGTGACCATGCGATGGGCCTCCATGCCCAGACTCTGGCGGAAGAACGCGGCCAGCTGCAAGGCCATCTGGCGCGCGCCCTTGGGGTCTTGCGAGGTCAGCGCGCTGATCGAATTGAGGCTATTGAATAAAAAATGGGGATCGATCTGGGTGCGCAGCATGCGCAGTTCGGCCTCCTGCGCCGCCAGCCGCGCCTCCAGCGCGCGCTGCTCGGCGCCCTGCACCTGCAAAAACGCGATCACCAGATAATTCACCGCCGCCGCCAGGCCGTAGAGCAGCAAACCCACACCCACGATCAGGGCCGACAACTGCGGCGTCAGCACCACGCCAGCCCAGCTCACTTCCAGCAGCAGGCACACGGCGTTCCAGGCCTGCGCCAGCGCCAGCCACAGGAATCCGGCCACGGTGGCGGCCACCGTGAACACCAGCGGTATCAATACCGGGCGGGCGCTCCCCAATGGGTAGGCGCGGCACAGATAGTAGGCTGAAAAGCCCGCCGCGAAGGCATACACCAGGTTCAGCGGCAGCGCGAACAGCAGCGCATTCAGGGGCGCGGCGGCGCCGGCCACGGCGATCACGCCGGCCAGCGCGCAGCCCAGAAACAGCCAGGTCAGCAAATACAGGGCGATCCCGCGCCGGCTGCCGGACAGGCCGCGCATCGCCTAGTTACGCACTTCCAGGCCGCCCATGATGGCGTAGCCCTTGATCAGCAGGCGCTTGCTGCCGTCCGGCGGTGCGGCGGTCTTCTCGTCGAAGCCGCCCACGACGGGCGTGCCCTGCAGGACCACGGTCCAGTCGGCAGGCACCTTGATCTGAATACCGCCGAACATGGCGAACACGTTCAGAACGGCCTCGCCATTGATCGAGCACTGGCGCAGATCCAGCTCGCAACCACCCATCAGGGCCGTGATTTCACCGCCACGGAAATCGTCGCTATTGACGCGGCGCACGAAGCCCCCCATGACCGCCGTAACGTTGATGACGCGATCGTCCGTGGTCTGCGCAGCGGCCCGGGGACGCTGCTCGAATATGCGCCGCCCGGTGATGGAACGGTACACCACGGCCACCCCGGCCAGTATCATCAGCACCGGCCACAGCACCCGGAAGCTAAAGTAAATCAGGCCCACTGCCCTGAGCGTGAGCAGCACGCCGAACAGGATCAGCGCGCCGCCCACCATGACGCTGGCGGTGCTACGGCTCTGCACCACCTTGATGATGCCGAAGAAGACCAGCACCAGCGGCCAGAAATGCAGGGAGTAGCGGAAATCGAGCAGGCCCAGGTTGTCCAGCAGCAGCAGCAGGCCCAGGCCGATGACGAGGATGCCCACGACGATTTGGGCCGGTGCGCTATGTGGACGATGCAGCGGACGGTCGGCTTTCATCCCTGCTCCTTGTGGCTGGCGAAGTAGTTGACCACGGCCGGGCGCAGCACCATGCCGCTACCCCAGGCGATCAGCAGCGCCGGCCAGGTGTCGCGGAAGGTCAGTCCCCACAGGTGCTCATAGGAGACGTACCACCAGGCCGCGAAGAAGATTTTGAACAGGCCGTTGAGGAACAGGCGCGGGGAGCTGGGCGGCATCAGGTCGTTGATGCCGAACACCAGCAGGATCAGGGGCCAGAAATGCCAGATGCGGCGCAGATCCACATCCAGTTCCAGCCAGCCGGCGCGGTCGAGCAGCATCAGCGCACCGAAGGCGATCAGCAGGATGCCCAGGATCATCTGCTTGCGCCTGCGCTGGTTGGTATCGTATTTCATGTTCGTCCCCAAAGTAAGATGGATGAACGATACCAGCGCCGGGGCACGGTGCAAACGGATTTTCGGCGAATGGCGGAAAGCGGGCGGTGAATGGCGCAGTCTGAAGACAGAAATGCACGCTGGCCTGGTGCGGGCTACCATCGGTGGCTGGCCGCCGGCGGCCGCTTGAACCCACGGCGTACCCCTGGGGTCTGACCCGGCGGGTCAGA
>JABTBR010000138.1 GCA_013284265.1 Oxalobacteraceae bacterium | reverse complement strand
GCTGTTCGGGCGCCATTTCCCGGTTAGAACGGTGCCAATCCGCCTTCCTTCAGAAATACCAGGCGTTTCAGGTTGTAGCTTGCCGATTTGAGATGCAAGGCAAAGTTGGTGCGGACGATACCCATGCAGCGGACCAGCTTGCCGCCCATCTGTGCCAACGCTCCGAACACATGCTCAACCCGGGCGCGCGGCGTGGCGATGCGGCGGTTGCGCTGTTTCTGCGTGGCCGAGATGCCTTTGGTGGCAGTGCCTTTGCGCTGAATGTGGACGCGCCAGCCGGCCTGCTTCAAGGTCGCCTCTCGCTCGATGGTCGGGTAGCCGCGATCAGCATACACATCGCGACTGGTATTGGCCGGATCGAGCAGCGTTTCAAACACGGTGATGTCGGCGACTGCGGCATGGGTGACGGCGAGCTTGCGTATCAGCTTATAGCGCTTGTCCACACTGGCATGCAGCTTGTGGCCGAAATGGTTCTTTCCGTGTTTCTTGGTCCAGCGCGCATCGACATCTTTCTGTGCGCGCTTGTAAGGCTTCCAGCCCAGCGGCATCGTGCCTTCCTTGACGGTGTCGGCTTCTTCTCGCTTGTTGCGCTGTACCGGT
>JABTBR010000137.1 GCA_013284265.1 Oxalobacteraceae bacterium | reverse complement strand
ATTCTGTGTAAACGGGTTTTCGTTTAAGCCTGCGGCACCCGGTCTTCAAACTGGATGGCGAAGCGGTTCAGCGCTGCTTTCCAGTCTCGTATCGGCATCGTCCACTTCTTGCTGATGTTGTTTAGCGCAAGGTAAAACAGCTTGCTGACGGCTTCATCGGTCGGGAAGGAACTGCGGGCCTTGGTGACTTTTCGCAGGCTCATATTAATCGATTCAATCGCATTCGTGGTGTAAATCACTTTGCGGATTTCAGGCGGGTAGTCGAAGAACGGTATGACGCGAGCCCAGTTTCGACGCCAGGACTGACTTATTGATTTATACTGTTTATCCCATTTAATCTCAAACTCCGCGAGTCTGAGCTCTGCCTCGTCGGAGGTGGCAGCACTGTAGATCAACTTCAGATCGGCGGCGACTTCCTTCTGCTCTTTCCATGGGACGAAGTTCAAGCTGTTGCGCACCATGTGGACGATGCACAGCTGAACGGCTGCCTGTGGATAGACCGCCTCGATTGCGTCCGGGAAGCCTTTCAGACCGTCAACGCAGGCGATGAAGATGTCCTGCACGCCGCGATTTTTGAGTTCGGTAACGACCTGCAGCCAGAACTTGGCGCCCTCGGTTTGAGAGATCCACAGGCCCAGCACCTCCTTGTGGCCCTCCATGTTGACGCCGATGGCCAGGTAGACCGCCTTGGTA
>JABTBR010000136.1 GCA_013284265.1 Oxalobacteraceae bacterium | reverse complement strand
ACTGTGGGACAGCGCCACCTTCCGCGCCGAGCTGCTGGCGCGCGCGATCACCATCGCCGATCTGCCGACCTCCTACTGGCATATGCTGGCCCAGGACTTCGCGCGTTTGCCGCAGGAGCAGCGCCAGTACGGCGTGCTGCGCCAGGTGCAGGCCACCGGCGAGGCGATGCCACCGGACGGCGTCAAGGCCTGGCGCGACGCCGGCCTGGGCCACGTCAAACTGATCAACAGCTACGGTCCGACCGAGGCCGTGGTCACCGCCGTCACGCAGGATTGCCGCGCCTATCTGGACGGCAGCGCGGTGCTGCCGGCGCAGGTGCCGATCGGCCAGCCGCTGGCTGGACGCCATTGCCATGTACTGGACGCGAATCTGGAACTGGCGCCGCCCGGCGTAGCGGGCGAGCTGTATATCGGCGGCGCGCTGCTGGCGCGCGGCTATCGGAACCGCGCCGGCCTGTCGTCCGAACGCTTCGTGGCCGATCCTTTCGATGGCGTGGGCGCACGTTTGTACCGGACCGGCGATCTGGCGCGCTGGAATGGCGAGGGCCAGCTGGAATACCTGGGCCGTACCGACCATCAGGTGAAGATCCGCGGCTTCCGCATCGAACTGGGCGAGATCGAAGCGCGCCTGCTGGAACTGCCCGGCGTGGCGGCGACGGTGGTGGTGGCGCTGGCCGCGCCGGGCGGCGGCCAGCGGCTGGCA
>JABTBR010000135.1 GCA_013284265.1 Oxalobacteraceae bacterium | reverse complement strand
CGCCAGCCGCTGGCCGCCGCCTGGCGCGGCCAGCGCCACTACCACCGTCGCCGCCACACCGGGCAGCTCCAGCAGGCGCGCTTCAATCTCGCCCAGTTCGATGCGGAAGCCGCGGATCTTCACCTGATGGTCGGTGCGGCCCAGGTATTCCAGCTGGCCCTCGCCATTCCAGCGCGCCAGATCGCCGGTCCGGTACAAACGTGCGCCCGCGCCATCGAAAGGATCGGCCACGAAGCGTTCGGACGACAGGCCGGCGCGGTTCTGATAGCTGCGCGCCAGCAGCGCGCCGCCGATATACAGCTCGCCCGCTACGCCGGGCGGCGCCAGTTCCAGATTCGCATCCAGCACATGGCAATGGCGTCCAGCCAGCGGCTGGCCGATCGGCACCTGCGCCGGCAGCACCGCGCTGCCGTCCAGATAGGCGCGGCAATCCTGCGTGACGGCCGTGACCACGGTCTCGGTCGGACCGTAGCTGTTGATCAGCTTGACGTGGCCCAGGCCGGCGTCGCGCCAGGCCTTGACGCCGTCCGGCGGCATCGCCTCGCCGGTGGCCTGCACCTGGCGCAGCACGCCATACTGGCGCTGCTCCTGCGGCAGCCGCGCGAAGTCCTGGGCCAGCATATGCCAGTAGGAGGTCGGCAGATCGGCGATGGTGATCGCGCGCGCCAGCAGCTCGGCGCGGAAGGTGGCGCTGTCCCACAGC
>JABTBR010000134.1 GCA_013284265.1 Oxalobacteraceae bacterium | reverse complement strand
CGCTCGCGTCCGAACGCCACCGACACCGTGCTGGTCAACGCCGTCACCGGCGAGAGCATCACCTTGCGCAATATTGAAACGGTGGTGTTTAACGGTGTCTCTAAAACCATGCTGGAGACCCAGGTCAACCTGGCCAGCGTCGGCGACGACTCGCTGACCGGTGGCGGCGGCGCCGATTCCCTCGACGGCGGCCTGGGCGTTGATACCATGTCCGGCTTTGCCGGCAATGACCAGTACACCGTCAACGTCGCCGGCGACAGCGTCGTCGAAGCGCCGGACGGCGGTACCGATACCGTGATCGTCGCCTTCGGTGCGGCCGGCAACTACAGCTTGTCGGCCAATATCGAGAACGCCAGCGTGGCCGCATCGGCCCCGGCTAACGTGGGCATCGTTGGCAACGAGTTGAACAATCTCTTGACCGGCAATGCGCTGGCCAACAACCTGCTCGGCGGCGCCGGCAACGACACCCTCGACGGCGGTCTCGGCATCGACAAGCTCGAAGGCGGCAGCGGCAACGATCTGTACCGCGTTGAAGCCGCGACCGATGTCATCGTCGAACTCGACGGTGCGGGCACGGACAGCGTCGAATCCAGCGTCGCCACCTACGTGCTGGGCCTGAATATAGAGAACCTGAGCTATAGCGGCGTGCTGGCCTTCAGCGGCACCGGCAATGCTGGGGGCAACACCATCGCCGGCAACGTCGGCAACGACGTGCTGAACGGCCTGGCGGGCGACGACTCGCTGCTTGGCAACGAAGGTAACGACAAGCTCGACGGTGGTGTCGGCAATGACAGCTTGCTGGGCGGCGTCGGCAACGACAGCCTGCTCGGCGGCGACGGCGATGACGCGCTGGACGCCGGCACCGG
>JABTBR010000133.1 GCA_013284265.1 Oxalobacteraceae bacterium | reverse complement strand
ACTGGCGCAGCAAGCCGTTGGTGTTCTCGTTGGAGCCACGCTGCCATGGGCTGTGCGGATCGGCGAAATAGACCTGCACACCGGTGCGCTCGGTGAGGATTTTGTGACCATGCATTTCGCGTCCCTGATCATACGTCATGGTCTTGCGCATCGCCGCAGGCTCGCGATTGAGCACAGCAGCAAAGCTGTCGACGACGGCCTTGGTGGTGGCGTTATCCATCTTGGCCAGAACGACGAAACCGGTCGTGCGCTCGACCAGCGTACCCACGGAAGAGCGGTTACCGGCACCCTTGATCAGGTCGCCTTCCCAGTGGCCTGGGATAAGCCGGTCCTCAATCTCTGGCGGCCGAATATGGATGCTCTGCATGTCCTGGATCTGGTTGCGCCGATCAGCGCCCTGACTGCGTGGCTTGCGAACCTGATTATGGTGCCGCAAGCAGGCGATCAGTTCACGTTTGAGTTCACCGCGAGGATGCAGATAGATCGCGTTGTAGATGGTCTCGTGCGAGACAGTAAAGTTGGAGTCGTTGGGCCACATAGATTTGAGCTTGCCAGCAATTTGCTGTGGTGACCAGAGTAACTTCAGAAAATGGCGAACAACAATGAACATCCTGCTGTGCACATGGAGCTTGGGCAGCTTGCGCGGCTTGATGCGCTGCGCCAGTGCTTGCCCTTGGGCATGGTTTGCATCATAGATACCCGAGGCATCGACCCGCTTGAGTTCGCGGCAGATCGTGCTGGCCGAACGGCAAAGGCGTTTAGCAATGGCGCGCACGCTGCACTGATCGTCGCGCATGAGCATGACGACCGCACGGTCTTGCGGTGTCAGATGAATATAGTTTCTTGGCATAGCAGCACCTTACAGCAGTTAGGTGTTGCACTTGGTTCTTGAGAACGCCCT
>JABTBR010000132.1 GCA_013284265.1 Oxalobacteraceae bacterium | reverse complement strand
CAAAGTAACAGAGATTAAACTGAAGAGTTTGATCCTGGCTCAGATTGAACGCTGGCGGCATGCCTTACACATGCAAGTCGAACGGCAGCGCGGGGCAACCTGGCGGCGAGTGGCGAACGGGTGAGTAATATATCGGAACGTACCCTGGAGTGGGGGATAACGTAGCGAAAGTTACGCTAATACCGCATACGATCTAAGGATGAAAGTGGGGGATCGCAAGACCTCATGCTCCTGGAGCGGCCGATATCTGATTAGCTAGTTGGTAGGGTAAAAGCCTACCAAGGCATCGATCAGTAGCTGGTCTGAGAGGACGACCAGCCACACTGGAACTGAGACACGGTCCAGACTCCTACGGGAGGCAGCAGTGGGGAATTTTGGACAATGGGCGAAAGCCTGATCCAGCAATGCCGCGTGAGTGAAGAAGGCCTTCGGGTTGTAAAGCTCTTTTGTCAGGGAAGAAACGGTGAGGGCTAATATCTCTTGCTAATGACGGTACCTGAAGAATAAGCACCGGCTAACTACGTGCCAGCAGCCGCGGTAATACGTAGGGTGCAAGCGTTAATCGGAATTACTGGGCGTAAAGCGTGCGCAGGCGGTTTTGTAAGTCTGTCGTGAAATCCCCGGGCTCAACCTGGGAATGGCGATGGAGACTGCAAGGCTAGAGTTTGGCAGAGGGGGGTAGAATTCCACGTGTAGCAGTGAAATGCGTAGATATGTGGAGGAACACCGATGGCGAAGGCAGCCCCCTGGGTCAAGACTGACGCTCATGCACGAAAGCGTGGGGAGCAAACAGGATTAGATACCCTGGTAGTCCACGCCCTAAACGATGTCTACTAGTTGTCGGGTCTTAATTGACTTGGTAACGCAGCTAACGCGTGAAGTAGACCGCCTGGGGAGTACGGTCGCAAGATTAAAACTCAAAGGAATTGACGGGGACCCGCACAAGCGGTGGATGATGTGGATTAATTCGATGCAACGCGAAAAACCTTACCTACCCTTGACATGGCTGGAATCC
>JABTBR010000131.1 GCA_013284265.1 Oxalobacteraceae bacterium | reverse complement strand
GGGCGTTGTTGCATAAATCCTGCGGCAACCAGGGCTGACGTTTACGCGCAACAGCCGGTGCCGCAGGGCTGTTAACTTTGGACGAACTTGCGTAGATTCTGGTCTTTTGCCTGAAACGATGCGCAAGGACGAACAACAGGGGCAAGAACCCAAGTACAAGTACCGGGTTAAAAACTGGCCGGCCTACAACGCCGGGCTGATCGCCAGAGGTGACGTGACGATCTGGATGGAGCGGGACTTGTGGCAACGGGGCGCTGAGGCCGAGGCCGTCAAGCGTGGCCGACCACGCGTCTACGCCGACGCGGTCATCCAGATGCTGCTCGGACTCAAGCAGGTGTTTCGCCTGCCACTGCGCGCGCTGCAGGGTTTCGCGGCGAGCATGAACAAGCTCGCCTTCGCCGATCTGCCGGTACCCAACTACACGACGCTGTGTCGCCGGGCCCGGGATCTCGATGTCGTGCTGCCGGCCTTGCGCAGCGGCGAGCCGTTTCACCTGGTCGTCGACAGCACCGGTCTGAAGGTGTTTGGCGAAGGCGAATGGAAGGTGCGCAAACACGGTTATTCCAAGCGCCGCACCTGGCGCAAGGTGCATCTGGCGATGGACGCGAACACCGGCCAGATTTGTGCCGCGCTGATGACACACCAGGACGTTGGCGATGGCGAGGTGCTGCCCGAGTTGCTCGACCAGATCCCGGCCGGCACGCCGATCGGCGTTGTCGGCGGCGATGGCGCGTACGACACCCGGCAATGCCACGCGGCGATTGCGGCGCGCGGGGCAACACCGTCGATCCCGCCACGCGATGGCGCGGCGCCCTGGTCGAAGCGAACGCCCGGCGCGTCTTGGCGCAACGGCGCGATCGATGTCATCGGCCAAAGCAGCCGGCGGGACTGGAAAAAGGGCTGTGGATATCACCGGCGCTCGCTGGCCGAGACACTGATGTACCGCTTGAAGGTGCTCACGGGCAGGAACCTGGCGGCGCGCACGATTGGCGCACAGGCCACCGAGGTAGCCATCCGCGCGGGCGTGCTCAATCGCATGACCTCGCTGGCGCGCCCTCAGTCCGTCCGTATCGCGTGAATTCATGGGGAAAGGGGAAAGTCCCAGCTAGACTCGATTTATGCAACAACGCC
>JABTBR010000130.1 GCA_013284265.1 Oxalobacteraceae bacterium | reverse complement strand
GGCTGGGCGGCAGCTGGTTGAAGAACAATTGTCGCCGTATTCCTGGGCATAGCTGCGGCCTGGGGTGCCCAGTATTTGTTCCGCTTTGGGACCATGTTTTTGCTTGATTCCGACCTTGTCCAACTGGATGTGCGCCACATCCATATTGGGAAACTTCTGAATATTTATCGGGCTATCTTGGATAGCTGGTTCAGTCTCTAAAACTAACAGTAAGTTAGGAAATTCCTTGATCTGGATTGGCACCCTCATCTCAACATTGACTGTCGCAATTTGTGTTTCCTCAATAAATCCATAGTTAGTGCAGAAGCCTGGGGCAACTGGAATGTCCGTGGGTGCTCGCGAATGGTAATTTTTTCGTATTTTTTCATATTTTTCGTATATACCATTTTCGCTTTCATTTTCTGACACTGACAAAGCGCCACTAAACGTTCGGACTCGTTGATCTTTTACATCCTGAAATCCAAGAATATATTCATCGCCTAAACGTATTGCAAAACCTTTCCCTTCCTCAAAGAGGATTTCTTTCGATATTTTTGAGTTATGAATAACATCTTCCAATTCAGCCTTTGCTTCCTGCAACGCCTTTAGGTCGAACGCAACATCCCGTGGAGGACTTTTGGCAGCACGTTTGGTTCGATATACAACTTCTTCTCTACGAGATTGGATCAGTTTCTTATACATCTCCGGTGTAATGAGATGTCCGTTTGCACGTTTGCGTATCTTGTTAAATCCTATCAAGTCGGTTGGCACGGTTTCTGAAATTTTCCCGCCTTCCCAGCGCAACGTTCCCCATGACCCAGCACTATCGATTCCCTCGAAACCATAAGTACCATCATATTCCACTTTAGTTGCCCCAAGTTCGGCAGAAAGAGGCAAGTCGATCAAAAATCGGCCTACGCAAACGGTTTTCCAGCCCGTTGATTTAACGTAGCCATTTGATTTATCACGGCCAACATCAGCGGCATTGCCGCAGCCGGTTAGCAGAGCGCAACTAGCCAATACCCAGACCGAAGCGGTGACCCTAGTTTTGCGAAAGAAAGCAGATTTTTTCAAAATTATTATTTTTTCATTGGTGACGATGCCGCAGTCGAAGCACTTTGCCCAGCGATCGCACCAGGACGCAACCGAATTGAATGCAGCACCTGCTCAAAGATTTCCTGCCCTACTTTAAAGGGCGGCGGAACATGGCCG
>JABTBR010000013.1 GCA_013284265.1 Oxalobacteraceae bacterium | reverse complement strand
TGGGTTCAAGCCATTGCCGCCGGCCCGCCAGCGACATATTTCCCTTGCCTCGGCGGCTTTCATAGTCACACCGGACCGCGGCGGGAGTGGCGCAGGCTGCGCTGCGGCGTGTCGCTGAGGTTGACGGGCTGCGCGCCCTTGCATCCGATCACACGGGGCGCTGCCACCTGGGCCGGTTCGGAGACGAGCACGGCCACGCGCACGTCCAGCTGGGCGGCGATCTGGCCGCCGAACTCGATCGCTTCGCCGCCGATCTTGATGTCCGATACCGTGTAGTTCAGGTGTGATGGCACTTCGTAGCGCGCCCGCACGATGAAGGACTTGGCGGGATCGTTGACATCCTCGGAGCCGCGCAGCACGGTCCAGTAGTCGCGCGCGGGCTTGCCGTCCGGGGTTTTCCAGCCGGCCCAGTTGATGCCGGCCATATACAGGCCGACGGGGTTTTCCAGGGTGATGAAACGGTTCTCGCGCGCCAGGCCATTGATGGCGGCGCCGATGCTGGGGTCGCTCTGGCGGGCGCCGTCGCCATAGGCGCCGCAATGAATCAGGCCTTGCGCATCGGTCAGCGGTTTGCCCAGGCTGTTCATGCGCAGCAGGCAGGCGATGGAGACGATGTTGACCTGCGCGCCCAAAGTATTGTTGGGCTGCTGCATGTGTACGGCGAATTCATTGTTGTAGCGGTTGTACCAGTCGTATTCGCCGGTGGGCGTGAGCAGGTCTTCCATCCTGATGGTGGCCACGCCGGTGATGTCGCGGTACAGGGCCAGCAGCAGTTCGCGCGCCTGGCTGGAGTGATAAAACAGGAAGTTGTAGTACTCCGGCGGTTCCGAGGTGAACAACACCGAGCTGATCTTGCCCTGGGCGTTGCGCTTGACCACCCATTCGCAATATTCGTCCTGGATGCGGGTCAGCTGCTGTCCATAGCGCTGCGGCGCATCGAGGAAAGTGAATTTGTCGCGGCTGTTGTCGAACTGGCTGTCGAAGCTGGTAGGCAAGGCGGACCAGAATACATTGCGCGGCGTGGAACCGGCCAGCAAGGGCACGGCGGCCGGATTGTAGACGCGCAGGTCGCTGTCGGAGCGGCCCCACAGGCGCAACTCTTCCAGCGCGGAGAGGGTGTCGTCGCCCGCTTTGCCGTAGAGGTTGGTCTCGTACTGATGGCTGATGTAGGCGCTCCAGGCCTCCCGTAAGCCGGGCAGGCTGTCGAAGTCCTTGAGGCGGGCGGTGGGTTCAAACATCCACATGGCGTTCTCCTTCTCTGTAAGAATTGCCGGATAGGGATAGGAATGTTCCTCCTTTTTGACCTTGGAATTCTCTCCAAAGTTCACTTCAAGGCGCGCATCCTGGCCGCAACTGGGATATGAAATGTTAAGCCAGGCCAAAAAAATGTTGAAATTTCGCTACAACTGGACTGTGCCGACGCCACATTGGCTCCCAGGGGCTAGCGTTTCATTGCCGAAGTAGCATGATTCTCTGCTTTAATGTCTGCATCGCCAACGCATTCTCCGCGCTATCCGCACGGCAGGCGTTGGACCCGTCCAACCTTTGACATGGCTAGCAGACAGATGAAGAAACGACTGACAGGAATTGGCGCCGCGGCGCTTGTTGCATGCGTGCTGCCCTCGCATGCATTTGAGCCTCTGGCGCTCGATACGATGGAGCAGGCGCCGACATTCAAGGTTGAGGTGCTGCAGGTGACCGATATCGAACCGTATCAGCAGGCGCTGAACGGTTTCCTGTCCACGCTGCAGAACAATAATATTGTGGCGGGCAAGAATCTGCAGGTGAACCGGGTCAAGATTGACTTCGACGTGGAAAACGGCGGCTTCTGGAGCCGTCTCGGCGTGCTGATGAAAATTCGCCAGGAAGCGGCGCGGATTGCCGCCGCCAAGCCGGACCTGGTGCTGACCATCGGTACGCCGGCCACCCGCTATGCGCGCGGGATACTGGCCGACGCCCATATTCCGCTGGTGTTTACGGCGGTGGCCGATCCGGAGGCGGCCGGTTGCGTGTCGCTGTCCGACGCCGGCCCCGGCGTGACGGGATCGACGCTGTATACCAATATGGCCGAACAGGTGAAGATCGTACAGCGGGTGTTCCCGAACGTGAAGAGTATCGGCATGATCCACACCGACGATGAGAATGGGGTGGCCAATGTCACGGCCGCCACCGCCAGCGCGAAACCGCTGGGCATTGCCGTCAACGCCAAGCTGATCGCCAAGACCGACAGCATCATCCCCTCGCTCAAGACGATGTACGAACACGGCAATGGCGTGCAGATGTTCGCGGTGCCGCTCGATACTTATTACGGCCTGCACCGCTATGAAGCGGCGACCGATCTGGGCGACTTCGGCGCGGAGCACAAGATTCCGGTGGTGACGCTGGCGCTGGTGCGGGTACCGGGCGCGGTGATGTATGTGGGGGCGGACTTTACCCAGGTCGGTAGTCTGGCCGGCGTGCAGGCGGCGAAGATTCTGAAGCGCCGTACCAAGCCGGATGTGCTGCCCATCCTGCGCCAGGACAAGCCGACGGTGCTGATCGATCCGGAACGCCTGGCCGCTTTGAACTTGGCCCTGCCCGCCAATCTGATGGCGAGCAAGACCGATGCGCGCAACGGTTTCTGGCAGCTCGATACCGCGGTGCGTTAAACGGCGCGTGCTCCCTTAAACGAGGCGAGCCTTGAAGGGGGCGGCCGGCTCTGTGCCCGCCGCCCCCGATTGTTGCGCGACGATATTTTACTCAGCGACTTAGTTACTCAGCGACTTAGTTACTGGCTTTGCTGCAAGGTACGGCCATTCAGCGGCTGTACCGGACGCGCGTTCATCGGGTACAGTTTGCGGAAGGTTTTCAGCTGGGCGGCCGACATTTCCACCGGCTGTTTCAGCACCTGCCATTGCACGCCTTCGCTGCACGGCGGCGTGGTCAGCGAGCCTTTGAAGGCGTAGTAGCCCTGCTTGGCCGGCAGCAGATCGGCCGGGTTGAAGTCTTCGGCCAGTTCAGCCTTCTGATCGGCCTTGGCCGGCATCGCGGCGAAGACCTTGGCCAGCACCGGATTCGATTTACCCTGCTTGAACAGCACGGCGACGACGGCCAGCTTGCCGTCCGCATTTTTGTGCACCAGGTGGGCCACCAGCGGGTAAGCCTTGCCGTTGACCTTTTCTTCGCTCGGCGTATGCACATGCCATTGCAGCAGCTGGTAGTCGCCGGACGCCAGCTTTACCGTGCTGCCAGCGGCCAGATTGACCTGGATCGTGTGGCCGTTGTTGACCACTTCCGCTTTCGAGGGGACGTACTGGAAGCCCAGCGCCGGCAGATCGGCGTTGACGGCGCCACGGATATCGATAGGCGATTGCTCGGTACCCAGTTTGCAGGTGGCGAAGTCGGATTGCAGGTCGCCCCAATGGGAAGCGCCGGCGTGGCCCTGGTAGCTCCAGTGCGGCGCTTCGGCTGTTTTTTCCGCAGCGGAAGCGGAAGTGAAAGCCAAGGCCAACAGTGCTGGCAGTATAATTTTTTTCATCAAGCATCTCCATGGGCAAATTCGGTGAGGAAAGCGCGCCTCTAATGAAACGCGCCGTGGGCACTGATGCTAGCAAAATTGTTACGTTTGCGATATAGGCAGCAGCCGCAGTGCTTTATGCTTGTGAACATATCAGTCAGTGCGCGCGCTGGCGTTTCCGGCTACAATCGCGCCCATGCGCCGATTCCTTGTTATTTTGCTGTTGCTGATATTGCCGGTCCAGGTCACCCTGGCTGCCGTCGATCTGTGCTGCGGCTATACCAAGGGCAGCATGCACAAGCCTTGCGACGATGAGCCGGCGGAACAGAGCCGCGCCACGCCAGTCAAGGCGCATGTGGCCAGCCAGTCCAGCATCGACGTGCATTGCGCGCTATGCTTCCTGGGCAGTGTCGGTTTCATGTCGGCGCCGTCGGTACGTAAAATGCCGACGCTGGTCGACCGCTCCGCCGTGCCGCCCGGCGCTGGCGTTCTGTTCGTTTCGCACGTGTTCCCCCGCCCCGAACGGCCGCAATGGCCGCACGCCGTCTGATCCGGCACGCGGCGACTCTTTTCCTGTCCTAATACTTTCGTCTGCGCAGTTCTAGCGCCATGGCTCACTTCGACGTGAGCCGAGGCTGCGCTACTTCGCGCACACGCCTGGCCTGCCTTGCCGGATTCCCTCGTTCAACACATGGAGAATTCGATGCAAATGACTGTACCCATTTCCTGGGCAACCCTGGCTATGGCGGCGCTGCTCGCCTTGCCTGCGGCTGCCCAAAACACTCTGCCGCCCTCTGGCGGCCCACTGTCGGTGGACGCCAGCGCGGCGCCATTGACACTCACCCTGGCACAAGCGCTGGTACTGGCCTTGCGCGGCAGCCCGGAACTGGCGGCCGCCAGCCATGAAGCGGCGGCCAGCGCAGGCATGCTGCAGCAAGCGGGCGCACGCCCCAATCCCAGCCTGTCGCTGACACTGGAAGACCGCCAGCGCGCCAGCCGTACGTCCACCCTGGTGCTGAGCCAGCCGATCGAACTGGGCGGCAAGCGTGGCGCCCGCGTCAGCGCGGCCGAACGCGGCCGCGATCTGGCGGCGCTGGACCTGACGCTGAAACAGGCCACGCTGCGTGCCGCCGTGATGCAGGACTACCTGGCGGTGCAGACCGCGCAGGAACGCGAACAACTGGCGCGCGCGGCCAGGCAGCTGGCCGAGCAAGCCAGTGGTGCCGCCGAGCAGCGCCTGGCCGCCGGCAAGATATCGCCGGTGGAAGCGAGCAAGGCCAGCGTGGCATTGGCGGGCGCGCGCATTGAAGTGGCCCAGGCCGGTAGCGAGCTAATGCGTTCGCGCAGCCGTCTGATGGCGCGCTGGGGCGCACAGGCCGATAGCGCCGGGCCGCTGGCGGCACTGGCCGCCCCGCGGACTGGCGCGCTGACCGCTGCGCAAGGCGAGGCCGCGCCGGAACTGCCGCCGCTGGCGCAACTGCTGCTGCGGGCCGCGCAGGCGCCATCGCTGCAACGCGCCCGGATGGAGCTGGCGCGGCGCCAGGCGCTGACGCAACTGGAGTCGGCGCGGCGCAGCCCCGACCTGACGCTCAGCGTGGGCGCCAAACGCGACGCCGAACTGGGCCGCAATCAGGCGGTGCTCGGGCTATCGCTGCCCCTGCCCTTGTTCGACACCAACCAGGGCAATCTGCGCGAGGCGCTCAGCCGCAGCGAGCAGGCGCGCGAAGAAGTGCGCGCCGCCGAACTGCAGCTGCTCAGCGGCTTGCAGCAGGCCCATGCGCGCTGGCAGGCCAGCCGGGACGAGGCAGCGATGGTGGCCGACGAGATCCTGCCGGCCGCCATCTCGGCCCATGGCGCCAGCCTGAAGGGCTTCCAGTTTGGCAAATTCAATTTCCTCGATGTGCTGGACGCGCAACGCAGCCTGGTGCAGGCGCGCGCGGCGCGCGTGCGCGCACTGGCCGAGATGCACGCGGCCGCCATCGATATCCAAGCCTTGTTAGGCATCAGCAGCATGACACCCGATTGGGAGCAGCAATGAACCGGAAACAAACACTCAGTATTGCCGCCATCGTGGCGCTCAGCGCCATCCTGGCGGCCTTGATACTCGGCAGTGGCCGCCATGCGCCGGCCGGCGAACCGGCGCACGACAGCCATCAGGAAGATGCGCAGGTCGTGGCCGGCAAAGTGGCATTGAGCGATGCGCAGATCCGCAGCGCCGCCATCGATGTGCGCAAGGCCGAGGCCGCCACCTTGAAAGACGGCGTGCAACTGCCCGGCGATATCCGCCTCAACGAAGATCACACCGCGCGCCTGGTGGCGCGGGTGGCCGGCCTGGTGGAAGCCGTACCCGTCAGTCTCGGACAACAGGTCAAGCGCGGACAGGTGCTGGCGGTCATCGCCAGTGGCGCGGTGGCCGATCTGCGCAGCGACTGGCAGACGGCGCAGCGCCGCCTGGAGCTGGCGCGCGCGACCTATCAGCGCGAAAAGAAACTGTGGGAAGAGCAGATTTCGGCCCAGCAGGATTATCTGCAGGCCGAGCAGGCCTGGCGCGAAGCGGGCATCGCCGAACGGAATCTGCGCGAGAAACTCGCGGCCATGGGGGTGGACGGCAGCGGCGCGCAGGGCTTGAACCGCTTCCAGCTCAAGGCGCCCTTCGACGGCGTGATCGTCGAACGTAAATTAAACGTGGGCGAGACGGTGCGCGAGGATGCGCCCGTGCTGACCATTTCCGATCTGGGCAGCCTGTGGCTGGACGTAAACGTGCCGGCGCGCGATCTGGCGCTGGTGCGTAGCGGCAGCAGCGCGAGCATCAGTGCCGACGGCGCCACCGCCAAAGCCAGCATCAGTTATGTGAGCGCGGCGCTGGGCGAACAGTCGCGCACCGCCAGCGCGCGCATCGTGCTGGCCAATCCCAAGGGGGAATGGCGGCCGGGGCAATTTGCCAGCGTGCGGGTCGAGGCGCCGGAAGTGCGGGCGCCGGTGACGGTGTTGCGCGCGGCGCTGCAATCGCTGGACGGCAAGACTGTGGTCTATCTGCGGGTGGCGGGCGGCTTCCTGGCGCAGGAAGTGGAAACCGGCCGCGGCGACGGCAAGCTGATCGAGATCGTCAAGGGTGTGCAGGCGGGCGCGGCGTATGCGGCGGCGGGCAGTTTCATCATCAAATCGGAGCAGGGGAAATCCAGCGCCGAGGAAGGGCATTGAGGCGGCCCCATGTTTGAGAAACTCATCGACTTTGCCATCGAACGGCGCTGGCTGGTGTTGCTTGCCGTGCTGGCCATGGCCGCGCTGGGCGTGTATAACTACCAGCGCCTGCCGATCGACGCGGTACCCGACATTACCAATGTGCAGGTACAGATCAATACGGCGGCGGCCGGCTATTCGCCGCTGGAAACCGAACAGCGCATCACCCTGCCGATAGAAACGGCGATGGCCGGCCTGCCCCATCTGGAGCAGACCCGTTCGCTGTCGCGCTACGGCCTGTCGCAGGTGACGGTGATCTTCAAGGATGGCACCGATCTGTACTTCGCGCGCCAGCTGATCGCGGAACGGATCGCGCAGGCGCGTACCCTGCTGCCGGCCGGCATTGCGCCGGCGCTGGGACCGGTATCGACCGGGCTGGGCGAGATTTATTACTGGACCGTGGAAGCGCGCGACGATGCCCGCAAGCCCGACGGTTCGCCCTATACCCCGGCCGATCTGCGCGAAATCCAGGACTGGATCATCAAGCCGCAACTGCGCAATGTGCCGGGCGTGACGGAAATCAATTCCATCGGCGGCCATACCAAGGCTTACCAGATCGCGCCGCTGCCGGCCCAGCTGGCGGCGCGCGGACTGGCGATGGCCGATCTGCTGGCGGCCGTGGAAAAGAACAACGGCACCGTGGGCGCCGGCTTCATCGAGAAGCGCGGCGAACAGTTCCTGGTGCGGGCACCGGGGCAGATTGCCTCGCTGGAAGAGCTGCGCCAGATCGTGGTGGGTACGCCGCAAGGCGTGCCGGTGCGGCTGGGCCAGGTGGCCGAAGTGTCGCTGGGCGAGGAATTGCGCACCGGCGCGGCCACGGAAAATGGCCGCGAGGTGGTGTTGGGCACGGTGTTCATGCTGATCGGCGAGAACAGCCGCACCGTGGCCGATGCCGTCAACCGGCGCATGCTGGAGATCAATCGTACCCTGCCCCCGGGCATTTATGCCCCCACGGTCTATAACCGGACGGTGCTGGTGGACCGGGCCATTGCGACGGTGCGCCAGAATTTGCTGGAGGGCGCGGTGCTGGTGGTGGCGGTGCTGTTCCTGTTCCTGGGAAATCTACGCGCGGCCCTGCTGACGGCGCTGGTGATACCGCTGGCCATGCTGTTTACGTTTTCCGGCATGGTGGGCAATCACGTCAGTGCCAATCTGATGAGTCTGGGTGCGCTGGACTTCGGCATCATCATCGATGGCGCCGTGGTGATCGTGGAAAACTGCGTGCGCCGGCTGGCGCATGAGCAACTCAGGCTGGGACGGCCGCTGAGCTTGCCGGAACGGCTGGCCGAGGTGCGCGCCGCAGCGCGCGAATCGCGCCGGCCGCTACTGTTCGGCCAGTTGATCATCATGATCGTGTATCTGCCCATCTTCGCGCTGGGCGGCGTGGAAGGACGCATGTTCCATCCTATGGCCTACACGGTGGTGATCGCGCTGCTGGGCGCAATGATCTTGTCGCTGACCTTCATTCCGGCGGCGGTGGCGCTGTTCATCGGCAAGCGCGTGGCCGAACACGAGAACGCCCTGATGCGCGCGGCGCGGCGCTGGTATGCGCCAGTGCTCGATGCGATGCTGGCCAACCAGCCGGTGGTCTTGACTTTCGCTGCCGCGACGGTGCTGCTGTCGGGGCTGCTGGTGACACGCCTGGGCAGCGAGTTCGTGCCCAGCCTGAACGAGGGCGATCTGGCGGTGCTGACCCTGCGCGTGCCCGGTACCAGTCTGAACCAGTCGGTGGCGATGCAGAGCCAGCTCGAACGCCAGCTGGTGCGCGAATTCCCGGAAATCGAGCGGATGTTCGCGCGCATAGGCACGGCCGAGGTGGCCACCGATCCAATGCCGCCGAACGCGGCCGACAGCTACATCATGCTGAAACCGGAACGGCTGTGGCCCAAGCCGCGCCGCAGCCGCGACGAACTGATCGCGGCGATCCAGGCCAGCGCGAATAAACTGCCGGGCAGCAGCTATGAGTTTTCCCAGCCTATTCAGCTGCGCTTCAATGAATTGATTTCGGGCGTGCGCAGCGATCTGGCGATCAAGCTGTTCGGCGACGACCTGGACCAGCTGAACAGCTCGGCAGCCGCCATGGCGGCGCTGCTGCAGCAGATTCCCGGCGCCTCGGAAGTGAAGGTGGAGCAGACCGAGGGCTTGCCGATGCTGACCATGAAGGTCGATCGCGAGCGCGCGGCGCGTTACGGCTTGAGCGTGGCCGAGGTGCAGGATGTGCTGGCGATCGCCGTGGGCGGACGCGAGGCGGGCGTGGTGTTCGAAGGCGACCGCCGCTTCAATATCGTAGTGCGGCTGCCTGAGCAGTTGCGCAACGATGTGGAGGCGATCCGGCGCCTGCCGGTGCGGCTGCCGGCCGGGCCGGATGGACGCGCGGGCGCGCGGGCGAGCACAATCCCGCTGGCCGAGCTGGCCAGCCTGGAATTCGGGCCGGAACCGAACCAGGTCAGCCGCGAGAACGGCAAGCGCCGGGTGGTGATTTCAGCCAATGTCCGCGGCCGCGATATCGGTTCCTTCGTGGCGGAGGCCCAACAGAGCTTGCGCCAGCGCGCCAAGCTGCCGCCAGGCTACTGGACCGAATGGGGCGGCCAGTTCGACAACCTGCAATCGGCCGGCAAGCGCTTGCAACTGGTGGTGCCGGGCGCCCTGCTGCTGGTGTTCGGATTGCTGTACCTGATGTTCAACAATATCAAGGATGGCTTGCTGGTGTTTACCGGGATTCCATTCGCGCTGACCGGCGGCCTGCTGGCCTTGTGGCTGCGCGACCTGCCGCTGTCGATTTCGGCGGCGGTGGGCTTCATCGCGCTGTCCGGGGTGGCCGTACTCAACGGGCTGGTGCTGATCGCCTTCGTGCGCGGGCTGCGCGAACAGGGCCAGGCGCTGGAGGAAGCGATCCGCAACGGCGCACTGACACGGCTGCGGCCGGTGCTGATGACGGCGATGGTCGCTTCGCTCGGCTTCGTGCCGATGGCCATCGCGAACGGCACCGGCGCCGAAGTGCAGCGGCCGCTGGCGACGGTGGTGATCGGCGGCATCCTGTCGTCGACCTTCCTGACCTTGCTGGTACTGCCGGTACTGTATCGCATGGCACATTGGCGGGGAGAAAAGGCGGCATTGGTGCAGGACGCTTAATATAGAGGCAGCGACTCAGCTTTGTTTGCGCCATTTCTTTGCGCAAACAAAGCAATCCTGTATTCATCATCCTGACGCTAGCCGGCGGCATGGCAAACTGTGCTTGGCATTGCCGTTCCAGCGAGTATCATGTGGCTTGGCAATCTTAATTGGAGCGAAATATGGCCGATGCCATTCCCAATGACGAACATACTCCGGTATTCTCGGTCGACAGTCTGATTAAATACATGGGCGACGACGACAAGGCACGCGCCATCGTCGCCAAGATCGTGCGCGATGCCTGTGCGCCGGGACGCGAGCCGCTCGATCAGGTGATCGCGGCGATGCAGCAGGGACGCCAGGCCGATGCGGGCAGGATTTTCCACGTGCTGCGTGGTTCGATCGGCTCACTGGGCGCAAAACGCTTCGTCTATGCCGCGCTGGCTTTCGAAACGGCGCTGTCGGAACAACGCACGGCCGATTTTGCGTCCTTGCAGGCGCGGGCCGAAGAGGAATACCTGCGGGTGCTGTTGCATGCGCAGCGCTGGCTGGCCGCCTACGAAGGCGCGGACGGCGCTCCCACCTGAGTGGGGGTGGCCTGCGCAATGCAGGCTAGGCCCGGCCAATTGGTAGGCCAGGACGAATAATCACTCTTGCTGCATAGCAGCCAATTCCCTCCCTTCCCCGCCCGCAATCGCTGTTAACGAATCGTTACACTTGTTACAGGCAAAACGGCGTGCGCGCTCTTGCAGCGAAATTGTTCATGTTAAGATCGCCACCGTCGTCGTAAAAATGTGAAACTGTCATGAATGTGCTGACTCTGGTTGTCAAAACGACACCCTCCCGTTGCGACTTAGACAATTTACACCAGAGCAAGTATAATGTTGCAGTGCGTCGTAAGCTTCCCGAGCCAGCTCGATGGAAGGTCGGCGCTGTCGCAGATTTTCACTAAGGGTTATTTGTACATGGAATTATTCAACAAGTCTGGCGTGCTGGTGTCGTCCTTCCTGCTGTTGATAGGTGCTTTGATCGCCTGTCAAGCCCAGGAAGACGAGATGCCGTCGCCGACGGTGATTGAAGCGGCCGCCATGCAGCTCGGCCCCCTGCCCCAAACGGCCGCCGAACGGCGTCTGCTGGAATGGGCGGAACAGGGTTCGCCGGTGGCGCAGCGCGAGCTGGCGATCCGCTACCTGAATAACCCGGCCAAACGCAGCGAAGCGAAACAATTGTTCGAACAGGCCGCGCGTGCCGGCGATTCCCAGGCCGCCGCCGGTCTGGTGGAAATGCACCGCCAGTCGAGTGCCCTCAACGGTCCCGCCACCGTGAACGAACTGAGCGCCAGTCACCTGCTCAAGGAAGCCGCCGGCAAGTCCGGCGAAGCGCTGGTACGCTACTGATACTTGGCGCCTGGGGCGCGGGCCGCGCCGGGTCCCGGCTGCGTCCGCATTCAATCCTCCCTGCCTTATTCAGTCTGCGCAATCGACCTCCCCACCGGTAAAACGATCCCTCCGCTCGATTGAGCGACATCATGCTTGCGCAGGTCCCTGCGCGGATACTCATCCCCATCCGGCCCAGCTAGGGCCTGCGTGCGGGAGGAAATGTGAGTATCGATCGCGACGACACGGAGCCGGGCGCCACGCCGCCGCCCGGCTTGCTCGACTCCTTGCAGCACTATGCGCGGCAGCATCAGCCGCCGCGCTGGAGCGGCCCGTTTTCCCGTTTCGTCAACGACATCCTGCCGGCGGCGCCACAGGCGCTGGCACGCAATTCGCACCAGTACATCTGGGACATGCTGCGCTGGAGCAGCGAGGAAGACCTGCAGGGCCGGCTGCGCTGCCGCCTGTTCGCCGAGGACCTGTTCGGCATCGATACGGCGATCGAGCGCATCTGCGACTACTTCAAGGCGGCGGCCTCCGGCTCCCAGGTGGGACGGCGCCTGCTGCTTCTGCTGGGGCCGCCCTCGGGCGGCAAGTCCACGCTGGTGATCCTGCTCAAGCGCGGGCTGGAACAGTATAGCCAGACCGAGGCCGGCGCGCTGTATGCGATCGCCGGCTGTCCCGTGCATGAATCACCGCTGCACCTGGTGCCGCAGGCCATGCGCGCCGGGCTGCGCGCCAGCCTTGGCATCGAGGTGGTGGGCGAGCTGTGTCCCCATTGCCGCGCGCAGCTGGAGCAGCGCCAGGGCGGCGATTTCCTGCGCATGCCGGTCGAGCGCATTGTCCTGTCCGAGGCGGCGCGCCGCGGCATCGGCACCTACGCGCCGCATGATCCCAGCACGGCCGACCTGGCCGACCTGGTGGGCTCGGTCGACCTGGCCAAGGTGGCCGAATTCGGCGACGAGGGCGACCCGCGCGCCTGGTCCTGGTCGGGCGCCGTCTATGCGGCCAGCCGCGGCATGCTGGAAATGATCGAGATCCTCAAGGTCAAGCGCGAATTCCTGTATCTGCTGCTGACGCTGACGCAGGAGCAGAATGTCAAGGTGGCGCGCTTTCCGCTGATCTACCTCGATGAAACCATCCTGGCGCACACCAATCTGGCCGAGTTCCGCAAATTCCTGCAGGAGAGCGAGAACGAAGCCCTGCTCGACCGCATGGTGATCGTG
Source organism: Oxalobacteraceae bacterium (assembly GCA_013284265.1). Taxonomy (GTDB): domain Bacteria; phylum Pseudomonadota; class Gammaproteobacteria; order Burkholderiales; family Burkholderiaceae_D; genus Rugamonas. The sequence continues at coordinate 112,767 of JABTBR010000013.1, read as the reverse complement.
CAACTGCCCTACACGCTGGACTACCGCGAGGAGGCACGGATCTACCGCAAGCTGATCGTGTCGGCCGCACCGGCCTTCAGTACGGTGCACCTCGACCCCCATGTGCTGGACGCGGCGGCGGTGTTCGCCATTCTGAGCCGGCTGCATGAGGGGGACGGCGACGATGGCGAGCTGGTAGGCAAAGTACGGCGTCACGCCGGTGAAGATGGCGAGGGCCTGCGGCAAGCCGACGGCTCGCCGCCGCAAGGGGCCGGCGACGCGCCCGACGAGGGCCTGACCGGGGTGTCGCCCCGCTTCGTGATCAATGCGCTGTCGTATGCCATCATCCAGTCGCAACGGCGCAGCCTGAGTACCATGGACTTTCTGCTGGCCCTGAAGAAGAGCATCGAAAACGATGCCCGCATCGATGCGCGGCGCAAGCGCAAATGGATAGACTTGTTGATCCTGACACGCAAGGAATTTTATAACCGCTGGGTGCGCCAGGATGTGCATCAGGCGCTGTTCGTCTCCTTCGAACAGGAGGCCAACGCCCTGCTGGGCAAATATCTGGACGAGGTCGAAGCCATGCTCGATAACCGCCAGATCCGCGATCCCATCACCAATGAAGAGCGCCGCCCGGACGAACGGTTTTTGCGCACGGTCGAAGAGAAAATCCATATTTCCGATGCCGGCAAGCAGTCCTTCCGCCAGGAAGTCGTGCGCAAGGCCATGAGCGCCTACAAGCGCGGCGAACGCTTCGGTCTGGCCAGCCACCTGCCCTTGCGCGAGGCGGTGCAGCACTATCTGTTCGAACAGCGGCGCGATGTGCTGCGCCTGGTCGGCTCGCCCAGCCGGCCGGACGCCGATACGGGCGAGCGGATGTCAGCGGTGGCCCAGCGGATGATGGATGACTACGGTTACGACAGCCATAGCGCACGCGATGCGCTGAATTATGTCAGCACCTTGCTGGCACAGGAATGAGGCCAGGCGATGGACGAGCGCGGGGCAGCAAGGCTAGGCTGGTACGCCCTGTTTTCACGCGGGGAGGCGGACTGGCTGCGGCTTTCCGAAACAGCCGCTGCCGCCATCCGCAGCCAGCTGCCGGATCTGCTGGGCGCTGCCGAGCTCATCGACGGCGCACGCCATCGCAAGCTGCGCCTGCCGCTGCAGCTGCCCGAACATATGCACTTTAGCCTGCTGCAGGGGCCATTGCAAACCGGTGCCGGCCAGGGTGAGGGCCAGCCCGGCGAGCTGCTGCGCGCGGCGCCGGCGCCATCCCCCGGGACCAGGGCCGGCGGCTACATGGCACCGGGCGGATCGGCCGACGGCGGCATCACGCTGCAGGTGGAAATGAGCGCCGCCGACATGCTCGACCTGATCTGGCGCGAGCTGCGGCTGCCGCTGCTGCGGCCCGCAGCCGATGAGTGGCTCGGCCAGCCAGGCTTGCAGCGCGAAGGCTGGAACAAACGTGGAGCACGTTCGCGCCTGGACCGCCGTCGTACCCTGAAGGAAGCCATCCGGCGCCGCTCACTCCAGCCGCAAGGGCCAGCGTTTAGCAACGACGATCTGCGCTTCCGCCAGTTACGGCAAGGCCCCGCGCCAGGTCCACGCGCCTGCGTTTTCTTCGTGCTGGACGTGTCGGCCAGCATGGGACCGGTGGAGCGCAAGCTGGCCAAGGCCTTCTTCTATTGTGTGCTGCATGGCTTGCGCCAGCGCTATCAGCAATTGGATGTGCATTTTCTGGCACACGCCTCGGCGGCCTGGGAGTTTGCCGAGGAAGAATTCTTCCAGGTCTGCGGCAGCGGCGGCACGCTCGCGTCGAGCGCCTTCACACTGGCCTTGCAGCTGCTTGGCAGCCAGGCCGGAGCGGGCCGCAACGCCTATCTGTTCTATGCCTCCGACGGCGAGAATTTCATCGAAGACCGCGTCGCCGCCTGCCATGCGCTGGCCACGATGACGAGGTGTTTCAATTTTCTGGGCTATGTGGAAGTGCTGCCCGGCATGCCACGCATGCATCAGACGGAAATGCGGCGGCTCTGGGACGAGCTGGTCCGGCATGACAAGGCTGCGGGCGCCAGCACGCTCACCGAGGAAGGCGACATCTGGCAAGCGATCCACCAGTTCTTCAACTCCCCCGCCATGACGGCGCAGCCAGCATGCTGAGCCCGGAACTGCGCACTTGCGCTCAACAGCTGTCGGCGCTGGCACTGACGCATGGCCTGGACTGCCCGCCGATCGAATTCGAGCTGGCGCCGCGCAATGTCATGCTGGAGGTGGCGGTATATGGGATGCCGGTGCGGATGCGCCACTGGTCCTTCGGGATTCGTTATGCGCAACAGCTGCTGCAGCAGCAAATGGGGCTGTCGCATATTTTCGAGGTGATGTTCCCGGGCGATCCCTGCCGCGCATTTCTACTCGACAGCAACACCCTGGCCGACAACACGCTGGTGCTGGCCCATGTCATCGGCCATGCCGACTTCATCACCAATAACTGCCTGTTCCGGCGCCAGCTGGCCCAGGGCGGCGGCGATATTCTGGCCCAAAGCGCCGCACGCGCGCACCAGGTCGATGCGCTGGCGCAGCAGCATGGCCACGCCCGAGTCGATGCCGTGCTCGACGCCGCGCTGGCGCTGGAGCGGCACATCGATGCCGATGCGGCACCCGACCGCCAGGGCAGTCCAATGCGGCCTGAGCACGACCTGCTCTGGTTTATCGCCCGGCACGCGCCTGCCATGCAGGAATGGGAGCGGGAGATCTTTCTGGCCGTGCGCGCGGAGGCACAGTATTTTTACCCGGTCCACGCCTGCCAGATCATGAACGAGGGCTGGGCCTGCTATTGGCATGCACGGCTGTTGCGCGAGGCCGATTTCTTGCCGCCGCAACGATATCTGGATGCGCTACGCGCACATTCCGACGTGGTGCGTCCGCACGCGGGCGCCGGACAAAGCGCGCTCGCCATCAATCCCTACCACCTGGGATTCTGCCTGTGGGAATACCTCATCGCGCAGCGGGGTATGGCGGCGGCGCGCGCCATCTGCCGGGAAGAGGACGACTTTGGTTTTATCCGTAACTATCTGGACCCGGCGCTGGCCCAGTGTCTGAACCTGTTTGTCTTCCAGATGCAGACGGACGGCGAGGCGCGCGTGGCAAGCCGCGATATCCATGCCGTGCGCGAGGCGATCCTGGCGCCGCGCTACCACTACGGCGTGCCCTGCATCGCCGTCAAACAGCTAAGGGAAGATGGCGCCCTGGTGCTGGAGCACGAGCACCGGTGCGACGGACGCGGGCTGGACCAGAAAAGAGCGCAGGGAGTGCTGGACTATATCGCCACGGTCTGGCGGCGCCCCGTGCTGCTCGACACCGTGGACTTTCGCGGCATAGCGCGCAGGCTGGAGGCGCAGCCGCGAGGCCCGGCGCAGACTTGATGCTGGCCTTCGCGGATGCGCCGCAGCCCGGCTGCGCCGCTGCGCCGCAGCGCCGCAGCCTCGCCGCAAGCCGTGGCCCTCACCATCGATGCGGCTTGGGTGCCAACGCGCGCCGAGGGCAGCGGGCAGGCTCAGGCGGTGCCGCGCATGCGTGCCACATACCAGGGCAGAGCCTGCTTCAATCCGCGCGGCAGATCATGCGTGGGCGCAAAGCCGAGCAGCTTGCCCGCCTTGGAAATATCGGCCTGTGAATGGCGGATGTCGCCGGGACGGAAGGCGCCATAGTGCGGCTGGTAGTCGTGTAAATGGGGGAAATGTTCGACCAGCATGCCGTGCAACATCAGATACAACTCGTTCAGGCTGGTACGGCCATTGACCGCCACGTTGTACACTTGGTTGATGGCCTGGCTGTCAGTGCTGAGGGCGGCCAGCAGATTGGCTTGCACGGCATTGCCGATAAAACAGAAGTCGCGGCTGCTCTCGCCATCGCCATGGATGGTCAGCTGACGGTTGCCGATCAAGGCGGCGATCCACTGTGGGATAACGGCCGCATACGCGCCATCGGGGTCCTGGCGCGGCCCGAAAATATTAAAGTAGCGCAAACCGATTGTTTCGCAGCCGTAGCAGCGCTGGAACACCGCCGCATACTGCTCGTTGATGCATTTGGTCAAGGCATACGGTGACAGGGGATTGCCTATCGCCGCTTCCAGCTTGGGCAAGGCGGGATGATCGCCGTAGCTGGCGCTGGAGGCGGCATACACCATACGCCTGACGCGCGCGTCGCGGGCCGCCACCAGCACGTTGAGAAAGCCGCCGACATTGATATCGTTGCTGAGCAAGGGATCTTCAATCGAACGCCCAACCGAGCCGACGGCGGCCTGGTGCAGCACGAAATCGGCGCCGGCACAGGCGCGCTGGCAGACGGCAAGATCACGGATATCGCCCTTGATAAACTGGAAGCGCGACCAGGCTTGTGCACCGACCACATGGCGCACCTGCTCCAGGTTGTGCGAATAGCCGGTCAGGAAATTATCCAGACCGACCACGTCCTGGCCCAATTGCAATAGGGTTTCGAGCAGATTGGAACCGATGAAACCGGCCACGCCGGTGACCAGCCAGCGATAGCGCTGCTGCTCCAGGTGCTCGCGCGCCCCTTGATAGGCGGACGCCACCATGCTGCCGTTTTCGTAACAATCCGCCATCACAGCCTCCATACGCTCAGGCCGCAATCGCGCAGCACCTGGGGATCGAAATAGGATTTGACGTCGATGAAACAACCGTCGCCGACGATTTTTTCCTGGTAGTGGGCCAGTGGCCTGGCCAGCAGTTCACGGTGCGACACGGCGCTGACGATGGCTTCGGCCCGCGGCAACTGGTCCCAGGCCAGCAGTTCGATGCCGTATTCTTCAAGCGCGTCGCCGGCATCGGCCACCGGGTCATGCACATGCACGTTGACGCCATAGGAGCGCAGTTCACGGATCATGTCGACGACCTTGGAGTTGCGCAGGTCCGGACAATTTTCCTTGAAGGTCAGGCCCATCACATTGACGCTGGAACCCTTCAGGCGGAAACCGGCGCGTACCATTTCCTTGATGGTTTTTTCGGCGACAAATTTGGCCATGCCATCGTTGATGCGGCGCCCGGCCAGGATCACGTGGGGATGGTAGCCCAGCATCTCGGCCTTGTGGGTCAGGTAGTAGGGATCGACGCCGATGCAGTGGCCGCCGACCAGGCCGGGCCGGAACGGCAGGAAGTTCCACTTGGTGCCGGCCGCCTGCAGCACTTCGATGGTGTCGATATCGAGCCGGTCGAAGATGATGGCCAGCTCGTTCATCAGGGCGATATTGAGGTCGCGCTGGGTGTTTTCAATCACTTTGGCGGCCTCGGCAACCTTGATGCTGGAGGCGCGGTGCACGCCGGCCGCCACCACCTGCTCGTACAGGGCGGCGATCTGCTCCAGCGTGGCCGCGTCGTCACCCGAGACGACTTTGCGTATCGTTCCCAGCGTATGTTCCTTGTCGCCTGGATTGATGCGTTCGGGCGAGAAACCGACGTGGAAGTCGTGCTTCCAGCGCAGACCGGAACTGGCTTCGAGCAGGGGAATGCAGATTTCCTCGGTGGCGCCGGGATAGACGGTGGATTCGAACACGACGATGGCGCCGCGTTTCATGTGACGGCCAACCGAGCCACAGGCGCCCTCCAGCGCGGAAAAGTCGGGATTGTGGGCGCTGTCGACCGGCGTGGGAACGGCCACCACGATGCAGTCGGCCTCGGCCAGGGCGGCCGGATCGCAACCGACACTGAGCCATTTGGCAGCGGCGAACTGGACCGGTGAAACTTCGCCGGTGGGATCGCAGCCGCGCTGGTAGCTGGCGACCTTGCGCGCGGATAGATCGAATCCCACTGTGCGCCGATGGGTCCCGAAAGACACCGCCAGCGACAGCCCCACATAACCCAGACCCACGACGGCGACGACATCCATGTGTTCACCCTGGCTTGCGTATCGGTTGGAGAAGTGACAAGGCGGCGGCACCCGCCTGCCGTCTGAGCCGATTTTACGGACGGACCAATGCGCGTATTTGAGGGCGCACAAAGGCCCGGCGATTGCCGCGCAATGCGTGCATGTTTGCGTTCGCACAAACGGCGCCGGCCGCGCGCTTCTACGCTGACTACTACTGTCCGCCGGAGAATCCCATGTACGAGCCGCTCGCGTTCCCGCTCCGCCCGCCTGTGCCAGGCCTGTCCTTGCGCCCGCTGCTAGCGCGTGCGCCCTTGAAACCGCTGTCTCGTCCGTCGTTACGGCAACTCCTGCTGGCGCTGCCTGCACTGATACTGCTGCTCGGCCTGATGGCGGGCTGCCACCGCCTGCAAAGCAGCGAACGCCTGATCGCCGAGGCGCGCCACTACCAGGCCCAGGGTCAATCAAAAGCAGCGCTTATCCAGTTGCAGAATGTGCTGCAGCGCGAACCGGCCAACGCCTTGGCCAGGGGCTTGCTCGGACAGTTGCATCTGGAGACGGGTGACGCGCTGTCGGCCGAAAAGGAATTCCGCCGGGCCCTCGGTATCAATGCCCAGCCGGCGGAATATCGCGCCGGACTGGGACAAGCCTTGCTGATGCAGGGGCAGTTTGAACGGGTGCTCGACGAAGTCAAGCCGGACCCGGCCCAGCCCGCCATTGTCAGCGTGCGCGCCGATGCCTTGCTGGCGCTGCAGCAAACGGCGGAAGCGGCCCAGTTATATGCGCAAGCCTTGCAGCTGCGGCCCGATTTTTCCCCTGCCCTGCTGGGCCAGGCGCGCATCGCGATGCTGCGCCAGCAGCCCGAGCAGGCCATGAAGCTGCTGGCACAGGCGCTCGCCGCGCACCCGGCCGATATCGATAGCCTGCGCATGAAGGGCGACATCTTGCGTGGCCAGGGCCAGTTCCCTCAGGCGCTGCGGAGCTACCAGGAATTGCTGCGGCTACGCCCGGAGTTCTTTCTGGCCCACATCGATATCGCCAACATCCAGCTACAGACGGGCAAGATTGCCGACGCCAGGCTGGCGCTCGACAAGGCACGCAAGCTGGCGCCGGCCAACATCATGGTGGTCTACACCTCGGCGCTGATCGATTTTCGGGAAAGGAAACTGAAAACCGCGCTGGAACAGCTGCAGCAGGTGTTGAGAGCGGCGCCCGAGCATATGCCCAGCACCCTGCTGCTGGCCGCCGTTCAACTGAGCCTGGGCGCGCTACCGCAAGCCGAGCAGGCCGCGCTGAAATTCCTCGATGCCAATCCCGGCCATATTTACGCCAGCAAGCTGCTGGCCCGCATCGCCCTCAAAAACGATAGCCCCGAGCAGGCACTGAAGCTGGCCATCCCGATACTGGAAAAACTGCCCGACGACATCGAAGCCCTGTCGATGGCTGGCGAAGCGCAGATGCGCCTGCGCCAGTTCGCCAAGGCTGCCGGCTATTTCGAGCGGGCCAGCAAGCTGGCGCCGCAGATACCCATGCTGCACGCGGCACTGGGCATGAGCCAGATGGCGCTGGGCGAGAACGGCCGCGCCATCGCCGAACTGGAGCGTGCCACGACGCTCGACACCCAAAGCAACCGGGCTGGCGTCTTGCTGGTGCTGAGCCAGCTGCGCATCAAGGATTACGCCAAGGCGCTGAGCGCGGTCAATCAGATGGAGCGGCAACAGGGCGGCAATCCGCTAGTGCTGAATTTGAAAGGCGGCGTGCTGCTCGCCAACAAGGATCTGCCGGGTGCGCGCGCCGCCTTCGAAAAATCGCTGGCGGCCGATCCCGTTTATTTGCCGGCGCTGGATAACCTGGCCCAGATGGACCTGCTCGACAAGAAACCGGACGCGGCGCGCCTGCGCTATACGGCGGCCCTGGGCAAGGATAAACAAAACCCGGCGATCATGGCCGCGCTGGCCAAGCTGGCGGCCGGCCAGGGCCAGCCGGCCGAGGCCCAGGTCTGGCTGGAGCGCGCCGTGCGCGAGCATCCGGAACAGCTGGCGCCGGCCTTGCTGCTGGGCGACTTCTATCTGCGCCTGCCCAATCTGCCCAAGGCGCTGCAGCTGGCGCAAAGTCTGCAAGCGAGCAATCCGGCCAACACCGATGCGCTGAGCCTGCTCGCCGAAGCGCAAGCGCGCAGCGGGCAAGCCGAAGCCGCACTGGAGAGCGTCAGCAAGCTGGCCGTGCTGCAGCCGGATTCGGCCGAGATCCAGCTGCGCATCGCCCAGCTGAAACTGCAGCAGCGCGACCAGGCTGGCGCCCTCGACAGCCTGCGCAAGGCCTTGGCCTTGCAAGCCGATTATCCCCAGGCGCAGCAAGTGCTCGCGACCTTATTGGCGGCCAAGGGAGCTTATCCGCAAGCGCTGGCCAGTGCCCGCCAGTTGCAGCAGCGGCACCCGCAGCAGGCGCTTGGCTACAAACTGGAGGGCGACATCCTGATGGCACAGCGCCTGGGCGGCGCGGCGCGCGCGCCTTACGAAAAAGCCTATGCCTTGCAGCCCTCGCCCGCGCTGCTGATACCGGTGCTGGCCGCGATGGAGGTGTCCGGCCAGCAGAGCCAAGCCTTTGCCCGCGCGCAAAGCTGGCTGAGCAGTCATCCCGCCGACCGGGTGGTCAGGCTTTACCTTGCCAGCGCCTATCTGGGTGCGCAGGATTATGCGGCCGCCATCACCCAGCTCGAGCGCGTCGTCAATGAGGAACCCAACAACGCCGGCGCCCTGAACGATCTGGCCTGGGCCTATCAGCAGCGCCAGGACAGACGCGCGCTGGCAACGGCGCAGCGGGCCCATAAACTGGCAGCGGCCAATCCGGCCGTGCTCGACACGCTGGGCTGGATTCTGGCCGAACAGGGTGACACCGCGCGCGCCCTGCCGCTGCTGCGCCAGGCCAGCGCACTGGCGCCCCAGTCGCCCGACATCCGCTACCATATGGGATTGGGCTTGATCAAGGCGGGCGACAAGGCCGGCGCCCGTGCCCAACTTGAGCAACTGCTGGCCGTCAAGGAGTTCAGCAAGCGCGACGAGGTCAAGTCCCTGCTGACGCGCCTGTAAGCGATGGCGCCGCTCCGCTCTCCAGGCCGCCTGGCGCAACGTTGTTTTGCGCTGGCCTGCGCCGCGGCATGTGCATGGGCGACGATCCGCTACCCGATGGCGGGCCATCCCTTGGCGCCGCTGCTGGCGGCCTACGCGGCGCTACTATTGTGGCGCCCGCGCTATTGGCTGTTTGCGCTACCGCTGTTGTTGCCCGTGCTGGACCTGGCACCGCGCACGGGCTGGTTTGTGCTGGAAGAAATCGATCTGCTGATCTTGCTCACCGCAGCGATCGGATATTGGCGGCTGGCAGCGTCCTCCACACCGTCAGCGGCTGGCGCGCAAGCGTCCCGCGCGGCCTTGCCGGGCTGGCTGAAGGTGGGCGCCGCGCTTTTGCTTGTTGCCAGCGTCATCGGCATGTGGCGCGGCATGAATGGCCTGCCCCCTTTCGACGCGAATGCGGCCGGAAATTATCTCGGTCCCTATAACGCGCTGCGGGTGGGCAAGCCTTATGTGTGGATGGTGATCCTGATGCCCTTGCTGCGCGAGGCCGCCGGGCCGGAACTGGCCGGCCTGCGCCGCTATTTTATTCCAGGCATGCTGGCCGGCCTGAGCATGGCGGCGCTCGCCGCCTTGTGGGAACGGGCCAGCTTTCCCGGCCTGCTCAATTTTTCCAGCGACTATCGCATCACCGCGCCGTTTTCGGCCATGCACACGGGAGGCGCGGCCCTGGATGCCTATCTGGCGCTGAGCTTGCCGCTGCTGGCTTGCTGGCTCGCTGCCCTGCGCAGCGGCGCGCAATTGCCGCCCGCGCTGTGCCTGTTTGCGCTGGCGCTGTACGCCGCACTGGCCAGTTTTTCACGCGGCCTGTATCTCGCGCTGGCAGTTGCCCTGCTGTGCCTGATGCTGTGCGCCTGCCGCCAGGCCATGCTGACAGGGCGCATCGGCTGGCGCCGCATCGGCCTGGCCGTGCTGGGCTGCGCCCTGGTGGCGATGAGTTTGCAGGCAATGTTCGCGGTCAGTGGATATCGCGGACTGGCGGCGGCGCTGGCGCTACTCGCGGCGGGATTCCTGCTCTGGGTGCTACCGGAAAGTCCCGCCCCACCCCGCTTTGCCCAAGCCCAAGCCGCCTTCATGCTCGTCCTGCTTGTTTGCCTTAGCGCCACCTTGTATGTCGCAGCGCCCGCCAGTGGCTGGTCATGGCTCAAACCACCTTATGCCTTTTTTACCTGCTGTACTGCGCTGTTTGCCGCCGCGCAGTGGCGGCGCCTGAGCACGGCAAACACCTTGGCGGCGCCGGCCTGGTCCATGCGCCGCAGCGCGCTGTCCGGGATGGCCACTGGCATGGTCTGGATCGCCTGGCACTGGGCCGGCGCCGCCTCCCTGCCAGCCGCCGCGCTGGTCCTGGCCTTGGCGCTGGGACTGGCCTACGGCATGCGTCGCCACATCGCGCCTCCCACACTCAGTGCGCAAGGCTGGACTGCCATCGCCGTGCTGGCCCTGCTGACCGCAATGGCAATCCCCGTGGCCGGCAGCTACTACGCCTCCGAACGCTTCAGCACCGCGCGCGCGGACTGGCAGCAGCGGCTGCGCCACTGGCGCTTGACCCTGAACATGATGAACAGCGATGATGCGACTGCCCTGTTCGGCATGGGGCTGGGCACTTTTCCAGCGACCTATTTCTGGCACAACCCCCTGGGCGAAGTACCTGCGGCCTTCAGCTACGAGCGGGAGAATGGCAAGGATGGCGATGGCGCCAACCGCTTCCTGCGGCTGCGGGCCGGCACCTATAGCGCCGGCTACGGTGAGCTACTCAGGATGCTGCAAAGGGTCGAACTGCAGCCCTATACTCCTTACCTGTTGAGCTTTGATGTCCGCACGCTGCACGGTGGCGCATTTCTGCATATCAATCTGTGCGAGCGTCAACTCCTGTATCCCCAGAATTGCATCCCCCTCCCTTTGCAGAGCCTGACGGCTGCGTCCGGTTGGCAAAGCCGTCAGTTGTGGTTCAGCAGCGGTCCGGCCGGCCATGCCTGGTTGCGCTCACCGCAGCAGTTCGAGATCGCCGTCGAGGGCGAGCAAGCCGTCGTCGACGTCGACAAGCTCAGCCTGAAGGCCGGCGCCGATGCGACCGAGTTGCTGCGCAATGGAGGATTTGAACGCGGCAATGACTTCTGGTTCTTCAGCAGCGACCGCCATCATCTGCCCTGGCATACCAAGAATCTCGCGCTCAATCTGTACTTCGAGACGGGCTGGCTGGGGCTGTTCGGCTTTTGTTTTCTGGTGGGCGCCGCCTGCCTGCATCTGCTGCGGCGTGCCTGGCATGGCGACATGGCGGCCGCGTCCTGGCTCGCCGCCATCCTCGCCTTCTTGACCGTTGGCCTGTTCGACAGCCTGCTCGACGTGCCGCGCATCGGCTTGCTATTTTTCCTGCTGTTGAGTTGTGCCTGCCTGCAAACCAATCCCTTATCGGAGGGCAAATGAAATCTCTCAGTGTCACGCTCGTGCTGCTTGCCTGGACTCTGGGCCAGCGCTGCGTCGGTGGCGAATTGCCGCAAGTGATAGAGCACGTCAAGCCGGCCATTGTCGGCATCGGCAGCTTTCAGAAACTACGCACGCCGCCGGTCAGCTTTATCGGCACCGGTTTCGCCGTCGGCGATGGCCGCAGCATCATCACGGCGGCCCACGTGATCGTGGACCTGATGCAGGGTGATACGCCGCAGACCATCGGCGTGCTGGTCGGATTGCGCGAGGTGGCGCAATTTCGCGCTGCCAGCGTGGTCGCCATCGACCGCGAACACGACCTGGCCCATCTGCAAATCAATGGCACGCCGCTGCCGGTGATGACCCTGGGCGATTCGAACAAGGTGGTCGAAGGCAGCACACTGGCGTTCACCGGTTTTCCACTGGGAATGGCACTTGGCTTGCATCATGTAACCCACCGCGGCATGGTATCGGCCATCACGCCGGTGGCGATGCCACCGGTGACGTCGCGCAAGCTGGAACCCAAGCTGCTGCAACAGTTGCAAAAGCCCGTGTACACGGTGTTCCAGCTCGATGGCACAGCCTATCCCGGCAGCAGCGGCAGCCCGCTGTACGATCCGGACAGCGGACTGGTGCTGGGCGTGATCAATATGGTGTACATCAAGGGTTTGAAGGAATCGGCCATCTCGAATCCCAGCGGCATCACCTATGCCATTCCGTCGAACTTCATCCGCGCCCTGCTACTGGGCCGGGCCCAGCCGCTCCCTGCGGAACGCCTGGGCGGCGGCCCCGATGCGCCGCCGCGTCCACCGCAGCAAGCACCAGCGGTACAAGCGCAGCAGCCGGCCGCGCAAGCCGTCCGCAGCGGCGATTAGCGGCGCGCCTTCAAGTCCGTCCCTGCATCAGCCGGGTGGTAATACCCGGCTCGTCCCAGCAGGGGAAGAAATAGGGATAGAAAGAACGTTCGTTACTGGGTTGCTCCATCAGGCCGCCGAACTTGCGGATCTGCTCGGACATATACGACAGGTCCAGCCGGAGCAGGACGGCAGGCGCGCCCACCCTGCTGCAAGGCCGTTCGGCGGCGCAATCCTTGAAACCCAGCATGCGCTTGTAGAACATCACATGGCGCGGGTTGACCTCGATCACGTAGTCGCTGAAACCATGGATGTTGTGGGCGTAAATATAGGAGATGTGGATCAGCGCAGCGAACACCCGCTTGGACACACCCTTGTCGATTGCAAGCCGCGAGGGTTCGCACAGCCTGCGCTGCTGGCTGCGCAGCTCGTCGAGCTTGTCGCGGAAATTATCGTCCGCCGGCAAGCCCACCTCGTCGTTGTCCAGGCACAGGGACATGGTCCCGACGGTCTGGCCGGCCGTCTCGGCGAACAAGGTGATTTTATTCAATGCATGTTGCTGGTTGGGATCGATTGAATACCCGCGCCAGCCATACATTTTTTTCAGCAGCAGCGTGGCCGCTTCACGCCGCCCCTGCGAGTTGGCCATCCGGATATGAAAGGTCTGTTGGTCCAGCTGGTGATTCAGCGCTTCCTCGGCGCTGCCCTCGCCGACAACCAGGTCCCGTAGTCCTGGCGCGGCGTCGAAGGTAATGATGGTGTCGTCTGATTGCACGGTCGCTTCCTCTCAGGTCTTACCCGACGCCTTGCATGGCGCTAACCGGGCTCATTCTGATCAGACAACCTGTACAGCAGGAAAGTTCCCAAAAAAAGCAAATTAATTGATGCAAGCCGCCTCAAAACAGGCTCTCGGGTATCACCAGCACATCGCCGGGGCGCATCGCCATGTTCGCGCCGATGTCGCCATCCTTGAGCAGGTCGTTGAGGCGCACACCGAACTGCTGCTGGCGGCCATCGACGGTGCGCACGATGCGCGCCTTGTTGCCGGCGGCGAAATCGGTGACGCCGCCGACGGCGATCAGCACATCCATCAGCGACATGCCTTGCCGGTAAGCCAGCGCCTGCGGCCGCGCGGCCTGGCCGATCACGCGGATCTGCTCGGCATACGGGCCGACGAAACTGGTGACGATGACGGTCACGACCGGTTGCTGAATGTATTTCTCCAGCGCCTTTTCGACATCGCGCGCCAGCGCCGTGGACGTTTTGCCGGCCGCCTGCAGATCCTCGACCAGCGGCGTGGTGATCTTGCCGTCGGGCCGCACCGGCACGCTTTGCGACACTTCCGGATTGCGCCAGACGGCGATGCTGATCATATCGCCCGGACCGATCAGATAGTCGCCGCCGGGCGCGGCCGTATCGGCCGGGGCCGGTGGCAAGGGTGCCGCACAGGCGCCCAGCAATGCCAGCGCCGCCCAGGCGGCCAGACTGAGTTTCGGGGTAGTGCGCTGCCGGTTCCGCATGGTGAGCTCCTGCTAAAACTGCCATATCAATCGGGAATGCGAGATATATATGATTCAGAAAACACGACAGCCCATCCTTGATATGGCTCAAGCATAAAGAATGTTCAAACGAGCCGCGCAAAACACGGCCATATAATCGGCTTTCGCATCGCGGGCCGATAGGCAAAGCGATTTATTTTCTGTAGTTCACTGCTTGGATTCAGGGAGAAACTGGAATGGAGGAGATTATCAGCCAGTTACTTTCCAGCCTGAAAGGCATCTGGAAATATCGCTGGCAAGCGATTATCGTCATGTGGCTGGTGGCCACATTGGGCTGGATCCGGGTGGCCACGCTGCCCGACGACTACCAGACCTCGGCGCGCGTGTTCGTCGACACCCAGGGCATCCTCAAGCCCCTGTTGTCGGGCATGACCAGCGTGCCGAACCTGGAGCAGCAGGTCTCGATCATGAGCCGCACCCTGCTCAGCAGGCCGAATGTCGAAAGGGTCATGCGCATGGTCGACCTCGACCTGCATGCGCAAACCCCGCGCGACCGCGAGATGCAGCTCGATGAACTGATGAGCAAAATTAAAATCGGCGGCACCAGCAGTTATGACATTTACACGATCAGTTACAACAATAAAAATCCCAAACTGGTACGCGATGTGGTGCAAGCCTTGCTGACTATTTTCGTGGAAGGCAGTTTCAAAGGGAAGAAAGGCGATTCCCAAAAAGCCGTCCAGTTTATCGACGACCAAATCAAGTCCTACGAAGATAAACTCATCGCGGCCGAAAATAACGTCAAGGATTTTAAGCTTAAAAATAACTTCCTGTTGCCGCGCCAGGGCATCGACTACGGTTCCCAATTACTGATGTCGTCCGACGCGCTCAATACCGCGCGGCTCGAACTGCTGGAAGCGGAGCAGGCGCGCAATGCCATCAAGGCCCAGATTTCCGGCGATGAGCCGGTGCTCGGCACCGAACTGGCGCCGGCCAATATCGACAATCCCGAGATCGATGGACGCATTTCCGCGCTGAACAAAAACCTCGATGCACTGCGCATGCAATACACCGAAATCCATCCCGACATCGTCGCCGCCAAGCGCCTGGTGGCGCAGCTGGAAGAGCGCAAGCTTGCGGAAAGCAAGTTACGGGGTGCCGATCCCGATCCGGGCAAGCATTACAGTCCCATGCTGCAGCAGCTCAAGGTGGCGCTGACGGAGGCCGATGCCCGCGTGGCCGGCATCAAGGCCAGGGTGCAGGAGTATGAGCAGCGCAATGCCCGCCTGCTGGCACAAAGCAATGCCGTGCCCGAGGTCGAATCCCAGCTGGCCCAGTTGAACCGCGACTACCAGATCAACAAGGAAAACTACGAAAAACTGATCGGCCGGCGCGAGGCGGCCAAGCTGTCGGGCGACCTCAGTTCCACCACCGAAATGATGAGTTTCAAGATCATCGACCCACCCACCGTACCGCTGACGCCGGTGGGCCCGAACCGCCCCCTGCTCTATAGCGTGGTGCTGGCCGGCGCCGTGCTGTCGGGGGCCGCGGCGGCCCTGTTGATCAGCCAGATCCGTCCGACCTTCCTCAGCCCCAGCCAGTTGCGCGAGACCACCGGCCTGCCCGTGCTGGGCACGGTATCGATGAACTGGACCCCGGTCGAGCAGGTCAAGCGCAGACGGGGACAGTATGTATTCGGCGCGGCGCTCAGTGTGCTGTTCCTCGCCTATGGCGGCGTGATGAGCGCCACCCTGCTGCATTAGGAGAAGCGATATGCCAGTACAAGACAGCAATACCGCCCAGGAGGGATTGCCCGAGGGCGTGGCGCCACTGCGGCGCGGACCCGGCAAGCACGTCGAGATCAATCTGGCGCGGCTGCAACAGCTGGGCATGGTGACCCAGGATGGCGGCCGCACCAGCGTGGCCGAGGATTTCCGCATCATCAAGCGGCCCTTGCTGCGCATGGCACGCGGCGAGCATGGTGCGATCGAACAGGGCAACCTGATCGTCGTCACCAGCGCGCTGCCGGGGGAAGGCAAGACCTACTGCGCCGTCAATCTGGCCATGAGTATCGCCATGGAAATGGATATCACCGTGCTGCTGGTCGATGCCGATGTGGCCAGGCCCTCGGTGCTGAAGGTGCTGGGCCTGGGCGCCGAGGCGGGATTGATGGATATCCTGCTCAACGGCAAGCTGGAGCTGGGCGACGTGATCCTCAGGACCAATGTGCCGACCCTGAGCATCCTGCCGGCCGGACGCGCCAACAAGCATGCCACCGAACTGCTGGCCAGCCGCAGCATGCGCCACCTGCTGAAGGACATCGCCGAGCGCTATGCCGACCGTGTCATCATCTTCGACTCGCCGCCTTTGCTGATCACCACCGAGGCCAGCGTGCTGGCGGCGCAGATGGGCCAGGTGGTGCTGGTGGTCGAGGCCGAGACCACCACCCAGCATGCGGTCAAGGAGGCGCTGCGCCAGATCGATACCTGCGCTCACGTCAACCTGATCTATAACAAGATCCGCGCCTTCCCCGGCGGCGAGTATTATGGGTATTACGAGTAGCACGGCGCCGCGCCCCCGCGCGCTGTCGCTGCTGATGCTGCTGGTGCTGCCCGGCGGCGCCGCGCTGGCGGCCGACTGGCGGCTGCAGCCCAGCCTGCGGCTGCGCGAAAGCTACTCCGACAATATCAATCTCGCCTCGGGGCCGCTGGCGCGTGCCGAATGGACCACGGAGATTTCGCCCGGCATCAGCGTCTCCAGCGCCGGGCGGCGCCACCATCTGGCCCTCGATTACGCCGTGCAGCAAATTTTGTATACCCACCAGCCGGACCGGCGCAATCAGCAGCTGAGCGGCAGCGGACAAGCCGAACTCGTTTCCGACTATCTCTACCTCGATAGCCATGCCAGCATTGCGCAGCAATCGATCTCGGCCTTCGGCCCGCAAGTGAGCGACGCCAGCCAGAACAACGCCAACAACAGCACCGTGCGGGCCTATAGCATCAGTCCCTACTTCAAGCATTTCTTTCGCGGCCTGGGCAATGTGCAACTGCGCTATGCTTACGAACGCAGCAGTAGCGGCAGCCTGTTCACGGCGCATAGCAATCTGTGGAATCTGCAGCTGAGCGGCGACAACGGCGGACGCGGCTGGAACTGGGATGTCCACGCCAGCCGCCGCGACATCGTCGATGCCAATCTGGCCCCCGTCACGATGGACGACGCTGCGCTCGGCCTGCACTTTCCCATCGGCGGCCGGCTGACCCTGATCGCCAATCTCGGCTACGAAAAGAACGATTACCACGCCATCGGCGACCAGCCGGCCGGGCGCTACTGGTCCACCGGCCTGAACTGGGCACCGTCGCCGCGCACCAGCGTCAACGCCAGCGTCGGGCGCCGCTTCTTCGGCAACACCTATACCCTGGACGCGCACTACCGCATGCGTAGTATGTTCTGGACGCTCAACTATTCCGAAGACATTTCCACCAGCCATGAACAAGCGCTATCCCTGCCGCCCGCGCAACTGGGCGCCTTCCTGTTCGACCTGTGGGCCACCCGCATCCCCGATATCAATGTGCGCACCCAGATCATCGTCGCATTCTTGCGCTTTGCTCAGATGCAGGGCGCCAGCGCTGGCAAAGTGAATTACTTCAGCCACCGCTATTTTTTGCAGAAGCAATGGAATCTGGCCAGCGTGTATGCCGGCACCAAGAGCACGCTGGCGTTTGGGCTCAACAGCAACGAGCGCACGGCCCAGTCGCGCACCGGCATCGACAGTCCGCTGCTGGGGCCGGACGAGCTCGCCAACGACGACCGCATCCGCCAGCGTGGCGCCAGCGTCGGCTGGAGCTGGCGCGCCAGCTCGCGCGACAGCCTGAATGTCAACGGCAACGCCTCGCAGGCGATCTCGCTGAGCAACGGCAGGCGCGACCGCAACGCGGTGCTGGGCGTGGGCCTGAGCCGCCAGTTGCGCCCCAAGATGACGGCCACGGTCGACCTGCGCCGCAGCTGGCATGGCAGCAATACCGGCGGCGGCTATCGCGAAAACGGCATCAGCGCCGCCTTGCTGATCTTGTTCTGACAGGAGCACGCCATGTCCCTGCACGGCCCGGTCCAGCCCCTCCACCTCGTCTGCGTGGTGGCGGCCCGTCCCAACTATATGAAGATGGCCCCGATTTTGGCCGCGCTGGCCAGGCTCAGGCCGGCGCCGCGCCTGAGCCTGGTACACACCGGCCAGCATTACGACGCCGACATGAACAGCAGCTTCTTCGGCGCACTGGACATGCCGGCGCCGGATGTCAACCTCGGCGTGGGCTCCGCCAGCCATGCCCAGCAGACGGCGGAAGTGATGCGCCGCTTCGAAGCGGTGCTGGAAGGCCTGGCGCCGAGCGCGGTGCTGGTGGTGGGCGACGTCAATTCCACGCTGGCCTGCGCGCTGGTGGCGGCCAAGATGCGCATCGCCGTGCTGCATGTCGAGGCCGGCCTGCGCAGTTTCGACCGCGCCATGCCGGAGGAAATCAACCGCGTGCTGACCGATCAGTTGTCGACCTTGCTGTTTACCAGCGAGCAGGCCGGCAACAGCAATCTGCTGCGCGAAGGCGTGGCCCCCGAGCGCATCCATTTCGTCGGAAATGTCATGATCGATACCTTGCTGCAGCGCCTGCCAGCCGCCATCCCGGCGCGCCAGACCTTGGCCGCTGCCGGCTTCGATCCCCTGCTGGGCCAGCCGCAGCGCTATGCCGTGCTGACCTTGCACCGGCCCTCCAATGTCGACCAGCCCCAGCGCCTGCGGGCGCTGATCAGCGCCATGGGCGAGCTGGCGCAACGCCTGCCGCTGTTGTTTACCGTGCATCCGCGTACCCGCGCCATGCTGGAGCGCGCCGGTTTGCAGGCCGGGCTGGCCGCGCCTGGCATGATCTGCCTGCCGCCGCTGGGCTACCTGGAAATGCTGGGACTGATGCAAGACGCGCGCCTGGTGCTGACCGACTCGGGCGGGGTGCAGGAAGAAACCACCGCGCTGGGCATTCCCTGCCTGACCCTGCGCGACAATACCGAACGCCCCGTCACCGTCAACGAAGGCAGTAATGCGCTGGCCGGGCGCGATCCGGCCACGATCCTGGCGCTGTGCGACGACATCCTGCGTCATGGCGGCAAGCGTGGACGGATACCGCAATTCTGGGATGGCCACGCGGCCGAGCGCATCGCCGCCACCATCGCCTTGTGGCAGGCGGGCATGGCGGAGCAGCAGCCATGAGCGCGGCGCCGATCCGCAATGCGCTGACCATCGATGTCGAGGATTATTTCCAGGTGTCGGCCATGGCGCCCTATATCCCGCGCGCGCAATGGAACAGCCTGCCATGCCGGGTGGAAGCCAATGTCGCGCGCATCCTCGACCTGCTCGACGCGGCCGGTGTGCACGCCACCTTCTTTACGCTGGGCTGGATTGCCCAGCGCTATCCCGCGCTGGTGCGCGACATCGTCGCTCGCGGCCACGAACTGGCCAGCCACGGCCACGCCCATCTGCGCGCCAGCGAACAGACCCCGGCCGACTTCGCCAACGATGTCCGCCTGAGCAAATGGATACTGGAAGACATCGGCGGCGTGCCGGTGCGCGGCTACCGCGCGCCCAGCTTCTCCATCAACGCTGCCAATCTGTGGGCCTTCGATGCCTTGCTGGCGGCCGGCTACCGCTACAGTTCCAGCATCTACCCGATCGCCCACGATCACTACGGCATGCCCGACGCCCCCCGTTTCGCCTGCTATCCCAACGGTCCCGGCTCGCTGCTGGAACTGCCGATCAGCACGGTGCGCCTGCTCAATCACAATCTGCCGGCCGGCGGCGGCGGCTATTTCCGCCTGCTGCCGTATGCGGTGTCGCGCTGGTCCTTGCGACGCATCAATTCGCTCGACCGTCAGGCTGGCATATTTTATTTTCACCCATGGGAACTCGATCCCGGGCAGCCGCGCCAGCGCGGGCTCGGCTTCAAGACCCGCTTCCGCCACTACCTGAATCTGCACCGGATGGAAGCACGTATCGCGGCGCTGACACGCGATTTCCACTGGGACCGCATGGATGCTATTTTTCTGGGACCCCTATGACGCTTCCCGCCGCCCGCTGCGCAACCGTCGTCGGCCTGATGGGTCCGGCCGACCATGCCCGCTGGGACGCCTTCGTCTTCAACTGCCCGGACGCCAGCTTCTTTCACCGTGCCGGCTGGCAAACGGTACTCGAACGCGCCTTCGGCTATCCCAGCTGGTTCCTGTATGCCGAACAGGATGGTCGGATCACCGGCATCCTGCCGCTGGCCCAGGTACGCAGCCTGTGCTTTGGCAATTGCCTGTGCTCGCTGCCTTTCTGCGTGTACGGCGGCATCGCCGCCCTGCACGACGAGGCCGCCGCCGCACTGGACCAGGCCGCCCGGGAACTGGCTATCCAGCTCAAGGTCGACCATCTGGAATACCGTCAGCGTCAGCCACGCCATCCCGAACGCCAGGGCCGTCCGCTGTACTGCACCTTCCGCCAGGCGCTGCTGCCCACGCCTGAACAGAATATGCTGGCCATTCCGCGCAAACAGCGCGCAATGGTGCGCAAAGGCATCGCGGCCGGCCTGCGCAGCCACATCGACAGCGACGCCGGGCGCTTTCACGCCGCCTATGCGGCCAGCGTTCATCAGCTGGGCACGCCGGTATTCGGGCGCCATTACATCGAACTCTTGCAGCAAGTGTTTGGCGCTGATTGCGAACTGATGGTCATCGAACACGGCGGGCGCGCCGTCAGCGCGGTACTGTCCTTCCATTTTGCCGAGGAAGTTTTGCCCTATTACGGCGGCGGCGGCGCCGAGGCGCGCACATTGGCCGCGAATGACTTCATGTACTGGGAAGTGATGCGGCGCGCCTGCGAACAGGGCCGCCGCAGCTTCGACTTTGGCCGCAGCAAGCTTGGCACCGGCGCCTTCGCGTTCAAGAAGAACTGGGGCTTCACGCCGCAGGCACTGCCCTACGAGCAACTGCTGGTCGGGACGCGCAGCATGCCGGACAAGAACCCGCTGAATCCGCGCTACCGCATGCTCAGCGCCGCCTGGCGCCGCCTGCCGCTGCCGCTCGCCAGCGCGCTGGGGCCCCACCTGATCCGGCAACTGGGGTAGCTCATGCGCGACTTGCTGTTTCTTCCCCACCGCATTCCTTATCCGCCCAACAAGGGCGACAAGATACGGGCCTGGCATATGCTGCGCTACCTGGCGCAGCGCTACCGGGTGCACCTGGGCTGTTTTGTCGACGATGCCGCCGACTGGCAGTATGTGGCGCAGCTGCAGGCGCTCTGCGCCAGCAGCCGTTTTATCGCGCTGCGTCCGCTGGCGGCGCGCCTGGGCAGCCTGCGCGGCATCGCCAGCGGCGAGGCGCTCAGTGTCGCCTACTATCGCCATCCGCGCTTGCGGCTATGGGTGGACGAGACGCTGGCCCGGCATCGCATCGATACGGCGCTGGCGTTTTCCGGCCCGATGGCACAGTATCTGCCGGCGCGCACGGCGCGCGGACCGCTGCGCCGGGTGCTCGACCTGGTCGACGTGGACTCAGAGAAATGGGCCGCCTACGCGGACAGCCGCGCCTGGCCCTGGTCCGCGCTGTACCGGCGCGAGGCGCGCCAGCTGCTGCGCTTCGAACGCGCCGCGGCCTGCCAGTTCGATGCGCTCGCGCTCGTGTCCAGGCCGGAAGCGGAACTGTTTCAAGGGCGCGCACCCGAATCGCGCCACAAGATCGGTTTTTTCCACAATGGCGTGGACGCCGCCTACTTCCGCCCCGATCCAGACCGGCCCTCCCCCTATCCGGCGCACCAGAGCACGCTGGTGTTTACCGGCGCCATGGATTACTGGCCGAATATCGACGCGGTCAGCTGGTTCTGCGCCCAAGTGCTGCCGCAGCTGAAGCCGCGCTATCCCGCGCTACGCCTGTACATCGTCGGCGCGCGGCCCACGCGCGCCGTGCTGGCGCTGGGCCGGCAGGCCGATGTGTGCGTCACCGGCACGGTTCCCGACATCCGCCCCTATCTGCAGCACGCCACGCTGGCGGTCGCGCCCTTGCGCATCGCACGCGGGGTCCAGAACAAGGTTCTCGAAGCGATGGCCATGCAGCAAACCGTGCTGGCCACGCCGCAGGCGCTGGAGGGCATCGCGGCCCACCATGGCAGCGAAGTGCTGTGCGCCCACGATGCCGCTGCCTTTGTCCGGGAAATCAGCGGCCTGCTCGACTATGGCAAGCGGCCCGCGCTGGGCCAGGCGGCGCGCCAGCGCATCGTGCATGACTACAGCTGGGACCGCAATCTGGCCCGGCTGCAAGCCCTGCTCGATCCTGTGGCCGCCGTGCACGTCTATGGCAACAGCGCTGAGGACGCCATCGGCGTGCTGGAGTCGCCGCCATGAGCGCCGACAGCGCTGTCCAGTTGCAGTCAGCCACGGCGGCGCCGGCCAGCGTGGCCGCGCCCCAGGCGCTGCATCTGTTGCTGCTGGTACTGGGCGCTACCCTGCTGCTGCACTACCAGACGGCCTGGTCCATGCTATCGCTGTGGCTGCATTCGCAAACCTTTGCCCACGGCCTGGCGGTCCTGCCCATCAGCGCCTGGCTGATCTGGCGCCGCCGCGCAACACTGGCCAGCCTGCCTTGCGAACCGGCGCCGCGCGCGCTGGCGCTGCTGGCCGCTCTGGGTGCGGCCTGGCTGGTGGCGGCCATCGCCAACGTCCAGATCCTGCAGCAATATCTGCTGTGCCTGATGGTGCCGGCCATTGTCGTCGTGCTGTGGGGCGCAGGCCTGACCCGCGCCATCGCGTTCGCGCTGGCCTATCTGCTGCTGGCCGTGCCGTTTGGCGAGGTGTTCATTCCCGCGCTGGTGGAGTTTACCGCCAGCTTTACCGTGACCGCCCTGCAGCTGAGCGGGATTCCCGTATTACGCGAAAACAATTATCTGACCCTGCCCAGCGGGCAATGGTCGGTCGTCGATGCCTGCAGCGGCCTGCGTTACGTGATCGCTTCGCTGGCGCTCGGCATCCTGTACGCCTATCTGAATTACCGCAGCCTGTGGCGCCGACTCGCCTTTATCGCCATCGCGCTGGTGTTGCCGGTAGTAGCCAATGGCTTGCGCGCCTACGGCATCATTCTGATCGGCCATGTCAGCGATATGCGTCTGGCTGTCGGCATCGACCACCTGGTCTACGGCTGGGTATTCTTCGGCCTGGTCTCGCTGCTGCTGTTCTGGTGCGGCTCCTGGTGGCAACAGCCGCCAGCGCCACTCCCGGCCGCGGCGTCGGCCCAGGCGCCGGCCCGCCCTGTCGACGCCGGCCAGCTGCGCCGGCTGGCGTTGGCCTGCGTGGCCCTCGTCGCCTGCTGGCCAGTGCTGGCCGCCTGGCTGCTGCGCGCGCCTCGCCCCCTGCCCTTGCCTGCCCCACGACTGACCTTGGCCGCGCCACCGCTGCCCTGGCGCACCTCGCCGCTACTGGCGCAGGACTGGAAGGTGCTGCACCGGGGCCTGCCGCAGAAGATTGCGCTGCGCTATACCGATGGCAGCCACAGCGTGTCGCTGCAGCTGTTCTGGTATCGCCAGCAAAGCAAGGGGGCTGAATTGCTGACGCCGGTGCGGCGCCCCCTGCTCGCCGCTGGGCCGAACTGGCAGGACATTTCCAGCAGCAAGCGCGCGATTGTCGTCAATGGCCGCACCCTGCCCTTGCGCCAGACCGTGGTGCAAGCGGCCCACACCAGCCTGCTGACCTGGCGCTGGTATCGCGTCAACGGCCGCAACACCGCCAGTCCGCAACTGCTCAAGCTGCTGCACGCGAAGAGTATCCTGCTCGGCGGCGCCGACGATGCCGCCGAGATCTCGCTGGCGGCCAGCTTCGAAGGCCAGCCCGAGCAGGCCGCCGACGCGATGCGGCACTTGCTGGCCGATTTGCTGCCCATCATCGAGAAAGGGGTGGACGATGTTGCCGGACGCTGACAGCCGCCCCGCCCCGCTGGTCGTCCACCTGATCCACAGGCTGGGCATCGGCGGCCTGGAAAACGGCCTGGTGAACCTGATCAACCATATGCCGCCGGAGCGCTACCGCCACGCCATCGTCTGCCTGACCGAGTGCGACCGCTTCCGTGAGCGCATCACCCGTCCCGATGTCCAGATCATCAGCCTGAACAAACGCGCCGGCAAGGACTGGGGCCATTATCTGCGCCTGTTCCAGACCCTCAGGCAATTGCAGCCGCAACTCATTCACACCCGCAACCTGGCCAGCATGGAAGGCCAGTTACTGGCCGCCGCGGCCGGCATCCGTCTGCGCGTGCATGGCGAGCACGGCCGCGACATGGCCGACCTGCACGGCCA
Organism: Oxalobacteraceae bacterium; assembly: GCA_013284265.1. GTDB lineage: Bacteria > Pseudomonadota > Gammaproteobacteria > Burkholderiales > Burkholderiaceae_D > Rugamonas. Next base: position 88,649 of record JABTBR010000013.1, on the reverse strand, counting down.
GAACCCGCGCTACCGCCTGCTGCGGCGCCTGCTGCGTCCCCTGATCGGCCATTTCATCGCCGTCAGCAAGGATCTGGAAGCCTGGCTGATCGCCACCATCGGCGCCCGTCCCGCCAAGGTCAGCCATATCGGCAACGGCGTCGACAGCCTGCAATTCCATCCCCGGCTCGGTCCGGCCGCCGCCATCGGTCCGCCCGGATTCCTGTGCGAAAACGCCTTCGTCATCGGCTGCGTCGGGCGCATGGTCGACGTCAAGGACCACGCGACCCTGGTGCGCGCCTTCTTGCGCCTGCTGGCCAGCGAAGCCCCCGGGCGCAGCCCGCTGCGCCTGCTGATCGTCGGCGACGGCCCCTGCCGCGCACACTGCCAGGCGCTGCTGGACGCGGCCGGCGCCGCCGCGCTGTCCTGGTTGCCCGGCGCGCGCAACGATATCGCCCAGCTGCTGCGCGCCATGGATCTGTTCGTGCTGCCTTCGCTGGCCGAGGGCAGCTCCAATACCATCCTCGAGGCGATGGCGACCGGCCTGCCGGTGGTGGCCAGCGCCGTCGGCGGCAATGTCGATCTGGTGCAAACCGGCTGGAGCGGCGCGCTGGTGCCGCCGCAGGACCCGCTCCGGCTGGCCGACGCGATGGCCGACTATTACCGCATTCCCGGCCTGGCCCAGCGCCATGGCCACCGCGCGCGCCGGCTGGTGTTGTCCGACTACAGCCTGCTGGCCATGGCCGACGCCTATCTGGCCGTCTACGACGCCTTGTCGGCCTCCCACCATCCCCCCTGAAAGGATCGCCATGTGCGCCATCATCGGCATCGTAGACCTGCAAGGCCGCGCCAGTATCGACGCCGGCCTGCTCGAGCGCATGAGCGCCAGCCAGCTGCATCGCGGGCCGGACGAACATGGCACGTTTGTCGAACCCGGCGTGGCGCTGGGGCACCGGCGCCTGTCCATCATCGACCTGTCCACCGGCCAGCAGCCGCTGTTCAATGAAGATGGCAGCGTGGTGGTGGTCTACAACGGCGAGATCTATAACTATCCGGCACTGATGCGCGAACTGCGCCAGTTCGGCCATCACTTCCGCACCCAGTGCGACACCGAAGTCATCGTGCATGCCTGGGAACAATGGGGTGAACAATGCGTCAACCATTTTCGCGGCATGTTCGCCTTCGCACTGTGGGACCGCGGCCGCCAGCAACTGTTCCTCGCGCGCGACAGGCTCGGCGTCAAGCCCCTGCACTATGCTTTTCTGGCCGATGGCAGCCTCATCTTCGGCTCCGAACTGAAGGCCCTGCTGGCCCATTCCGGCTTCGCGCGCGCCCTCGATCCGCTGGCCATCGAGGACTACCTGGCCTATGGCTATATTCCCGAACCGCGTACCGTATTTCGCGGCGCCAGCAAGCTGGCCCCCGGCCACACACTGCTGCTGCGGCGCGGCGCGGCACCAGCCCAGCCCCGCCGTTTCTGGGATCTGCCGTTTACACCGCTGCGCGCGCAAAGCGAAGCCCAGCTGGCCGACGAACTGCGCGCCCGCCTGCTCGAAGCGGTCCGCATCCGCCTGGTGGCCGAAGTGCCGCTCGGTGCCTTCCTGTCCGGTGGCGTCGACTCCAGCTCGGTGGTGGCGCTGATGGCCCAGTGCAGCGATCAGCCCGTCAACACCTGCGCCATCGCCTTTGACGACGCCCGCTTCGATGAATCGCCCCATGCGCAAGAAGTGGCCGACCGCTATGCCACCCGCCACCATGTCGAGCAGGTCGGCCACGATGATTTCTCGCTGATCGGCCAGCTCGCCAGCCTGTACGACGAACCCTTCGCCGACAGTTCCGCCCTGCCCACCTACCGGGTCTGTGAACTGGCGCGGCGCCATGTGACGGTGGCGCTGTCGGGCGATGGCGGCGACGAGAATCTGGCCGGCTACCGGCGCTACCGCATGCATGTCAACGAGGAGCGCTGGCGCGGCCTGCTGCCGCTGGCACTGCGCCAGCCGCTGTTCGGTATGCTGGGCCGGCTGTATCCCAAGGCGGACTGGGCCCCGCGTCCGCTGCGCGCCAAGACCACCTTCGAGGCGTTGGCGCGCGACACCGTGGCCGCCTATTTCCATAGCGTCGCCATCGTGCCGGACGCGCTGCGCGCGCGCCTGTTCAGTCCCGCCTTCCAGCGCAGCCTGGGCGGCTACCGCGCCGTGGAAGTGCTGCGCGGCCATGCCGTGGCGAGCCCCACGGGCGATCCGCTGTCGCTGGTGCAATACCTCGATTTCAAGACCTATCTGCCCGGCGACATCCTGACCAAGGTCGACCGCGCCAGCATGGCCCATGCGCTGGAGGTGCGGGTGCCGCTGCTCGACCATCAGCTGGTCGAATGGATTTCCGGCCTGCCGCCCCAGCTCAAGCTGCACCAGGGCAGGGGTAAATATCTGTTCAAGCGCGCCATGGAAAACGATCTGCCCGCCCATCTGCTCCACCGCGGCAAGATGGGCTTCTCGGTGCCGATGGCCGCCTGGTTGCGCGGCCCCTTGCGCCAGCGCCTGCGCGACGCCCTGCTGGGCCCCACGCTGGCCGACAGCGGCATCTTCAACTTGCCCGAGATCGCCAGCATGCTCGAGCAGCACCAGTCCGGCCGGCGCGACTATAGCGCACCGCTGTGGTCGCTGCTGATGCTGGAATCCTTCCTGCGTCATCTGCACGCAAAGCCCGTCAGCGAACGGCGGGCGGCATGAGCGGCGCGCATGTACTGCCGGTGTTTCTCACCGTCGATACCGAACTGTGGCCCGCCCAGGCCGGCTGGCCCAGGCGTCCCTTGCCCGCCTCCAAGCATGATTTTTCCGAAGAGCTGGCGGTCGACATTCACGGCCAAACCAGTGCCGGCTGCTACGGCCTGCCCTACCAGATAGGCTGCTTCAACCGGCACGGCTTGCGCGCCACCTATTTCGTCGAGGCGCTGTTCAGCCAGCGCGAAGGCGGCGCCGCCGCACTGGCCCATATCTGCGGGCTGATACAGCGCGGCGGCCACGAAGTGCAATTGCATCTGCACGGGGAATGGCTGGCCGAACTCGATCATCCGGTACAGCCGCGCCGCCACTGCCAGTACCTGAGCCAGTTGCCGCTGGCGGCACAAAGCGAACTGATCAAGACGGGCATCGCCGCACTGGCCCAGGCCGGGGTGCCCGGCGTGCAGGCGTTCCGGGCCGGCAGCTACGGGGCCAATCTCGACACCCTGCGCGCGCTGGCGCAAAACGGCATGCATGTCGACAGCAGCTACAACCCCAGTTATCTGAACGGGCAATGGGGTAGCCGGCGCATAGACCAGCCCTGCCGCATCGATGGCGTCTGGGAATTTCCCATTGCATCCTTCCATGATTTCGCCCGCCACAGCCGGCATGCCCAGCTGAGCGCCTGCTCCAGCGCCGAGCTGCGCCATGCGCTACTGTCGGCCTGGCGCGCGCGCTGGCCCGCCTTCGTCATCGTACTGCACAGTTTTGAATTGATACGCAAGAACGGCCCCGGCAAGCTGCCCAGCCCCCATTCGCGCAATATCGCCCGGCTCGAACGCCTGTGCAGCTTCCTCGCCAGCGAACGCGAGCGCCTGCCCACCGCCGTGTTTTCCGAGCTGGCGCTGCAGCAGTGGCAGGAGGGCGGCGCGCTGCCACCGTTGCATTCGCGCCTGAGCGATTCGCTATGGCGGGTGGCGGAACAGGGCTGGAGCCGGTTTCGCTGATTTCCGTCAACAGCGATGAGGCCGATTGTCTGAATCATGGCGTATCCCGCCGCTTTCTTCAGGACTCCCATGCGCATCCTGCACATCCTCGACCATTCGGTGCCGCTGCACAGCGGCTACACCTTCCGCACCCTGTCCATACTCAAGGAGCAGCGCGCGCTGGGCTGGCATACGGTGCACCTGACCAGCGCCAAACAGGGTGGCGCGCCGGGCAACGATAGCGAGGTGGACGGCTGGCATTTCTTCCGCACCGCGCCCCAGCGTAGCTGGTGGGCCCGCCTGCCGGTGCTGCGCCAGCTGGGCGTAATCCGCGGCCTGTGCCGGCGTCTGCACCAGGTCGCCGCGCTGGCCAAGCCGCAGATCCTGCACGCCCACTCGCCCGCGCTGAACGCCATCGCCGCGCTGCGGGTGGGTAACGCCCTGGGTATTCCGGTGGTCTATGAGGTGCGCGCCTTCTGGGAAGACGCGGCGGCCGACCAGGGCAGCAGCCCTCCCGGCGGCCTGCGCTACCGGCTCACGCGCGCGCTCGACAGCTACGCCATGCGCCGGGCCGATGCCGTCACCACCATTTGCGAAGGGCTGCGCAGCGATCTGCTGGCGCGCGGCATACCGGGCCAGAAAATCACCGTCATCCCGAACGCCGTCGATACCGCCCAGTTCCGCCAGCAGCCACCGGCCGACGATCTGCTGGGGCACCGGCTCGGCCTGGGCGGCCAGCAGGTGATCGGCTACATCGGCTCCTTCTACGCCTACGAGGGGCTGGCGCTGCTGCTGCGCGCCCTGCCCGCCATGCTGGCCCAGGTGCCCGCTTTGCGCCTGCTGCTGGTTGGCGGCGGGCCGCAGGAAGCGGCCCTGATCGCGCTCTGCCGGGAACTGGGCATATCGCGCCAGGTGATCTTCGCCGGCCGTGTGCCGCATGACAAGATCCCCGCCTATTACCAGCTCATCGACGTGCTGGTCTATCCGCGCCTGCCGATGCGCCTGACGGAACTGGTCACGCCGCTCAAGCCGCTCGAAGCGATGGCCCAGGGCCGGCTGGTGCTGGCCTCCGACGTCGGCGGGCACCGCGAGCTGATCGAGGACGGCAAGACCGGCGTGCTGTTCAAGGCCGGCGATGCCGCCGACCTGAGCAGCCAAGTCATCAAGCTGCTGCGCCATGTGGACAGCTGGCCGCAGTTGCGCAAGAGCGCGCGCCGTTTCGTCGAAAGCGAACGCCAGTGGGAACACAGCGTGGCACGCTATGCACCCATTTATCAGCGCCTGATCGCCGGGAAGCGGCGATGAGCGGCACTGCCTGGCAAGGCTTGCGCATCGCCCTGGTCGGCCCGCTGGCCCCGCCGCCGGCCGGCATGGCGAACCAGACCGCGCAACTGGCGGCCTTGTTGCGGGCGGCCGGTGCCAGTGTCGAACTGGTACAAAGCAATGCACCGTGGCAGCCCGGCTGGATCGCGCGCTGGCGCGGCTGGCGCGCCTTGTTTCGCCTGCTGCCCTATCTGGGCCGCCTGTGGGGCGCGGCCGGACGGGCCGATCTGCTGCACGTGATGGCCAACTCCGGCTGGTCCTGGCATTTATGCGCCGCGCCCGCGATCTGGATCGCCCGCCTGCGCGGCAAGGGCATGCTGCTCAATTACCGGGGCGGCGAAGCGCAGGCTTTTCTCGCGGGCAGCTGGCTGGCCCGATTCAGCCTGCGCCGCGCCCATGCCATCGTGGTGCCGTCCGGCTTCCTGGCCGCAATCATGGAGAACCATGGACTGAGCAGTCGCTGCGTGCCGAACATCGTCGATCTGAGCCGGTTTTCGGCGCCGCCCCAGCCTCCGCGCGGCCTGCAGATTCTGGTGGCGCGCCATCTGGAAGCGCTGTACGACAACGCTAGCGCCTTGCGCGCCTTTGCCATTGTGCACCGGACCATGCCGCTCGCCCGGCTGGTGCTGGCCGGCTCCGGCAGTGAACTGGCCAATCTGCGCCAGTTGGCCGAGACACTGGGCCTGGCCCAGGCGGTGCATTTCTGCGGTGCACTGGAGCCGGCTGACATGGCGGACCTCTACCGCGCTAGCCGCCTGCTGCTCAATCCCAGCCGCGCCGACAATTTCCCCGGATCGATTCTGGAGGCGCAAGCTTGCGGCCTGCCTGTCGTCAGCACCGATGTCGGCGGCATTCCTTTCCTGCTGCGCCATCAGCACAATGCCTTGCTGGTAAAGCCGGGCGATAGCCAGGCCATGGCCAGCGCCATGCTCAAACTGTTATGCGAACCCGCCTATGGCGCGCAACTGGCGCAGGCGGGACTGGCGACGGTGCAGCAATTTAGCTGGCAAGCGATAGCACCGCGGCTGCTGGCGCAATACCGCGCGGTGCTACACCGGCCCCGTCACAGTCTGCACGGCCTGCTGGTTGCCACCCTGCTATTTCCCCTACAGGAAAAACTGAAGGCACACAGCACGCTGGGGCGGCGGCGCCAGCTGGAGCAGACGCAATGGTGGGAGCCTGGCCGCATCCGCGCCTTGCAGACCGAACGCCTGCGCGCGCTGCTGCTGCATGCAGGCGAACATGTTCCCTACTACCGGACGCTGTTCGCGACCCGGGGCTTTCTGCCGCACAAGGTGAACGATCTGCGCGACCTGCGCAGCTTGCCGCTGTTGAGCAAGCAGGCTATCGCCGGCCAGCGCGACGCGTTTCGCTCGGCCCAGGCCGGCAAGCTGCTGCGTTTCAATACCGGTGGTTCGAGCGGCGAGCCGCTGATCTTCTTTCTGGGCCTGGACCGCATCAGCCATGATGTGGCCGCGAAATGGCGCGCCACGCGCTGGTGGGGTGTCGATATCGGCGAGCCCGAAGCGGTGCTGTGGGGTTCGCCGATCGAATTGCAACGCCAGGATCGCTGGCGCGCGCTGCGCGATGCCCTCATGCGCACCCGCCTGTTGCCGGCCTTCGACCTGTCCAACGCACGGCTCGACCAGTATCTGGCGCGCTTGCAGCAGCACAAGCCGCGCATGCTGTTCGGCTATCCGTCCGCGCTCAGCCGCCTGGCGGCGCAGGCGCGCGCGCGCGGCCTGCGTATGAATGGGCTCGGCATCCGCGTCGCCTTCGTCACCGCCGAGCGCCTCTATCCTGAACAACGCGCACTGATTAGCGCCGTGTTTGGCTGCCCGGTGGCGAACGGCTATGGCGGGCGCGACGCCGGCTTCATCGCCCATGAATGCCCGGAAGGCGGTATGCACATCAATGCCGAAGACATTATTGTGGAGATTGTCGATGCGCTGGGCAATGCCGTGCCCGATGGAGACAGCGGCAGCATCGTCGTCACCCATCTGGCCAGCGGCGATTTCCCTTTCGTGCGCTATGCCACCGGCGACATCGGCGCCATCGGCACCCATCCCTGCCCCTGCGGGCGCGGCCTGCCGCTGCTTCAGCATATCGAGGGACGCAGCACCGATTTCGTGGTGGCCCAGGATGGCACGGTGATGCACGGCCTGGCGCTGATCTATGTGCTGCGCGACATCCCGCAGATTCGTGCCTTCAAGATTGTGCAGGAGACACTGGCCCTAACCCGCATCCTGCTGGTCTGCGTCCCGGCCCTGGAAACGGAGGCGCGGCGCCAGATCACCGCGCAGTTTCGCGCCCGGCTGGGACAAGGCGTCGAAATCAGTATCGATGAAGTGGCCGCCATCCACGCCGAGGCTTCCGGCAAATATCGCTACGTCGTCAGCAACGTGACACCCGAACCACAAAGGACTTGAAATGCTCTCCATTACCACCCTGCTGCTGATACTGACCATTTCCCTGCTATGCGTCTATACGCTGCACAAAGTCCGCCTGGTCCATCTGCTGCTGCACGAAACGCGCGACCAGTCGCGCAGCGAGAATGCCGGCCTGTTCCGCCAGCTCGAGGCATTGCACGGGCTCTATGTGGAACTGGGACTGGACAAGAGCTTGCCCGGCACCCGGGGCTGGGCAGCGTCGCCGGACTTTCTGATGGAACTGGTGCGCCACGCGCGCACGGCCAGGCCGGCCTGCATCGTCGAGTGCAGCAGCGGCACCTCGACCCTGGTACTGGCGCGCTGCGCCCAGATGAACGGCTGCGGCAAGGTATACAGTCTGGAGCATGATGCCGACTATGCGATCCAGACCCGCGCGCAGCTGCAACGCCATGGCTTGTCGGACTGGGCCGTGGTGCTGGACGCGCCACTGCAGCCGCATGTGTTTGGCGATAGCAGCTGGCCCTGGTACGCGCTGGATCAGTTGTCGGCCTGCCCACCGATCGATCTGCTGGTCATCGACGGGCCGCCGCAGGCGACGCGGGCGCTGGCGCGCTATCCGGCCGGGCCGGCCCTGTTTCTCAGGCTGGCTGCGGGCGCGCGGGTGTTTCTTGACGACGCCAGCCGGGACGATGAGCAGGCGATTCTGCTGCGCTGGCAAACCGAGTTTCCATGGCTGCAGCAAACCTTCCTGCCTTGCGAAAAAGGTTGCGCGGTACTGCGCAAACCAGCCTGAGCTCACACCCTGGCGGCCGGCTTGGCGAGCCACCCGGCCCGATGGTGTAGCGCCCCAGCTGGCCGCCCCGGAAGGCCTACCGTCCATGACGGCGCTCGTCTTGCTCAATCGGACTTCGCCGCGCTCAACTTCAGGCGCGCCTGTTCGGCCGCCACCGCGCGCGCCAGGCTGGTTTCCAACGCATGCTCGCGGTGATAGCGATTGCGGCCGCTACGCAAGCTGGCCAGGTGGAAAGGCAGAGCCTGCGGCGTCAGCTCCACCCCAAAATCGTCCGGCAGCGGCTGATCCTTGCCGCCAAACATGCGCGCCAGTATCATGGCGCCGACATTGCTGCGGTAATGCGAAGTTTCCCAGTAATGGACCATATCCTTGCGCTGGCTGGCCTGCGGAATCGCTTCCGTGGTGATGCTGTTGTAGCCGGAAAAATCAAACACCCGCAGGTCGCAACCCTTGGCGCGCTGCTCCGCAGCCGTGTTCGCCAACCATCCCTGCCAGGTCTCCAGCGCCGTCCACTTGCCCGCCCAATACAAGGCGTCGAGCATCATCGCGTGCGTGGGATTGATATAAAGACGCAACTGCGCGCCGCTGCGGCACAGGGCGGACACACTGTTGCCGAAGGCTAGATAGGCCTCGGGCGTCGGCCCGGCGCCGCGGATATATTCTCGCGTGCGCGGCAAGATCGCCGGCGCCGTCCCGCCCCAGCCACCGATGCGCAAGTCGATGCAGGCATCGTCGCGCTGGCCATGAAACAACAGACTGGAATGGCAAACCTCGCCGAAGGAACCCGTCAACAGGCGGATCGAATCGCGCGTCATGTCCACGCTCAGCGCACGGCGGGCATTGATCAGTCCGCGCCGCGCCAGATAGAAGGGGCCGTCGGCGATCAGCTCGCCGTTCAGATCCGTATTGCCCACTTCCATGGAAAACGATGGCGGATCGATGCCCCACACCACCACGCGCAATTGGCTCACAGCATTGGCATGGCGCGCCAGCGCGATCGCATCGCCGATCGAGGCGCCCGACAGCGCGCTGTTGAACACGCTCTGGCCCGCAAACATCGGCGTACGGGTCGGCAAGCCCAGTTCGGTGCGCGAATTTCCCAGGTAAACCACGGCCGGCTGAAACCGCGCCACCGCATAGGTCTTGCCCCAGGCGGCGAGTTTTTCCCGCGTGGGACGCAGCCTTTGGACCTGCGCCGTGTCCCACTGGTGGATCAGATAGGGATCGACCAGGTAATTGAAACCGGCCACGGCGGCAGGTAGCAGCAGGCTGCCTGCGCCAAAGTACAGCAGATAGTTGCGCCAGCGGGCGCGCGGGCTGGTATGCATGGCTAGAACTGGAAGTAGAGGAATTCGCTGACCTTGTTCATGCCGAACAGGCAGCAGATAAACACGCCGGCCAGCACCAGACTCCAGGTCGGACTCGGTTGCCAGTGCAAGCTGCGCCAGCGCGGGCCATGACAGATGCTTTCAATCGCCGGTTCATAATGGAAGAATATTTCTTGCGTATTGGGCGCGAACAAGGCCAGCACCAGCGCCAGCAGCAAGACCGGCACCTCGACAGTACTGAAGTCTATCCAGCGGATGCCGTCGAAGACCGGATACAGACCGATTTGCGCGAAGCGGCCGGCCAGCGACGCCAGTCCATGCGGCAATCCCAGGCCATTGGCGCCCACCAGCCCGCCCCAGATATCGATGGCGATGCGCAGGTCGGGTGCGCGGAACACGACCCAGGCCAGCATGACGGATAACAACGTCAGAGGCCAGCTCCACCAGCGCGGCGCAGCTGCGGCGCCGAAACGCTGCCAGGCTCTGTGCACCAGCAGGAACAATCCATGCAGTCCGCCCCAGATCAGGAAAGTCCAGCCGGCGCCATGCCACAGTCCGCCCAGCAACATGGTGATCATCAGATTGCGGCAGCGCCTGAACTCGCCTTTGCGCTTGCCGCCCAGCGGAATGTACAGGTAGTCGCGCAGGAAACGCGACAAGGTCATGTGCCAGCGCCGCCAGAATTCGGCGATATCTCCGGCCTTATAGGGCGAATCGAAGTTCAGCGGTAGCTTGATCCCGAACAGGCGCGACAAGCCGATCGCCATGTCCGAGTAGCCGGAAAAATCGAAGTACAGCTGTAGCGCATACGCCAGCGCGCCTATCCAGGCCTCCACCATGCGCGGATGCGCATCGGCGGCGAACACGGGCGCCACCAGGGTCGACAGATTGTCGGCAATCAGCACTTTCTTCGCCAGCCCGAGCACGAAGATCGACAGGCCGATCGCCAGATTCGACAGTTCGACACTGGCGTTGCGCCGGTCCGCGAACTGCGGCATCATTTCGCGGTGATGCAGCACCGGCCCGGCGATCAGGTGCGGAAAATAGCTGACGAATAGCGCGTAATGGATGAACCGCGCTTCGCGCACCTGGCCCTTGTAGCAATCGACCAGGAAGGCGATCTGCGTGAAGGTAAAGAAGGAAATCCCGATCGGCAGCACGATATCCCAACCCTGCCAGTGCCGGCCCGCCACGCTCATCAGGCCATCGGCAAGGAAGTTCGCGTATTTGAACCAGGCCAGCAACAGCAGATTGGCCGATACGGCCAGCCACAGATAGCGCTTGCGCCTGGGCTCGGGCGTAGCGCCGATCAGGCGCGCACTCCAGAAATTGACCACGATGGACGCCAGCAGCAAGGGCAGAAAGCGCCCATCCCACCAGCCATAGAAGAATAGCGAGGCGAGCGTCAGCCAGGCCAGCGGCCAGCGCGAATGGTAACGGCCCAGCCAGAAATAGCCGGCCAGCACCAGCGGCAGATAGAAGCACAGGAAGCCGAAGGAATTAAACAGCATGGGCGGCCACCTTCCTCGCTGGCACCAGACGGAAATAGATCTGCGCGATCTGCATGGCCACCTGCTGCCAGGACAGATCCTTGACCAGGGCCCGCACCGCCGCGCGGTCCGGTTCGCTGGCGATCAGCGCGGTGACGGCGCGGCAGATGGCGGCGCTATCGTTCCAAGGCACCGGTTTGACGCAAAAAGCACTGTCAGGCAATTGCAAGGCGCTCTGGCGCGTGACGACGGCTGGCGTGCCGGCCGCCAGCGCCTCGAGCACCGCCAGCGGCATGACTTCGCCCTGGCTGGGCAGCGCCAGCACCGCCGCCGCCGCATAGGCGCTGGCCAGCATCGGGTCGCCGTGCTCCATCTGCCCCAGCCAGCGCACACGGGGATGGCGCATGACTTCCTGCAGATAGGGCTGGTCCTGGCGCTGGCAGGACCCGATCAGCACCAGCTCCAGGCCGGTCGACGACAACGCTTGCACCAGGCCGAGCTGATTTTTATAGGGCGAGATGGCACCACACATCAGCACGAAAGGCCTGCGCAGGCCGCTACTGGCCCGGAACAACTCGGGCCTGGCGCTGAAGAATTGTGGATTGATGCCGTTTGGCAGCACGCGGATCTTGCTGTCGGCGATTGCGAAAGCGGCCATGATGGCTTCGCGCTCGGCCGCCCCCAGCGCGATGACGATCTGGGACAGTTGCAGGGCGCGTTTGGTCTGCGCGTAGCTGGTTTGCACATTCCACGCGGTAAGGCGCCCCGCCAGCCGGTCGGCCAGCCTGGCACAGAAGCCGTTGGCCCGGTTCCAGCCCGGCGACAGCAGCGGCGACAGCACCACCGGCACCGCCAGTTCGCTGGCCGCTTCGACGATACGATAGTTGCCATTGATGGCGGCAAACACGTGGATCAGATCGTAACTGTTCAAGCGGGTGGAATAAGGGTTGACCAGTTCCACCGTCAGCGGACGCAAGGCGCTGCCTTGCAGGCCATTGAGCGCGGCGATGGTTTCGCGCACCTGTATCTGCAAGCCACCCTCGCGCTGGAACAGCATGGGATAAGACAATATGCCGACGCGCATGCTGGCCTCCTTATTTGGCCAGCAGCCTGGCCATCTGTTGCCGCAAAAACGCAAACTCGGCAGCGACTTCATGCTTCAGCAAGCCGATACCGAGCAGCCACAGGCCCAATGCCGCCAACGCCGCCGCCAGCAAGGGCAGCAGCGGTTGCGCGAGCGCTCCGGGCAGCGCGGCCAGCACCGCCAGCGGCGCCAGCGCGCACAGCGCGGCGAGCACGGCGCTGCGCAGCACCGCCGCCAGCAACGCGCCGGCCTGCAAGCCCGTCAAGCGCCGCAGACAGCGGTAAGTCAGCCAGCAGCGGAAAATCGCGCCCAGCACCACCGCCCACGCCACCCAGACCAGCCCGAATGGCGCCGCCAGCAGCAGAGCAAGAATGCGCAAGGCTACTGCCTGCGCGTCTAGCCGGGCCTGGGCAGCCACCTGCCCGGTCGCGACGAACAGGTAGCGAGCCATGCTGAACATGCTATAGGCCGCCGATGAGATGCACATGATGCGTATCAAAGGGAGGGCGGCATCCCACTGCGGCCCGTACAGCAGGCGCAACAGTTGGGGGGCGCAGATCCACACAAACACAAAGAAGGGCCAGGCCAGCGCGGTCATATAACTGGCCGTCTTCAGATAGGCGGCCCGCAGGTCGCAGCCGTCGCGCGCCAGCGCCGCATACAGCGGAAACAGCACCGGCGAGACGGCGCTGGTAATGGCTTGATTGAACAGGCTCAGCATGCCGGCCGCCTTGCCGAAGAGGCCGACCTCGGCCACACCGATCAGCTTGCCCACGATCAGATCGGGCGCGGCGACTCCCAGTTCATCTACCAGCCCGCCGCCTGTCGACCAGGCGCCGAAGCGCAGCATCTGGCGCATGCCCCGCAGGCCCGGCCACCAGGGCAATTCGCGCGGGCGCCAGCACAGCGTCGCCAGCAGGCCTGCCGCGGTGCCCGCCAGCGTCCCCCATACCAGGCTCAGGTAACCGAAACCGGCCAGCGCCAGCGCCAGCGAGCACAGCATCTGTCCCAGGCCATGGGCGATATTGATCTTGAAAATGGCGGAAAAGCGCAGTTGGCGCCGCAGATAGGGCAAGGTCACCGCGCCGAACGGCAGTAGCACGAAATTGAGCGCCAGCAATTGCAGCACCACTTGCAGCCGGGCATCGCCATAGAAGCCCGCCATCGGCGCACTCAGCGCCAGCACCAGCAGCGCCAGCGCCCAGGCCGCCGCCATGCTCAGGCCCAGCGCCGCCCGCAATTGCGTGCGATCGAGCTCGGCTTGCTGGATCAGGTACTGGCTCACGCCCAGGTCGCGCAGCACCTGGGCCAGCGCCACCAGCACGGCGCCTATCGCGTAGACGCCGATCTCGTCGGGCCGGAGCAGACGCGCCAGCACCATCGCATTGACGCTGCCCAGCAGCAGCAGCAAATATTTTTCCGCGAATGAGAACACAAAGGACAAACGCGCCTTGCTGGCCGTTGCGGCGGCGGCCATCACAGCAGCCCGCGATAAAAGCTGCGCACCTGTTCGCCGACAATGGCACTGGCATACTGTGCGGCCACCTCGGCGCGGGCCGCCTGCCCCATGCGCAGGCGCCGCAGCGGACTGTTCAGCAGATCGGCCACGGCGGCGGCGATCGCGCCGTCATCCTCGGCCGGCACCAGCAAGCCCCCCGCGCTATGTTGCAAGATATCGCGGCTGCCCGGCACATCGCTGCACACCACCGGCACGCCGCAAGCCATCGCTTCGATGGTGGCGATGCCGAAGCCTTCGTTGCGGCTCAGCAGTACATGCACATCCAGCGCGGGCAGCAATTGTTCCACCGCGTCCTGGAAACCGGCGAAGAGCACCCGCCCGGCCACGCCGCTGTGCTGGGCCTGCGCCCGCAGATCCGCTTCCAGCGGCCCGGTGCCGATCAGCACCAGATATAGCTGGGGAAACCTTGGCAGCAAGGCCTGCAGCAGCCGGATCAGGGCCTCCGGACGTTTTTGCTCCGACAGCCGGGCCACACTGCCGATGGCCAGACAGTCCTCCGGCAAGCCCAGCCGCGCGCGCGCCGGCGCCCGCAGCGCCCGGTCGCAACGGAAGCGCTCGATATCGACGCTGTTCGGTATCACGGCATAGCGCACCGTATCGCCCAGATAGGATTGAAACAGGGCCAGAAAATGCTGCAGTGCCGAAGCCGACACCGCATACACGCCCCGCACCGAGCGGAATGCCTGCCGCAGCAGCGGCTGGTGCCATTGGCTGAAGGTGGTCTGGGGAAACGCGTTGTGCACGCTGACCACCACCGGCAAGCCGCAGTGCTGGGCCAGCCACAGCGTGGAAGCGCCGTAATTGGTCCAGCAGAAGGCGATATGGACCAGATCGGCACCGTAGGCCAACAGGGCGCGCCGTCCCAGCATGCGGGTACGCAGCAGATTCCAGCGGCGCCACTCCCATTGCTCGAAGAACAGCGGCGGTTCGTAGCGGGAAATCGCAATCCCCTCGGCACGCAGCCCATGGGCCCAGCGCACAAAGCCGGGGAAGGCCCGGGTGGCCAGTACGCCCCGGTAGCCGGCCTGGCGCAGATAGCGCGCCTCCTGCGCCATGCGCAGCTCCATGCCGCCCAGTTCGCCCGAATAACTGGTGATCAGCACAGTCCTGGCCCGGCTGCGCTGTCCGCGCCATGCCTCATGTAGATAGCCGCCCAGCCGCGCCAGCTCCCAGCGGTGCACAAAGACCCGATCCGCATCGCGGCGCAGAGCGGCGCCCGCCAGCCGGACCAGCTCCTGCAGCGCGCGCGCGACCATCCAGCGCGGCACGCCGAGCAGACGCGGGCAGTCGTCCGGACGCTCCTGCCGGTACTGGCCGCGGCCATAGCGCCAGGCCCGTTCCAGGATATAGGCGCGGCTGAGCTGCCAGGGACGGATCAGGTGGCGCACCCGCGCGCCCGCGCAGAACCAGCTGCGCTCGCCTGCCTCGGCCAGCCGCCGGTTGAACTCGGTTTCACTGCCCATCGCATAGGCTGCCCCATTCGGTCCCAGCGTATCGTCAAAGCGGGCCCCCGCATCGAATACGCGGCGCCGTATCGCCATATTTGCCCCCCATACCAGGCCGGCGAACACCGGACCGTCGGCCAGCGCCGGATCGGTCGCGGCATAGGTCAGGCCCAGAGGGACCAGCCGCGGTATCCATTCCGGCGGCGCGCCGCCCCATTCCGGCACGATATGGCCGCCGAAGATGCTAAAGCCCGGTTGCGCCAGCGCGGCCCGTTCCAGTTGCAGCAGCCAGTCCGGCGCCGGGATAGCATCGTCGTCGCTAAAGACCAGCAATTCGGTGGCGCCATCCTTCAGTGCCAGCGCCACGCCGGTATTCAGGGCCGCGTTCTTGCCGCGCCGCGCTTCGCATATGCATTGCAGCGGCAGGCGCCCGGCAAACTGGCCGGCCAGCGCGGCGCTACCGTCGCTGCTGCCGTTATCGATCAGGAGCAGGCGCCAGCCCTGCGTGGGCGGGCTCAGCCGCGAATATGCATCCAGTACGACAGGCAAGGTGTGGGCGCCATTGAAGGTCGCCATGAGAACGGTCAACAAGAGGCCCCCCAGGCTGTCCTATGATTTGCCAGAATCAGACGATCCAGTGTAGCGGCCACCTCCGCTAAACCGTTGAGGCGAATCAATTCCTACAGCCATGCGCGATATTCTCGTCACCCTGATCGTCTTCGGCAGCCTGCCCTTCATCCTCGGCCGTCCCGCCGTGGGCGCGCTGATGTGGGTCTGGATCAGCGTAATGAATCCCCACACCCAGAGCTGGGGCTTCGCCCAGAACTTCCCCTACGCCTATGTGATCGCGCTGGCCACCTTGCTCAGCGTGCTGCTCACGCGCGGCCCCAAGTCCCTGCCCGTCACTCCCATCAGCCTGCTCCTGCTGGGCTTTGTGCTGTGGATGAATGTGACCACGCTGTTCGCCATGTTTCCCGCATCGGCCCACGAGCAATGGCTCAAGGTGATGAAAATCATGCTGATGAGCCTGGTCACCATGGTCGCCATCCGCGGCCGCGAGGACGTGCAGCGGCTGATCTGGGTGCTGGCCCTGTCCCTGGGCTACTACGGCGTCAAGGGCGGCGTGTTTACCGTGCGCAGCGGCGGCGGCGAACGGGTCTGGGGGCCGGAAGGCACCTTCATCGGCGATAACAATGCCATCGCGCTGGCGCTGATCATGGCCATTCCGCTGATGTACTACCTGCGCCAGAGCAGCGGCCGCCCGGCCGTGCGCCACGCCATGAGCGCCATGATGCTGCTGTCCGCGCTGGCCGCTCTCGGTTCCTACTCGCGCGGCGGGCTGCTGGCGATCGCCGCGATGGTGCTGTTCATGTGGTTGCGCAGCGGCAAGAAATTCGCCGGCGGACTATTGCTGGCGGTGCTAGCGCCCGCCCTGCTGATGTTCATGCCCTCCAGCTGGAGCCAGCGCATGGATTCCATCACCGCCTATCAGGCCGACGATTCGGCCATGGGCCGCATCAATGCCTGGCATATGGCCTTCAATCTGGCCTGCGACCGCATCTTCGGCGGCGGCTTCGAAATCGCCGAGCCGTCCACCTTCTTTCTGTACGCACCCAATCCAGCCGATATCCATGCGGCCCACAGCATCTACTTCCAGGTGCTGGGCGAACATGGTTTCATCGGCCTGGGCCTGTATCTGCTGTTGCTGCTGTTCAGCTGGCGTTCGGCCTCCTGGATCGTGCGCCATGCGAGGAGCTTGCCGGACTGGCAGTGGGCCTACGGGCTGGCCAGCATGCTGCAGGCCAGCCTGCTCGGCTTTGCCGTCGGCGGCGCCTTTCTGAGCCTGGTCTATTTCGACGTGCCTTACTACCTGATGGCCGTCATCATCGCCACCCGCGCCCTGCTCGAACAGCACCTGAATGGCGCGCCCCATCCCATCCCAGGCAAGGAGCCGCCACGATGAGCCTCTGGTCCAAACACAGCCTGTCCATCCTGATCTATCACCGGGTGCTGCCCAAGCCCGACCCGGTCTTTCCCGGCCAGGTCGATGCGGCGCGCTTCGACAGGCAGTTGCGCATACTCAGACGCTGCTTCAAGGTGCTGCCCCTGAGCGAAGCGGTGCGGCGCCTGCGCAACGACACCCTGCCCTCCCGCGCAGCCTGCATCACCTTCGATGACGGCTATGCGGACAATGCCGAGGTCGCGCTGCCCTTGCTGCAGCGCTATGAATTACCCGCCAGCTTTTTCCTCGCCACCAGCTACCTCAACGGTGGACAGATGTGGAACGACACCATCATCGACTACATCCGCAAGCTGAGCCGCCCACGGCTGGACTGGTCGGCCTACGGCCTGGGCCGGCATTCCATCGATACGCCCGCCCAGAAAGCCATTGCGATAGATCAGATCTTGCGTCGGCTGAAATACCTGCCCTACGAGCAACGCCAGAACCTGACCCAGCGCATCGCCAACACCGGCAGCACCAGCCCGATGATGCGTACCGAGCAGGTGCGCGCCCTGTATGCGGCGGGCATGGAGATTGGTGCCCACACCATGCACCACCCTATCCTGAGCACCATGCCGGAAGCGGAGTGCCGCAAGGAGATCGCCGGCAGCAAGCGCGCGCTGGAAACCATGCTGGACGCGCCGATACGGGGGTTTGCCTATCCCAATGGCAAGCCTGGCCAGGATTACAAGGCCAGCCATGTGGCCATGGTGAAAGAAGCCGGTTTCGAATACGCCCTGTCGACGGCCGATGGCCTGGCACGGCGTCAGCATGACCGCTTCCAGCTGCCGCGTTCCACGCCTTGGGAAACGAGCAGCCTGGGCTTCATGCTAAGGATGCACTACAACATTTTAAAGTCTGCCCATCTAGCCGCCCGGCGTCCCGCCTGAGCCATGCGCCGCGGCCCGCCGCGCCGGACCTCCGCGCCGTACCGTCCGCCGGCAAGGGCTAAGAGGCACCGGCGTCAGGCGTGCCGCGCTGGCTTGACAGCCAGCACCACGGTGTAGGGCGTGAGCACGTGGCCGATGAAGCGCAGCGGCGCCAGCCTGCGCAGCAAGCGCACGCCGGCACTGGCCATGCGCCCATGCTGGCTCAGATCCATAATATCGAAACGGTCCATGCAGCGCATGCCCTGTTCCCCCAGATGCCGGCTCAGGCCATAGAAACTGAACCAGTTGACCGCCGGATAGGTGGCATAGGCCGCCAGTTCGGGCCGGGTGGTGCGTGCCAGATGTTCGATCCGCCGCTTGAGTGGCCCCGGATACCAGGAATACATGGGCAAAATAAACTCCTCCTGCACCGGGCACAGACGGTTGCTGGTACTGAGGTAGAGCGCGCCGCCGGGACGCAAGACCCGCAGCATCTCGCTCAGGCAGCCGCGCCAGTCGGCCACATGCTCGAGCAGTTCGGGAGCGATGCACACATCCATCGAGGCATCATCCCAGGGCAAGGCGGTGGCCGACGCCACCGAGAAGTGGATCGCCAGCTCGTCGCGCGCGGCCCGCTCCCGCGCCAGCGCGATCAGCGCTTCATTGATGTCGGCGCCATGCACCGCGTGGCCCTGGGCGGCCCAGATGCGCGACTGAGTGCCCGCGCCGCAGCCGATGTCGGCCACCTTCAGCGCGCCGGCGGGATGATCCAGCGCACGCAGCAAGGCCTGCTGGATCGCCAGGAAGCGCTGGCGCGCCACCTCGCCGCAGCTTTGCTGGTCGTAATAGCGGACAAAGTCCGCATGGCTGCCGGTGTTCCAGGCGGCTTCATGCTTGCCTGATGTCGAGTCCATGATCCACCTCTTCCCGAGTTTGCCGCACCTCACGCTGACGGAACCACTGCTCCAGCATCATCAGCACCCACACCATGGTGCCGTGGTAGGCAGGGTGTTCGCCCAGATGCCGCTGCAGCAGGTTGTCGATAAAGCCGGCGCGCACGATATGGCGCGCCTTCAGATCGCTCAGGCTGTCGTAAGCGAGCCCTTGCAAATCGCCATGGCGCTGCAGCCAGTATCCGAAGGGTAAGCCGAAGCCGTGTTTTTTCTTGCGCAAGATGGCGGCAGGCAGGGTGTTGCGCAGCGCCTGCTTGAAGAAATAACGGAGTTGCGTGCCGCGCAGCTTCTGGTCCGGCGCCAGCCTGGCGGCAAAGGCCAGCACCTCGTCGCGCAAAAAGGGAAAGGCGACCTCGACGCCAGCGAGCTCGCAAGCCTTACTCACCTTGGGCAAATCATTGTCGGCCAGCGTGAACTTCAGGTCCAGCGCCGACATCCGGTTGATCTGGCTCAAGCCATCGCTGCGCCAGTAAGTTTCGTGCAACTGGTTCAGCGGCTCGGCCGTCTCCACGCTGCGCAAAAACTCAGGATCGAGCACGGTGGCGCTGCCGTAGCGCTGCAGCAGATTATAGCTTTCCAGCCGCCCCGGCATCGCGACCGTCGCCTGCTCGATATAGCTGCGCGCCTTGCGCAGCAAGGCCGGATACTCACCAGTGGCCAGCCTGAACAAGAAAGGTTCGAGCACGCCCTGGCGCAGCAGCATGGGCACGCGTTCGTAGCGCTCGAACACCGCCTGGCGCGCATAGCGCTCGTTACCGCCGAACAATTCATCGCCGCCGTCGCCGCCCAGCAGCCGGGTAATCCCATCCTGGTGCGCCATCCGGGCGCAATAATAGGCCGGCACCGCCGAGGCGTTGCCGAAAGGCTGGTCGAACACCTGGGCCAGCCGCGGCACCGCGCTAACCACGTCGCTGGCGCTGACATACAACTCGTGGTGCACGGTGCCGAAATGCTTGGCCGCGATGCGCGCATAGGCCATTTCATCGTAGCCGGGCGCATCGAAGCCTATCGAATAGCTGCGCGCGGCCGAAGACCCAAGCTTGGCCAGCATGGCCGCCAGCGTCGAACTGTCGGTGCCGCCGCTGAGGAAGGCACCGGTGCGCGCCGCCCCCAGCGAAGCGGCGACCGCTTCCTCTATGCAAGCGAGGAACGCGCGCCGCTGTATGTTGAAGGCAGGCCGCTGCTGCTCGTCAAACCGCATCTGCCAGTACTGCTGGCGTACCGCCTCGCCACGGCGGACATGCAGATATTCGCCCGGCAGCAAACGCTGCTGGTGCCGGTAGATCGAGCGCGGCGCTGGCACCATATGGAAATATAAATAGTGGTACAGGGACTGGGGATCGATCTCCCGCTGGGCCGCCGGATGGGCCAGCAGGGCATCGGCCGAGCTGGAGAACAGCACACCGTCCGGGCACTCCTGATAGTTCAGGCCATGCACGCCGCTGCGGTCGATCGCCAGCAAGGCTTCTCCGCGCGCGCTATCGAGTATGCACAGCGCGAAATGGCCGCTCAGCTCGGCGCACAGTGCCGGCCCGCGCTCGCCCCAGCGCGCCGCCACTTCGGCCGCCAGCGCGCTGCCTGGTCCGGCGCCCGTGATCCCGGCCTGGCCCCACAGCGCCACCAGCAGACCCGGCTGACGGTGTACATGGGCGCTGCCGGCCTGTGCCGCCAGCGCGGCCGCCGCGCCCTGCGCACCCAGCGTATGCACCGGACTGCCATCGAAGCGGGTCAGCGCCCGCGCCATGCGGCCCAGCTGGCGCGACGCATCCAGTTCGCTGGCGGCGTCGGATGGGCGCGGATAAAACCAGCCGCACAGGCCACTCATACCAGCACCTCCAGCGCGGCCGGATGGCCCAGGAAGGCCGCTGGACTGGCCGTCGGTCCGTAGGCGCCCGACTGGAACACCACCACCAGGTCGCCGGCTTCGGCGCGGGCCAGCTCCAGGCGGTCGGCCAGCAGATCGAGCGGCGTACACAGCGGCCCGACCACCGACGCGATTTCGCGGCTGTCGCCCCGCATCCGGTTGCCGATCGCCACAGGATAATTCTTGCGGATCACCTGGCCGAAATTCCCCGTGGCGGCCAGATGATGGTGCAAGCCGCCATCGGTGACCAGGAACACCGCTCCGCGCGACAGCTTGCGCTCGCGCACGCGGCACACATAGATACCGGCCTCGGCCACCAGATAGCGGCCCAGTTCCAGCACCAGCCGGGTCTGCGGCGACACCGCGGCGAGCAGCGCCAGCGATTGTTCCAGCTGGGCCGCCACCGGCGCCAGATCCAGCGCCACGTCGCCGGGGAAATACGGTACGCCGAAACCGCCGCCAATGTTCAGCAGACACAGCGGCGCCGGCGCATGGGCGGCCAGGCGCAGGCCCAGATGCACGCTATGGGCCTGGGCTTCGGCGATCGCACTGGGCGATAAATTCTGCGCCCCACAAAAAATATGGAAACCCAGGAAATCCAGCGGCAAGCGCCCCATGCGCTCCAGCAGGGCCGGCACCGCATCCTCATCGACGCCAAACTGCAGCGCCGCGCCACCCATGCGCATGCCCGACCGTTTCAGCTCGAAATTGGGATTGATGCGCACCGCCACCTGCGGCCTGATGTCCAGCGACTGCCCGATGCGCGCTACCCGCTCCATTTCGGCGCCCGACTCCAGATGCAGCAGCACGCCCGCCGCCACCGCACAGCGCAGCTCGGTATCGCTCTTGCCGGGACCGGCAAAACTGATATTGGACGGCAGCATGCCCGCATCGAGCGCGGTTTTCAGTTCGAAACCCGAGGCCACGTCCATGCCATCGACCAGCGCCACCATCAGTTGCGCCAAGGCGGGCATGGGATTGGCCTTGAGCGCGTAATGCACTTGCACCCCCGGCGGCAAGGCGCTGCGCAATTGCGCGATGCGCGACTGGATCAAGCCGCGGTCGTAGGCATAAAACGGCGTTTGCCCAACCCGCTCGGCCAGCCGGGTCAACGCCAGCCCGCCCAGTTGCAGGCAATCATCCTCGACGGCAAACTGCTGCGGCCGCACATGCACGGGAGCGTCCATCAGCTGGCCTCCGCAAACAGATGCCGCAGTTCATCGGCCAGCAGGCGCCGGTCGATCTTGCCGTTGGGATTGCGTGGCAAGGCTTGCTGGCGCACGTCGATCCAGGCCGGCACCATATACATGGGCAGCGCCGCCTGGCAGGCCGCCAGCATTTGCGCCGCGTCCAGCGCCTGACCCTCGTTGGCCTTGACCAGCATCACGATAGCCTGCCCGAGCCGCGGATGCGGTATGCCGATGGCGGCGGCTTCGGCCACCAGTCCGCTGGCATAGGCGATTTGCTCGACTTCGCCAGGACTGACCCGGTAGCCGGAAGTCTTGATCATATCGTCGCCCCGGCCGATGAAATACAGATAGCCTTCCTCGTCGCTGCGCACGGTGTCGCCCGACCACACCGCCAGCTCCGCCAGGGGCAAGCCGGCGGCCCGGCCCGGCAAGGGCCTGAAGCGTTCCGCCGTGCGCTGCGCATCGTTCCAGTAGCCCTGGGCGACCAGCGCGCCCCGGTGCACCAGCTCGCCCGGCTCGCCTGGCGCACAGGGACTGCCATCGGCGCGCAGCACCAGCACCTCGGCATTCGGGATGGCCTTGCCGATCGAATCAGGACGCTGATCGACCTGCTCGGGCGCCAGGTAGGTGGAACGGAAGGCTTCGGTCAGGCCGTACATCAGATAGATTTTCGTCTGCGGCAAAGCATGGCGCAGCGCCGCGATGGTCTGGCGCGGCAAGGTGCCGCCGGAATTGCTGAGATAGCGCAGCGTGCAGGCGGACGGCCAGCTCAATTGCGCCAGCTGCATCCACAGGGGCGGCACCGCGGCCAGCCCGCTGATCTGTTCGCTCTCGACGGTATTGATGATGTCGCGCGGCAGCAGATAATTGATCAGCACGGCGCAGGCACCGCTGTCGAACGCCGTGCTCAGCTGGCTCAAGCCATAGTCGAAGCTAAAGGGCAGCACGCACAGCAGGCGGTCGGCGGCGCTGTTGTTCAGATAGCTGGCCACGCTGTGCGCCCCGGCCACCAGATTGCGATGGCTCAGCACCACGCCTTTGGGCATGCCGGTACTGCCCGAGGTGTACAGGATGGCCGCCATATCGGTATCGATGCTGCGGTGCGCACGGGCCGGTCCGCCACTGTCGAGGAAATCGGACCAGCGCAGCAGGCGCCGCACCGCGCCGGCGGCCGCCGTGTCGGTGGCGTCGACCAGCACCACGCTATGCAGTTCCGGGCAACGCGCCAGCGCACCGGCGAGCTGCGCATGGCGCTGGCCGGAAGTGATCAGCAGGCGGGCATTGCAATCGGCCAGGATATAGGCGACCTGGTCGGGCTTGAGCAAGGGATTGACCGGCACGAATACCACACCGGCGGCGGCGGCGCCAAACATGGCCAGCACCGCTTCCTCACGTTTTTCCAGATACACCGCCACCCGTTCGCCGCGCGCCAGCCCCTGCGCCGGCAAAGCCCTGGACGCCAGGCCGATCAGCTGGGCCAGTACCCGGTAACTCATGGCCACACCCTGGTAGCGCAGGGCCGGCGCGTCGGGCGTGCGCAAGGCCGCCTTGAAAATCAGATCGTGAAGCAGCTGCGCCATGAATCGCCTCGCTCTTTGTCATTGACTGGGTCGGAAACATCGTCGTGAACTGCCATGATTGGGATAAACCGGGCGGCGGCTCTTGATGTCGATCAAGCACTGGCCAAAGTTGAGCTGCCTCAATCGCAAGCGCCGGGCCGGGGTGTCTAATCGACTGCACCGACCAGCTTTCAGGGCTTGCCCGCTCCATCGATGAAAAATGTTCTCCAACAGACCATTGCGCAGTTGGGCTGGCTCAACGGCTGCCTGTACTTGCTGGACCGCGTGCTCGCCCGCCTCAGCGCGAACCGGATCGCCTTGTTCAAATACCAGTTCGTGGCCCAGCCCGTCGGCCGCGCGCGGCTCGATCTGCGGCGCGGCGCCAGCATCACCGTCGAGCTGCTGTCGCGCCGCGAGCAATTGCCTTCCTCCTACCCCCGTCCCGCCGCCGTGCTCGATCAGCGCTACGCCCAGGGTGCGCAATCGCTGGCGGCCTGGCGCGGCGGCGAACTGATCGGCTTTTTATGGCTGCTCGTCGGTGCCTACTCCGAGGACGAGGTGCGCGTCCGCTACTGTCCAGACGCGGCCCATGTGGCCTGGGACTTCGACGTCTACGTGCGCCCCGAAGACCGCCTCGGCTGGGCTTTCCGGCGCCTGTGGGAAGAAGCGCGCCGCCTGCTGCAGGCGCGCGGCGTGCACTGGAGCTGCAGCCGCATCTCCGCCTTCAATCCGGCATCGCTGCGCGCCCATGCCCGGCTGGGCGCGGTCCGCCTGGGCAGCGCCACCTTTCTGCGCTGCGGCAACTGGCAATGGATGGTCGCCACCTTGCCACCGTATCTGCATTTTTCCGCCTCCCCGTCATCCTGTCCGCAACTGCTGCTCGACACCAGCCGGCTGTCCAGCAGCGCAACCGAGGAACCGCCATGCCGCCACTTGAACGAGTCCGAATCATCCTGAGCGCTACCCTGGGTCTGGGCAGCTTGCGCCTGGACGAACACGCCCCCCTGCTGGGCGCCGTGCCCGAGCTGGACTCGATGGCGGTGGCCGGCGTTATCACCGCGCTGGAAGAGCATTTCGGCATCGAGGTGGCCGACGACGAAATCGGCGCGCGCCATTTCGCCACGCTGGGCAGTCTGAGCGCCTTCGTCCAGTCCAAGCTGCCGGAATGACGACCGCCAGCCTGCCCGTGGCCCAGCCGTTCATGCTGGACGCCAATCCGGGCCAACGCTTTTGTCTGTATCACGCGCCGGCGAGCCGTCCGCGCGGCGCGATCCTGTATGTCCATCCCTTCGCCGAAGAGATGAACAAGACGCGCCGGCTGGCGGCGCAGCAGTCGCGCGCCTTCGCCGCCAGCGGCTATGGGGTGCTGCAAACCGATCTGTACGGTTGCGGCGACAGCAGCGGCGACAGCGGCGATGCCAGCTGCGCGATCTGGCTGTCCGATCTCGCGCTGGCCTGCGCCTGGCTGAACGAGCACTGTCCGGGACCGCAGATCTTCTGGGGACTGCGGCTGGGCGCGCTGCTGGCGCTGGCCTATGCCTGCTCGCTGGCGCAGGCGTCGGAAGCGCCGACACCCGCCGCACTGATATTCTGGCAACCCGCCTTGCACGGCCGCTCCCACCTGGCGCAATTTCTGCGGATGCGCCAAACCGCCCGTATGCTCGCTGGCGCCACCGGCGACATCGGCAGCATGCGCGCAGCCCCCGGCATCGGCACAGCCGCGGACGACCCCGGTCTGGAGCACGGCAGCAAGGCCATCGAAGTCGGCGGCTACCGGCTCAGCCCGGCGCTACTGCGTGAACTCACGGCGCTGGAAGCGGGCCGGCTTCGGCCGCCCTGCCCGGTCCATTGGCTACACGTCGGTGCCGCCCAGGGCAGCCCGGACAGCGGTGCGCCGACCGCCGCCAGGCAGGCTGGCGACAACGCCGCGCCAGGCCGATGCAATCCCGGCCTGCCCGCGCCGGTGCACCTCCAGCTGGAACGCTGGCGCAGCGACGGCGTCGCCGTGCACATGAAGGCGCTTCAAGGCGCGCCATTCTGGGCCGGCACCGACATCGCCGACTGTCCCGCCCTGCTGGCGGCCACCAGCGCGCTGGAGCTGCCGTGATCGCCCAACTGCGCGCCGAGCGTTTCCAATGCCGCGGCGACTGGCTGATCGGCATTCTGCACCTGCCGCTCTATCCGCGCGCGCGCGGCGTGCTGGTGGTCACCGGCGGGCCCCAGTACCGTGCCGGCAGCCACCGCCAGTTCGTCCTGCTCGGCCAGACGCTGGCCGCATCCGGCATCCCCGTGCTGCGTTTCGACTATCGTGGCATGGGCGATAGCGAAGGCGAGCCGCGCAGCTTCGATCAGATCAACGCCGACCTGGGCGCCGCCGTGCGCCACTTCTTCCAGGTGATGCCGAATCTGCGCGAACTGGTACTGTGGGGCCTGTGCGACGGCGCCAGTGCCGCCGCCTTCTACGCCAGCCACGATGCCCGCGTGCGCGGCCTGGTGCTGCTCAATCCCTGGGTGCGGACCGAACAGGGCCAGGCCCGCGCCACGCTGCGCCATTACTACAGCGAACGCCTGCGCAGCCCCGAATTCTGGCGCAAGCTGGCCGGCGGCGGCCTGCGCTGGCGCGACAGCTTGCGCTCGCTGGGCCGGCTGACCCGCTCCGCCCGGCGCGGCGGAGCAGGCGCCGAGCTGCCGGCCAAACTGTTCCAGTCCCTGAACAACTTCCCCGGCCGCATCCTGTTCATCCTCAGCGGCGCCGACCTGACCGCGCGCGAATTCAGCGCCGTGGCCGCCAGCACGCCCGGTTGGCGCGCCCTGATGGCCGCAGCCAACGTCCGCCACGCCCGCATCGAAGCGGCCAACCACACCTTCGCCCGCGCCGTCTGGCGCGACGAAGTCGCCAGCCTGACCGCCGATTGGATCGCATCATGGTAAAGCGCGCTTTGATGATCGCCTATCACTACCCCCCGATGCGCGGCAGCAGCGGTATCCAGCGCACACTCAAATTCTCGCAATACCTGCCGCGCTGGGGCTGGGAACCGATCGTGCTGTCGGCCAGCCGCGGCGCCTACCAGGACACCAGCGAAGACCAGACCGGCGAAATCGCCCAGCACGTCCACGTCCACCGCAGTCTCGCCTTCGATGCGGCCCGCCATTTCGCCCTGAAAGGCCGCTACCCCGGCCTGCTGGCCCAGCCCGACCGCTGGGTCAGCTGGTGGCTCAGCGCGGTGCCGGCCGGCTTGCGGCTGATCCGTCACTACCGGCCCCAGGTGCTCTGGTCCAGCTACCCGATCGCCACCGCCCATCTGATCGCGCTGACGCTGCACAAGCTCACCGGCATTCCCTGGATCGCCGACCAGCGCGACCCGCTCACCGATATCGGCTACCCGCTCGACATGCGCACCCGCCGCATCCACCACTGGATCGAAAAACAGACCGTCGACCATTCCGCGGCGCTCGTCTGCACCACCCCCAGCGCGATCGGCGCCTTCCAGCGCCGCTTTCCGCAGGCCGACCCGGACCGCTTCAGCCTGATCGAAAACGGCTACGACGAAGAAAACTTCCTGAACGCGCTAGCCTTGCGCAACGCCGCTCCGTCGCGCCAGTTCCGCCTGCTCCACAGCGGCCTGATCTACCCGTCCGAGCGCGACCCGCGTTTCCTGTTCGCCGCGCTGCAGCGCCTGCAGTCGGAGGGCGACATCAGCGCCGAACGCTTCCGTCTGGTGCTGCGCGCCACCGGCCACGACGACTATCTGCGCCCCCTGCTCGACCGCTACGGCATCAAGGCACTGGTGGAGCTGGCGCCGGCCCTGCCCTACGCCGAGGCGCTGGCCGAGATGCTGCGCGCCGACGGCCTGCTGGTGCTGCAGGCGTCCAACTGCAACGGCCAGATCCCGGCCAAGCTGTATGAATATATTCGCGCGCGCCGTCCCATCCTGGCGCTGACCGATCCGGCCGGCGACACCGCCACCATGCTGCGCCGCGCCGGCATCGACACCATCGGCATGCTCAATTCGGAAGCCGACATCGCCTCCGCACTGGCGCGCTTCCTGCGCCTGTGCGGCGAACACAAGGCGCCGTTGCCGCGCGACACCACCATCGCCCTGCTGTCGCGCGAATCGCGCACCCAGGAACTGGCCACCCTGTTCGACCAGTATGGCCACAAGGAGAACCGATGAAGCCATCCCACACTCTGCTGGCCCTGGGCCTGGGCCTGTGCGGCGCCGCCTTCTACGCCCCGGCCCACGCCGACTGCGGCAGGCTGCAAAAGCTTGAATCGGGCGGCGACTACACCAACCCGGCCGACCGTGACCGCCTCACCGTGGTTGAACAATACCATTTCACGCCCGACGTCGAGCGGCTGGTGCGCGGCGCCTCGGATTCGGTCGGCGGCGACCTGAGTTATACGCTGGAGCACTTCCCCAACCATCACCGCGCCCTGGCCGCGATGGCCAAGCTGGCCTTGCGCAGCAAAACCAGCCAGCCGCGCGGCGCGCGCTATTCCATCGAATGCTATTTCGACCGCGCCCTGCGCTTGCGCCCGGACGACGCCAGGGTCCACTCCCTGTTCGGCGGCTACCTGCTGGCCATCAACCAGACCGACAACGCGCTCGAACAACTGCGCAAGGCCGCCGCGCTGGAGCCGGACAACGCCACCGCCCAGTACAATCTGGGCCTGCTCTACGTGCGCCAGAAGGATTATCCCAACGCCCGCAAGGCCGCACAGAAGGCCTACGAAAACGGTTTCCCCTTGCTCGGGCTGAAGAAAAAACTGCAGGACGCCGGCCAGTGGCAGGAGGCGCCGCAGCAGACGCCTGGTGGCGCGGCGCAATGAGCGCGGACGCCACCAAACCCGGCGCAGGCCATCGCCGCTACTCCGCCTTGCCGTAGCCGCCACCGCCGGGCGTCTCAACGACGAACACATCGCCGGCCTGCATCTCCACCTTGCCGATATGTCCCAGCAGCTCCTCGGTGCCATCGGCACGCAGCACCGTGTTGCGGCCCAGCGCACCGGCTTCGCCGCCATCCATGCCGAAGGGTGGGTATATGCGGTTGTTCGACAGGATCGCCGCCGTCATCGGCTCCAGGAAGCGCACTTTGCGCACGCCCCCGCTGCCCCCCACCCAGCGCCCCGCGCCGCCCGAGCCCTCGCGGATCTCGTAGCTCTCCAGCCGCACCGGGAAGCGGAATTCCAGTATCTCCGGATCGGTCAGGCGCGAATTGGTCATATTCGTCTGCACCACGCTGGTACCGTCGAAGCCCGGCCCGGCGCCGGAACCGCCGCTGATCGTCTCGTAATACTGATAGCGCGCGTTCCCGAAGGTGAAGTTGTTCATCGTTCCCTGCGCCGCCGCCATCACGCCCAGCGCGCCATACAAGGCATTGGTGATGCAGGTCGACGTTTCCACATTGCCCGACACCACCGACGCCGGATAATGCGGATTGAGCATCGAGCCCGGCGGAATGATCACTTTCAGCGGCTTCAGGCAACCGGCGTTCAGCGGAATATCGTCGTTCACCAGCGTGCGGAACACATACAGCACCGCCGCCATGCACACCGCCGACGGCGCATTGAAATTATTCTCCAGCTGGGCCGAGGTGCCGGAAAAATCGATCTCGGCGCTGCGGCTGGCCTGGTCGACCCGCACCGCCACCTGGATCTGCGCACCATTATCGAGCCGCAGCGTGAAACTGCCATCGCCCAGCGCACCGATCACCCGCCGCACCGCCTCTTCCGCATTGTCCTGCACATGGCCCATATAGGCCTGCACCACGTCCAGCCCGAAGTGGGCCACCATCTTGCGCAGTTCGTCCACGCCTTTCTGGTTGGCCGCCACCTGGGCGCGCAGGTCCGCCATATTCTGGTCGGGATTGCGCGCCGGGTAGACCGCGCCAGCCAGCAGGGCACGCGCCTGCGCATCGCGCAACTGCCCGCCGGCCGCGCCGTCGACCAGCTTGAAGTTATTGATCAACACCCCTTCCTCGACGATGCTGCGCGAGTCCGGCGGCATCGAACCCGGCGTGGTGCCGCCGATGTCGGCATGATGGCCGCGCGATCCCACGTAGAACAGGATCTGCAGCCCGGCCTCGTCGAACACCGGCGAGATCACCGTCACATCGGGCAGATGGGTACCGCCGTTGTAAGGATCGTTGAGCATATACACATCGCCCGGATGCATCTGGCCCGCGTTCTCCCGCATCACCGTCTTGATGCTCTCGCCCATCGAGCCCAGATGCACCGGCATATGCGGCGCATTCGCGATCAGGTTGCCGTCCGCATCGAAGATCGCGCAGCTGAAATCGAGCCGCTCCTTGATGTTGACCGAGTAGGCCGTGTTCTGCAGGCGCAGTCCCATCTGCTCGGCGATCGACATGAACAGATTGTTGAAGATCTCCAGCATCACCGGATCGGCCGTGGTGCCGATGGCGCGCCGTTCCGGCAAGGCTTCCACCCGCGTCATCACCAGGTGATCCTGCGGCGTCACCTCGGCCTGCCAGCCAGCTTCCACGATGGTGGTGGCATTCGCTTCGGCGATGATCGCCGGTCCCTTGACGATGTCGCCGATGCGGGTCGCCTCGCGCTGGAACAATTTGGTCTTGTGCCACTGGCCGCCGCTATACATCGGCACCACCGCATGCGGCATCAGCGCCGTTTTACGGTGCGGCGCCGGCGTCACCACCTCGGCCGGCGCGATCGATTTGCCGATCGCTTCCACCGACACCGCCTCCACGATCAGCGCCTTGCCCGGCATCAGGAAGGAGAAGCGCTTTTTATACGCGTTCTCGAACTGCGCCTGCATGCTCGCGTTGGCGGCAAACAGCACGATCAGCGCCGAGTCGGTCCCCTCGTAGCGCAGATGCACGCGCCGCACCAGCGCAATGCGCTCGTCGTCCACGCCCTGATGATGCAGGTCGGCGCGGGCCTGGCGCCCCAGCGCATGCAGGCGCGCGTCCAGGTCGTCCTGCGACTCGGCCGTCAGCGGCACTTCCACCGCCGCCTCGCGCATCGCGCTCTGATCGGCCAGGCCCATGCCGTAGGCCGACATCACGCCCGCCAGCGAATGCACGAACACCGTCTTCATGCCCAGCGCATCGGCCACCAGGCAGGCGTGCTGGCCGCCGGCGCCGCCAAAGCTGGTCAGCGCGTAGTCGGTCACATCGTGCCCGCGCTGCACCGAAATCTGCTTGATCGCATTCGCCATATTCCCCACCGCGATCTCGATGAAGCCCTCCGCCACCTGCTCGGGCAAGGTCTCCTTGCCGGTCGCCGCCTGGATCTGCGCGGCCATCTCGGCAAAGCCGGCACGCACCGCCTGCGCGTCGAGCGGCTGGCACCCGTCGCTGCCGAACAGTTGCGGGAAATGGGCCGGCTGGATCTTGCCCAACATGACGTTACAGTCGGTCACGGCCAGCGGACCGCCGCGCCGGTAGCTGGCCGGGCCGGGATTGGCGCCCGCGCTGTCGGGCCCCACCCGATAGCGGCTGCCGTCGAAATGCAGGATCGAACCGCCGCCGGCGGCCACGGTATGGATGCTCATCATCGGCGCGCGCATGCGCACGCCCGCCACCTGGGTCTCGAACACCCGTTCGAACTCACCCGAGAAGTGCGACACATCGGTCGAGGTACCGCCCATGTCGAAACCGATCACCCGTTCGAAGCCGGCCAGCCGGCTGGCGCGCACCATGCCGACGATGCCACCGGCCGGGCCGCTGAGAATGCTGTCCTTGCCCTGGAAGGTACGCGCATCGGTCAGGCCGCCGTTGGACTGCATGAACTGCAGGTTCACGCCCGGCATCTCGCTGGCCACCTGGTCGACGTAGCGCCGCAGGATGGGCGACAGATAGGCGTCGACCACGGCGGTATCGCCGCGCGCCACCAGCTTCATCATCGGACTGGCCAGATGCGACACCGAAATCTGGGTAAAGCCGATCTCGCGTGCCATCTCGGCCACCGCCGCCTCGTGCGCGTGATAGCGGTAGCCATGCATGAACACCACCGCCAGCGAACGCAGGCCGCTGGCATACGCCTGTTCCAGCCCGGCGCGGGCCGCGCGCGCATCGAGCGCACGCACGACGTCGCCGTGGGCGCCCATGCGCTCATCGATTTCGATCACGCGGCTGTACAGCAGCTCCGGCAGCACGATATGGCGGTCGAACAGGCGCGGACGGTTCTGGTAGGCGATGCGCAGCGCGTCGCGGAAGCCGCGCGTGATGGCCAGCGCGGTCGGTTCGCCCTTGCGCTCCAACAGCGCATTGGTGGCCACCGTGGTGCCCATCTTCACCGCCTCGATCTGCGCCACCGGGATAGTCTCGCCGGCGGCCACGCCCATCAGGTGGCGGATGCCGGCGATCGCCGCGTCGCGGTACTGCTCGGGATTCTCCGACAGCAG
The DNA here is from genome assembly GCA_013284265.1 of Oxalobacteraceae bacterium. Taxonomy (GTDB): domain Bacteria; phylum Pseudomonadota; class Gammaproteobacteria; order Burkholderiales; family Burkholderiaceae_D; genus Rugamonas. Next base: position 56,768 of record JABTBR010000013.1, on the reverse strand, counting down.
CTTGTGGGTGCGCAGGCGGCCGTTCGGCATGCGGGCCACGATGTCGGTAAAGGTTCCGCCCCGGTCTATCCAGAATTGCCAATCCATGCCTGCCTCGCCTATCTCAGTGATTCGGTATGACAGCTATTGTAATAGCCGTTGCGCGCACGGCACAGGGTGCGCGCCGGGATTATTTCAATGCTAAACTTGCATGAAGCTCAAGCGGCCCGCACCCCACCGGCCGCCGGCGGTTCCAACGCACTGACCACCACGGACGAGCACATGAACCCCATCTATACCGTTGCCGAGATCCGCACCATCGAACAGGCCATCATCAGCCGCCTGCCACCCGGTTCGCTCATGCAGCGCGCCGGCCAGGCCGGCGCCAACGCCGCGCTCGACCTGCTGCCCTTCGCCACCTCGCATGCCAAGGTACTGGTACTGGCCGGTCCCGGCAACAACGGCGGCGATGCGCTGGAAACGGCGGCCCATCTGGCCCACGCCGGCGCCCAGGTCACGATCCTGCACTTCGCCGGCACCGGCACGCCGTCGGCCGAACGCGCCCAGGCCATGCAGCGCGCCCAGGCCAGCACCGCCCGTTTCGAAGACATCAACAGCGCAGGCATCGCCGCCGCCGACTGGACCCTGGTGGTCGATGGCCTGTTCGGCATCGGCCTGCAGCGCCCCATCAGCGGCGCCATGCGCGCCCTGGTCGAGACCATCAACAGCCTGCGCCTGGCCGTGCTGGCGCTCGACGTGCCCAGCGGCCTCGATGCCGACACCGGTGCCATCGTCGGCCCGGACGGCGTCGCCATCCGCGCCACCCACACCATCACCTTCATCGGCGACAAGCCCGGCCTGCGCACCTGCGATGGGCGCGACGTTTCCGGCCTGGTCGAGATCTCCCGCCTCGACCTGGACGCGGCCCATTTCCCGCCGGCCCACGCCCATCTGAACGACGTCAAATTCTTCGCCCGTCACCTGCGTTCGCGGCTGCACAACAGCCACAAGGGCAGCTACGGCAATGTCGCCGTGATCGGCGGCGCCCACGGCATGGCCGGCGCCCCGGTGCTGAGTGGACGCACCGCGCTCTATTGCGGCGCGGGCCGGGTCTACATCGGCTTTGCCGGCGAGCCGCCCGGCTACGACGCCAGCCATCCGGAACTGATGTGCAGGGCCGCCGCCGACATCGATTTCGACAACGCCACGCTGGTCGTCGGCCCTGGTTTGGGCACGGCCAAGGCGGCGCAGGAACTGCTGGTGCGCGCCATCGGCAGCGCCAGCGCCAACCCCTTGCTGCTCGACGCCGACGCCCTCAATCTGCTGGCCGATGCGCCCGAGCTGCAAGCGGCGCTGGGCCAGCGCAGCGGTCCGCTCATCGCCACCCCGCATCCGCTGGAAGCGGCGCGGCTGCTGGGTTCATCCACCGCCGAGGTGCAGGCCGACCGTCCGGCGGCCGCGCGCCGGCTCGCCACGCTACTTGGCGCCACCGTCGTACTCAAGGGGTCGGGAACCATCATCGCCGGACGCGATGGCGACATCGTCATCAACAGCACCGGCAACGCGGCGCTGGCCACCGCCGGCACGGGCGATGTGTTGTCGGGCTTGTGCGCCAGCCTGCTGGCGCAAGGATGGCCGGAATGGGAAGCGGCCATGGCCGGGGTCTGGCTGCATGGCATGGCCGCCGATGTGCTGGTCACCGAAGGCACGGGACCGGTCGGCCTGAGCGCCAGCGAGTTGATCCCCGCCATCCGCGTCGCGCTGAACCGCATGATCCAGCACCACGGCCGCTAGCTCCTCGTAGAAAAACCCACGGCCTAACCCTGGGGTCTGATCCGCCGGGTCAGACCCTGATGCCGCTAAGTTAAGCGTGCCGCAGCGCATTTAGAACCCACGGCAAAGAGCCGGGGTCAGACCCGCCGGGTCTGACCCCAGGGTTACGCCCTGGGTTTTGGGCGGCAGCCGGCGGCCCGCCAACGACGAATTTCTTTAACTTAGCGGCATTAGGGTCAGACCCCAGCTCTTTGCCGTGGGTTTAAGCTGGCGCCGCCGGCCCGCAAACTAAGCGCTTATCCACCGCCAGGCTGAAGTCCTGGGTTTGAATTTAAACCAGCCGCCCCGCCGCGATGGTAATCGTGCGCCCGCAACGCGCCGCGATCGACGGATCGTGCGTCACCAGCACCAGGGTGGAGCCCCGTTCCCGGTTCAACTCAAACATCAGCTGAATCACCGCTTCCCCGGTCGCCGCATCCAGGCTGCCGGTGGGTTCATCGGCAAACAGCAACGGCGGCTCGGTCACGAAGGCGCGCGCCAGCGCCACCCGCTGCTGCTCGCCACCGGACAGAAATTTGGGATAGTGCTTCAGGCGGCTGCCCAGCCCCACCCTTCCCAGCATCGCCTCGGCCTTGGGCCGCGCATCGGCATCGCCCTGCAGCTCCAGCGGCAGCATGGCATTCTCCAGCGCCGTCAAATGCGGCAGCAGCTGGAAGGACTGGAACACAAAACCCAGCTTGTGCTTGCGCAGCGCCGCCCGTCCATCCTCATCCAGTGCGAAGATATCGGTGCCATCCAGCCGCACCGTGCCGGTGCTGGGCGTATCGAGCCCCGCCAGCAAACCCAGCAAAGTCGACTTGCCGGAACCGGAAGCCCCCACAATGGCAAGCGTCTCAGCCCTTTGCACGGTAAAATCCAGCTGATGCAGGATGGTCAGCTCGCCGCTGGCATCGGCCACGCGTTTGCTCAGGCCCGCCACCTCGATGGCGGCCGTGGCGACCGACGTGCCGGGTGTGCCGACTATGCCGGCTGCGCCGCCTGCTGCCAGTGCCGGGGAATCCGGAATGAATTGTGTGGAATGCGCTTGAGGGAAATCGGGCATGCGAATAGTGGGGAAGAAAATGCGTGAATTAACGGGCCGCCGGCTGGTGCTGGCAACCCTGGTCTGGTCGGTCGGACTGCTGGCGACCGCCAGCGCCCATTCTGCACCAAAAACCGTGCTCGTGCTCGGCGACAGCCTCTCGGCCGAATATGGCCTGAGCCGCGGTGCCGGCTGGGTCGCGCTGATGGAGCTGCGCCTCAAGGAACAGAATATCGATGCCGCCGTCGTCAACGCCAGCATCAGCGGCGAAACCACCAGCGGCGGACGCACCCGCCTGCCCGCGCTGCTGAACAAGTACAAACCCAGTCTGGTCGTCATCGAGCTCGGTGCCAACGACGGCCTGCGCGGTCTGCCGGTGGCCGCCGCCGAAGCCAACTTGCGCGCCATGGCCGGCGCCGCCCAGCAGGCCGACGCGCGCGTGCTGCTGGTCGGCATGCGCATGCCGCCCAATTACGGCCGCGACTACGCCGACAAGTTCTTCGGCATGTACGGCACGCTGAGCAAGGAATTGCGCACCCCGCTGGTGCCCTTCATGCTGGAAGGCGTGGCCGACAAGCCCCAGTTATTCCAGCCCGACCGCCTGCACCCGACGGCCGAAGCGCACCCACTGATCCTGGCCAATATCTGGCCCTCGCTACAAAAACTGATCAAGGCCCGATGAAATACCCCGAAATCCTCAGCTTCGACGATGTGCTGGCCCAGCTCGACAGCTTCGACGCCATCATCGATGCACGCACACCGGCCGAATTCGCGCTCGACCACCTGCCCGGCGCCATCAACTGCCCGGTGCTCGATGACGCCCAGCGCATCCAGGTCGGCACGCTGTACAAGCAGATCAACGCCTTCGAGGCCAAGAAGATCGGTGCGGCCATGGTCGCCAAGAACATCGGCCACCATATCGAAACGCTGTGGCTGGACAAGCCGCGCGAATGGCGCCCGCTGATCTACTGCTGGCGCGGCGGCAACCGCAGCGGTTCCATGGCCCACATCATGGCCAAGATTGGCTGGCCGGTGGCCCAGCTCGAAGGCGGCTACAAAGCCTTCCGCAACCATGTGAACCTGGCGCTGGAAGTGGCGCCGCCGCTGTCGTTCAAGGTCATCTGCGGCACCACCGGCGTGGGCAAGAGCCGGCTGCTGGAGGTGCTGCATGCCAATGGCGCCCAGGTCCTCGACCTGGAGAAGCTGGCCGCCCACCGCGGCTCGGTGCTGGGCAAGCTGCCCAGCCAGCCGCAGCCGACGCAGAAGGCCTTCGAGACCGCGATCTGGGATACGCTGCGCCGCTTCGATCCCGCCCTTCCCGTGTTCGTGGAATCGGAGAGCAAGAAAGTGGGACAGTTGCGCGTGCCCGCCGAGTTGATGAGCACCATGCGCAACTCGCCCTGCATCTCGATGATGCTGTCGCGGCCGAACCGGGTGCGCTTGCTGATGGAAGACTACCTTCATTTCGCGGCCGATACCGCGCTGCTCAACACCCAGCTCGATTTCCTGGCGCTGCTGCATGGCAAAGAGAAGATTCAGCGTTGGCAAGCGATGGCCAGCCAGGGGGAATTGGCGGCGCTGGTTGATGAGCTGCTGGTCGATCATTACGACCCCGCCTATCTGCGTTCGATTGATCGCAACTTCCTGCAGTTCAAGCAGGCGGAGCTGCTGGAGCTGGATGATATTTCGGCAGATGCCTTTGCGCAGGCCGCACGCCAGTTGCAGTCCCGGTGACTCAAGCGGCTCACGCCGTTTTTAATAAGTTACGCGTGCCACGGCGCGTTTAGAACCCACGGCAAAGAGCCGGGGTCTGACCCGCCGGGTCAGACCCCAGGGTTACGCCGTGGGTTTAAACGATGCCGGCGGCGCGCCAACTACGCACTTCCCGAAAGCAAAAAAACCGCCAGTCTGAACGCGATCTTGATCGCGTCCAGGCTGGCGGTTTTTAATTCCTAAAAGTCTTACTTGGCTTCGGTATCAGCCTTCGCTTCGCTGCTAGCGACCGCAATCGGCTTCAAGATCTTGACCTTGGCTTTTTTCTTCAGCACTTCCACATAGTCAAACATCTCTTGCTGGGCAATGATGCTGGCGATCTGGTCTTGCTCGGCCTTGCGCTGCGCCTCGTCCTTGGTCGCTGGCTGCTGCACCTTGGCGATGCGGTAGATGCCATACCCCATACCAGGCACATCCACCCCAACATAGGCAGGCAGCTTGCTGGTGTCGGCGCGCATCACTTGCGCCAGCGCCGCATTGTTCAAGCCTTCATTCTTGGCGCGCGACACGACCTTGCTGGCGGCGAAACCGGCAGCGTCGCCCGATTTCTTCAGCTCAGCCAGTTTGTCGTCGCCGGCTTTCTTGGCCAGCTTCAGCGCTTCTTCCATCGTCACGCGCTGACGGATCAGGCCATCGACTTCCGCCAGCGGACGCTTGGACGCGGCCTTGTATTCGACCACGCGGCCAGCGATCAAGGTGCTCGGCGCCACTTCCACCGCTTCGGTATTGCGTTTGCTCTTCAGCGCTTCATCGGCGAACAGCGCGGTCAGGAACTTGGCGTTGTTAAACGGCGCGGTACCCAGTTGCGGCACCGGCGTACGGGTCAGGCCGCCGACGGTTTCGATTTTCAGCTTCAGCTTCTCGGCCACCGGCTTCAGGCTGTCTGCCTGCTCGTAGACGGTATTGGTGAACGCTTCGGCCATTTCCGAATACTTCTTCGACGCTTTCTGCTTTTTCAGTTCTGCGGCGACATCGTTCTTCACTTCATCCAACGGCTTGATGACGGCTGGTTTCAGCGCGGTCAGGGTCAGGATGTGGTAACCGAATTCCGATTCCACCGGATCGCTGATCTCGCCTTGCTTGAGCTTGTAAATCGCGTCTTCCACCGACTTGACCAGCGAGCCCTTCTGGATCACGTCCAGATCGCCGCCCAGTTCAGCCGAGGCTGGATCTTCCGATTTGGCCTTGGCAATCTTGGCGAAGTCGGCAGGGGTTTTCTTCACTTCGGCGGCAATCGCTTCAGCCTTGGCTTTGGCGGCGGCCTTGTCAGCAGCGCTCGCGCCCTTCTTCACCAGCACCAGGATGTGGCTGGCACGGCGGCTTTCTTCGCTGCTGAAACGCTTCTGGTTCTGCTCGTAGTAAGCGGCAACATCGGCATCCGTCACGGCAACCTGATCCATCACGGCGTCGCTGTTGAAGATCACATATTCAATCTTGGCCTGCTCAGGCAGTTCGAAGAACTTGCTGTTCTTGTCGTAGAAGGACTTGACCATCTCGTCCGTCACTTTGACCTTGGCCAGGAAGTCGGCCACCGGCAACACCAGTTCCTGCACTTCACGTTCCTGCGCGCCGATGTCCGAGATCGTGTTCGACACCGAACGCGGTGCGAAAGCGGTACCCTGGATCGCGCCGGTCAGCTGTTGCAAGGCCATTTCGCGGCGCATGCGCTGATCGTTGCCGGCCGGTGTCAGCCCCTGGGCCGCCAGGATCGCCTTGTAGCTCTCCATGTCGAATTTGCCGTCGCGGCCGAAGTATTCGATGATGGTTTTTTGCAGCAGCGCATCGCTGATCGTCAGGTGGCTGCGGGCCACTTCGGCGCCCACGGCGCGCTCGGCGATCAGGTTGTCGAGAATGTTTTGTTTGAACTCGGGCGTTTCGAACAGTTTCTGGTCGAACTGGGCGCCCATACGCTGGCGATAGCTGTCGAGCTGGTTACGCAGCGCCGTGTCAAATTCCTGCTGGGTCAGTTTATGACCGTCGATCTTGGCGATCGTACCGGTGTCGTCGCCGAAACTGTTGTAGCCGCTCACGCCCACGAAGACAAACGAGGGGACGATCAGGATCATCAGGAAAATCTGCATCAAACGTTGATGGGAGCGAATAAATTCAAACATGGTCAGCCAATTCAGATTGAGTGGATCGTACACATACAAAAAAAGGCGAACTTTCGTTCGCCTCTTATGGATCTGGCGGAGTGGTCGGGTCAGCTGAAACTTCGGCCACTTCCCATTTAAATTCAACGACTTACACGGCACAGTGAACGAAAAACCTGCCGGAAAAATCGGTATCACGCGATTCTACAGCGAGCTAGTGTCGATAGCAAGGGTAAATCATTGGCAAAACGGTCACTTCCAGACAGTCTTCGCAAGGCCCGCGCACATGAAAAAAGCCGCCTCAGCGGCTTATTCGGCAACAGCTGCCCTGCCCTTACTGGCGCCGGCGCCGTGCCGCCACGCCGACCGCGGCCAGGCCGGCCAGCAGCATCGCATACGTGCCGGGCTCAGGCACCGCGGTGATGCTCACATTGTCGAGCAAGGCGCCGACATTGTCGCCTCCCTGGTTCTGGAAACTCAGCGTGTACACGCCGCTGACCGAGGGCGTGAACATGATGGACATCGTGCTGAACGGATCGGCGGCGCCCATATTGTGGCTCAGCATATTGCTGCCAAAATTCACGTCCACCATATCGCTGCCATAGTTGCGCTGATTGCCCGCGATGCTGTAGCTGGCGGTATAGCTGGTGCCGGCACTCAGGCCGATGCTCAGGCTGAACAAGCCGGCCTGTGCGCTGGAGCCATCCAGGTCGATGTAGCGCCCATTGCCAGGCAAGAAGTCGTAGAAGTTATAGTTGCCGATGGTGTCGACCGTACCGCCGCTGACGACCCAGCCGCCACCGAAGGAGGTAGTGTTGGTGCCGAGACCGTCGGTATCGAAGTTATCGGAAAAGATAGTCACTGCCTGGGCAGCGGAGGAGGCGGCAAGCAAGCCAGCCAACAGCAGAGGACGCAAACGCATGGTAGATCTCCTGTTATTCTTTTTATATAAGTGCAACTAAGTTTCCATAGTAGCACGACAAAATAAGACTGGCAGGATTGATTTTTTCTATGAAGCAGGCGCGCAACGGTCGCTCGCCGGATGCTAGCGAGTCACGCCCGTCCTAGTCTCTCCGCTTAAAACAAGGCAGCCGCGTTTATTCTCGGAGCGAGAATAACGATATGTTTATTTTATTCTTTTGAATTGGAGATGGTATTAATGTCTGTTTCTGGCGCGGAAAAAGAAAAACCCCCGCAACTCATAGAATTGCGAGGGTATCTTGTTCTGGCGGAGCGGACGGGACTCGAACCCGCGACCCCCGGCGTGACAGGCCGGTATTCTAACCAACTGAACTACCGCTCCTAAATCAGACATGTTTGTATTTGTTGGCGGAGCGGACGGGACTCGAACCCGCGACCCCCGGCGTGACAGGCCGGTATTCTAACCAACTGAACTACCGCTCCAACAAATACTGCTGCGTGACTGGTGGGCGCTGAGAGGCTCGAACTCCCGACCTAAGCCTTGTAAGGGCTCCGCTCTACCAACTGAGCTAAGCGCCCAATCATGCAATTCGGTGAGTGTCCGCTCACCGAAGTCCGTTAGTTTACAGCATCCTTCAAAGCTTTACCAGCTTTAAATTTAGGAACTTTAGCTGCATCAATCTGGATCGCTTCTTTGGTGCGCGGGTTGCGGCCGGTACGGGCAGCGCGTTCGCTCACGGTAAAGGTGCCAAAGCCGACCAGGGTGACGCTGTCGTTCTTTTGCAAGGTGGTGGTTACACCGTCGATCAGCGCGTCGAGTGCGCGCGCCGCAGCCGCTTTCGAAATATCAGCAGCGTTGGCAATATGGTCGATCAATTCAGTCTTATTCACTAGCATCCCCGTCACAAAGGTTTATATCGTTTCACCGATTCGAATTTCGATTTTAAGGAAACTCGAAGGCTGAGAAAAATCTCAGGCCGTATTAAACAAGCCGCATACCCCTCGTGTCAAGCGCCGCACGGCTGGAAAACACCCTTAAATAAGAAACAGGCGCCATAAAGGCGCCTGTTTTAGTGTTACTGCGGCGAAAGTTAGTGTTTCACTACTTCCACCTGGCCATCGACCTTGGCCGCTGCCGCCGCAACCGCTTCCACCGCGGCCACTTCGGTCAGTGGTTCAGGCTGGCGTTCCAGTGCGATTTCAAGCACTTTATCGATCCAGCGCACCGGTACGATTTCGAGCTTGTTCTTCACATTGTCCGGAATGTCGGCCAGGTCCTTGACGTTCTGCTCAGGGATCAGCACGGTCTTGATGCCACCGCGCTGGGCCGCCAGCAGTTTTTCTTTCAGGCCACCGATCGGCAGCACTTCGCCGCGCAGCGTGATCTCGCCCGTCATGGCCACGTCGGCGCGTACCGGAATGCCCGTAAACACCGACACCATCGCCACCGTCATCGCGGCGCCTGCCGAAGGACCATCCTTCGGTGTCGCGCCTTCCGGCACGTGGATGTGGATATCGCTCTTCTCGAACACCTCGCTCTTGATGCCCAGGCGCGCGGCGCGGCTGCGCACCACGGTGCGGGCAGCTTCGATCGATTCCTTCATCACATCGCCCAGCGTACCGGTACGGATGACGTTGCCCTTGCCCGGCATCTGCACGGCCTCGATGGTCAGCAGATCGCCGCCCACTTCGGTCCATGCCAGACCGACCACCTGGCCAACCTGATTGTCTTTCTCGGCCACGCCAAAGTCGTAACGGCGCACGCCCAGGAATTTATCCAGGTTCTTGTTGGTGATCGCGACCTTTTTATCGGTCTTCTTCAGCAACAGCATCTTGACGACCTTGCGGCAGATCTTCGACACTTCGCGCTCAAGCGAACGCACGCCGGCTTCCCGGGTGTAGTAACGGATGATGTCGCGCAGGGCCGACTCGGCCACCGAGATCTCTTCTTCCTTCAGACCATTGTTCTTGATCTGCTTGGGCAGCAAATAGCGCTGCGCAATGCTGGTTTTCTCGTCCTCGGTGTAACCCGACAGGCGGATCACTTCCATCCGGTCCAGCAGCGCCGGCGGGATGTTGTACGAGTTCGACGTCGCCACGAACATCACATCGGACAGGTCGAAATCGACTTCGATGTAGTGATCGGAGAAGGTATGGTTCTGTTCGGGATCGAGCACCTCCAGCAGCGCCGACGAAGGATCGCCGCGGAAGTCCGCGCCCATCTTGTCGACTTCATCGAGCAGGAACAGGGGATTGCGCACGCCGACCTTGGCCAGCGATTGCAAAATCTTGCCCGGCATCGAACCGATGTAAGTGCGACGGTGACCGCGGATCTCGGCCTCGTCGCGCACGCCGCCCAGTGCCATGCGCACAAACTTGCGGTTGGTGGCGCGGGCGATCGACTGCCCCAGCGAGGTCTTACCCACGCCCGGAGGACCGACGAAGCACAGGATAGGCGCTTTGAGCTTGTCCACGCGTTGTTGCACTGCGAGGTACTCCAGAATGCGTTCCTTGACCTTGTCCAGACCGTAGTGATCGCCTTCGAGCACTTTTTCGGCGTTCGACAGATCGTTGTTGACCTTGGATTTCTTCTTCCAGGGCAGGCTGACCAGGGTGTCGATATAGTTGCGCACGACGGTAGCCTCGGCCGACATCGGCGACATCAGCTTGAGCTTTTTCAGCTCGGCCGTGGCCTTGTCCAGCGCTTCCTTCGGCATCTTGGCGGAGACGACCTTCTTCTCGAGCTCGTCGAGATCGGCACCATCCTCGCCCTCGCCCAGTTCCTTCTGGATTGCCTTGACCTGCTCGTTCAGGTAGTACTCGCGCTGCGACTTTTCCATCTGGCGCTTGACGCGGCCACGGATGCGCTTTTCCACCTGCAGAATGTCGAGTTCGCCTTCGAGCTGGCCCAGCAAATGCTCCAGGCGCTTGGCGACACTGAAGATCTCCAGGATCACTTGTTTCTGTTCCAGCTTCAGCGGCAGGTGCGCGGCGACCGTATCGGCCAGGCGGCCGGCGTCGTCGATACCCGACAGCGAAGCGAGGATCTCAGGCGGAATCTTCTTGTTCAGTTTGACGTACTGGTCGAACTGCTGAACGATGGCGCGGCGCATCGCTTCGATTTCCGAATCGTCGCCCAGCTCGGATTCGAGCGGCGTCAGGTCGGCCACGAAGTGCGTCGGCGTGTCGGTGATGCGCTTGATGCGCGCACGCTGAGCTCCCTCGACCAGGACCTTGACGGTGCCGTCGGGCAGTTTCAGCATTTGCAGAATATTGGCCACACAACCGATTTCGTAAATATCGGAGGCAGAAGGTTCGTCCTTGGCAGCGGCTTTTTGCGCGGCAAGCATGATGCTCTTGCCTTGCTCCATCGCGGCTTCCAGCGCCTTGATCGATTTTGGGCGCCCTACGAACAGCGGTATCACCATATGCGGGAAAACTACAACATCCCGCAGCGGCAATAACGGCAGTTGAGTTTGCTCAGTTAATTTGGAAGTTGTCATGGCGTACCTTATGTGAAAGCGTGTTTATGATGTGGGCGCTGTTTTGCCAAATCACAAGACCGGCGGTCGGAAATAATTCTCAGAAATATTTACTATTGCTTCGAAGCGGCTGCCGTGCTCTAAAACGATGCAGATTAAATAAAAAAGCCACGCGCGGCACGAGTGTCACGAGTGGCTTTCCGAATGAAGCCTGCATTCTTTTTATTGATTTAAATTGTACCGCCTGGACACATGGATGCGAAATCCTTTTTTCGCATTTGTGCAGACCTTATTTAATTTTCACCAGAGGCTTTAGCCTGTTCCTGATAAATCAATAAAGGTTTGGCGCCGCTGGTGATGGTATTTTCATCAATAACGACTTTGCTGACATTTGATTCATTTGGCAATTCATACATAACGTCGAGCAGTGCATGTTCCAGGATCGAGCGCAGGCCGCGGGCACCGGTCTTGCGTGCCAGCGCCTTGCGGGCGATCGCATGCAGGGCCGCCGGACGAATTTCCAGTTCCGCGCCTTCCATGTCGAGCAGCTTCGAATACTGTTTGACCAGCGCGTTCTTCGGCTCGATCAGAATCTGGATCAGCGCTTCTTCGGTCAGCTCCGACAGGGTCGCCACGACGGGCAGACGGCCCACCAGTTCAGGGATCAGGCCGAATTTGATCAGATCTTCCGGTTCCGCTTCCAGCAGTACTTCGCTGGCGTTACGCTCCGATTTGCTCTTCACGCTGGCCGAGAAACCGATGCCGCTCTTCTCGGAACGGTTCGAGATAACCTTGGCCAGACCGTCGAAGGCGCCGCCGCAGATGAACATGATGTTGGTCGTGTCGATCTGGACGAAGTCCTGGTTCGGGTGCTTGCGGCCACCTTGTGGCGGAACCGAGGCCATCGTGCCTTCGATCAGTTTCAGCAGGGCCTGCTGCACGCCCTCGCCCGACACATCGCGGGTGATCGACGGGTTATCCGACTTGCGCGAGATCTTGTCGATCTCATCGATGTAGACGATGCCGCGCTGGGCCTTGTCGACATCGTAGTTGCAGCTTTGCAACAGCTTTTGAATGATGTTCTCGACGTCCTCCCCCACATAACCGGCTTCGGTCAGGGTGGTGGCATCGGCGATGACGAAAGGCACGTTCAGCATGCGCGCCAGGGTCTGGGCCAGCAGGGTCTTGCCCGAGCCGGTAGGACCGACCAGCAAGATGTTGCTTTTCGCCAGTTCGATATCGTCTTTTTTGCCCAGGTGCTTCAGGCGCTTGTAGTGGTTGTACACCGCCACCGACAGGATACGCTTGGCCGTTTGTTGACCGATCACGTACTGGTCCAGCAATTCCTTGATTTCGTGCGGGGTCGGCAGATCCGACTTGGCGCCCGACACCGACTCGATGGCCGAGGTCTCATCGCGGATGATGTCGTTACACAGGTCAATACACTCGTCGCAAATGAAGACCGACGGGCCGGCGATGAGTTTCTTTACCTCGTGCTGGCTCTTGCCGCAAAACGAGCAGTACAGTAATTTTTCGCCGCTGGAGGATTTTTTGTCTGACATGGGGCTGTTTTCTAAGGTGTTGGGTGCGAATGCATATGCAGTGGGGAAAAACCGCGTACAAACCACATGCTACCCGAAATAAAAACGAAACGCCCGAACGTTTGAGCGTCCGGGCGTTTTTTTAGCTTTACCGCTTGGGACGCATCAAGCCCGGGTGGTCAACACTTGGTCGATCAAACCGTACTCGGTGGCCTCTTCGGCGGACAGGAAGCGATCGCGATCCGTGTCCTTGGCAATTTGTTCGACCGTCTGGCCCGTGCGTTCCGCCATGATACTGTTCAGGCGATGACGCAGGTACAAGATTTCCTTGGCCTGGATCTCGATGTCGGATGCCATGCCTTGCGAACCGCCCGAAGGCTGGTGAATCATGATGCGCGAGTTCGGCAGCGAGAAGCGCTTGCCCTTGGCACCAGCGGCCAGCAGGAAGGCACCCATCGAAGCGGCCATCCCGGTGCACAGGGTGGACACGTCCGGCTTGATGAACTGCATCGTATCGAAGATCGCCAGGCCGGCCGACACGGAACCGCCAGGGGAATTAATGTACAGGGAAATATCCTTGTCAGGATTTTCACTTTCCAGGAACAGCAACTGGGCGACAATCAGGTTCGCCATCTGGTCGTTGACGGGCCCAACCATGAAAATTACGCGCTCCTTCAGCAGGCGCGAATAAATGTCATAGGAGCGCTCGCCGCGGCCGCTTTGTTCCACCACCATGGGCACGAGGCCCAGCATTTCAGTGTCCAGCGCCGGGTTACGGTTCATTCCAGTCATTCCTTTTCTTGTGAAGCAGAGCGGCCGGGCGAACCCGGCCGGGTCTGGATTACGCTTGAGCGTTGCTTCCCATCAGTTCGTCGAAGGCCACAACCTTAGCCGACGTCTTGGACAGGCCCAGGACATAGTTAACGACGTTTTCTTCTAATACAAGGGCTTCGACTTCACCCAGACGACGACGGTCGCTGTAGTAGTACTTCAGCACTTCGCGTGGATCTTCGTAGCTTTGGGCGAAATCTTCCACCTGGGCCTTGACTTGTTCCGGAGTCGCTTGCAGCTTCTGCTCGCCAACCAGTTGCGACAGAATCAGGCCCAGACGTACGCGACGCTCGGCTTTTTCGGTGAACAGCTCTGGTGGGAAAGGCACGTCCTTGACGTTCATGCCGCGCTGCGCCATGTCCTGACGGGTCAGCTCAGCCAGGCGCTCGGTGTCTTGCGATACCAGTGCTTGTGGCACGTCCAGGGAGGCGGTTTTCACCAGCGCATCCATGACGGCTTCCTTGTTGCGTGCTTTTACACGGCCAGCGACTTCGCGTTCCAGGTTGACTTTGATGTCTTCGCGCATTTTTGCCACGTCGCCATCGGCCACGCCCAGCGATTTTGCGAATTCAGCATCGACTTCCGGCAGGTGCGCCCATTCCAGCTTTTTCAGGGTGATGGTGAACGAGGCGGTTTTGCCGGCCACGTCTTTACCATGGTAGTCCTCTGGGAAAGCCAGTGGGAAGGTTTTCGCTTCGCCGACTTTCAGGCCGATGGTCGCTGCTTCGAATTCCGGCAGCATGCGGCCTTCGCCCAGCACGAAGCCGTAGTCGTCCGCTTTACCGCCTGGGAATTCCACGCCGTCGATCGAGCCGACGAAGTCCACGGTCACGCGGTCGCCGTTGGCAGCAATGGCTGCGCCGCCGTCGCCGTGCTCGCCTGCTTCGCCCTTGGTGTGGAAGTGCACACGTTGCTTGCGCAGGATTTCGATGGTTTTGTCGATTTCGGTTTCCGACACGTCAGCCTTGACGGTTTCGATTTCCACGGTGGTCAGGTCGCCGATGACGACTTCCGGGTAGATTTCGAAGGTCGCGTCGAAGGTCAGCTGGCCTTCTGGCGATTCGTTTTTCGGTTCAATGCGCGGGTAGCCGGCTACACGCAGATTGTTTTCGTTAGCGGCGTCGTTGAAGGCGCGGCCAACTTTATCGTTCAGCACTTCGGTCTCGATCTGATAACCGTATTGTGCTGCGACCATTTTCAGAGGAACTTTACCCGGACGGAAGCCTGGTGCCTTAGCCGACTTGGCTTGCACTTTCAAGCGTTTCTCAACTTCGCTGCGGACATCGGTCAGCGGGAAGGAGATCGTGATACGACGTTCGAGTTTGCCCAAGGTTTCGACTGCAGTTGCCATTGTAAAAATCGTCCAAAAAATAAAAAAACAGTTGGTGCGAGGAGGGGGACTCGAACCCCCACACCATTGCTGGCGTCAGGACCTAAACCTGGTGCGTCTACCAATTTCGCCATCCTCGCGGCATGTTTGCACAAAAGCAAAGGGCGACCCGTAAGTGAAAACGGTCGCCCTGTCCTGGCTAAGTTGCCCAGGAGCTTTCAACTTCAACGCGGTATTTTAACGGGTTTTTCGGCGAAATGTGGCGATTTTTAACTTATCGCCAACATGGCGCTTATTTACGCGAAATTTCAATTACTTTTATTAAATTCATTCTAACTTGCGCGGTACGCCTGCGAACGGGAAAGCCGCCTCGTCGCCTGCGGGCCGATATATTATTCCAAACCCAGGGCGTAACCCTGGGGTCTGACCCGTCGGGTCAGACCCCGGCTCTTTGCCGTGGGTTCTAAAAGCGTTTGCGGCATACCTAAGCCGGCACCTCAAACCGCCTTCGCTTGTGGCTTTTTCACCCGGAACCAGGCCGCATACAGTGCCGGCAGGAACAGCAAGGTCAGCGCCGTCGCCAGCACCAGCCCGCCCATGATGGCCACCGCCATCGGCCCCCAGAACACCGAACGCGACAGCGGAATCATCGCCAGCGCCGCAGCGGCCGCCGTCAGGATGATCGGACGGCAGCGGCGCACGGCCGATTCCACGATCGCATCCCAAGGCGCATGGCCAGCGGCGATATCCTGTTCGATCTGATCAACCAGAATCACCGAGTTACGGATAATCATGCCGAACAGCGCAATGATACCCAGATTCGCCACAAAGCCCAGCGGTCTCCCCAGCAGCAGCAGCGCCATGGCCGCCCCCGCCACACCCAGCGGCCCCGTCAGGAACACCAGCAGCGAACGCGAGAAACTATGCAGCTGCAGCATCAGCAAGGTAAAGATAATGAAGATCGCCAGCGGCAGATTGGCCGCGATCGACGCTTCCGCCGCCCCGCTGTCGGCCGCCGCGCCCTTGACGTTGATCGCATAACCAGCCGGCAGCTTGGCGCGCAACTCTTCCAGCTTGGGATTGACCTGGCCCGACACGGTCGGCCCCTGGATGCCGTCGACCACGTCCGACTGCACGGTAATCGCCCATTCGCGCCCCTCGCGCCAGACCACGCCCGGTTCCCACACAAAATGGGCCCGCGCCAGCTGGCTGATGGTCACCGACTTGCCGGTACCGGTAGGAATATTGGTATCGTTCAAAACCGAAATCGTGTTGCGCTCGTCCAGCGGCTGGCGGATCTGAATATCGATCAGTTTGTTATCTTCACGGAACTGCCCCACCGTGGTACCCGACAAGATGGTATTGGCCGCACGCATCACCGTTTGCGAAGTCACGCCCAGCGCCCGCATCTTGTCCTGATCCAGATCCAGGCGCAGCACCTTGATCGACTCATTCCAGTTATCGTTGACGCCCACCGTGTTCGGATTGGCGCGCATGATGTCCTTGACCTGATCGGCGATGACACGCACTTTGCCCACTTCCGAGCCGGTCACGCGGAACTGCACCTGGTACGGCACCGGCGGCCCGTTCGGCAGCAGCTTGACGCGACCACGGATTTCCGGGAAGTCTTCCTTGAAGATGGCCACGATCTTCTCGCGCAGCAAGCCACGGGTTTTCAGATCCTTGGGCAGCACCACCACTTGCGACACATTACTTTGCGGGAAAATCTGATCCAGCGGCAGATAGAAGCGCGGGCTCCCCGTCCCCACATAGCTGGTCACGCTGAACACGCCATCCTGTTTGCGGATAAAGGCTTCGAACTTCTTCACCTGGGCTTCATTGGCGGCGAAAGTCGTGCCTTCCGGCGACCACAGCTCCACCATCAGCTCGGGACGGCTCGAATCCGGGAAGAACTGCTTCTCGATAAAGCCGAAGCCGTAAATGCCCAGCGCAAAGATCGCCAGGGTCGCCGCGATCGTGGTCTTGCGGTATTCCACGCACCAGGTCACCACGGCGCGGAATTTGCGGAAGCCCGGCGTATCAAACAGATCGTGCTCATTTCCGGCGTGCGGCTTCACTTTCAGCAGCACATAGCCGATGTAAGGCGTAAACACCACCGCCACCAGCCAGGAAATCAGCAGGGCCAGCGCGTTCACCGAGAACAGCGAGAAGGTGTACTCGCCCGCCGCCGACTTGGCCAGGCCGATCGGCAGGAAGCCCGCCACCGTAATCAAGGTACCCGTCAACATCGGAATCGCGGTCGAGGTGTAAGCATAAGTGGCCGCGTCGAAGCGCGACATGCCCTCCTCCATCTTGCGCACCATCATTTCCACCGCGATGATCGCATCGTCCACCAGCAGGCCCAGCGCAATGATCAGCGCGCCCAGCGAAATCTTGTGCAGGTCGATGTCGAGCATGCGCATGAACAGGAAGGTCACCGACAGCACCAGCGGAATCGTCAGCGCCACCACCAGCCCCGGGCGCACATCCAGGCGCAGCGGTTTGGTATGCAGGCCCAGCGCCAGGAAGCTGACGGCCAGCACGATCAGCACCGCCTCGATCAGCGTGTGCACGAACTCGCTGACCGACGCGGCCACCGCCACCGGCTGATCCGACACGCGCTCCAGCTCGATACCCACCGGCATCTTGGCCTTCATCTGCTCGACGGCTTTCTGCATATGCTTGCCGAGCTGGATGATATTGCCGCCCTTTTCCATCGACACGCCCAGGCCGATCACTTCCTTGCCATTGAAGCGCATCTTGTCCTGCGGCGGATCTTTATATTCGCGCTTGACGGTGGCGAAGTCGCCCAGGCGGAAAGTGGTGCCGTTGGCACGCAGTTCCAGCTCTTCCAGATCCTTCACCGTTTTCAGCGCGCCCGTGACGCGCACTTGCAGATTGTCGGTCGGCGTCACCAGCACGCCGGTCGACTCGACCGAGTTCTGGGTGGCGATCTGGTTGACGATGGCCTCGAAGGGAATCCCCAACTGGGCGAACTTCTTGTGCGAAAACTCGATATTGATCTTCTCGTCCTGCACGCCGAACAACTCGACCTTCGACACCAGCGGCACATTCAACAGCTGCTGGCGCACGAAGTCGGCATAGTCCTTCATCTCGGCATAACTGAAGCCGTCGCCGGACAAGGCAAAGATGGAACCATAGGTATCGCCGAACTCATCATTGAAGAAGGGGCCCTGCACGCCCGGCGGCAAGGTGCCGCGCACATCGCCGATCTTCTTGCGCACCTGATACCACGATGCAGCCACATCCTTGGGCGGCGCCGATTCGCGCAGCTTGACCAGGATCAGCGTTTCGCCGGGTTTCGAATAGCTGGTGATTTCATCGATGGACGGGGTTTCCTGGAGCTTCTTTTCCAGTTTATCGGTGACCTGTTCGGCCATCTGCAGCGAGGTCGCGCCCGGCCAGATCGCGCGCACCACCATCACGCGGAAGGTGAACGGCGGATCTTCATCCTGGCCCAGACTGCTGTAACTGAGCATGCCGCCAATCAGCAGCACGGCGATCAGGTAACGTGCGAGCGGAATATGTTCCAGCGCCCAGCGTGAGAGATTGAATCCTCCCTTCATTTGGCGGCCTCCGCCTTGTCGCCACCAGTCGCGGCGGCGGCGACCGTGGGCGCAGCCCCGGCCACCGGTTTGGCCGGACCTGGCGCAGGCACATCATTGCCGAGTATCTTGACCTTCTGGCCCGGCTTGAGCAGGTTCACGCCCGCCGTGACGACCGTCTGGCCGGCCTTGACGCCGCTGGCCAGGATCAATTCATTGCCCGCCGCGCCGCCAATGGTGACCGGCACCAGTCGCACGGCGCCGCCCTCCACCACCCACACCGAGGTAGTGGCTTTTTCATAGAACAAGGCCGTCAGCGGCACCTTGATCTGCGGGGTCGGCGTCTTGGAGGCGAACTGCACCACCGCCGTCATCCCCAGCCGCGCTTCGCTCAGCGTGTCGGGAATCGTTACCTTGGCCGTGTAAGTACGGGTAGCCGGATCGGCCACCGGAGAGATTTCACGGATCTTGCCAGCGACCACGTCCTTGGGATTGGCCCACAGCCGCACCTGCACATCGGAAATGCGGCGCAGCGTTTCCACTTTATCTTCCGGCAAGCCGATGACGATTTCCTTCTCGCCCGCCTTGGCCACCCGCACCACCGGCGTACCCGGCGTCACCACCTGGCCGACTTCGGCATCGACCGCCGTCACCACGCCGTCGGCATCGGACACCAGGGTGGCATAGCCCGCCTGATTCGACTGGCCGCGATAGGCGGCCTGGGCCGAGTCCACGCTGGCCTGGGCCGATTTAAACGCCGAATCCTTGGTATCGAGCACGGCCTGGCTGACGAAATTCTTGGCGCGCAATTCCTGATAGCGCTTCAGTTCGGCGCGCGCCAGGTCGCGATTGGTTTCCGCCGCGCGCAGCCCGGCCATGGCCTGGGCCTGCGACAGCTGCAAATCCTGGGGATCGAGCTGCATCAACACCTGGCCATGTTTGACCACCGTGCCCACATCGACCTTGCGCGCGACGATCTTGCCGCCCACGCGGAAGCCCAGACGCGACTCCACCCGCGCCCGCACCTCACCGGAAAACTCCGCGTTCACTGCCACGTCGCTGCTGCTGAGGACGATGGCGCGCACCGGACGGATGTCTTCGGTCTTTTCCGGCGGCTTGGCGCATGCGCTGAGCAGCGCGGCGGCGGTCACCAGGGATAGGAGCGGAGCGGAGACGAAATGACGGGGGGAACGCAGGGTTTTCAAAGCAACCACGGTATTTTCCTTTACTATGCGGGCAGTCCAGCTTTTCTAGCAGGCAACAATTCCAACCGGATAGGTCCGATGTCTACCTGCACATCCAAAAACTTGCTGTGAGTCAAAGATACCACTACTATTATGAGCGGAAATAAATGACTTTCCGTTAAGTAATTATAATCATATCATCTGCGTTTGCAAATGACTTTCGCGTCATTAATTTGAAAAATCGGCTATTTATGTCCGTCGAACACTACGAAAATTTCCCGGTTGCATCCATTTTGCTACCCAAGCGTTTGCGTCCGGCAGTCGAAGCCATCTACGCCTTCGCGCGCAGCGCCGACGACCTGGCCGATGAAGGCGACGCCGCACCCGAACAGCGCCTGGCCGAGCTGAGCGCCTACGAGCAGGCGCTGGGACGCATCGAACACGGCGAGCCCGGCGGCAACGTCATGTTCGACCGCCTGGCCGGCGTGATCGCCCAATTTCAGTTGCCGACCAAGCCGCTGTACGACCTGCTGTCCGCCTTCAAGCAAGACGTGACCGTCAGCCGCTACGCCACATATAATGCCCTGCTCGACTACTGCGCCCGTTCCGCCAATCCGGTGGGCCTGCTGATGCTGTCGCTTTACCAACAGGCCGATGAGCAGAATGTACGCGATTCCGATGCCATCTGCACTGCCTTGCAATTAATTAACTTCCTCCAAGATGTCGCCATCGACACGCATAAGGAACGCATCTACATCCCGTTGGAAGATTTGAGCCGCTACGCCATCTCCCCGGCCGCGCTCGATCACGAAAGCGCCCGTCCGCGCTGGCGCGCGCTGATGAAGTTCGAAGTGGAGCGCACCCGCGCCCTGATGCTGAGCGGTGCGCCGCTGGCCCTGCGCCTGCGCGGGCGCATCGGTTTCGAGCTGCGCATGGTGGTGCAAGGCGGCCTGGCGATCCTGGACGCCATCGAAGCGGTGGACTACGACGTGTTCCGGCGCCGTCCCAAGCTGGCCAGGGCCGACTGGCTGCGCGTGTTCTGGGCTGCGCTAAGGATGAAAAGCCGCATGAAGCAGCAAACCAAACTCATGCCGCAATAATAGTTTTGCATTCGTGACAATTTAATAGATTGTTATTTGCACAATGCCCCATACTGTAAAAGTTTGCCAACGTGTCGTCCAACTCCCGGAGCTCACATGAAAAACTTTTGCAATTCCAATGGCGCGCGAATCTGCGCTGCCGCACTGTTACTGAGCGGTGCAGGCGCGGTTCACGCCGCGCAGTTGAGCGGTGAACATGTCGATTTTATCTTTGACAGTGGCCTGTTTCCAGGCGTCAGCGTGGTCGGCGACCAGCTGAGCTTTTTGCCCGGCGATCACATTGCCAATAACCAACTGGTATCGTTCAAAGATGTCCGGATTGTTGCGCATGCCGGCTACCGGCTGGAATCTATACCGACATTCAACATCACCGGCCTGCTCAGCGCGGCGGGTGCAAGCAGTGCTTCGGTGATGGCCGGTTTTTTTGCGTATCGGACCGATACGAATGCTGATCTTGGCTTTGCGTCTTATTACGACGCTCTGTCGTCCCCAACGGGCGCCAGCGTCAACGCGCATTTCAATAGCGATGGCAATGTTGATTCACTGGAAGTCTATCCAGGCTTCCAGCCGGACAGCATGCGCGTCACGCTACGCTGGAATCTGAATGCCGATGGCATAGGCTCAGGTGTCCAGCTTGACAGCTACAGCCTGCACATCCAGACGGTAGCGATTCCCGAGCCGGCGAGCTATGGCATGATGCTCGCCGGTCTGGGCCTACTTGGGCTGCTGCGCCGCTTCTCAGCACACAATCGCAGGCATCCCCTATAGAATAGCGCCTTCGATAGCTTCACCTTGCATTCTTGACTATGTCACCTGACGAATACTGCCAACAAAAAGCCGCCCAGAGCGGTTCCAGTTTCTATTACGCCTTCCTCTTCCTGCCGCAGGAGCGCCGCCGCGCGATCACCGCGCTGTACGCTTTCTGCCGCGAAGTGGACGATACCGTCGACGAATGCACCGATGAATCGATCGCCCGGGTCAAGCTGGCCTGGTGGCGCAAAGAAATTTCCGGCATGTACGAAGGCAAGCAAAGCCATCCGGTCACGCTAGCCTTGCAGCCCCATCTGCAAACCTATGGCCTGCAAGAGAAACATATGCAAGCCATCATCGATGGCATGGAAATGGATCTGAACCAGACCCGCTACCTCGACTTCCCGGCCATGCAGCGCTACTGCTGGCATGTGGCCAGCGTGGTCGGCATCCTGTCGGCCAGCATCTTCGGCCACACCAAGCCGGAAACCCTGGAATATGCCGAGAAACTGGGCCTGGCCTTCCAGCTGACCAATATCATCCGCGACGTCGGCGAAGACGCGCGCAAAGGCCGCATCTACCTGCCGATCAGCGAACTGCAACAGTTCAATGTGACCGCGGCCGACCTGCTCAACGCCCGCCACAGCGAGAACTTCGAGAACCTGATGAAGTTCCAGGTCGCGCGCGCACAAAAAGCCTACGACGAAGCCTTCGCCCTGCTGCCGGCCGCCGACCGCCGCGCCCAGCGTCCCGGCCTGATGATGGCCGCCATCTACCGCACCCTGCTGAGCGAAGTGGAAGCGGATGGCTACCACGTGTTGAACCAGCGCATTTCGCTCACGCCCATCCGCAAGCTCTGGCTGGCGTGGAAGACCTATATTCGTGGCTAAGCAGGAACCCGCGCTGACGCGCCGCACGGTGGCGGTGGTGGGTGGCGGCTGGTCCGGCTGCGCCGCCGCCGTCGAGCTAGCCCGCGCCGGCCACAAGGTCACCCTATTCGAAGCGGCCCGTACTTTAGGCGGCCGCGCCCGCCGTGTCGCCACCGACGATGCCACCCTCGACAATGGCCAGCACATCATGCTGGGCGCCTACCGCGACACCCTGCGCCTGATGAAGCTGGTGGGCGTGGACCTGCACCAGGCCGTGCTCAAGCTGCCCCTGCAGATGCGCTATCCGCCGCTGTCGCCCGCGCCCGGCATGGACTTCCTCGCCCCGCGCCTGCCCGCGCCGCTGCACATGCTGGTCGCACTGCTGCGCGCCAAGGGACTGGAGCGCGAAGACAAGCTGTCACTGGCACGCTTTTCCACCACCGCGCGCTGGATGGGCTGGCAACTGCATGCCGATTGCAGCGTTGGCGAACTGCTGCAACGTTTCGACCAGACCGAGCGCCTGATCAAGCTGATGTGGCGCCCGCTCTGTCTGGCGGCGCTGAATACGCCGCCCGAGCGCGCCTCGGCCCAGATTTTCCTGAATGTGCTGCGCGACAGCCTGGGCGCCTCCCGCAGCGCCTCCGACATGCTGCTCCCCCGCGCCGACCTGAGCGCCCTCTTCCCCGACGCCGCCTGCCGCTGGCTGGCCAGTCACGACGGTTCCGTGCGCACCGGCGCCAAAGTGCGCTCGCTGCAACGCGCCGGGAACGGCTTATGGAAGGTTGACGCCAGCGGCGACGCCGTCGGCGGCAACTGGAGCGCCTATTTCGACGGCGTGGTGCTGGCCAACACCGCCAGTCACGCCGCCGTGCTGCTGCACGACATAGCCGGCGCCGACACCAGCGCACTATGCACCCAGCTGACCGCCTTCGAATCGGAAGCGATCACCACCTGCTACCTGCAATACGATGCCGGACTCAAGCTGGACCTGCCGATGTACGCCCTGGTCGACCAGCCCGACCGCCACGAATGGGGCCAGTTCGTCTTCGACCGGGGCCAACTGGACAGCAAACAGGCCGGCTTGCTGGCCGTGGTCATCAGCGCCTCGGGCGCGGTGGTCGAGCAAGGCCACGCGCTGCTGGCCGAGGCGGTGGCCGTGCAACTGGCGGTCGCCTTCCAGTGGCCGGAGCTGGGCGCCCCGCGCTGGTTCAAGGTCATTACCGAGAAACGCGCCACCTTCGCCTGCGCGCCGGCAATGATTCGCCCAGGCAACTCTACCGGGCTGAGCGGGCTGGCCATCGCCGGCGATTACACCGCCAGCGACTATCCCGCCACGCTGGAATCGGCCGTGCGCAGCGGCATAGGCGCGGCCGCCAGCCTGTTCGTCTGAAGCGGGCCTGCCTTCCAGTCCCCGCTTTCTGTCGCCTGTCGCACCAAATTGCAGCCTGTCGTAAGTCGATGGCGGCTTGCCAGTGACGACTGTACAGTCTCACCATCGGCAACACACCTTCACAAGGCAAGCACATGAATACCTCGCTCAGCATCAAAACCCTTGCAGTTCTTGCACTGGTAGCGGCCAGCACGGCCGCCATCGTCCAGAACTGCGCGGCGAGCCAGACTGGCGAACTGGGCAAACACCCCCTTATGCACTTCTACATCGTGCCTGCAATGCATTAAAGAGACCTTGCCATGAATAAACAGGAATACCTCGACGCACTGAAACGGGCCTTGACCGGCCTGCCGGCGGAAACCGTCGCCAAGACCCTGGCCTATTACGAGCAGCACTGGATAGACGCACAGGCCGCCGGCCGCACGGATGCCGAGATCAGCAAGGGCCTGGACGAGCCCCGCAAGATCGCCATGACCTTGCGTGCCAACACCCATCTGCATAATTTCGAACAGAAAAAGACCCCGGTCAACCTGATGCGCATGCTGGTTTCCTCGGTGGGCCTGGCCATCTTCAATCTGTTCATGCTGATCCCCGCCATGGTCTATGGCGCCCTGCTGACCGCGATCTACGTCTGCTCGCTGCTGTTCTATCTGGGTGGCGTAGTGATCACCGCCAGTGGTCTGTCCGGCCAGAACGAGCTGGTGCTCAACGGTCCCTTGCGCGAAGTGGCGCACGAAATGGGCTTCGTCGACAGCGACGATCAAGTACATGGCCGCATTCTGATCAGCGAGAACGGCATCGAATTCGAACGCGAACGCGACGACGACAGCCGCCGCGATGAAGACGGCAAGCCGTCCAAGATTATCGAGCGCTCCTCGCTGCTGGCAGGCGGCAGCGTGCACATCAGCACAGATTTCGACAATGGCGCCCGCAGCACCCAGACCTTCTTCGGACTGGGTCTGGTGCTGGCCGGCATCGCCCTATGCCTGGTCAGCCTGGTCATCACCAAGTACACCGTGATCGGCATCCGCCGCTACGTTGCCATGAACCTTGCCCTGCTGCGTGGCCGCTAAGGCGGACCGGGCTTTTTTAAAGGAACACTGTCATGCGAGCCTTATTCAAAGTCGGCGCCAGCCTCTTGCTGCTGGCCTTCCTGCTGATCGGCGTGTCCTTCAGCATGCTGCGCGCCTACGGCAGCGCCAATCCCTCCAGCGCCGCCGGCCATGCGCTCGGCGCCGAGAACCGCCCCGTCACCGGTAGCGTCGTCATCGTCGAGCTGAACGGCCCGATCGACCTGACCCTGCGCCAGGGCGAAACCGCTTCGCTCAAGGTGCGCGGCGAACAGCGCCTGCTGGCCAATGTCGAAACCACCCAGGACGGCAAGGTGCTGCACATCGGCACCAAGGGCATGCTGCTGCACCACCGCCGTCCCCTGCAGGTGGAGCTGGTCTTGCCGGAACTGGCCAAGCTGGAAGTCCACGGCAGCGGCGACAGCACCGTCAACGGCTTCAGCGGCCAGAAGTTCGCGCTGGACCTGCACGGTTCGGGCAATGTGACCTTCAACGGCCGCTACAAGGACGTGGCCGCCGGCGTGCATGGCAGCGGTGACCTGAACCTGAATGCGGGCAATAGCGACAAGGTCTCGCTGGAAATGGTCGGCTCCGGCCAGATCACCTCGGCCGGCAGCTGCAAGACGTTGAGCGCCGAAGTGACCGGCTCGGGCGATCTCGATGCCCAGCATCTGGCCTCGGACAAGGTCACCGTCAACCTCAAGGGTTCGGGCAGCAGCAATGTGTTTGCCCGCCAATCCGCCGACGTGGTGCTGCATGGCAGCGGCGACGTGCGCGTGTTCGGCAATCCCGACCAGCGCAACGTCAGCCGCAATGGTTCGGGCGAAGTCAGCTGGGATCATTAAGACCGGCAGCGCCAGCCGCCGCCAACCCGGCTCACCGGGATTCCGCGGCGGCCAGCTTGCTTGCCACCTCCTGATGCATGCGCACCTTGCGCAACACATGGTCCGGCCCGAACAGCAGCACCAATTCCCTGCTCCGGTCCGGCACCAGCGAGGCGGCCATTCCGACCAGCGGCAAGTGCCGCACGAAGCGCGGGATGGTCTGGCTGTTCTGATACACCCAGATTTCATAGCCGCTATCGAACTTGAACACATGCGCCTCGCCATAGGCCTTGACGATATCGGTCTTGGTGCTGCGTCCGGGCACGACTTCCGCGTCGCGCGCGGCGGCATCGCGGGTCGCCTGGCCATTGCCGGTGGCGGCACATCCCGCCAGCACAGCGGCGAATATCAAACCGATCAGGTAGCGAGTTTTCATTGGCAAGCCTCCTTGCAGATCGCGGCCGTGGCCGCCTGATCTTCCATGTATTCAAATTCCACCAGCGTATCGTCCGGCCAACTGTCGTCCCACAAGGGTAGACGATAGGCGCGGTCGCGCAGGAAACTCCAGTCCTTGCCGGTGTACACCAGTTTCGTCACGAAGCTGTCCATACCGCTGCCGAACAGCATGTCGCTAGCGATGGTCTGGCGCCGCTGGCCCGAGACCAGGGTCACGCCGAACAGCGGACGGTCGGACAGGAAGGGATACATCACGCCGCTGCGTCCGCAAGGATTGTCCATCAGGCTCAGCGCGATATTGCCCGGCGTCAGCGGGAAGTCGCTCACAAAGCCGACGATGCTGACATTGCATTCCAGCCGCAGATCGCCCAAGCGGCGGGTGCCGTTCGGCAGTCCGGGCGTGCGTACTTCGGTTTGCCACAACAGATTGCGCGTCAGACGATTGGCCACTACACGCGCCCCATCGTCGGCCAAAGCCTGATCGACTGGCAGCACGAAGGCCAGCTCGTCATCCAATGCCAAGGGGATCGGTTTGCGCTTGCCGAGAATGGTGAGGGAAATTGTCTTGCGGCCCGGATCGCTCACATGATGGAGCAACTTGAAACGCAGGCTGGCCTGAGGTGCGCGCTGATGATATTGCTCGAACAGCTTCATCCCTTTGAGTAAGCTGCGGTAGGACCGTTCGGCCGGATCGCTCAGGCCGCTCACTTCGACCACGGGTACCGGATCGGCGCCAGTTGGTGCCGCGGCACCGGTATTGCCACATAAACCCAGCAGCAAACCAGCTATCGTGCCAAGGCGCAATCTCATATTCGTCAACGCCATGCGCAATACCTTTCCAGATCGAAGTGCCGAGTTCATCAAGGCATGCAGTATCGCAAACACCTTGCTAACAAGCTAAGGCCGATCGGAAAGCGCCAGCAGACGGTACGCTGAAGTCTGCGCGGCAGTACCTGGCGAGCACAAGCTTGAACGCTATTTGGTAAAATTCCTCCACTCCACCGGCAATCCTTTGGACAAACCATGAATCTTGATTTGAACCTGCTTGAACGCTGGCTGACAGGCTGGTGCCTGGCCCGAAGAGTGCCGCCACCCAAACATTTGGGTGGCGGACTGGTTGCCGAGGTGGGTCTGCCAGAGCAATTGCGCCGCCATGTGTTTCTTGAAGCCGGACCAGAATTGAGCGAGTGCGCTGCACAAATACACGAGCCGTTCATCTTTCTCAAAGCGGCGGTCGATACGGACACGATGCGCCGCGCCCTTCCCACTCGCTGGACGATTGAGAGTCCGGGCTATCTCATGTACCGACCTTCGTCGATGAACAAGTCCATCTCACCGCCGGCCGGCTATGCAGCGAGCCGCGAACTGGAACACGGAATTCACGCAGTACGTCTCACCGATTCGAGCGGCCAGACAGCGGCGCTGGGACATGTCGTACTAAACCGTGAAAGCGCTATATTCGACCGCATCGAAACGCTGGAACCCCATCGCAGAAAAGGACTGGGCAGCGTATTGATGCACGCGCTGGATGAAATAGCTGATTCGGCCGGCGCCTCCGAGCGCCTGCTCGTCGCGACCGAGGCGGGCCGCGCGCTTTACCTGAGCCTGGGATGGCGAGTGTTGGCGCCCTATTCGACGGCGGTACTTCCGGTTTGTTCCTAGCGATTGCGCGTATCGAAATCGATATCATTTCCTACATTGGGCATACTCGCTAACACTTCGGAAAACGGCCGTTGATGCTGCCGTTGTAACCTATCCCCCTTCCGCGTGCTACTGAACCCAACGGCGAATCCAACGCCAGCCAATCCCCAAACGAGAGCGGCTCCGAACTCGAAGGTATTGCGCAACTCAGCGTGGGTGAACGCCAGCGGAATGAGTACGAAGGCCCGGACAAGGCACACCGCCGCAATACTCGCCAGAACGGGTCGAAGCAAAGGTAGACGACGAATCAGCGCAATGCCCGAGCAGGCATAGGCGGCGCAAAGGCCCATCAAAACGGCAATGATCGCCGCACTGACAGGCGCGAGCCATGTGCCGTCGCGGGCTGACGCAACGATCTGAGGCGGCGCGCCGAAATAGGCGTACCAGGACGGCCCACCTACGATAGCCGCCAGATGAATGACTGCGCCGATCGCCGCAATTGCCGCAGCCAGTTGAACCCACCGGGTCGGCCAGTTTTTCATAAGTGCCCCATCACGAAATGAACCGCATCTGTAAAACAGCGAGGAATATTATCCGAAGTTTAACACCTGGAGCATTTCGTGCCCACGGCCTTCCGCTACCTGACTAACTATTTGTCGAATTCTGAAGCCAGGACAGCGTCTGCCGCCCCGCTTCCAGCCCAGTGGCGAAGCAGGCTGTGAGCAGATAGCCACCAGTGGGCGCTTCCCAGTCCACCATTTCGCCGGCGACGAAGGTGCCGGGCCGCGACTTGAGCATCAGCCCATCGAGCGCATCGAAGCATACGCCACCGGCGCTGCTGATGGCTTCATCGATCGGACGTGGCCGCACCAGGCGTACCGGCAGCAGCTTGATCGCCGCCGCCAGTTGATCCGTATCGGCAAAGACGGCGGCACTAGTGCACTCACGCAGCAAGCCGGCCTTGACGCCCTTCAGTCCCAGCCGGCTTTGCAGATGGCTGGACATGGAGCGCGCGCCGCGCGGCCGCGCCACTTCATCGGCCACCCGCCCCGCCGTCAGATCCGGCAGCAGGTCCAGATAAATCTGCGTGCTGCCGTTGGCGCTGATCTGGTCGCGCAACGCGGCCGACAGCGCATAAATCAGACTCCCCTCAACGCCGCTCGCCGTGACCACAAACTGGCCCTGCTTGCGCACCGTCTGGCCGCTGGCATCGGTGGATACGATCGCCACCGTCGTCAGCGGATCACCCGCAAACTTGTCGCTGAAATGGCTGCTCCAGTCCACATCGAAGCCGCAGTTGGCCGGCGCCAACGGCGCCACTTCCACGCCCTGCTGCGCCAGCAAGGGAATCCAGGCGCCATCGGAGCCCAGCCGCGCCCAGCTCGCGCCGCCCAACGCCAGCACGACAGCATCGCACTCCACCGCCACCTCGCCATCCGGGCCGGCGATACGCAGCGCGCTGCCGTTCCAGCCCAGCCAGCGATGCCGCGTATGCACGCGCACGCCGTCTTCGCGCATTTGATGCAGCCAGGCGCGCAGCATGGGCGCGGCCTTCATATCGGTGGGGAACACGCGGCCGGAACTGCCGACGAAGGTATCCACGCCCAGGCTGTGTACCCAGTCGCGCACCTGCTGGGGGCCGAAGGCATCGAGCATGGGCCGCAGCGAGGCGGCGGCTTTGGCGTAGCGGGTGACGAACACCTCATACGCTTCGGCATGGGTGATGTTCATGCCACCGCGCCCAGCCAGCAGGAACTTGCGGCCGACCGAAGGCATGGCGTCGTACAGGTCCACCTGCGCGCCGCCCCTGGCCAGCGTGTGCGCGGCCATCAGACCGGCCGGACCGCCGCCGATGACGACCACGCGCCGGGATTGTGTTTGTGAGTGCATGCTGTGACCTGAAACGATAGGATTGCGCTCCTTGCGCGAACTGGCGCATACTCATGGCCAGTCATTATTGAAGGAGCGCGGAAATGGGTGCAGTCTTTTGGGTAAAACGGTTTCTGCTGGCCGCCGTGCCGATGTTCGGCATTCTGGCGGCGGTCGAATGGTACAAGGGCACGACCGGCACCAACGACATTCTCAGCGCGCTGATCTGGTCATTGTCGGCGGCGGCTATCTTCACCTTCTCGGCCTACCGCCGCTACAAGGCAGGCCTGGCCTGCGCCGCCTGCGACAGCACGCCAGTCCAGCCCAAGCGCTAACAACTGAAGCGCCTGGCCGCCTAGCCGCCCGTCACCGGCGGGAAGAAGGCCACTTCGCAGCCTTCGCTCAGTGCCGTCTCGGCGTTGCACATGACCTGATCGCAGGCCATGCGCAGCGCACGGTTTTCGCCCAGCGCCTGTTCCCATACGCCACCGCGCGCCACCAGTTGCGCGCGCAGCGCGCCCACACTGCTCACGCCGGCCGGTACGGCCATCGTTTCGCTTGAGGTGCCGAGCGTTTCGCGCACGCTGGCAAAAAATCGCAGCGTAATATTCATCGTTGCTTCTGTCTTGTAAAAAGTAGGCGGCGGCTCAGTAGAGCAGCTCGCTGAAAGGAATAAACCGTACCGTGTCACCGGCCGCGATGGTCTGGCCCGGCGGATTGTCGATCACGCCATCGCCCCACACGGTGGACGTGAGCACGCCGGAACTCTGGTTCGCAAACAGCTCCAGGCCGCCCTGGCCGTTGATACGGGCACGCAGGAACTCATTGCGTTTGTCCGCCTTGGGCCAATTGAAGTCGGCGCGCATCGCGTAGGACTTGGGTGTCAGCGCCCTGGCATCGTCCACACCCTGCAGGCGCAGGATGAAGGGACGCACAAACATCAGGAAGGTGACATAGCTCGACACCGGATTGCCCGGCAGGCCCAGGAAGAACGCCTGCTGCACCTCGCCAAACGCCAGCGGCTTGCCCGGCTTGACGGCGATCTGCCACATATTCAGCTTGCCTTCCGCCTCCACAGCTGGCTTGATATGGTCTTCCTCGCCGACGGACACGCCGCCGGAGGTGATGATCAGATCATGCGCCTGTGCGCATTCGCGCAGCACGCTGCGCGTCGCCTCCAGCGAATCGGGCACGATGCCGAAATCGGTGATCTGGCATCCCAGATTTTCCAGCAGCGCGCGCAAGGTAAAGCGGTTCGAATTGTAGATCGCACCAGGCGCCAGCGGCTCGCCCGGCATGGTCAGCTCGTCGCCGGTGAAAAACACCGCCACGCGCAGCTTGCGCCGTACCGGCAGCGATGCCAGTCCAACCGATGCTGCCAAACCCAGCTCCGGACTGCGCAAGCGCGTACCGGCTGCCAGAATCACGCTGCCGCTGTTGATATCCTCGCCAGCACGACGTATCCACTCGCCCGACTTGGGCGCATGGCGCACCGTCACCAGCGAGCCATTGGCCTCGCACTGCTCCTGCATTACTACCGCGTCCGCACCTTCGGGAATCAGCGCGCCGGTAAAGATGCGCGCCGCTGTACCGGGCAGCAGCGGCTGACCGACATGGCCGGCCGGAATCCGCTGCGATACCGTCAACGTGGCGTTGCCGGTGGCGCAATCGGCCGCGCGCACCGCGTAGCCATCCATCTGCGTGTTGTCCATGGCCGGCACGTTCATCTCCGACACCTGGGCTTTGGCCAATACGCGGCCGTTCGCCTCCAGCGTCGGAATGAGTTCGGTCTCGCTCACGGGACGCGCGGCCGACATTAAAAAGTCGAGTGCCGCGCTCACGGACAGCATAGGTTTCGGCTGGTACGCGCTCATGATTTACAGGCCGGTGTTGGCGGCGATGTAGGCTTTCATCTTGGCGACGTCGGCCGACATGACAACAAACTTCTGCGGCAGGTCTTCGATGTTTTCGAAACCGGCTGGACGCTCGGCATCCACACCCAGCGCATCGAGAATGGTCTCGTTGAACTTGGCGGCCAGTGCGGTTTCCAGCACGATCATGGTTTCGCCGGCGAGCAACTGCTCGCGCGCGACCTTGATGCCGTCGGCGGTATGCGTGTCGATGGTGATGCCGAAATCGTCCGCCACGTCGCGAATCGTATCCAGGCGGTCTTTATGGGTCGACTTGCCCGACTTGAAGCCATACTTGGCCACCAGCTTGAATTCGTCGCCATCGCTGCCCGGCTTGCCGGACAGGTCGAAGCCGCCCTGGGTTTCCACTTTATGGAACAGGGCGCGGGTGCGGTCGCTGTCGCGGCCAACCAGGTCGAAGATGAAGCGCTCGAAGTTGGACGCCTTGGAAATGTCCATCGACGGGCTGCTGGTGTGGTAGGTCTCGGCCGACTTGCGCACGCGGTACACGCCGGTGCGGAAGAATTCATCCAGCACGTCGTTCTCGTTGGTGGCGGCGATCAGGCGGTCGATCGGCAGGCCCATCATGCGCGCGATGTGGCCGGCGCAGATGTTACCGAAGTTCCCCGACGGGACCGTGAACGAGACTTTCTGCTCGTTGCTGGTGGTGGCCGACAGGTAGCCACGGAAGTAGTAC
This sequence comes from Oxalobacteraceae bacterium, assembly GCA_013284265.1. Lineage (GTDB taxonomy): Bacteria > Pseudomonadota > Gammaproteobacteria > Burkholderiales > Burkholderiaceae_D > Rugamonas. The sequence goes on along the minus strand of JABTBR010000013.1, from coordinate 24,638 downwards.
ACCACCTGAGCCACGACGCGCGCCCAGTTGATCGAATTGACGGTGCCGATTTTCTGCTGCGCCTTGAACGGCAGATCGTTCGACACGGCCTTGACCATATCCTGGCAGTCATCGAACACGCCTTCGACGGCGATGTTGAAGATGTTCGGGTCCTGCAGGCTGAACATCTGCGCGGTCTGGAAGGCGCTCATTTTCTTGTGCGGCGACAGCATGAAGACACGGATGCCCTTCTTGCCGCGCATCGCGTATTCGGCCGCGCTGCCGGTGTCGCCCGAGGTGGCGCCGAAGATGTTCAGCTGCGCGTCCTGCTTGGTCAGCGTGTATTCGAACAGATTGCCCAGCAACTGCATGGCCATGTCCTTGAAGGCCAGGGTCGGGCCGTTCGACAGCGCCTGCAATACCAGCTTGGCGCCGTCGGCTCGCTCTTCCAGCACGCGCAGTGGCGTGATTTGGGTGGCTTTTTCACCGGCGCGGGCGTTGCGGTAGACTTCCTTGGTGTAGGTCTTGGCGGTCAGCGCGCGCAGGTCGGCGTCTGGAATATCAGTGGCAAACTTCTTCAGCACTTCGTAGGCCAGATCGGCATACGACAGCTTGCGCCAGGCATCGAGCTCGGCGCCGGTCACCTGCGGGTATTCGGTGGGCAGATACAGGCCACCATCGGGGGCGAGGCCGCCGAGCAGGATATCGGAAAATTGTTGGGAGGATGGCGAAGCAGCCGACGTGGCGGCACGGGTAGACACGTATTGCATAACTTGGAAAGGTCCGGTTGGGCTAGCAGCTGAATGGCAGAACGGTGCGATTGAGCCCTTATTATAGTGCTACCAGCCTTTCCCCGTGAAATCCCGTTGTTTTATGGTTGGTATATGCCCGGAAAGCGCACCGGAAGACGGCCGGACCAGCCGCCCCCGCATTGTCTAGCAGGCCGCGTGATTGACCGTGATCACGTGGATCGCCAGCCCGCCCAGCGAAGTTTCCTTGTACTTGTCCTGCATATCGGCCCCGGTCTGGCGCATGGTTTCGATCACCTCGTCCAGGCTGACGAAGTGGGTGCCATCGCCCCGCAAGGCCAGCGAAGCCGCCGTAATTGCCTTGACCGCGCCCATACCGTTGCGTTCTATACAAGGAATCTGCACCAGACCGCCGATTGGGTCGCAAGTCATGCCCAGGTGATGCTCGATACCGATTTCGGCCGCATTTTCGATCTGCTGGTTGGTACCGCCCAGTGCCGATACCAGGCCCGCCGCCGCCATCGCGCAGGCCACGCCGACTTCGCCCTGGCAGCCGATTTCGGCGCCGGAAATGGACGCATTGCGCTTGCACAGCATGCCGATGGCGGCCGCCGTCAGCATGAAATTGCGCACACCGGTGGCCGGATCGCTGGGGTGGCAGTCTTCCGCGTAGTAGCGCAGCACCGCCGGAATAATGCCCGCAGCGCCATTGGTCGGCGCCGTGACGACGCGGCCGCCGGCCGCGTTTTCCTCGTTGACGGCCATCGCGTACAGGCTGACCTGATGCATCGCGTCATGCGGCAGATCGTTGGCGCGGTTGTCCGAGGCCTTGGCCGTACTGGCCAGATGCCACAGATCGGCCGCGCGGCGCTTGACCTTCAGGCCGCCCGGCAGCTGGCCCGGCGTGTCCAGGCCGTGGGCGATACAGTCATGCATCACCTTCCAGATGCGGTCGATGCCTTCGTCAAGCTGGGTGCTGCTGATCTTGGTGCACTCGTTCGCGCGCAGCATCTGCGGAATCGTCAGGCCGCTGCTGCTGCCATGGGCCAGCAACTGCTCCATCGTATCAAAAGGATAAGGAATCGCCACCGCCGGCGCAGCCACTGGCTGCTGGTTCTCGCCCTCTTCCCGGATAAAACCGCCGCCCACCGAGTAGTAGACCTTGCTGGTACTGCCGCCATCGGCACGGCGGATGGTGAAGCGCATGCCGTTCGGATGCTCGGGCAGCGATTCGGTTTTGTGGAAAATCAGGCCTGTGGCGGCCTTGAAAGGCACCGCATGGCTGCCCAGCAGTTTCAGCTCGCCCGCCGCTTCGGCCGCCGCCAGCATGCTGTCGACCTGGGTCGGCACCACGTCCTGCGGGGTTTCGCCCATCAGGCCCAGGATCACCGCCTTGTCGGTGGCGTGGCCCACGCCGGTCAGCGCCAGCGAGCCATACAGGGCCGCTTCCACCGCCACCACGTCATGCAGCGAGCCGCATTCGATCAGGAACCGGCGGGCCGCCACCATCGGACCCACGGTGTGGGAACTGGAAGGGCCAATGCCAATCTTGAAAAGATCGAATACGCTCATGTCCATCGCGGTGTCTCTTTATTGTGAGTTGTTATAGTGTGATTGTTCGAACTCAGGCGGCTTTGCCGAGGCTGACGTCGACATTGGCCAGCATGTCGGTCACCATCTGCTCCACGCCGATCTGCGCCTTCCAGCCCCACTCCGCGCTGGCGACGCTGTCGTCCAGGCTTTGCGGCCAGGTGTCGGCGATGGCCTGGCGGCTGTCCGGTTTGTAGGCGATCTTAAAATCGGGCAGCGCAAGCGTGATCGCGGCGGCCAGCTGTTCCGGGTTGAACGACACACCGGCCACGTTGTAGGCCGAGCGCACCTTGATGCTCTGGACCGGCGCATCCATCAATTCGATGGTGGCGCGGATCGCGTCTGGCATGTAGATCATCGGCAGCGTGGTCTGCGGGCCGAGGAAGCATTCATAGCGCTCGCCGCGCAGCGCCGAGTGGAAGATCGCAATTGCGTAATCCGTGGTGCCGCCGCCTGGAGGCGATTTGTAGCTGATGATGCCTGGGTAGCGGATGCTGCGCACGTCCACGCCGTACTTGGTGAAGTAGTACTCGCACAGGCGCTCGCCGGCCAGCTTGCTGATGCCGTAGATGGTGCTCGGGTCCATCACGGTGAGTTGCGGCGTATTCACGGCCGGCGTGTTCGGGCCGAATGCCGCAATCGACGAAGGCCAGAAGATGCGCAGCGGCTTGCCCAGCAGGCCGCGTTCACGCGCCACTTCCAGGATATTCAGCAGGCCGTCCATGTTCAGCGTCCAGGCCTTCAAAGGCGCAGCTTCGCCGGTGGCCGACAGCATTGCCGCCAGCTGATAGACCTGGGTAATGCCTTCGGTGCCGACCAGCGTGGCCAATGCTTCCTTGTCCAGCACATTCAGTTGTACATAGCGTTCGGCCTTGTACAGATTGGTCGTGCTGATATCGCTGGCGATGACGTTCTGCGCGCCGTGGCGGGCGGCCAGCGCCTCGACCAGTTCGCTGCCGATCTGGCCATTTGCGCCGATGACGAGTATGCGTTCCATAGTGTTGTTCCTGACGATTTTCATATTAGTTCTTCAGCAAGCCGAGTTCGCGGCCTGCCAGTTCGAATGCTGCGAGTACGGTGTCGAGCTGTTCGCGCGTATGCGCGGCGGACAGCTGAACGCGCACACGCGCCTGGCCCATCGGGACCACGGGGTAGAAGAAGCCGCTGAGCAGAACGCCCAGCTCATACATTCGTGCCGCGAACTTTTGCGCAATCGGCGCTTCGAACAGCATGACGGGAACAACAGGATGGGTACCTGGTTTGATGGTAAAGCCGATCCGCTCGATCTCTTTGCGGAAGTAGGCGGTGTTTTCGTGCAGGCGGTCGCGCAGTTCAGTGGAGGAAGACAGACGCTCCAGCACCGCCAGCGAAGCGCCCGCGATCGAAGGCGCCAGCGTGTTCGAGAACAGATACGGACGCGATTTCTGGCGCAGCATGTCGATCACTTCCTTGCGCGCGGAGGTAAAGCCGCCCATCGCGCCGCCCAGTGCCTTGCCCAGCGTACCGGTGATGATGTCCACGCGGCCCATCACATTGTGGTGCTCGTGGGTGCCGCGGCCAGTCGCGCCCATGAAGCCGGAGGCGTGGCATTCGTCTATCATCACCAGCGCGCCGTAACGGTCGGCCAGATCGCAGATCTTGTCCAACTGGGCGATGGTGCCGTCCATCGAGAACACGCCATCGGTGACGATGACCTTATGGCGCTTGCCTTCGGCGGCTTTCAGCTGGACTTCCAGGTCGGCCATGTCGTTGTGCTGGTAGCGGAAGCGCGCAGCCTTGCACAGACGGATGCCGTCGATGATGGAAGCGTGGTTCAGCGCATCGGAGATAATGGCATCGTTTTCGTCGAACAGCGGCTCGAACACGCCGCCATTGGCATCGAAGGCCGCCGCGTACAGGATCGTGTCTTCGGTGCCGACGAACTTGGAGATCGCCTGCTCCAGCTGCTTGTGCACCGTCTGGGTGCCGCAAATGAAGCGCACCGACGACAGGCCGTAGCCATATTGTTCGGTCGCCTTGATCGAAGCCTGCGCCACCCACTCCTGACCGGACAGGCCGAGGTAGTTATTCGCACACATATTGATCAGGGTGCGGCCATCGTCGGCCACCACTTCGGAACCCTGACGCGACGCCAGCACGCGCTCCGGCTTGTACAGGCCCTGTTCGCGCAGTTGATCCAGGGTTTGCTGCAGGCCGCCGAAAAATGCGTTCTTTGCTTGGTCGCTCATGATTATCCTCGTCTGGGTGGCGACGCCGGCCGCTTGACCGTTTGTCGCACTGTGTTGTACCGTGTTTCGAAAGGCATCGCGGGAACCAGTTTACTCCGATTCGTACCGCGCCCTGCTGAAATCCGTTATTTCGAACTAAAATTCAATATATCGAATTTTACCGAGAGCCGGTGAACTTGACAAGCCGTTGGCGTGCGGTTCTTGCATGCCTTTTCCGTCACTTTTTCACCGAAACCCCGTCCCGCACCGAATAAAAAAATGAAAACACCTGTTTCGACAAATGCCCCTCCAGAAGTCGGCGCCGCCCTGCAACGCCTGCGCCTGGCGCGCGGCCTGACGCTGGAGGACCTGTCGCGCATTGCCGGGGTATCGAAGTCGATGCTGTCGCAGATCGAGCGCGAAAAGGCCAATCCGACGATCGCCATCACTTGGCGCCTGGCCAACGCACTGGGCGTGGCCATCGGCGAGCTGCTGTCGACCGCGGAAAAGCCGACCGAGACCATCCGCATCCTCGACGCGCACGAAACCCCTACCCTGCCCGGCAATCACGCCGGCTATGTGCTGCGCATCCTCGGGCCGATGGAGCTGGCGGGTAAATATGAGTGGTATGAGCTGACCCTGGCGCCGGGCGGCGAGCTGGTATCCCAGCCGCACGATCCGGGCGCGACCGAGCACCTGACCTTGCTGCATGGGGCGGTGGAGGTGGAAGTAGGCACCGACAAGAAGAAGGTCAAGCTGGGCGGCACGGCCCGTTATCCGGCCGATCTGCCGCATGCGATTCGTAATGCCGGCAAGACGGAGGCGAAGGCGCTGCTGGTGGTGATTCACCGATAAACCGTTCGCTTCGGTTTATCATTAAGATGCCCACTCTTTGACCACGACCAATGACCAGGAAAACTGCATTGCAAGCTCCGTCATCGGGCGCCAGTATGGTTTTATCGGATAAGGGAAGTGGACATCATGCGAACAAATATTGTGATTGATGACAAGTTAATGGAAGACACGCTTCGTGCCACTGGTTTAAAGACCAAGCGCGAAGTGGTGGAGCTTGGGCTGCGCACACTTCTTCAGCTACAGCTCCAACTTCAGCAGCAGAAAAAAATTAGAAAATTTCGCGGCAAGCTCAACTGGGAAGGTGATTTGGATGCAATGCGAGTAGACAGATGATTTTTGTTGATTCAAGCGTTTGGATCGACTATTTTCGAGGCAACATTACCCCTCAGACTGATGCATTGAACATCTTGCTTGGCAAGCAACGTGTCGTCATCGGGGATCTAATATTGATCGAGGTGCTGCAGGGCTTCAGATCTGACAAGCAGTTTATTCAAGCCAAGAGGCTGCTCACTTCGCTAATCATTGTGGATCTGGTTGGGCAGCGGATGGCAATCAAGGCTGCCGAAAATTTTCGAACTTTGAGATTGCCGGGTATTACTGTACGCAAAACCATTGATTCAATGATCGCCACTTACTGTATCGAGAATAATTTTACACTCCTACATTGCGACAAGGACTTTGATGCCTTCGTGAAGCATTTAGGACTACGATCAGTATTGTAGCGCCCGCCATCGCAAATATTCGATTAGCTACCGCGCAGCACACTAAACCGGCGAAAAACCTCTGCCGGCATGGGCTCAGACAATTGCCAGATAATTGAAATCGGCTTGCTACCTTCAGCACTTTCCAATTTGACCGGACCAAGGGCAACAAAGGCGTGCTCGGCATCCTCGCGCACAAATAACTGAAAAGTCCATCCATTCGTATCACTGTTCAGGTAACGCAAACCGGTCGCATTGCTTGCGCTTGCTTTATTCTGGGTTTGCCAGTGAAACTGGGTGTTGCTGATCGCATAATCATGATATTGCACGCGATCCCCAAAACCTTCGCGCTTATCCAACGTTACGAACATCAACTCGATTTTTTCTTCTGCTAAAGGCAAGCAGCCTTCACGAAATTGCGGACGTGTCTTCGAAGTTAAATGCTGCACTGCCGTCTGAATCTCGCGCCGCTCATAGCGAGCATGGAGTGCTAGCGGCCAGTGAGATGGCACGCCAGGCAAGGAGCGCCCATCCACGACGGTCTCGTCCTTCAACCAGTCCACGATCTCGCTCAATTCCTCGCGAAGCGCCGGATGCTGCTCCAGCAATCCAGCAAAACCCTGTGGCCCCATCAACTCCGAGGTATTGTGCAACATCTGATATGCCAACATTTGCACCCGGGTTGTATCGATTTCGCCCGTGGACAGCACAGTCGTCCAGGCGGCAAGGGCATTCGGGTCATTCGCGTGCAGGATAGAACCCATCCTGCGCATCAGCTCCGCTTCGCGCGGGCCGGCAGGTGGAACAGAGAGCTTGATATCGCGCTTGTATTCCGTCCAAGAACGCTTATTCGCATAGATATCGCGAATATCGAGTTCATTCTCAGTCAAAAACGCCTTCAAACTGATATCACGCGTGCCCCGCTGTGCAACCCATGCAGCAAGCTCCTGACGAAGGCGGACCGCATTCAATTGCAATGTCTTGCGCAGCGAAGTCAAAACACGTTCGCGCGACACTCGATCGAACTGAATATGGCAACCCGTCGGCAGCATACCAAAACCGTGCTGAACCGAGCTCTTTAACTGGGTGCGCGTCTGTCCAGTAATCGAGCGCAGCAAAGTATCGAAACGGAAGCCTTCGCCATAGATACCAACAAAATCAAGTACAAGACAGCTCTCCTTGCCGTCGGCAAGTCGTAACCCACGTCCAATCTGCTGCTGGAATACAACCGGACTTTGCGTCGGCCGTAGCAAAAGCAAAGTATTGATCTCCGGGATGTCCACGCCTTCATTAAACAGGTCGCAAGTACAAATCAGCTTGATCTTACCGCTACGTAAGTCACGAATGGCCTGCTCCCTTTGTTCATTCGAGTTGATACCGGTTAGGCTGCAAGCCGGCAATCCTGACCGTTCGAACCAACTTGCCATGAATTGGGCGTGGGCGACGCTGACGCAAAACACGATGCCCTTGAGCATGTCAAGATTCGACACGTACTGGTGCAAGGCATTGATCACCAGCCGGCTTCGCATTGTATTGCTGGATATAATACCGTCGAGCTGCAGCAACTCTTCCGGGCGATTCCACTTCACATCAGACAGGTCGGTATCATCAGCGGTCGCGTAGTATTCGAAGGGAGCGAGCAGTTGCTGGTCGAGCGCATCCCACAACCGCAAGGAAACCGCTGGCGAACCATCTGGCCGGCAATCGAAATATCCGTTCAAGCTCTTGCCGTCGGTACGTTCCGGCGTCGCGGTCAACCCTAGTAAAATTGCAGGACGAACCGCCTGAACAAACTGATCAAAACTGTTTGCAGGGAGATGATGCGCTTCGTCAATGACGACTATCCGCCAATAATCCTGTCCTAGTTGTGCGGTCAGATTGCGCCGGTGTACTGTAGAGATAGTTGCGAACAGGTGGGCGAATTGGGAAGGCTGATTCTCTCCGTCAAGCAGTTCTCCAAAACTCGGATCACGCAATACTTGGCGATACGTCGCCAACGCCTGTTTCAGGATCTGAATACGGTGGGCGATGAACAGCAGCTTTGGCGGGCTACCCGCCTCACGGGCCAACCGCGCGTAGTCGAACGCCGCAACAACTGTTTTTCCTGTCCCTGTGGCGGCAACGACCAGGTTACGGTAACGCCCCAACCGCCTTTCTGCCACGAGACGTTCAAGCATCTCTGATTGATACGGCTTCGGACGTAGCTCAAACCAGGCGTGCAATGCGATCGGCTCGCCGTTTTGGCCGCTTCGCGAAGGTGAACGGCTTTGCTCGCGTAAGGCTGTTCTCAAAGCCAGCCGTTGCGCCTCGTCCTCGGGATCGTATGTTTGAAACTCACCATCGTTCCACAGGGTTTCAAAATTGGCGGAGGCCGACTGGTAAAGGTCAGTATCGCGTGCTTCGGTAAATTTTACCGTCCACTCTATTCCGCCAATCAGCGCAGACTCCGATAAATTGGCGCTACCGACGAATGCGGTACCAAAACCGCTAAACCGGTGAAACAACCACGCCTTGGCATGCAGCCTGTTTCTTCGACCATCAAGGGATATCCGCAACTGGACCCCAGGCAGCTCTGCCAAGGCATCGACTGCGCGCGCCTCGGTCGCACCGATGTAAGTTGTTGTTAAAATCCGAAAATGAGTTTTCGGCCGGCCATTGGCATCGAGTGCGGTGGCAACTTTGAGTACATCGAGCAGCTTACGCACGCCGCTCCACGTAATAAAACTTACCAGAATATCGACTCTGTCGACGCACATCAGTTCCGTACGTAACTCATTTAACAGGGATGGATCACTGCGCGCCGATGTAAATATCCAGGGTCGACGCAGTCCCGTTTCAGGGATTTGTGGGGCAGCATTCGGTTCATGCAATGCATGCAAAACTCGCAGTGGCTCGGCAGGCAAGGAGGAGACGTCCTCCTCTCCACCTAGGCGTGCTGCGCGCATGAGATGAGCAATCAACTTGAGTTCAGCCCGGGCCTGATCCGCCTTGCCTTCTGACTCGCTGGATACGGCGTCGAGCAACTCTGGTAGACGCGAAGCCAGATCATCTATTAGATGTTCTCTACGTTGCGCACGTGAGGGCTCACTGGTGTGAGCCCTATTGCCTGCCTCCAACGATTGAATGGCCGCAGACTCTTCCGCCAAGACTAGACGCTCATACAAGCCGGCAGAAAGCGAATTGAACGCACCGCGATTTCCACTCATTGCTCAGCCCGTAAAATTATCTATGAGCATCATTGTAGAGGAGTGGCGGCAAACGTGCGGTAGTATTCAGCTTGAAAATCGTATGGTTTAATGCGTCAAATACTTCTCAATTTCCAACATCAACCACCAAGCCTATTTCCATGTCCGCTTCGAACCCAACAGAAAACCAGCCAGCCGCGCACGAACTGCGCGCCTACCGCGTACTGCGCTCCAAAGTCCACGGCAAAGGCGTGTTCGCCCAGCGCGACATCGCTGTGAGCGAGTGCGTAATCGAATATCTGGGCAAGGAGATCCCTTGGGAAGAGGCGCTGCTGCGGGCGGAGGCGCGTGGCGGAGCACACAATCACACCTTCTTTTTCAGCCTGGCGAACGGCAATGTAATCGATGGCGGCGATGGCGGCAATGCCTCGCGCTGGATCAATCACTCTTGCGAGCCTAACTGCGAAGCCATCGAGGATGAAGGCCGCATTTACATCTACGCGCTGTACGATATCCGCCGTGGCGAAGAACTCAGCTATTCCTATCCGCTGGTATACGACGGTCGCCACACGCCGGCCATCAAGCGCGCCTTCGCCTGCCACTGCGGCACGCCGGGCTGCTCCGGCACGATGCTGGCGCCAAAGCCACGCGTCAGAAAACCAAAACCGAAGCAGCAGCTGGAACAGAAAGTCGATCAGGCACCAGCCGATCTGCTCCCCGCCACTGCCCCGGCATTACATCACCAGTTGGATTCGCGTTCCGGGGTCGACGTGATCCGGTGAATCGACAGGTCGGCGCCCTGGAATTCTTCTTCCGCGTCCAGGCGCAGACCAAGCGTGGCTTTCAGTGCGCCGTAAATGGCGAAGCCGCCAGCGAGTGCGATCGCCACGCCTAACGCGGTACCGCACAATTGGGAAGCAAACGACACGCCACCAATGCCGCCCAGCGCCTTGGTGCCGAAGATACCAGCCGCCAGCCCACCCCAGGCGCCGCACAAGCCATGCAGCGGCCAGACACCGAGCACGTCGTCGATCTTCCATTTGTTTTGTGCCAGTGTGAACATCCACACGAAGATGGCGCCGGCGATGCAGCCGGTGGCCAGCGCGCCCAACGGGTGCATCAGGTCCGAACCCGCGCACACGGCAACCAGACCTGCCAGTGGGCCGTTGTAGGCGAAGCCGGGATCGTTTTTACCCATCAGCAGAGCGACCAGCGTGCCACCGACCATGGCCATCAGCGAGTTGACGGCGACCAGGCCGTTCATCTTGTCGAGCGCCTGCGCGCTCATCACGTTGAAGCCGAACCAGCCCACCGTCAGAATCCACGCGCCCAAGGCGAGGAAGGGAATCGACGATGGCGGGTGGGCGGCGATGGCGCCGTTCTTCATGTAGCGGCCACGGCGCGCGCCCAGCAGCAGCACGGCGGGCAAAGCGACCCAGCCGCCGACCGCATGCACCACCACCGAGCCGGCGAAGTCGTGGAACTCGGCGCCGAATGCGTGCATCAGCCAGTCCTGCACACCGAAGCGGTGGTTCCAGACCATGCCTTCAAAGAAGGGATAGACAAAGCCGACCAGCAGCGCGGTGGCGATCAGTTGCGGATGGAAGCGTGCCCGTTCGGCGATGCCGCCCGAGATGATGGCCGGGATCGCGGCGGCAAAGGTCAGCAGGAAGAAGAACTTGACCAGCTCGTAGCCGTTCTTCACCGCCAGCACCTCGGCCGTGGAGAAGAAATTGACGCCATAGGCGATGCTGTAGCCGACGAAGAAATAGGCGATCGTCGAAATTGCGAAGTCCACCAGAATCTTGACCAGTGCATTGACCTGGTTCTTTTTGCGTACCGTGCCCAGTTCAAGGAAGGCGAAACCTGCGTGCATTGCCAAAATCATGATTGCGCCGAGCAAAATGAACAAGGCGTCGGCGCCGTCTTTGTATCCACCCATCAATATAACTCCCCAAAATAATGCAAACAAAAAATCGAACCAGATCTTAAAAGCAAGAACCGTTCCATTTTGGTGCAAATTTTAAGTGTTTGATTTATTGATGTTTTTTACTTGACAAGGTGCCGCGCTCACAGACGCGCACCGACAAAGTGCGAACATTTTGGTGCGCCCGATAAAAATCCTCAAAATCCGTTTCCATTAGCTCAATATACGCACCAAGTTGGACTTTACGTCCTTGTTGGCCAGCTGAGAAAATTCTGCCAACGATCAAATTGGTGCGCCCGGAGGAAGCACCGGCAAGGCGCGCAATTTGACGCTGCGCGGATCGTTCAGATAGCCGTTGATCAATAGCGCGGCCTCTTTGCGGCTGTCGGCCACCAAACCCTTGGCAGGGTTGGCAGCCAGCCAGCGGGCGAACTCGCGCAACTGCTGGCGCACCTGCGCATCCACGCCAGGGTGCAACTTGCCGCCATCCAGCAGGTTCAGCAGCGCGTCGAGCACCACCCAGTTGGCCGCCAGCTGCACGGCGTCGCCGCCGGTTACACTGGCTGGCACCGCACCGCGCTGCCAGGTACGCTCCAGAGTCATGGCAAGCACCTCGCGCACGCCGGGCTGCTGCGGATCGCGCGCATATTGCCAGGCGAGCCGGTTCAACCGACCGGCATCGAGCAGGAAGCTGACGCTGTTGGCCACGCTGGCTTCGACGGCCGAGAAGGCGTCGAACACGCTATTCATGCGCGTAGCGAAGTACTCGCGGCCGCGCTCATAGCCGACCGAGGGTGGCGTCAATACATCCAGCACATTCGGCGGCAGCGCCAGATATTCGGCGCGCAGGCTGTCGCTCAGGCGGATCAGCGCTTGCCGTTGCAGTGCCTGCGGGACCGGGCGCACGCCGGCCTGCGCGCTGCCGGATTGGATATCGCCGCTGCTGCCGGAGTCGAAAGTGCCGCCTCCGATCAGCCGTGCCAGTGCCTCGCTCTGATAGCGCTGCAGCAGATACACCGGCACCAGCCGCGCTTCGATCTCGCCGCTCTGGCGCTGTTCGGGCAGCACATCGAAGGAGAACTGGCGCAGCGCGCGTTCACGCACCGCCGTCAACTGATCCCAGGTCTTGATTGAATCCGGCCCGAAGTCCCACAGCAGGCCATCAGGATGGCTGGCGCCAGACGTGCGCGCGTCGGCGTCGCTCACATAGGCCATGCCGGCGGCCTTGGCCCGCGCCCGCAACGCCGCCAGCGCATCGCTTTCCTGCTGGCCGGCGCCGAACTGGCCGTAGATATACTGAACGATGTAGTCGTCCCAGCTACCTACTCCGACGCCATAGGCATTGTTCAGGTCTACCCCACCCTGCCCGTCCAGCTTGAGCACCGGATGCGGATAGTCCATCACTGAGCCGTTGCCGTTGCGGCTGGCGGCAAAATTATGATTGAAGCCCAGCGTGTGGCCCACCTCGTGCGCGGCCAGCTGACGCAGACGGGCCAACGCCATTTGTTCGGCCAGTTGCGCACGCTCTTTACCGATGCCTTTTCCGTATGGCGCCAACAGGCTTTCTGCGATCAGGATGTCCTGGCGCACCCGCTGCGATCCCAGCGTCACGGCGCCACGGATGATCTGGCCGGTACGCGGATCGGCCAGCGCGCTTCCGTAAGACCAGCCGCGCGTGGCGCGATGCACCCAGTGGATCATGTTGTAGCGGATGTCCATCGCATCGGCGCCCTCGGGTAGCAGCTCGACCCGGAAGGCATCCTTGAAACCCGCCTTTTCGAAGGCGCTGGTCCACCAGCGCGCGCCGTCAAGCAATGCGCTGCGCACCGGCTCCGGGGCGCCACGGTCGACATAGTAGACGATAGGCTTTTTGACGGCGCTGAGCGCGGCGGCCGGGTCGGTCTTTTCCAGGCGGTGCCGTACCTGCCAGCGCACGTCAATGCTGCTGGCCAGCGGCGTAGCGAAGTCGTAGTAGCTGACGTCGAAACCGCCGGACGATGGGTGATAAGTGCGCGGCTGGTAGCCGGCATCGGGCAGGCGCACCATGCTGATGCGCTGGCGCAGCGACAGACTGGCAGGATCGGCCGCCACCTGGCGCACAAATTCCGCCTGGCCTGGCCCCTGGAAGGTCAACAGGGATTCCAGTTCCACGTTGTCGGGGAAGCTCTTGGCCTGTTCGGCCAGCACGGCGCTGCGGGCGGTGTCGACCTGATAACTGCCTTGCTTGGTCTCTGCCAGTTTGGCAGCTATGCCATGGCGGTCGGCCAGCAGGAAGCTGGAGAAGTCCACCAGGTGGCGGGTATCGTCTTTGCCATTTTTGGCGCTGTCGCTGGCCAGGATGTCGCCTGACCACAGCACGGCGTTCGCGAACGATTCGGTGACGGCTGCGCGTTCGTCGGCGTCGCTGGAACGGGCTGCGTAGCGGGTGTTGTCCTGGATTAGAAACAGCTGCTTGCCGTGGCGCTCAAAACGGACCATGCGGATTTCGCCGGGCTGGCCGCGATCGAGGCCGACGTCGTTCGAGCCGAGGGCGTAGGGTAAGGAGCTGAGTAGCAGGAAGGGCTGGTTCAGCTGGGTCACGGACAGAAGCACCCTGCCCTTGTCTACATCGCGCCAGACATCGATGAAGCCGGGCTGCGGCTGCATGCCGCGCGTGGCGTCGGCCACGGTGGCCGGTGCGCGCGAGGCGCTATCGGCGTGCACGGGAACGGCGAGCAGCAGGGAGGAAAACAACAACGGCGCAGTTGGGGATGGCATAGGCGTTGGCTTGAGTTATCAGGGTTGACAGCGGCGCGGTACCGCGTGATGCCAGACTGCGGCGCTTTTAGAACCCGCGGCAAAGAGCCGGGGGCCGGCCCCATCGGGACCGGCGGGGCGCAGCCCCTCCCCGGACCCTGGGGTCAGACCCCAGGGTTACGCCGTGGGTTTTGGGTTGCAGCCGACGGCCAGCCAGCTGGCCCCAGGGTTACGCCTTGGTTTTTTCCTTCGCTGCTTTATTCAGCGCCACCCACTGGCGCGTCATACATATGCAGCGCCTTGCTGAGGAAGCCCCAGCGGTCAGCCACTTCTTCGATCTGCTTGGTGGTCGGCTTGCCCGCACCGTGTCCAGCCTTGGTATCAATCCGAATCAACACCGGCGCCGCGCCACCCTGGCTGGCCTGCGCCGCCGCAGCGAACTTGAAGCTATGCGCCGGCACCACGCGGTCATCATGATCGGCCGTGGTGATCATGGTGGCCGGGTAGCAGGTGCCAGCCTTCAGATTGTGCAGCGGCGAGTACTTGATCAGCGCCTTGAACTCGTCGGCGTTATCGGACGAGCCGTAATCCGAGGTCCAGGCCCAGCCAATGGTGAACTTATGGAAGCGCAGCATATCGAGCACGCCCACCTGCGGAATCGCAGCGGCAAACAAATCCGGACGCTGGGTCATGGCCGCGCCAACCAGCAGGCCGCCATTGCTGCCGCCGCCAATCGACAGCTTGGCCGGCGAGGTCACCTTGTGCGACACCAGCCATTCGGCCGCGCCAATGAAATCGTCAAACACATTCTGCTTCTGCAGCTTGGTGCCGGCCTTGTGCCAGCTTTCGCCGTACTCGCCGCCACCGCGCAGATTGGCCATCACATACACGCCGCCCATTTCCAGCCACGCCAGGTTGGCCACCGAGAAGCTCGGCGTCAGCGAGATATTGAAGCCGCCGTAACCATACAGATAGGTCGGGTTGCCGCCATCGAGCTTGATGCCCTTCTTGGAGACGATGAACATCGGCACCTTGGTGCCATCGCGGCTGGTGAAAAATTCCTGGCGCGTCTCGAACCCGGCCGGATCGAAGTCCACCTTCGGCTGGCGGTACACGCTGCTCTTGCCGCTGGCCAGATCGTAGCGGTAGATCGTGGCCGGGGTGGTGAAGCTGGTGAAGGAGTAGAAGGTCTCCTGGTCGCCGCGCTTGCCGGGGAAGCCGGCGGCCGAACCAATACCGGGCAGCTCCACTTCGCGCACGAATTTACCCTTCAGGTCAACCACCTTGACCTGGCTACGCGCGTCGCTCAGGTAGTTCAGCACCAGCTGGTTGTTGATGATGTTCGCCGCCACCAGGGTTTGCGCCGCTTCCGGCACGATCTCTTTCCAGTTGGCCGGCGCGGGCTTGCGGGTGTCGATGGCGATCACGCGCGAACGCGGTGCGTTGCGGTCGGTGGTCAGCGTGAACACCGGGCCGTCGTTGTCGAGGAAATTGTAGGCCGCGTCGAAACCGTCGAGCAGCTGCACGACCTTGCCGTCCTTCGCGCTCAAATCCTTGTAGTACAGGCGGTTCTTGCGCTCGGTGCCCTGCGAGATCGTGATGATCAGATAGCGGCCGTCGTTGCTCACTTCGCCGCTGAATCCCCAATCCTTCTGGTCGGGACGGTCATAGACCAGCGTGTCGGCGCTTTGCGGCGTGCCCAGTTTGTGGAAGTACAGCTTCTGGAAGTAGTTCACGTCGGCCAGCTTGGTCTCTTCCTTGGGCGCGTCGTAGCGGCTGTAGAAGAAGCCGGAACCATCATGCAGCCAGGCGGTGTTGGAGAACTTGACCCATTTGATGTGGTCTTCCAAATCCTTGCCGCTGTCGATATCGCGCACCTTGATCTCGTTCCAGTCCGAGCCGGAAGCGGCTGTGCTGTAGGCCAGGTACTTGCCGTTCGGGCTGACGGTGGTGTCGGCCAGCGCCACGGTGCCGTCGGCGGCCAGGGTATTCGGGTCGAGCAGCAGGCGCGGAGTATCGGCCAGCGTTTTCATGGTGTACAGCACGGCCTGATTCTGCAGGCCGTCGTTGCGGCTGTAGAAATAGCGCCCGCCTTCCTTGTGCGGCACGCTGAAGCGCTCGTAGTTCCACAGCTTGGTCAGACGCTGCTTGATCGCTTCGCGCTGCGGGATCTTGCCCAGGTAGTCCTGGGTCAGCTTGTTCTGCGCGACGACCCAGGCGTGGGTCTCGTCGCTATTGGCGTCTTCCAGCCAGCGATAAGGGTCGGCGATGGCCACACCGTGGTAGTTGTCCTTCTGCTCCACGGTTTTACTCAAAGGGTAAGTGACCGGAGCGCCCGCTGGGCAGGTTTGCGCCATGGCCTGGCCACCGAGGCCGGCCAGCACGCCGATAAGAATTGAGGCACGTCGTAATTGCATGATGGTTCCGTCTCTGTCTGAACTTAGCTGAAAAACAGGGCGGCGCAGCGGGCGCCGTCGCAAAAAATCGGCGCGGGGACAAGGCCGCGCGCCGCCGATGATCATAGCCTGATTCATAACAAATTTAACATGCAAGCGAGCAGCGCCTGGCGTTTTTTATTCGGCCAGCGTGACCTGAGCGGCGGCGGCCTCGCTGGCGGGCGCCCCGTCGATATCGACCGGGGCATGCCATTTCTCCATCCAGGCGATCAACTGCTCGCCGGGAATCGGCCGGCTCATGAAGTAGCCCTGGCCCTGGTCGCAGCCCAGCGCGGCCAGCAGGCGCCACACGGCCTCGCTCTCGATGCCTTCGGCCACCACGCGCAAGCCCATGTTGTGACCCAGGTCGATGGTGGAACGGACGATCTTGGTGTCGCCCTCATCGCTTTCCATATTCAGCACGAAGGATTTGTCGATCTTGAGTTCATCGACCGGCAGTTTTTTCAGATAGGCCAGCGAGGAATAGCCGGTGCCGAAATCGTCGATCGACAGGTCCACGCCCATCAGGTGCAGGCGTTCCAAGGTCTGCTGGGCGCGCACCGGATCGTCCATGATGGCGCTTTCGGTGATCTCCAGGCAGAACGAGGCCGGCGATACCTTGTGCCGCAGCAGGATGTCGGCGAACTTGCCCGGCAAGTCCTGGTCGAGCAGATCGCGGGTGGACAGGTTGACCGACACCTTCAGATGCACGCCGCGCGCGGCCAGCTCGTGGCACAGCTGGGCCGATTGCTCCAGCACCCAGCGCGTCAGCACGCGGATAAAGCCGGTCTGCTCGGCGAAGGGAATGAACTCGTCCGGGAATACATTGCCGCGCTCCGGATGGGCCCAGCGCACCAGCGACTCCACCCCCACCACCTTGCCGCTGCCGAGCGTGATCTTGGGCTGGACGAACAGGCGGAACTCGTTGCGCTCGATCGCATTGCGCAGTTCGGACAGCAGCGACAAACTCTTTTCGCTGGATTTGTCGAAGGCGACGTCGTAGACCACGGCGCCATCGTTGCGCTGCTTGGCGGTGTACATCGCCACTTCGGCCATGCTGAGCAGGTGTTCGGCGTCGCGCCCGTGTTCCGGATAGCCGGCGATGCCCAGGCCGGCGCCGATGTCGACCATCTGGTCTTCCAGCGAGAGCGGGGTCTCCAGCGCCTGCAGCACTTCGCGCGCGACCAGCTGGGCCTGATCGATATCGAAGCCCGGCAGCAGGATCGCAAATTCATCGCCCCCCAGGCGCGCCACCTGGGCCGAGGAGTGGCGCCGGTTGGCCAGCAGCAGCTGCAGCCGCGCCGCCACCTGGCGCAGCAGCGCATCGCCGAAGCTGTGCCCCATCACATCGTTGACGTGCTTGAAGCGGTCCAGATCCATCATCAGCACGAACACCGACTGCTCGCGCCGCACGGCGTCGGCGATCGAATCGTTCAGCAACAGCACGAACTGGGCGCGGTTCGGCAGATTGGTCAGCGTGTCCCAGTAAGCGAGCCGGCGGATTTCCTGCTCGCGCTTGGCGATCCCCTCGCGCATGCTGTCGAAGGCGCGCGCCAGCGCCCCGATCTCGTCCTTGCGCGCGGTGTCGATCTGGCCCTTGTAGTCGCCCTGTTCGAGCCGGCGCGCGGTCGCCGCCAACGCGGTCAGCGGCTGGGCGATGCGCTTGGCGGTGACCACGCTGACCAGCGCCGAAATGGCGATGCCGGCGAAGGTCAGGCCTGCCAGCCAGCGCTCGAGCCGCGCATATTCGCTCTTGGCCTCGTCGATCGAGCGGGCCAGCACCACGCTGGCGCGCTCGCCGCCCGATTCGCCGATCAGCATCTGGCGCGCACTGAACTTGCTGCCTTCGACGGTCAGGTCGAAGGGCGCGTCGCCCGGCGCGGCCAGCGCCTGCATCTGCGCCACCAGCCCCACCACCGACGGCGACAGGAAGGTCGAGCCGACCGATAGCCACTGGCCCCTGGCGTCGCGCGACAGGATGGTGGTGTGCAGCGAGCTGACGTCGCGCATATCCTGGGCCAGTTGGCGGTCGATCGGGAAGGTCATCACGATCCAGCCTATGGTCACCGGTGCCTTGATCGGCATGACCACGATCTGGTAAGGACGGCGTTCGACGATGGCGATGCCGTTGGCACCGTCGGCCTGTTCGGACAGGTCGAGCATGGCCTGCACCTGTTTTTCCAGCGCGCCCGACTGGGCCGGATTGGTCGACACGCTGATCTTGCGCTCGGCGCTGATCAGCATCGACAGCGAGGCCTTGATGCGCCGCCCGCTATTGGCCAGCGCCGACTCGATGGTGGCGTGATCGCTCTCGTCGTTATTGCCGATGGCGGCCACAAAGGCCGTATCGCGCGCAAGCAGGCGCGCGCCGAAGCGCAGGCTCTGGGCATTCTGGTCGAGCAGGCGGCGGAACACCTTGGCGCCGTTATGCAATTCGCTGCTGATCGCCAGCCGCGCATTGCTGTCGATGCCGCGCTGGATCACCACCAAGCCGATCACCTGCACCGCGACGATCAGTACAAGGAACAGGGTGACGATCCGGCTTTCGAGGCTGCGGAAACGCATGGGGGCAAGTCCTGGCTAGGCGGTTCAGTATCCCGGCGCGTCGGCGTCGGGCGCGGGCGGTTTCATCGGCAGTTTGAAGACGGCGCTACTGAGTGCATCGCCCGGCGCCACCACGATATTCTGTTCCGGCGTCAGCCCGCCCACGGTGTTGAAGTGCCAGGCCTTGAGCACATACTTTCCCGGCGGCAGCTCGATGCGGGCCGCACCGGAACCGTCGGTCTTGGCAAAATACGGCGTGTCGACTATCTTCACGTAGGCCACCATTTTGTCGTGGATATTGCAGCCAAGCACCACGATGCCCGCCTTGTCGAACAGCTGCGGCGCGGCGCTGGTGCCGGAATACAGCTTCTGGTCGAACTTGTGGACCGGAGAAAACGAATAGATGTGGTGCCTGACCTTGTCATTGTTCGGGAAGGCGATCTTGCTGCCTGTCTGCACCACCGTCACCAGCGGCTGAAACTTCAGGTTTTTTTGTTCGATCTCGCCGCCACGCAGGGGTTTGGGCGTGGCGCCGCCGTCCTGCTCGGCAAAGATGATCGTATCGGGCAAGACCTTGCCGCTGGCATCCTGCACCTGGACGGCGACGCCCGTGGCGGCGGCCTGGGCAGCGGCCAGCAGCGTACACACCAGTAAAGCGGGCGCGGCGGGACGGAGAAACATCGGCGGGCCTGGCGAGAAAATAGACGATCTATTGTAGCGCTTGCCCATTTGCGGACGGTAGCTTTTGTGCGCAAAAGCCCCTGTTAAAATCAATATTGTTTCTTTTGATCAACGCATATCGCCGGCGCCGTGGCCAGGCCGTTTGGGCTGCGGCGGCGCGGCCGCTATGGGGCTGGCGCCGCGCGCCGCATGCCACTGGCGCACCAGCCGGCGCACGCGGCCCAGATCGGCCGTGCTCAGTAGCAAGGCGCAGCGCTTGCAGTTGAGCACGGCCGTAGTGTCACCACCCTCGGCCGCCAGCGCCATCCACATCTGGGCCTGCACCCGGTCGCGCGCCACGCCGCGACCGGCCCGATACATGCCACCCAGATTGTACTGGGCCAAGGCATGGCCCTGCTCGGCCGCCAGCCGGTACCAGATCACCGCCTGGGCATCGTCGGCCGGCACGCCCTGGCCGTTGGCGTACATCACGCCCAGGTTGTTCTGGGCGCTGGCGTCGCCCTGGGCTGCGGCGGCGCGGTACCAGGCCACGGCGCGCTCCTCGTCGCGCGCCACGCCCTGGCCGTTGGCATAAATGACACCCACATTGAACTGGGCGTTCGGCGCGCCCTGCTGGGCCGCCAGCGAATACCAGTCAAGCGCGCGCAGCGGATCGCGCTCCACGCCGCGCCCGTGCGCATACATGCCGCCCAGATTGTACTGGGCCAGCATGTGGCCCGATTCGGCCGCGCGGCGATACCAGCGGAAAGCGGCGGCCTCGTCCTTATCGACGCCCTGGCCGTTGGCCAGCATGATGCCCAGATTGAACTGGGCGTCGGCGTCGTCCTGCTCGGCCGCGCGCGCCAGCCAGGCATAGGCGCGCAGCGCATCGGCCGCCACCCCGCGGCCCTCGGCATAGGCGGCGCCGAGCTGGCGCTGCGCCACCGCGTCACCCTGGGCGGCGGCCTGGCGGAACCAGGCCAGCGCCTGCTGGTCGCTCTGGAGCACGCCCTGGCCGCGCCGGTACATCAGGCCCAGCTGACGCTGCGCCAGCGCCTCGCCCTGCAAGGCGGCCTTGCGGAACCAGGCCAGCGCCAGTGCATCGTCGCGCGCGGCGCCGCGCCCGCGCGCATAGCACTCGCCCAGCAGGGTCTGGGCGCTGGCCACGCCCTGCTCGGCCGCACGCTGGAACCAGAGCAGGGCCTGCTCGTCGCAGCGCGCCACGCCACGGCCTTTTTTATACAGGATGCCCAGGTTTTGCTGGGCCGAGGCGTCGCCCTGCACGGCGGCGCGCTGGAACCAGACCAGCGCCTCGCCATCGCAGCGCGCGGTGCCGCGGCCGTTGTAATACATGGCACCCAGATGATTTTGCGCAAAGGCGATGCCCTGCAGCGCGGCCAGCCGCATCCAGCCGAAGGCGGCGCCGTCGTCGCGCGCAACTTCCTGGCCGCGCTTGTACATCAGCGCCAGATTGAATTGGGCGTAGGGGTTGCCCTGCTCGGCGGCGTCGCGATACCAGACGTAGCTGGAATGCCCGTCTTGCGCTGTGTCCAGGTTTTTCATGTTCAAACTCCAGCGCAGCGGCGGCGGGACCGGCGCGCGCAGATGCGCCGTCATGGCGCGCCAGTGTTGTTTAAATCATAAAATGGTTGGCAGAGCGGTATTTGAGCAGGCTCAAATGAAATGACAGAATTGCATCATTTCAAGATTGCCTGCGGGGATCAAACGCGAGGATTAAACATGAGGATCAAACGCGGAGATCAGACGCGCGCGGCGGGCGCCTGTTTTTGCAGATACTGGTGCACCTTGGCGGCGGCCAGCTTGTTGACCGACAGCAGCAGGCCGGGATCGACGGCGGCAAAGCCATAGGTGCGGCCGAGGTGCTCTCCGATATGGATCAGCACCTGCGCCGCCACTTCCGCATCCGACTCGGCCCTGTGGGCCGCGCTGCGGAAGCGGATGCCCAGCTGGCCCGACAGCGTACCGAGCTTGTAGCTGGGCAGGTTCGGAAACACCCGGCGCGACAGTTTGAGCGAACACAGCAGCCCCTGATGGCGCGGCGCCAGTCCCAGCCGTTCGGCCTCGGCGCAGAGGAATTTCTCGTCGAAGCTGGCGTTATGGGCCGACAGGGTATCGCCGCCGATAAAATCGAGCAGCTCCGGGACCACCTGGTCCACCGGCGGCGCGCCATCGACCATGGCCTGGGTGATGCCGGTCAGCCCGGTGATGAAAGAGGGAATGCGCACGTCGCAATTGATCAGGGATACATAGCGGTCGACGATCCGGCCGTCGACGATGCGCAAGGCCGCCACCTCGGTGATGCGGTCGCCCATGGCGGGCGACAGGCCCGTGGTCTCGAAGTCGAGCATGACGATCGGTTTGTCAAATACGGGCATGGCGGCTTTCTATGGGGTTATCCGAACTTGCGCACGGCGTCCAGCGCCAGGCCGGCGCCGATACTGCCGAACAGGTCGCCTTCGACCTTGCGGGCGGAGGGTACCACGGCGGCGATCTTTTCGCGCAGCGACAGCACGCCGCTGGAACCGCCGGTGAAGAACACCGTGTCGACCTGATCCGGCGTCACCCCCGCGTCGCGCAGCAATTGCAACACCGTCTGCTCGACCGAGCCGACCAGATGGACTATCGCCTCATCGAAGCCGGCGCGATGCAGTTCGATGGTGCTGGCGGGCGACAAGCGGTCCAGTTCCAGCTCGATCAGGGGATTGCCGGACAATGCGATCTTGCCCTCTTCCACCTTCATTGCCAGCCAGTGGCCGGCGCGCTGGTCAATCAGCTTTTGCAGGCGGCCCAGCTTGTCCGGTTCGGCCGCGTCGCGGCTGATGTCGGACAACTGGGTCCACATCTTCTTGGTGTAAGCCAGGTTGATGGTATGCCAGGTGGCCAGATTGAAGAAGTAGCTCGACGGCACTTCGCTATTGTTGCGCAGGCGGCTGCCATAGCCCAGCAGCGGCATCACCGACGACAGGCTCAGGTATTTATCGAAGTCGGTGCCGCCGATGTGCACGCCGCCATTGGCCAGGATATCGTCGCGCCGGTCGGCCTTCTGCACCCGTTCCGGGGCCAGGCGCACCAGCGAAAAGTCCGAAGTACCGCCGCCGATGTCGGCGATCAGCACCAGTTCTTCGCGCGAAATCTGCGACTCGTAATCGAAGGCGGCCGCGATCGGCTCGAACTGGAAGGCGATATCCTTGAAGCCCACCGAACGGGCCACCTCGGCCAGGGTATCCTCGGCCAGCTGGTCGTTGGCCTTGCTGTCATCGATGAAATGCACCGGGCGGCCGAACACGGCCGAGGTGAACTGGCGGCCGGCGGCCTTCTCGGCGCGGTGCTTGAGTTCGCCTATGAACTGGGCCAGCAACATCCGGAACGGCAGTGCGCGTCCGCCCACCTCGGTCTGGCCGTCGATCAGGCTGGTACCGAGCAGGCTCTTGAGGGAACGCATCAGGCGGCCCTCGTAGCCGGCCAGATATTCGGCCAGCGCGGCGCGCCCAAAACTGACTTCTTCGTCCTCGGCATTGAAGAACACCACCGATGGCAAGGTGGTCTTGCCATCCTCCAGACCCAGCATGACCGGGTGGCCGGGACGCACCCAGCCGACGGTGGAATTTGACGTGCCAAAATCGACACCACATGCATTGGCCATGTCGACCCTTCACGTAATAAAGGGGCGTTATATTATCAGAAAACGCCCACGCCTGACAGAAATAGATTGCTTACCCGTAAATGTGCATTCTGATGAAATCTTTCGACTTGCCCAGCGGCAAACCATTGCCACACGGGAAGTATTCACGCTATGCTAGCCTTAAAGTACGCCGGGTGGCCGCTCTGACAGCCATCAAGGCGATCAACATGCCGAGACGATGAAAAAAATCCAGTTAGCCAGCCCGCCCTCTTCTGTTGACCATCCCGACACGCACCCCGCGCTGGCCCGCCGCGTCACTTCCTACGACGTGGCACTGGCGGCCGGCGTGTCGCAATCGGCCGTCTCGCGCTGCTTCAAGCCCGGCGCCAGCGTCTCCAAGGATACCCGCAACCGCGTGATGAAGGCCGCCGCCAGCCTCGACTATATCCCCAACGCGGCCGCGCGCAGCCTGATCACCCGGCGCAGCAATATGGTGGCCGTGATCATGACCAATATGGCCAATCTGTACTACCCGGAAGCGCTGTCGGCGCTGAGCCTGCAACTGGCGCGCCAGGGCAAGCGCGTGCTGCTGTTCTCGCTCGAACGCGAAGCCGACGTCGGCCGCATCCTGCCCGATATCTGGCAATACCAGGTCGACGGCGTGATCGCCGCCGCCAGCCTGAGCAATGAACAGGTGGCCGAATTCGCGCGCCGCCAGGTGCCGCTGGTGGTGCTCAACCGCGCCACCCGTGGCCAGCCCGTCAACAGCATCGCCTGCGACCAGCAGGACAGCAGCCGCATGCTGCTGAACCGGCTGGTGGCGGCCGGCCACCGCCAGTTCGGCATCATCGATGGCCCGGCCGATTCCCAGTTATCGATCGAACGGCGCCAGATCGCCATCAGCCTGCTGTCCGAGCTGGGCCTGCCGCCGGCCGTGCTGGTGCACGGACGCTATGACTACAGCAGCGGCGCGGCCGGCCTGCGCGAAATCGTCAAACAGCTGGGCAAGGTGCCCGACGCCATCGTCTGCGGCAACGACGTCATGGCCATCGGCTGCCTGGACTGCGCCCGCCACGAACTGCATATCGATGTGCCCGGCGAACTGTCGGTGGCCGGCTTCGACGCGGTCGAGCCCTCCAACTGGCTCAGCTACAACCTGACAACCTTGCGCCAGCCCATCCAGAAAATGTCCCAGGCCGCCGCCGACCTGCTGTGCCATGTGATCGACAGCCGCGACCCGGCGCCGGAGCGGCGCATCTTCGGCGCCCAGTTCATCGAGGGCGCCACCGCCCGCCTGCTGCCGCCGCCAGTGGCCGCGCTGGCGGCCTGAGGCTGGGAATATCCCTGCTGGCGGGCCGCCGGCCACCTTCTAAAACCCACGGCTTACCCCTGGGGTCTGACCCGGCGGGGCAGACCCCGGCTCTTTG
>JABTBR010000129.1 GCA_013284265.1 Oxalobacteraceae bacterium | reverse complement strand
CGGCCAAAAGCAGTCATCGACGAACCAATGAATTAGCGGAGATTTCTTGAGACCACATCGCGCCAATATAATTAACACACTGAACTTGATTGCATCGAGTAGTGACCAGATTGAGTACCAAAAGGCAGCTCCGGTTAACGTGGCAAACGAGTTAGTCAACCAATGGTTCGATGACTTTTATCATCCGACTGATGCACAGTTTGCACGCGAGTTCTCAGTCGATGAAATGGTTCAGCTCGCCAAATTCGCTGCGTACTACGACGAGCGGGTGTCTTTACTGCCTGACTCGCTGGAGAAACTTCTGATTACTCCTGCATGGGTCGAAGTGATGGCATGTGCTGGAGCTGTGCTCGATGCCTGTGGTTGGCGTGGAGTTCAAGCCCGCTACGAAAATTGAGCCGTCTGAATCCGGCCGGTAGCGGCTCGAGCGACAAGACCGCAACCGGCCGGAGGCAGCCACTCCCGTCCTAAACTATAGGAACTATAGATATGCAAGGCCCAGTTGGAGTTCACGCGAGACTTGAAGTTTTTCATGATAGGCTACTGGACGGGCTAGAATTTTGTCGGTTGGCATATTCATTTTTTGATGAAACGGTAAACCATCCAGATAATGGTTACGTGCTTCGAGAGCGTAGGGGCGCAGTGAAAAAATTGATAGAAGAACTTCTACCAATCTGCCGGTATATCCAGACTTTCTATGGCCCAGGTCAATACATATCGGTGCGATGGGTCCACGGGAATCAATCTTTTGACGCAAAAGTAGAAACCACTGGAAAGATGGTGGAACATGGTATGTGGCCATCGAATGGTACGTTGGAGATTACACAGGCAGTGCATGAAAACGAGCATTTAATGCGCGAGCTGTTAAATACCAAAGGTGGCGGTTTCGGGCTCGATGGACTAAGTGCTGGTAAGGGCAGGCGAGGAGCACGAGAAATCGAGTCAGTAGCGATGTCGTACACCAATCAGTCTTACATCGATGATATGAGCGCTATTATTCTAAAGGCGATTGATGCGAAAGTCGCCAAGCTAGAGAATGGTGACTACCCTGAAGACACGACCTTAATCGTTGACTGTTCGTTGACGACAATTTTTTTGTCGAACGAATGGGAAAGGTTAATCGAAATGGTAAGGGCAGCAGCACCCAAAAATAGATTTAACCAGATTTTTTTGACTGCTGCTTCCGGTCGTTATACTGCGACTCTTTAATTATTTTTGTCAGGCCGCTTT
>JABTBR010000128.1 GCA_013284265.1 Oxalobacteraceae bacterium | reverse complement strand
GTACCATTGCGCCATCCAGAGCCAGCAGTTCCTGACGCAATCGCCGATCTAAGCTCTGAAACCTTCCGCTCACCATGGCGCGAATCGTTTTTGATTTGAGGGATGGATTTGGTCCTGAAAGCAAGTCCGACTCTGAAACAATTCCCACGACATCGCCGAGCGATCCGGACCGGACCACAATGATGCAGCCACCACTCCGAGCGAATGATATATCGAGACAGCTCTGATAGATTGCTTCTCTCAATAATCTATTTTGAGGAGGCTGCATTTGTCGCAGATACATTTCATGAGCGTAGTACTGCCATTCACCACGCCGCTTAGCAAAAATTAGCCTCCTGTTTTTGAAGATTAACTGCTCTCCAAGGCGATTCAAAACCAGCGCAATTCGACCGCCATTGGCCCAGTCTGCAATTGCATTCAATCGATATGGAACATAGTTAAGGCCGAGCTGGTTCGATGTAAGTTG
Organism: Oxalobacteraceae bacterium; assembly: GCA_013284265.1. Taxonomy (GTDB): domain Bacteria; phylum Pseudomonadota; class Gammaproteobacteria; order Burkholderiales; family Burkholderiaceae_D; genus Rugamonas. The sequence goes on along the minus strand of JABTBR010000128.1, from coordinate 817 downwards.
CCCAGATCCGGATATCTCGCAATCTGGAGTTACAACTAAGAGAGTATCAAATCCGTTGCTTATGACAGCTGAGAAATCCTCTTTAAATATTTCAGCGAGACTGTTTCCTTGGCCGTTGGCGTTTGGATCTATTCCTATGGAGGAAGTAATCGCCCCACCTTCATATGTGCGAGCAGACCAGGCCTCAAACTGACGCAGTATCGAACTTACTGCGGCAAGACCACCCAAGTGACGCGAAATTGCCCGCGCGGGTAGAAAAGTGAATAGCTCGGTTCGGTAATTCGAATCGGCGGCGCCGTGAATAGCAACAAGCTCGCTGACAAAATCCTTTGTGAGCTCCAACTCTTCAGGCGTAAACCCAGGTTGGCGATAGAGAACGAGTCTATCTACACCTGCATCCTCAGCCTTGATGGCTGTCTTAGAGGGCTCGAGCGAAGCAACTCGGGGGCTGTTGGGCCGACAATTCACAGTTCCCGGCAAAACTCTGGCAGACAGAAGCGGCGCCAAATACGCGCCCAAAGCCTCTCGAAGTTCGTCAATAGTCAATTATTTTCTTCCGAAAGTATGATGATTGGAATTTCCCAGGTACTCGAAGTGTCACAAATAGCAAATCTACGAATAACGCGGGGGGTTAAAATATAACATCCCCCATTTTCATCTAAACCGATAAACCACGCCACTCCGAGCTGTCCGCTTCTGGCCGGTTCCAGCCTATCCAAAAACTCTTGTGTGCCAGTACATCTGCGGAGACGCAAACCATGCTTCGTTTCTGGCATTTCCGGCGGCAGGGTCACGGCGGCAGGGTCAGGTCTGTCAT
>JABTBR010000127.1 GCA_013284265.1 Oxalobacteraceae bacterium | reverse complement strand
CCCCCTGTGTCAGACTAGTTGTCGCCTCTAAATTTGGAGGCAACAATGAGAAAGCAGTATTCTGACGCATTTATTGAGCAAGCTCTGATCAAGGTCTTTTCCCGCGGCGAAAATCGTACGATTCGCGACGTGGCGCAAGAGGTCAACGTCAGCTACCAAACGCTCAAAAACTGGTCAAAGAGGAAAACGTTGGACGACGTATCGGCATCGGCAGCTAAAGAGAAGCGGCCACAGGAATGGCAGCGCGACCAGAAATTGGGGGCGTTGATGGAAACCCATGGTCTGGGCGAAGAGGCTTTGTCGGCGTGGTGCCGTGAACATGGCATCTTCCCCCATCACCTAGATAGCTGGCGGCAAGAGTTCATCACTGAACAAGCTCCAGCACCGGTCCCGGAGGGACGGGTGCTGAAGACTTTAAAGAACGAGAACGACGAGTTGAAAGCGGAATTGCGGCGCAAAGACAAAGCGCTGGCGGAAGCGGCGGCCCTGTTGGTGCTGCAAAAAAAGTTCCGTGCGCTGTGGGACACCGAGGACAAATGACCGCCCTCACAGCGCGCACTTCGATCATGGGTCTGGTCGAGGAGGCCATAGCCGCTGGTGCCAGCCAAGGGCGTGCTTGCGCGGCTATAGGCATGAGCGAACGGACCTTGCAGCGTTGGCGGCGTGCGCCCTTGCTGGCTGACCGGCGTTCCGCCAGAGTGCAACAGCCGAGCAACAAGCTGAGCGAACTGGAGCGCCAGCGCATCCTGTCGATTGCCAACTCCGCCGAGTTCAGTCTGCTGCCGCCAAGCCAGATCGTGCCGCGCCTTGCGGACCAAGGGTGCTATGTCGCTTCGGAATCGTCGTTCTACCGCGTGCTGCGTGCAGCCAATCAGGTCAAGCATCGCGGCGCCACGCGCCCGACGCTTGCACGCAGCAAGCCAAAGGCGTTAAGCGCGACTGGCCCAAACCAGCTCTACAGTTGGGACATCACGTATCTGCCCACGACCTTGAGAGGCTCGTATTTTTACCTCTACCTGTTCCTGGATATCTTCAGCCGCAAGGTGGTTGGCTGGCAGGTGTACGACGAGGAAAGTGCTGATCTTGGCGCAGAGGTGATACGCGACATATGCAAGCGCGAGCAGGTTAAACCGCAGCAGGTGGTCCTGCATTCGGACAACGGCAATCCGATGAAGGGCGCAACCATGCTGGCAACGCTGCAGCGCTTGGGCGTGATGCCATCGTTTAGCCGGCCTGCAGTGAGTAACGACAATCCGTACTCGGAATCGATGTTCAAGACGCTGAAGTACCGCTCGAGCTATCCGGACCAGGCGTTTGCAGATCTGGCAGCAGCAAGGAAGTGGGTGGGATCCTTCATTGAT
>JABTBR010000126.1 GCA_013284265.1 Oxalobacteraceae bacterium | reverse complement strand
GGGGTCTTATATCTTGAATATCGACTAAAGTTACATCCAAGGACACGTCAGCCTGTAAGGTCTGTGGGAGAAAATCCCGAGGGTCAGCGTTTGGCGGCGTGTCCGATTCGAGTAGCCCGAACAGTTGACTGGGGTAACACCCCGGATCAGTAAGAATGGGAGACGAATCATGGATACGACACTGGCAGATGTGTATGTGGGCATTGATGTAAGCAGATCCACGTTGGACATGGATATTTATCCTGGCTCAAATGTGGCGCAGTTTCCAAATGACGAAGGAGGGCACGCGAGGCTAGTCAAAGCGCTGTCGGCGCTGGGACCGAGGCTAATTGTGCTGGAAGCAACGGGTGGTCTGGAGCTGGCAGTTGTGGCAGCGATGGCTACGGCGAAGTTGCGTGTTGTGGTCGTTAACCCACGTCAGGCGCGGGACTTCGCTAAGGCGTTGGGCATACTGGCCAAGACCGATGGTGTTGATGCGCACGTTCTGGCACGATTTGCGGAGGCCGTAAAGCCAGAGTTGCGCCCCTTAAAGTCAGCCGATGTGATGGCGTTGGAAGCCATTTTGACCCGGCGACGCCAGTTGGTTGAGATGCTCACTGCAGAGCAGAACCGCCGTTTGCGCGCCACCGGCCCGATCATGAAAGACCTTGATGCGCACATTGCATGGTTAAAGCAGCGTCTCAAGGGCGTCGATCGAGATATGAATGGTGCGATCAAGAGCAGCCCAGTGTGGCAAGCGAAGGCCAATCTTCTTCTTTCCGTACCAGGCGTAGGTATGGTGACCACGGTTACCATGCTTGCGGAGTTGCCAGAACTTGGGACGCTCAACCGCAGAGAAATCGCTGCGCTCGCTGGCATTTGTCCTTACAACCACGACAGTGGTGGCCATCGGGGGAAACGTGCTATCCGAGGAGGCCGTTCAACGGTGCGTGCTGCGCTTTACATGGCGACGCTGACGGCAACCAGACACAATCCAGTGATCAAAAACTTCTACACCAAGCTCGTTAATGAGGGGAAAGTGAAAAAAGTCGCGCTGACGGCATGCATGCGCAAAATGCTCGTCACGCTTAACGCCATCGTTAGCAGCCAACTTCCCTGGAACGTTGCGCGTTAGAACGAGCAATGGCGCGAACACTATGCTTACTGATGTGCAGTTTGCATAGCGCGCAGGGGCGATTTGAGCCGAGCGAAGGCGAGGTCGCCCTACGGGCGAACCCCTGCCCATCGCGACGGCATGTGGGAGCGCTGTGCGGGGCTGTCCCCCGCAGCGACGATGCCGCTCGCCCAGTCACTACGCAAACAGTGGGCACTTTGCAAATTCCGTCGCCACGCAAAAAAAAATCAAAAAGACAGTTGCTGACCCG
>JABTBR010000125.1 GCA_013284265.1 Oxalobacteraceae bacterium | reverse complement strand
CAATCCACCCAAGTTAAGAAAGCAGTGTGCGTTTAAGTAATTTATTTTCAACATTAATACAAATACACTTGACATCGCATTAAAATCGCGGTCGGCAGTGTGGATTTTTATTTCCACTGTCTGCCATGTCCGTTCTGACCACGTTGTTTCAAGATTTCGCAGCCCGACTATGCTCGCCAGAGTTTCTCCTCGACGCCCGCCACACCGATCATCCGACCGCGTTCTCGCGCTGTCGCAAGCTGCCGCTCGCGACGCTGGTCGCCATCATGCTGACAGGCATGCGGATGAGCATCCAGGCCGAACTGGACACCTTCTTCGCCCACCTTCGCCAACAAGCCCAATTGGTCCACGAGGTGTCCGAGCAAGCGTTTGCCCAAGCGCGCGCCAAGTTGTCCGTGAGCGCCATTCCGGGCCTCAACGACTGGCTCATCACGCGCGCCGAAAAGGACAGCTTCGTTCCGCGTTGGCGCGGGCTACGCTTGGTTGCCGCCGACGCCTCGACGCTGCGTTTCGGATTGCGGGCCAGCCATGTTAAGCGCGCCGCTCTGGTCGATCAAATCCTGTTCGGCCTGTTCCTGCCTGGGCCTGACCTGATGCTCGCGGCCTCCCTGCATAACGTCCATGAATGCGGCGAACGCCAGTTCCTGTTCGAACACCTGGACCGGCTTTCCCCTGACGACCTGCTGCTGCTCGACCGCGGCTATCCTTGCCGCTGGCTGGTCGCCGTGCTCAACGAGCGCGCCATCAAGTTCTGCATGCGCGTCGATAATGCCAGCAGCTTCGCCTGCGTCCGCACGTTCATGCGCTCGAACGCGCTTGAGCAAGTCGTCATGCTACCCGCGCCGAACAAGCGCGATGCGCTTGCCTATGAGTGCCCGCGCAAACCGCAGCGCGTGCGCCTGGTCCGCAACGTCTCGCCCAGCGGCGAGCAGCGCGTTCTGATGACCAACCTGTTCGACGACAAGCTGTACCCGGCCGACTGCTTCGCCGAGCTTTACCACAAGCGCTGGGGCATCGAGGAGGCGTTCAAACGGCTCAAGCACCGACTCAATCTGGAGCACGTCTCCGGATTGACCCAGCAAGCCGTGGCACAAGATGTCGCCGCCAAAATCGTCTGTGACAACCTGCAGGCACTCGTCACGCTGACCGCACATGCCGATGCCGATCTGTCGGACAACAAACGCGTCAATCACGCCTATGCTCACACCGCGCTCAAGCCCTTGTTGCCCATTCTCCTGCTTGGCGCAAGGATCGGCAGAAAGGTCAACAAGCTTCTGCGGGCAGTGCTCGATTTGGTTGCCGGTCGCACCTATCGCCATCGCGAAAATATTTCAAAACCACGAAGTCCTGGCCGAAAGCCGCACAAGGCCATGAGTCAGAAAAATTGCTGAAATGCCTTAACTTGGGTGGATTG
>JABTBR010000124.1 GCA_013284265.1 Oxalobacteraceae bacterium | reverse complement strand
TGTCGACGTCATCGATGGCGGTCTGGGCATCGACAGCGTGGCCGTGCTGGGCGACTTCGCCAGCTACACGCGCTCGCGTCCGAACGCCACCGACACCGTGCTGGTCAACGCCGTCACCGGCGAGAGCATCACCTTGCGCAATGTCGAAACGGTGGTGTTCGATGGCGACTCCAAGACGATGCTGGAAACCCAGGTCAACATTGCGAGTATCGGCAACGATTCCCTGGTGGGAACGAGCGGTAGCGATGCGATCGATGGCGGCCTGGGCGTTGACACCATGTCCGGCCTCGCGGGCAACGATGGCTACACCGTCAATGTCGCAGGCGACATCATTGTCGAAGACATCGGTGGCGGCACCGATAGCGTCAGCGTCGCCTTCGCGGCGGCGGGCGTCTACACGCTGGCGGCGAATATCGAAAACGCCAACGTGGCCAGCGGCGCGCCCGTAGGCGTGGGCATCACCGGCAATGAGCTGAACAATGAATTGAGCGGCAACGCGCTGGCCAATACCCTGGCCGGCGGCGCCGGCAACGACACCCTCGATGGCGGCCTCGGTATCGACAAGCTCGAAGGCGGCATCGGCAATGATGTGTACCGGGTCGATGTCGCGACCGATGTCGTCGTCGAACTGGACGGCGGTGGTAGCGATAGCGTCGAATCCAGCGCCGTCAGCTATGTGCTGAGCCTGAATGTCGAGAACCTGAGCTATAGTGGGGCGCTGGCCTTCAGTGGCACCGGCAATGCTTCCGATAACACCATCACCGGCAATGTCGGCAACGACGCGCTGAATGGTCTGGCGGGCAATGACGCCCTGCTTGGCGCCGCCGGTAACGACAAGCTCGACGGTGGCAGCGGCGACGATACGCTGCTGGGCGGTGCCGGCAACGACAGCCTGCTCGGCGGCGAAGGCGACGACACGCTGGACGCCGGCACCGGCGTCGACCTCGTCGATGGCGGTCTGGGCAACGATACCCTGAACGTGCTGGGTAATTTCGAGGACTATACCCGCTCGCGTCCGAACCTGAGCGATACGGTGCTGTTCAATGCCGCCACGGGCGAAAGCATCACGCTGCGCAATATCGAAACCGTGGTCTTCAACGGTATTGCCAAGTCCATCACGGAGATGCAGATCAATGTCGTCAGTATTGGCAACGATTCGCTGGTCGGCACCAGCGGCGCCGATACCCTCAATGGCGGTCTGGGCGTCGATACCGTGTCCGGCCTGGCCGGCAATGACGACTACACCGTCAACGTCGCCGGCGACACCATTATCGAAGAATCCGGCGCCGGTACCGACAGCGTCAGCGTCGCCTTCACGGCGGCCGGCACCTACCTGCTGTCGGCCAATATCGAAAACGCCAGCGTGGCCAGCACCGCGCCGGCAGGCGTGGGCATCAGCGGCAATGAGTTGAACAATGTCCTGACCGGCAATGGCGTGGCCAACACCTTGCTCGGTGGCGGCGGCGACGAC
>JABTBR010000123.1 GCA_013284265.1 Oxalobacteraceae bacterium | reverse complement strand
GGCCTTTTCATGTTCCACCTTCATGGTCTCACTCATGCCCACCTTGCTGGCCACCTCATAGGTTGGCGAATCCATGCCCTCCCTTTCAGGCGTGGAGGTGAGCATGAAGACGTATATCGGTTTCAGGTATCCCGCCGAGCGCAGCCGGCCGACACAGGCGATGAGGTGTTCGGCCCAACTGGCATACTGGATGTACTGGTTCTGGATAAACATGTAGTGCAGCATTTGCCGCGTGAGATTCGCGTAGCATTCCTTCGCCCCTTTTTCACCGTGCAGGGGCTGAGTGCGTACCAGCTGGGCGCTATGCTGCCCCTTGCGCAGATTGAATGCGCTCGACGGTATGTTCGCGCGCCGCCCGATGAAGTCGGGGTCCATCTCCGAATGGAAAACATTGCCGACCGCCCTGACCACCGCCCGTGCGGGGCGAAACGGTGGAAGCACCCTGCAAGCGTCCAGAAAGAAGGAGCTGGGGCGTTCCGACTCTTGCCAGGCTTCGCAAAAATTGTGGTTCAAGTCATGCAGCACGGGGCCCTGAATACGGCTGGAAACGTCTTGATACGGCTTGCTCACGCGACTGTGCTTGTCGATATAGGCTTGGACCAACCGTTCCTTGGCTGCCTGCTGCTGTTCGGTCAGTACGTATCCGGAAGCCGAGGTGTCGTAACACTCGCCCTCTTTCCATGCTGCTTTCTGCAGCGCCGCGTGGTTCATGCTGTAGATACGCTCGCGTCGGCGGTCGCGGAAAAGATGTTCTTTGGTATCCCAGAAGTCGGTAATCGAATTGTGGCCCATCACGTAGCCCACCGCCAATTCAGGGGTTTCGTAATCTATCAGTACCATTTTTTGATGATGCGCCGGGTACATCGCCGCCAATACGCCAGTGACTCCCAGTACCAGCCCCTCGGGAAGGGTTTCATCTTTTAGCGCCTCCTTCATGTGCGCGAAAGGGATCGCTCTAACGTGAAAATGGAGATTGGGTATCGCATTCGAACACACCTGCTCGTACCAATTCGCGTTGAATTCCTGGTGGGTCTCGCCGTAAAATCCCGCTTCGGCCGAGCCGATACCTGGAAAGAGTCGACCGTAATAACCTGGAGAATTGTTCATTTTCTTTTGCGAGGCGGCGTCATCATGCCACACCAGCAGCCTTACCTTGATGGGATTGTTTTTTCTTGTCGCGATGCTCTTCAACAGATCTCCATAGCGCATGCCGGCTTCGGCGGTCGCGCCGCGAACGAGCACCATGCCAGGGTCGAATCCCCACGTGATAATGTCCACGGTATGCCGGGCGGCGCTTATGTCATCGAAAATGCTCTTGAAGACTTGCTCTCCGCAAATCAGCGGCTCAAGCAGGTTGCCATGACGCGGCACATAAACCCGATGGGGCGCGTTGATGAACCACGGTTGGGCCAGGCATTGGCAGGGTGCCGCATTGCTGCGATAGGATAATTTTTGCTCATACAGTTTGTAGTTGCCGTTCATATCGCCCATGGCGACTCTCCTCAAAACCTTTGCGGTTATTCCGCGGACGGTTCGGCGTCGTCGCATACTGACGGATTCGCCAATACACGTTCCCG
>JABTBR010000122.1 GCA_013284265.1 Oxalobacteraceae bacterium | reverse complement strand
TTCAAGCGGTGTTTGCGAGCCAATAGCCCCAGCGGCGTTCTGGTAACCGTGATAGCCGAGCCCGGCGCACATTTCGTGGAGTTCCCTTTCCAGCACCTATATTGCTTCTGTTTTTCAATAAGTAGGGCTGCCAGTAGACTCCGGCGTGACCGCATCTTCTACACCAGACCACTCTGGTAATTTCGCCGGAGGCAGTGGAAGAACCTGGTCAAGCCTGCTCAACTTCAGGTCGGGATTGATTTGTAGAGCGTCGTAAATGGCGTTGTAACGACTTTTCCGTTCAAGGTCAGCCTTGATGCCTAATTGTTGCAATGATTTTCTTTCATCGTCATCGATGTTTGGTCCGCTTCCATCGGCGAAAAAAAACTCCATCGCAGCGGCGCATTCCTTGTTTCCAAACTTCACGCCCGCTTGATATATATCAATCGCGTCTTTATAACGCTCATTTACCTCCGCCTTAACACCTAGACTGTAAGCAGCCGCCCCGTGCCCCTGTTGATACGCGCAAAGCAACATCAATATTTCATCGTCCCGACGACCTGCTGCGCCATATGCTTGAGCCAGCGCCATCTGCGCCTCCGGACTGCCAAGCTGCGCCGCTCTCAAATAATATGCCCAGGCCAAGTCAACATCGTAGTGCGCACCTCCGTAGCCATGTTCATACGCAACGCCCAAGTCATATAGTCCCCAGGGTTGCATTGCCTTGGCGGCCATGTGGGCTATTTCGACCGATTTATATGGGTCAGGCTTAAGCACGTTATTTGATTCGAGTGGTCCCAATCCCTCAAGATAAAAATGTGCCAGCAAAGCACGTGCCCCCCAGTCGCCCTGGTCGGCGGCATCCCTCACATCGTTAAGTATTTGCACGGCCTCGTCGCGGGTTAGTTGCCACTCAATTTTGCTGCGCCAAACCTTGCGTGCTGCGATATACAGGCGATACGTGGCAGGATCGCGAGTGGATGGCATATTTTCCTTCCAGCGGGCGCACGCAGGTAGTGGGTCGTTCAAGCTAAATTTCTTGAAACCATATGGCAAAGCATGCAAAGCTTTCTCCTGTAAATAGTTGTTGAGGAAAAGTGCACCTGCCGCTAGTGCTAAGATTAGGGCAAGGACATATATCCTACGTCTTCGTGATTTACTCATGGCTAGACGACGGGAGCGCCAGGTTTTCGGTCAACATAAAACGGTAACAACTGGCTCTTCAGACGCGCTCCTGATGCTTTAAATTCTTGGTTTTTGATTGCAATTATTTCCCATTGCTTAAACGTTTCTGTCATATCCTCAAACTGCGCAGGTCCGGCATTGCAGGTGCATTGACTAAACAAATCGCTACGCAACTTGAATGCCACATCCTGAGCCTGGCTCAACACGTTGAGTTCACTGTCCATCGCCATGCTGCGCAGGTTCAGGTTGGCCGAGCCAATTGTGAACGCGGCATCGTCCACAACCGCCACCTTGGTGTGGATATAGATTTCTTCATAGTCCGTGGTTCTTAACCGTCCATCGATATCCGCACAGGTCCAAAGCGAACCCATGAAGACATTGATACCTTGCTTTCGCAGCTTCGCGGGAGTGATGGGCTCCGCCCCTTTTCCTTTACGTGCAAGCTCCAC
>JABTBR010000121.1 GCA_013284265.1 Oxalobacteraceae bacterium | reverse complement strand
CCACCCTTATTGCTAAGGGGTCGCTCACTCAAAATACTGACAGGCCACTTCTTGCGAAGCGTCCTATTTCATTACTTCTTGTGAACATTTGATATTTTTTAAGTTTCATGAAACCCGAAGGCTTCATGTGCACTTTCATCAAACGTCCACACTTATCGACTGTAAATTGTTAAAGAACTTTATTCGGTACTGCCTGCAGTTGGGCTTTCAACCCTTGACAAAGCGTTTTGTTTGTCATCTGCGAAGAAGGAAGAGTATGCAGCGTTTCCGCTATTTCGTCAACCCTCTTTTTCACCCCCTTCACATTCTGCGTCGCTGGATTTTACAATCACTGCAACACACCGTTTCCGGGGAGGCGAACTATAGCAAAGCACGGCCGCATTAGCAAGGACTTCTGGGTGGTTCATGTGCAACAAGGCAAAGAAAACAATTAAACTTCGCTAAGCTTGCAAATTAGATATGTAGAATCGAAAAACTCAGGTGTGTTTTGCACCTTTGCGGTGCGCATCGAGCAAACCTGAGTACCCACCTTGCAGTCTAATCCACAAGAGGAGACAGTAATAATGCGGCTCACATCACCGTCGGGCTTCTACCCGCAGCCCGTCCTGTTTAAACTGGCAGTTTGCATCAGCCTGAGTTTGGCATCCCCCCAGCTGTTCGCCCAAAGCGACTCATCCATTTTGCAAAGTCGAAATCAAACGGCCTCCATTTCCTTGCAGGCGGCCAGCGCCATCGCCCAAAAGGACCTGGCGCAATTCATTCAGCACACCGTGCAATCAAGAAGCGCAGGCTTGCCGATCGGATTTCCGCTTGAGGTGAATGACGTGCAGGATCTGAAGGATGCCAAAATTGCTTACGGTTTCCCGGTCTACACCATCACCCCTGCAGACATTCTTGCCGGCCGCTCGGAACTGCGCTCTCTGGCAAAGCCCACCGGGATTTGGCGCTTCCTGATTACCCTGCATGATCAGCCTATCGGCATGGCGACCGTCGAGCAGGTCGACGGGAAATGGGAGACCAGCGCTTACGGTGCAGCCGTGCTGGCCAAAGATGTCGATGCGGCGATGGGCTTCCACGCCAACGGCAGCCGCTCGAACGTACGCTTCATCCGTGTTTATCAGGCTCAGTCCGATTTCCTGGAAGTGTCAGGCCAGGATGGCCAGGCTCGCTTCGCACCCTTGCATTCGGCCCGTCAATCGCTACTGCTGCAGCAGCGCGAGAATAAAGGCGCCGCGCTTGCCAGCGCTTCGGACGGATTGCTCAATGCGAGCGAACTGCTTGAGCCTTTGCGCGCAGCGGTGCGCAAGAATATGGACGCGATGCGTTAAGCCACCGGCACCCACAACAAAGGAATTCAGATGAACAAGCAATTGAAACGTGGCCTGCTTGCGGCTGGCCTGATGCTGGTATTGCCATCGGTATTTGCGCAGTGGCGCACATTGAATGTGCCACTGGTTACCCAGGAACACAGCCAGTGGTGCTGGGCCGGCTCAAGCAAAGCGGTGCTGAACTACTATTCGAAGACGCCCAGCCAGTGCCAGATCGTGAATTGGGCCTATGGACTGAACTATGCCTGCGGCAATTCAACCTTTAATTGGAACAGCTATGCCAATCAACCGAACAGTATGTACGGCAGCAATGGCAGCGTGCAGAATATTTTGAATGCCTGGGGGGTGCCGAACACCGCGTACAGCGTGGCATCGTCGTGGAATTCTGTCGTTTCCGACATCAATGCGAACCGGCCTTTTGTGATTCGCTATGGCTGGACCAATGGCGGTGGGCACATCATGGTGGGGCGTGGCTATGAAACGATGAATGGCGTGAATTACGTCTACATCATGAATCCATGGCCAGGTGAAGGGCAGACTTACCGCACTTATAACTCCGCAGTCTCCGCTTCCGATCACCGCTGGACGCATACCCAGCGCATGAATATCAATGGCTAAAAGCTGCA
>JABTBR010000120.1 GCA_013284265.1 Oxalobacteraceae bacterium | reverse complement strand
AGCTTTACTGTGGCTTGCGCCTGGCCTGTATCAATCAAGCTTGCAGTATCACGAAAAAGACAATTGGGGTGTTTCCTGGTGCCGGCTGCAGCGTTTAGACGAGTAAGGTTTTTGCGTGCACAGCTGAGTATTCTCATGAATTCTCATTCAGCACAGTCAAGCGTAGCGCATTCAGGGTTGTGAGATTTCGCGTATTTTTCGGATGAGCAAGATGTTATCCTTCATGGATACCGGGAAATTTCGGCCAGACACTACTGCTGTTGGCAGGATGAGTCAATATAATTATTTACGTAAATGAGAATAGGATTTAATCGATGGCCAATAGCAACCCAAGTATTTTTATTTCATTTATCCCTTTAATATTAATGTCGCTGCTTATGGCTATACCTGCGCACCTTTTAGCGAAGGAAAAAGGGCGCAACGTGACAAAATGGACCATCCTTGCGTTGATTCCATTGGTGAATTTCGCATGTATCTGGTTTTTCATTGGGGCATCGAATCTGAAGCTTGAGAAAAAGATTGACGATTTAGCTCTTCTCTTGAATTCCCAGTCTGGAAACCAGTGATTGATGCTCATGCCTCAGCTGGCCAATTTCGGCCAAGAGCAGCCAGTCATCTGAACGTTTTCGTTTATCGTTGGGGGAAGCGGTGAAATATAACGTTAAATTATTGTTCATTTTATTTTCGACGATATTGACTGCCTGTTCGCAACCGAAAGAGCAGAAAGTTCTTCAAGTGAAAGTCAAATCAGATAGCTTTGTTGTCAATAGCCGCACATACGCTACTTCCGCTCAATTGGCGACCGCGCTAAGGACGATGTCTCGCCCCGACGCAATCGGTTTGATACAAGAAGGTAGCATCTCGCCTGAACGTCATAACGAAACGATTTCAGTCATACAAGAGGCCTGTCCCAACGTCCCAATTGGTTTCGTGGGAAATGAAGTCTTCAATTAGAGCCTTGAAAGCACACTAAGGGATTGAAGTGACCTCAATCGGCCAATAGCTGCCACTTGGGAAAATTAGATACGTTCGGAGTTAAAATTGCGCAAAGAAACCATTTTATTGCGAAGCATGAAACTCCCTCGTAGAGAGGCATGGACATTCATTGTCGTGTCCACTTTTGGACTAGTCTGTTTATTTATCGATGACAACCGGTTAGGGTTTTGGCCAGTTGGTGTAATGGGTACTTCAATACTTGGGGCACTAATGTTGATGTTGGGTTTTCTGCATTTGCTTCCGGAACGATTCCTCCTCTACGGTGTTGAAATGAAGGATGATGGATTTGTCTTTCATCATCAGCTTCGAAGGACGAAATTCATTAGGTATAAATCGATTTATCAAATTGTGGCAAGTTCAATGATTGATGGCGGCGGCGAGTCCGCTTGCACGCTTCGTGTGAAGTCCTTGGACGGTAACGCCAGACTTGAGGAAAATATCCTCTATGGCACCGCAATTCTCGATGCTTTGAAGTCTTTACCCGGCTTTGATAATGAGGCTTGGTCTAAGTCCGATGTTCCGGAGGACTCGTTACTTTGGTCGACCATAGCAAAGAAAACGGTGATTCTTGAAAGACAGGTCGCTAGTTGATTTAAAATTGCAAGTGACGGCTTTTGGGCGGAAGCGGACCTTCGATTCGGTTACTTCCCGTTGCAATCAGACGTCCGGATCGGAGAACAGATGTCCGACTTGACCCGCCACTGGTTGTCCGACTTGGCGGTAGAACAGCAGCACCGGCAGCACCGGGGTCAGATCTGGCAAACGGCAGCACCGCAGCACCGGGGTCACGGCAGCACCGGGGTCACAGCACCGGCAGCACCGGGGTCCAGCACCGAGCACCGGGGTCAGATCTGGCAAATGGACACGGCCTGAGCTTTGGCGGTCCGCAGCACCGGGGTCAGATCTGGCAAATGGGCACGGCCTGAGCTTTAAGCACCGGGGTCAGATCTGGCAAATGGACACGGCCTGAGCTTTGGCAGTCCGTTCCCTTGGTTGATAGATGAGCTCGTGTCCGAATGACGGTCAGTGTCAAGCTAGTTGTCGCACTTAACGACGGTTATGCTGCCCGGCGGTGGCTGTCTTTGTTAGC
>JABTBR010000012.1 GCA_013284265.1 Oxalobacteraceae bacterium | reverse complement strand
GGGGGGCCGGGGCCCGCGCCGGCCCGCGCCGCGCGCGCTATCTGAATGCCCTGCTGGCCAATCCGCTGGCCGTGTACCTGGGCAAACTGTCCTATCTGCTGTATCTGTGGCACTGGCCGGTGCTGTTCGCGCTGCGCAAATTCCAGCTCGGCTCGGACGCCTGGCTGGCCGCCGGACTGGCCTTGACCTTGCTGCTGGCCATCCCCACCCACTACCTGATCGAACAGCCGCTGCGCACCGTGCGCTGGCCCAAGGGCAAGACCATCGCCATCCTGTTCCTGCTGCCGATCGTGCTGCTCGGCGCGCTGGTGGCCGCCGCCAAGAAGACCGACAACTTCGCCCGCTTCTATCCCGAGGCGATCCGCAACGATTACCTGCAGGCCGGTCACACCGTGTTCAAGACCAGGCGCGCCGACCGCTGCTGGAGCAAGCGCGCCATCACCAGCGCCGCCGACTGCAGCGCCGGCGACCTGGCATCAAACGAGCAGGCCGTCTTCCTCGGCGACAGCCACGGCTACCAGCTGATCGACTTTGTCGACCGCCTCGGCAAGGACCACCACCTGCGCATCCACGACATGACCTTTACCATGTGCGCGCCGGTGGCCGACAGCCCGGCCAAGGCCGGCGACCCGACTTTTCAGCCGCATAGCGAAGCCTGCCGCGACCACAACCAGCAAATGATGCGCCACATCCTGGCCCGGCCCGAGATCAAGGTGGTGATCATGTCGGCCATCTGGGACCTGTACGCCAACCCGGCCAGCGGCAGCGCCGGCACGCCTCCCGCGCCGTCGCTGCACGGCTACCTGCCGGGCGATATCGACCGCCTGCTGAGCGAAACCATCACCACCCTGCAGGCCGCCGGCAAGCGCGTGGTGCTGTTCGACGACGCCCCCATCCTGCCGCCTGAACTGGAAAACTGCGCATCGAACAAGCTGTTCCTGCCGCATCTGCGCAAGGCCGATTGCAGCTACCCGCAGGAGTACGCGCGCGCCAACCACGCCGTGGCCGCCGCGATCCTGGAAGGGCTGCGCCAGCGCCACCCGGCGCTATCCTTCGTCCACACCTACGACATCCCCTGCGACGGCCAGCGCTGCCAGTCGGCGCTCCAGGGCGTGCCCCTGTACGCCCACAACGACCGCGGCCACCTCGGTGCCGGCGGCAGCGCGCTGTACTACGATGCCTATCTGGCGCGCCGGCCGCAGGAGTTGGCTGGCATTTTTGGCAAGTTTGACACGGCCCCGCCCGCGCTGGCCGCCAGCGCCCCGCCCCGATGATATTTTGACCTGGCGCGATCCCGCTATCGGTATCGCCGGCCCGTCCCCCAGCAAGGGCGGGCCAGACCCGTGGCCACATCAGCGCGCCGCATAAATGCTATAGCCGCTGCCGCCTTGTGCCGGCATAGCGGTATCGCTATACTGCATTGCAACAAGGAAGTTTTATTTTGATGCAATTACTGGGGGGGCCATGCCTGTCGCTTACCGTGCCAATGCCGATTTCGCCAAACTGAACCACGCCATGCGCGTGCCGCTCGCGGCGGAAATCCACTCGCGTCCTTTCCTGCAACTGCAGGCGCCGGAGACGCTGACCCACTTCGCACTGTACGCGCCGCAGGAGCATTCCTCGCAGCAGAACCACCGCGCCAACCAGCACCGCATCTTGCAGGAGCTGTGCAAGCACTATGGCGTGCCGGTGCCGAACGCCCAGGCGCGCTACTTCTATCACGATTTCGGCCGCTTCCGCCTGAAATGGGAATGCCATACCGAGTTCGCCACCTACACCTTCGTCGAGCGCGGCGAGGAACAGGGCGACTGGCAGCAAGCCTTCGCGCGCTCGCCGCTGCAGCATGTGCCGCAGGAATGGCTCACCAGCCTGTACGGCAAGATCATCGTCGCCGCCCACGTGGTGCTGAGCAATAGCGCGCCCGACCATGCCACCGACGTCGACGCCCTGCGCGACGTGTTCCAAGGCAAATCCCTGGTCGGCGGTTCGGTCGGCAATGGCGCCGAAGTCTGGACCGACTTCCTGATCCAGCCCGACGGCTTCAGCCGCTTCGTCGTGCGCGACCTGAACCTGCGCGAATTCCAGGCCGGCCGCCTGGTCGGCCGCCTGCTGGAAATTGAAACCTACCGCATGATGGCCCTGCTCGGCCTGCCGCAGGCCGAAGCCAGCCAGCCCGCGCTGAACGCGATCGACAATGAACTGGCCGAACTGACCGCCGCCCTGGTGCAGGCCGACCATCCCTCGGGCAGCGTCGACGCGCGCGAAGACCAGAACCTGCTGCACCAGATCACCAGCCTGGCCGCGCGGCTGGAAAAGCTGTCGGTCAACAATAGCTACCGCTTCGCCGCCTCGCAGGCCTACTTCAGCCTGGTGCAGGCGCGCATCCAGGAGTTGCGCGAAGTGCGCATCGAAGGCATGCCCACCCTGGCCGAATTCATGGGCCGGCGGCTGGCGCCGGCGATGAACACCTGCACCTCGGTGGCGCAGCGCCAGGAAGCGCTGGCCACGCGTATCGCGCGCAGCAATGATTTGTTGCGCACCCGCGTCGGCATCGAGCAGGAACGCCAGAACCGCAAGATATTGCAATCGCTGGACGCGCGCGCGGCCCAGCAGCTGCGGCTGCAGCAAGCCGTCGAAGGCCTGTCGGTGGTGGCGATTTCCTACTACCTGCTGGGTCTGGTCGGCTATGCCGGCAAGGCCATGAAGGCGACCAATCTGCCCGTCAATCCGGACATCCTGACCGGCATGATGGTGCCGCTGGTGACGGTGGGCGTGTGGTATTGCCTGCGCAAGCTGCACAAGCAGTTGCATTCGGCCAGTGGCGCGCTGACGCGCCACGGTGCCTGAGCTCATTTCTTCGGCAGCGGCACCACCTTGCCATCCCTGACCCAGCTCAGGTAAACCCTGTCCATGCCCTGATGCTGGTGGGCGCTGAACGCCACCGGCAAGCCGCCCAGGTCCAGCGTCAGCTCCTCCATCACCTTCAGCAGCCGGGCCCGGCTCGGCTGCGGGCCGCAGCGCCTGAGCGCCTCCACCAGCACCACCGCGTCGGCATAGCCTTCGAGCGAGCCATAGTTGCGCGCACCGGGCGCCACGTCGGCCTGGTATTGCTGGATCAGCGCCTCGCTGCCGCTGTCGGGCGAGGGGAAGACCTGGCTGATGACCACGCCCTCGGCCATCGCCCCCGCATGCTTGATGAATTCACTGGTACCGATGAAGGACACCGTCAGAAAGCGCGTCTTCAGCCCCGCCGCGCGCGCCTTCTTGACCAGCTGCGCCAGCGGCCGGTAAGTGCCGAAGAACACCACCGCTTCCGGCGCCTGCTTGATCAACTGGTTCAGGCCCGCCTCCACCTTGAGCGTATTGCGCTCGTAGCGCGCCACCACGCTCGGTTTCAGATTGCGCTTGGCCAGCGCGCGCACCACCCCGGCCTTGCCGGCCTCGCCATATTCATCGTCCTGGATGAACACGCCGATATTGTTCAGGCCCAGCTCGCCGTTCAGGTGGGCCACCAGCGCCTCGGCCTCGTCGTAATACGAGGCGCGCAGATTGAACACCACCGGCACCACCGGGTTGCGCAGCGACTGGGCGCCCGAGAACGGGAACAGATAGGGCACCCCGGACGCCTGCGCCAGCGGCACCGCGGCGGCCGACGTCGGCGTGCCGACATAGCCGAACAGCACGAAGGCCTTGTGCTGCCCGATAAGGGCCTTGGTGGCCAGCACCGACTGGGTGGGGTCGTAGCCATCGTCCACACTGATCAGCTTGAGCCGGCGGCCATGCACGCCGCCAAGGGCGTTGACCTTGCTCAGATAGGCATTGGCCCCGGCGCGCAATTGCAGGCCCAGGCCGGCGGCCGGCCCGGTCAGCGCGTTGGCCATGCCGATCCGCAACTCGTGCGGCGCCACCCCATCATCGTCCTGCACCGGCACCGCGGCCGCGACACTGCCGCCGGCCCCCAGCGCCAGCATCAGGCCCAGTAACGCCCGCCGCCTACTATCCATGCTGCTCCTTTGCGGCCCGCCAGGGCCGGTGATTGGCGATAAGCCCAGTATCGGCATGACGGCCGCGCTTGTCAAAGGCTTCCGTCCGGGCTGCTGGCCGGCAGGGTCAGAATGAAACGGGTACCGCTGCCCAAGGCGCTACTGA
Organism: Oxalobacteraceae bacterium; assembly: GCA_013284265.1. Lineage (GTDB taxonomy): Bacteria > Pseudomonadota > Gammaproteobacteria > Burkholderiales > Burkholderiaceae_D > Rugamonas. The sequence goes on along the minus strand of JABTBR010000012.1, from coordinate 130,729 downwards.
CCTCGATGCGCCCGCCCAGCAGCCCATAGACGATGTTGTAGACGATATTGAGCCCCAGGCCGGAACCGCCCCGCCCCAGCTTGGTGGTGAAGAAGGGATCGTAGATCCGGCGCATATTCTCCGGCGCGATGCCGCTGCCATTGTCGGCCACGCACACCTCGATCCAGCCCTCGTCGAGCTGGCGCGCGCTGATGCAGATATCGCCCTCGCTGCGCTCCTCGAACGCATGGGTCAGGCCATTGTTGATCAGATTGATCAGCACCTGGCCGAACGGCCCCGGATAACTGTGCATCAGTATCCCGGCCGGGATTTCCTGGCGCACGCGGATGCCGGTTTTCTTAAACGTCGGCACCAGCACCAGCAGGATCTCGTTGAGCAGGTCGCTCAGCGCGAACTGGCGGTACTGCGAGGTGGCGCGGTCGACCGCCACCTGCTTGAAGCTGGCCACCAGGTCGATGGCGCGGTGCAGATTGCGCAGCACGATGTCGCCGCCCGATTCGATATCCTGCACGAAGTTCTGCAGAGTCGAGCGTTTGATGCCGTCCTCGCAGGCGCGGCGGAAGGCACGGGTCTGGTCGACCAGCGTCGACACGGCCAGCAGGCTGTTGCCGATCGGCGTGTTCAGCTCGTGCGCCACGCCGGCCACCAGCGAACCGAGCGCGGCCAGTTTCTCGCTGCGCACCAGCTCGTCCTGGGCAAGACGCAGCGTTTCCAGCGATGCGGCCAGCTCGCGGTTGGCGTCCTGCATCTGCACGGTGCGCTGGCTCACCTGTTCTTCCAGGCTGTCGCGGTAGCGCAGCAGCTCGACCTCGTCGCGCTTGCGTTCAGTGATATCGGTCGACACGCCGCCCACCGCCCAGGCATTGCCGTGTTCATCGAGCAGGGGGAATTTTTCCGAGATATAGAAACGCGCCGCGCCTTCGCCGCTGGGCACGCTTTCCTCGTATTTGAAGGGCACCCCCGACGCCAGCACCGCCTGGTCGTTGGCGCGCATCAGCGCCACCGCCTCGGCCGGAAACAGCTCGGCGTCGAGCCGGCCCACCGGATCGGGCGCGCCGGCCGGCACGATCTGGCGGAAGCGCTGGTTGACCATCACATAGCGCCCCTCCAGATCCTTGATGTAGATGACGGCCGAGGAATTTTCCGCGATGTTCTGCAGCAGCGACTGGCTCAGGCGCAGCGCCGTGTCGCGCGCCGCGATCGCCCCCAGCATGGTGTTGAAGGCCTCGGCCAGGCGCCCGACCTCGTCGCCCGCCGCCACCGGCGCGCGCAAGTCATAGCGCTGCTCGCGCGTGACGCGGTCGGCCACGCGCGACAGCGCCAGCACCGGCCGGGTCACCAGCCGTCCCAGGCTGAGCACGTGCAGCAGGCTGCCCACCACCAGGGTCAACAGCACCACCGCCAGCACCAGGCCATACTGGCGCACCCGCTTGGCCAGCACCGGCAAGGCATATTCGAGTTGCAGATAGCCGACCACCTCGCGCTCGAACTGCACCGGCGCCAGCATGATCAGGGACGCGCCGTGGAAGCGGTGGCTGCGCCCTGCGCTGGCGCCGGGCCAGACGCAGCGCGCGCTGCTGCTGCGGCTATAGCTGGCGAACAGCGCATGCCGGGTGTCGAACAGGCAGGCGCCCTGGATGTCGGGGGTGCCGCGCAGCGCCTCCAGCGTGCGCCTGGCGTCGGCGCGGTCATTGAAATTCAAGTCCACGTCCAGGTTCAGCGACACCAGATCCATGCGCCCGGACAAGTCCTGCACCAGCCGCGGGCGCGCCACCAGCACGTCGTAGGAGGCCAGCGCCAGTAGCGCCGCCAGCATCGCCACGAAGGCCGTCGCCACCGACACCAGCAGCAGCTTGCGCTGCAATGGCAGATCGTGCAGCCGCGCCAGGACATTGCGCCAGCGCCTCATTTGCCGCCCCCGCCCAGCACCCGTTCGGCCAGCGCCAGCACGCGCGGGTTCAGGCTCATGCCGGAATGCTTGGCGGCCGCCAGATTGACTTCGAAACGGATGCTGCCATCGACCAGTACCAGGCTGATCATGCCGCCGTCGGCCAGGAAGGTGGCCGAATCGCCGATGGTCAGCACGGCCTGCTCGCGCAGCTGGGCCAGCAGCAGGGCCTGGCGGCTGCGCTCGCTCGCGCCCAGGTAGAGCGCGTGGCAGGGGCCGCTGTCTTCGATGCGCGCCAGGTTGCGCAGTTCGAGCGGATGGGCGCCGGCCACGCGGCTGTAGAGGTGGCGCGCGATCTCGCTCGTGCCCGAACCCATCATGCACAGTATCAGCGGCGCGCGCGGATCGGCCAGCACGCTGGCCGGCCAGCTGGCATAGCGGGTGAAATTGAGGATATAGGCGGCCTTGATTTGCTGCTCGGGCAGCGGTGCGGCCTCGTCGGCGCCGGCGGGCAGGCACACCAGGGCGGGTAACAGACAGCGCATCCAGCAACGCAGGCGCGCTAACGCACCCTGCATGATCGTCATGCTCACCTATCCTTTCGGCTCGGATATATTGCTCCAGGCTAAGGCCGATTCTAGCTGAATCAAGGGCCCGTGCGCGCGTTTTTTTGGCAGGCGGTATCCATGGAATACTCATTGAATAGTCATTGAATATTCGGAATGCTAGGCCAGGGCATGGCGCCGCCGTTGCGTTTTACAGACAGGCGGCGCCGGCCCGCCCTCGCCCCGCAGGAGGCGGCGCCCTCCCGAACCGGCCAAAGGGCGAAGCCGTCCGCCAATGGCGGGCGCTGGCGCCGAACTGTTTCCGAATTGTTTCTTGTGATGCCAGTCGAATTCGTGAATACTGGAATGCAATCCCTTGCAGCGCAGTGATGAGAGGATGCTACTTGAACGAGCGCACCGCCTATCCATCCCGTCCGGCGATTCCCCGCCCCGGACGCCGCCCTTGCCTGGCGGCCTTTCGACTGCTGAGCTTGTTGTCCATGCTCGGCCTGCCCGGCGCCGCGCTGGCCGCGTCCGACGACGCCGAGCGCAATGGCGAAGCCGCCTTCGACATGAGCCTGGACGAACTGCGCAACGTCAAGGTACTGACCGCCACCAAGACCGCCGTGCCCCTGTACGCCACGCCCGCCGTGGTCACCCTGGTCACCGCCGACGACATCGCCCGCTACGGCTACCAGAGCGTGGCAGACGCCCTGTCCCATGTGGCCGGCCTGGTCGAAAGCAACGACCGCCTGAACCACAACTTCGGCGTGCGCGGCATCAATGCCGGCGCCCAGTCGGCCAGCCGCGCCATCAAGATCTTGCTCGACGGCCAGCCTATCGCCTTCCGCAGCAACCAGCAGCAGCTGATCGGCCTGGAACTGCTGCCGATGCAGATGATCGAACGCATCGAAATCGTGCGCGGCCCCGTCTCCGTGCTGTATGGCGCCGACGCCTTGCTCGGCGCCGTCAACATCATCACCCGGCGCGACGGCACGGCCCAGCGCCTGGCCCTGAGCCATGAACAGGGCAGCGGCGGGCGCAGCAGCAGCGTGCTGGCCGCCAGCGGCAGCGTCGAACAGCCCGGCCGCTGGCTAGCCTGGGGCCTGCAGGCGGCCGAGGAAGACCGCGCCGGCCTGGCGCTGCCGCGCATCTCGCCCGACTACGCCCGCTACGCCAGCCGCGCCAGCGCGCCGCAAGACCAGTCCAGCCCGCGCAGCGCCTATCTGCGCGGCGGCTGGCAGGGCGCGCGCGACGAGGTGGACGGCGCCCTGTTCTGGCAGCGCCAGGATAGCGACTATGTGTTTGCCAGCCTCAACCCCCTGCTGCGTCCGCCCAGCCATGTCGCCCTGGAGCAAGGCTTTGCCCGCGTCAACTTCAGCCATCAACTGGCCGCCCAGCACAAGCTGCGTGCCAGCCTGAGCTATGGCGAAGGCCATCCCGCCGGCGCCGACCGCATACGTACCGGCGCGCCCGACTATTATCTGCTGCGCACCATGGGCTACCAGGCCGTCGACGCCAGCGCCGAATGGCTGTGGCAGCCGGGACCGCAGACCAGCCTGCTGGTGGGGGCCGATCTGTCGCGCGACCGCGAAACGCTGGAATCCTACCAAAGGCTCAGCCTGACCGACGGCAGCGTGTTCCAGCTCAGCCCGCCGGGCCAGCGCATCCTGCGCAATACCGGCCTGTATCTGCAATACCAGTTCCCCCTGCCCTGGCTCCAGGATTGGCAAGCGATCGCCGGCGGCCGGCGCGACCGCCACTCCGTCTACGGCGCCCAGTATTCGCTGCGCGCAGGCGTGGTCGGCAGCCTGCCCGGCCACTGGGGGCTAAAACTGCTGGGCGGCACTGCCTTCCAGGCGCCCTCGGCCGAACTGCTGTACCGCACCGCCGTCCAGCCCGGCGACCTGCGCGGCAACCCCGATCTGGCGCCGCAGAAAGCCCGCACCGCCGAGCTGCAACTGAGCACGCCGCCGGCGCCGCACTGGAATGCCACGCTGGCCCTGTACCACACCCGGGTCAGCGAACTGGTCACGCTGGAACAGGCCTTCTTCAATCTGGTCGCACGCAACAGCAGCGCGAGCCGCGTCAACGGCCTGGAGCTGGAGCTGCGCTACCAGCAAGGCTGGTTCCATGCCTATGCCAATGTCAGCCACGCCAACAGCCAGCGCGGCCTGAACCGCTATACCCTGGCCCCGCTGGCCCAGCGCCCCGATGGCGAACTGTTTCCCGCCAACAGCGCCAACCTCGGCCTGTCGGCCAGCCTGCTGGAACAGCGCCTCACACTCAGCCTGGACAACCGCCTGGTCGGCCCGCGCCCCGCCGCCACCGCCAATGTGTTGCTGGCCAACCAGGATTACCGCCTGGCCGGCTACGTCGACAGCACCTTCACGGCGCGCTGGCAATGGAGCCCGCGCGCGCTGCTGCGCCTGCAGGTGCGCGACCTGGCCAACCGCCGCTACGTCGATCCCGGCGTCGGCGGCATCGACTACCCTTCGCTAGGACGGCGCTATGGATTGCACTATGAATACCGCTTCTAGCATGGCGGCCGGCGCCAACGGCAACGCGCACGCCGCCGCTGTGGCCACGGCGCAGCGCCATCCGCCGCGCTCTGTGCGCGCGGCGCTGCCGGCATTGCTGCTGACACTGCTGCTGGGCGCTTGCGGCGGCGGGGGCGGCGGCGATGCCGCTACCGCCCTGCCCGCCAACCCGGTGCGCGCCATGCTCGATCCGGACGCGATCAACATCGGCTCGGTCGGCTGGCGCACCTCCACCCGCGACGCCTTTCTGCTGGCGGCGCGCCAGATCAACGAAGCCGGCGGCGTACTCGGCAAGCGCCTCAACGCCATCGCCCTGGTCGCGCGCGACAATGCCGAAGCCCAGGACATGGGCCAGCAACTGCTCGACGCCGGCGTCACCATTCTCAACGTCTCCACCTCCACCCGCGTGCTCAACCTGCTGCCGCTGGCGCGTGCCAAGGGCGTGGCGATCCTGACCGAATCGAGCTCCTCGCCCACGCTGAGCACCGTCGCCGACGACGACCTGATCTTCCGCGTCGGCGTCTCCGACGTCGACGCCACCCCGGTGCTGGCCAAGCTCGCCTTCGACGCCGGCAAGCGCCGCGCCGTGGTGCTGGTCAACGAGGCCGACGCCTTCGGCACCGGCCTGAACAATCTGTTCTCGCCCGCCTTCCAGGCCTTGGGCGGCCAGGTAGTGGCCACGGTGCGCATCCCCTTCGGCCTCAAGAGCGGCTTCGCCCCCTACCTGAAGCAGGTGATGGACGCCGCGCCCGATGTGATCCTCAACGGCATCCTGGCGGCCGACATATCCGCCAACGTCCTCAACGAAGCCCTGCCCTATCAGTACGCCGGCCTGTGGCTGCTGCCCGGCACGGCGGCCGGCAACCAGACCTTCCTCGACAACCTGGCCGACCCTGGCAAGATTGCCGGCGGCGCGATCGGCTCGGCGGCCACCATCGGCGCCTACGGCAATACCGCTTACCAGCATTTCCGCAGCAGCTATCTGGCCCAGTACGGCAGCGAACCGCAGGACTTCACCGCCCCCACCTACGATATCGTCATGCTGATGGCGCTGGCGATCGAAAGGGCGGGATTACAGACGAGCAGCAAATCGCCCACTGGCGCGCAAGTGCGCGACAGCCTGCGCGCGGTCATGAACGCGCCCGGAGAAACGGTGCGGCCGGAGGCGATCAAGGCCGCGCTGGCCCTGGTCAGGCAGGGCGTCGAGGTCGATTACAGCGGCGCCTACTCCGGCGCGGATTGGGATGGCAAGGGCGACTTGATCGGCCAGGTGCCGTTTACCGTGTTCCGGCTCGACACCAGCGCCCGCAGCTGGGATGCTTCGCAGCAGATTGTGATTACAGTGCCGCGCCAGCCTTGAAGTGGACGGCGGCTACGGCGAATGCGACATGCTTGATCGCACCGCCTGAGCGCCGCCACGAAGTCCCATCACCTGAGTGCCGCCGGCATTCGCTCAAACCCACGGCAAAGAGCCGGGGGCCTGTCCCATCGGGACCGGCGGGGCGCAGCCCCTCTTCGGACCCTGGGGTCAGACCCCAGGGGTACGCCGTGGGTTTTAGGTGCCGCCGCCAACCCGCTAAGCAAGCAAGCTTACGCCGTGGGTTTGATCTACTGCCCGCGGCACGCCAGCGTCAGCCTCAAACCCGCGGCCGGCTAAACTGCCCGCTGAGAAAACTGGCAATGCGCGACTGCGTCGCTTCCAGATAGGGAATATTCAAATGATCGGAATCGGGCACGATCTCATCGAGGTGCAACTGCCCCAGCTTGGCCACCAGCAGATCGGTATGCGAATGCGGCACGATATCGTCCGAGGCCGCGCGCAGCACATAGGTGGGCGCCTTCAGCGCCGGCGCATACTTGACCGACTCGAACCGGTGGCGCAACACATACTCGACCGGAATGGCGCGGAAGCGCCGCTTGGCTATCGCCAGAATCGAATCATACGGCGTGATCAGCACAATCGAATGGGCATCGCGCTCCAGCGCCACCTGCACCGCCACGCCAGACCCCAGACTGCGCCCGACCACCGCGATGCGCTTGGGATCGACATGGGCGCGTTCGGCCAGCCAGTCGAACAGCATGCGCCCATCGGCAATCATATGGTCTTCGGCCGGGTCGCCATGCGAATCGCCATAGCCGCGATAATTGACGGCCAGCACCGCCATGCCGGGGAACAAGCGCCCCGCATCGCGCGCCACCCACGACACTTCTTCCGAGCGGCCACCAAAATAAATGACACCGGGATGAGGACCGACGATATTCGGCGTCATCAGCCAGCCGGACAGGCGCGTGCCGTCGTTCGAACGCAGCACAATGGGACGGGTACGGTGGCCCGAACTGGCAGGGCGTGCGACTTCCCGCTGCGTGGACGGATTAAAGACCAGTCGACGCTGATTAGCTGCAACCGCAGCCGTAAGTGCCAGCCATAACATGCTGGCCAAACCGGCTACGCCGGCCACTTTTTTTGAGTTGTTCATGCACTCTACTCTACGCCGCTTTGGCGCGGACGCTTGTGCGCCATCGCACACCCGTTGCTCTAACGCGACAGAGAAATCTCATGCTTTCGAGCTGACCCGCCGCGCGCATCGTGACGGGTCAGCAATGGCGCGGCACATGGCCACGCCCTCCGCTCAGGCCGCGTTGCGGCGGCGCCGCGCCGCCACGCCCACCAGCGCAAGGCCGCCTAGCAGCATGCCATAGGTTTCCGGTTCAGGAACGGCCGTCACGTTCAGGTCGGTCAAGACCACGCCTCCCTGGCCGCCCAAGTAACCCGGGCAGCCTGACGCATTGCAGGGATCGAACACGATGCGGCCCACATTCACGGCGGGAATCGACAAGGTGAACCACTGGTTGCCGGCATTCGTGCCAAAGACCGGTGAGTACCAGGTGCCCAGCAGCGCATTGCTGCCGTAGGCATAGGCCGTGATGCCGAAAGCGTCGGGATCGCCGGCGCCGTCACCGGCGCGGATCGAGATATTGCTGACCGCGTGGGCGAAGCTAATGGTGATGTCGCTGTCGGCACCGGTGCCGCTAAACAGGCCGCCGCCATACTCATCCGTATAGCTTAGATTGCCCGCCTCGGACGAGAAATGCAGATCGCCCATGCTCAGGTTCTCGTAGCTCTGGCCTTCGGTCGAGAAGGTGCTGAAATCGTAATTGGTCGCGCCGGCGCTGGCGCTCCAGCCCAGGCCCAGGCACAGGCCGGCACTGACCAGCAAACGTGTCATCAAGGTGTTCATGGTGTGTCCCGTTCGAGTTGTTATAAAAAAGGAAATTCAATAGTACATGCTTGGTATTTTCACATCAACAGGGACGTCACAAATTTTACCTTTAGGAAATGAAGATATCGTCAGTTCACATTTCACCTCATGGATACTCGCTCTACGACACCATCATTACCGCCGTTGTCAATTTCCGACACATTTAACAATATCCCCCGGGCATGGCTTCCCAGGCACTATTGTTGGCCTGATAAGATGCGCAACGGCCGTGATCGCCTCCACCTTTCATGTTGAAATGACCTTACCCGACGATGCAGCGCCGCCAAATCGTTTGCCGAGCATGCCGCACGATCGGGACCAATTCATGGAGACAAGTATGAAACAATGGGCTACACAAAGTGTCGCGCAATGCGTCGCGCAACTGGGCTTCGCCGTCGCGGCCTGCCTCGCCGGTCCGCTCGCGCAGGCCGCCAATAATTATCCGGTCGTCATGGTGCACGGCTTCCTCGGCTTCGGCCCGGACGAGCTGCAAGGCACCGGCTTCCGCTACTGGGGCGGCTTCAACGACGTGGTCGCGCACATGCGCAACGGCAGCAGCCACCAGGTGTATGCCGCCGCCGTGGGCCCGGTCAGTTCCAACTGGGACCGCGCCGTCGAGCTGTACTACCAGATCAAGGGCGGCTGCGCCGACTACGGCATCAAGCACACCGCCTCGGCCGCAGCCTATGGCGCGATCCAGAAACCGGCCGGTAAATGCTGGGCCGCCGATCCCAACAACAACCCCAACCATTACCCGCTGGCGCTCTACCCGGCCTGGGATGCCAACCACCCCATCCACCTGGTCTCGCACAGCCAGGGCGGCCAGACCATCCGCACCATGATCCAGCTGATGGAAAATGGTTCGCCCAACGGCAACGAAGGCACGGCCGAACTCTACACCGGCGGCAAGATCAACTGGGTCAAGAGCGCCACCACCATTTCCACTCCGCACAACGGCACCACCTTGCGCGACGTCATCGTCGACTTCGTACCCAAGGTCTCCGAGCTGGCCGGCAAGATCGTCGAAGCGGCCGGACTGGGCGGCAGCACCAGCGCCATCTATAAATTCCGGCTGGAACAGTTCGGCCTGGCCCAGGGCCCGGCCGAATCGTTCAAGGATTTCCTGGAGCGCATCAAGGGCGCACCGTTCTGGTCGCTCAACAACCATGACGCGGCCCAGTGGGACCTGGGGCCGGACGGCGCCAAGGAGCTGAACAACTGGGTCAAGACCTCGCCTAATGTCTACTACTACTCGATCGGCAGCGACGCCACCGAGCAGGGCAGCTTCTGCTGCAACAGTACCGACCGCATCATCGCCCCCTTCCAGAGCAGCAGCTACCAGTATGCCCGCGACGACATGATCTTCTTCCTGAAGAACACCGCCGGCGAATGGGTCGTGCCCGCGATCCTGCAGCCGGGCATGGGCTCGTATGTGCAGTCAGCGGCAGGCCGCGTGCCGACCGACAGCAGCTGGTTCCGCAACGATGGCGTCGTCAACACCGTCAGCATGAAGTCGCCCAACGGCCAGCCTGTGCGCAACTACGACGGCAGCTCCGTGCGCGGCAGCTGGAACTACCTCGGCTACTACGACAACTACGATCACTTTGACGTGCTCGGCTGGGAGCAAGGTAACAGCGGCGTGTTCCCTATCTATGACAACATCGGCAGCATCATCTACGGCCTGTAAGGGCTGAACCGCGGCGGGCCCGCTCCGGCGGCGCCCGCCGTTCCTGACGATTGTTGGAAAGATGGAGACAGCATGCGCACCTCATCCCTGCTCACCTGGGCCGCCGCCGTCACGGCCGGTGCCCTGCTCTACCTGGCCTGGCCCGCATCCCAGCCCGCCGATAGCGGCCCGCCCGCAGGCCATCTGAAAGACGCCGCCCTTGCCGACGGCAAATTGAACGCCCACGCCGCACCACGTCCCGCCGGCGCACGCGCCAACGGCACGGGTTCCACTGACGCTACACGCACGCTATCGTTCTTCGACACCGTGCCCACCTCCTCGCCCGAGCCTGGCATCGCACCACTGCCGAACCGCCTGCTCGCGCTGGAGCGTAGTGCCCTGCAACTGCGCCAGCAAGGTGCCAGCAGCGAGATCATCGAGCGCCTGCGCGCCGACACCTTGTCCGCCGATGAGAGCGCCCGCCTGGCCGAGCGCGAGCAGGCTGAAGCGGCCTGGCTGCGCCGGGTCCAGGAATATCAAAGCGAGCGCGCCCGCCTGAGCGCCGCCGGCCAGCCCGCCGACGCCGCCGACAAGGCACTGCGCGCCGCCCGCTTCACCGCCGAAGAACAGACCCGGCTGGCCGCCTACGCCCAAGCCCTCCCGCAGCTGAAAATGGAATAAACAATTTACAGCCCGCCACCGCGGGCACCCTGCCTCGGCAGTACCGAAGTCAATGTCGGCAATGCGGCCCCAGCGTGGCGCCGCATTCCCAGGCGACATGCTAGCGTGTTCCTTTTTGCGGCAGCAATGGGGCATAGCATGCGTGACAACCCATACTCATCCAGACCGGATGTGCACAGTGCCGACGTGGTCGAGCAAGGCCTGTCCCTGGTCAACACCCATGGCCGCGCCGTCGCCTCCGCCTTCCTGGAAAGCGGCAAGATCCCCTTCAGCGTCATCGCCCGCGTCATCTCCGAGCCCGTTTGGCGCCGCCGCTCCAACAAGCACGTTGCGCATGAAATGATACGGAAAATGTAATAATTTACAGAAAACTGTAATGCAATATCGACCGCGACGCCGAACTTGCCTATAATGCGCGGTTTGCCTTTCCGAGCACCCGCCACATGATTAGCCAAGCCTTGCCGCCGGACACCCGGCCCGTCCTCGTGCTGTTGCACAGCTCCATGAGCTCGCGTTCCCAGTGGAATGAATTGATCGCCCTGCAACAGAGCGAGTTTCGCTGCATCGCCGTCGATCTGCTCGGCTATGGCAAATCGCCCTTCCCGGCCGAGATCGACGGCCAGTTCACGCTGGCCCATGAAGTCGATGCGATCGAAGCCGCGCTGGCCGCCCACCTCGACGTGGGCCAGCCCTTCCATCTGCTGGGCCACTCCTACGGCGGCGCCACCGCCCTGCGCCTGGCGCGCGACTATGGCGAGCGCGTGCTGTCGCTGACCTTGTTCGAGCCGGTGGCCTTCCACCTGCTGTCGGCCAGCGATCCGGCCCGCATCGAAATCGAACAGATCGTCGCCACGCTGGAAGCGGCGGCAACGCCCCAGGACGCCACCCGCGTCTTCATCGACTACTGGAACCGTCCCGGCGTGTTCGACTCGCTGCCAGCGGCCCAGCAGGACAAGTTCACCATGCAGATCGCCAAGGTCAGGCTCGATTTCCAGGCCCTGCTGGGCGAACCGGCCACGCTGGCCGATCTGGCCAGCCTGACCATGCCTGCGCTGGTACTGTCGGGCAAGAACAGCCCAGCCTCGACCCGCCTGCTGGCGGCCCAGCTGGCCGCCGCCCTGCCCAATGCCGACGCCGCCCAGACCGCCGGCGGCCACATGGCCCCGATCACCCATGGCGCGGCCGTCAATCCCGTCATCGCCAGCTTCCTGCAGCAAGCCACCGTCGACGCCTGATCGTCATGCCGTCACCTTAGCGTGCCGGTGCCCTCGCTAAAACCCACGGCTTACCCCTGGGGGCCGGTCCCACCGGGACCGGCGGGGCGCAGCCCCTCTCCGGACCATGGGTCAGACCCCGGCTCTTTGCCGTGGGTTCTAACAGCGCAGCGGCACGCTAACTTAATAAAAAATCAACACCAAATCGCGGCATCGGCATGATCCCGCCGTCGCCCGCCAGCCTGTCACCAACCACGCCACAAGCGCCCTCGGCCAGTGACTTGCAACTGTACTCAGCGTGTAAAAATTGCTATCATAAAATGGTATTGCTGGCTTAGGCATTGCCCTTGGACAACGCCGCAATGTACAGCAAACCCTGGCCGCAATGACCCAGGAAACTGTCGTTGCCCATGACAAGAGGCCACCATGAGACAGCCGCCCACCCTGCGCAGGACGCTCGCCGCCCTGGCATCCGTACTCGCCCTTTCCGCCGCCACCAATACCGCCAGCGCCAACATGGTCGCGAACGGTTCCTTCGAAAACGTCAGCACTGCCAGCACCAACTACTTCTACCTGTCCGGCGTGGCCAACTGGTCCAACTCCGACATCGGCGAAACCCTGGTCACCCCCAGCTGGTGGTACACCAACACCCTGTTCCCCGGTGTCGGCCTGGCCGGTCCCTTCCCCCAGACCAGCCCCGATGGCGGCAACTTCGTGCTCTCCGATGCCGACTACCATAACTCGCCCATCACCCAGACCATCGGCGGCTTCACGCCCGGCAACCAGTACCAGCTGACCTTCTACCAGGCGCTGGCCCAGGACACCGAACCCAATATCACCACGCCCGGCCCCGTCACCGCCAACTGGCACGTCACCCTGGGCGGCGACACCCAGATCACGCCGATGATGTACGCCGACGGCTCCACGCTGAGCTTCTCGCCGTGGAAACAGCAAACCATGATCTTCACCGCCCACTTCGCCACGCAGACACTGAGCTTCATGTCGATGGGCACCGGCGATCCACCGATGGCCGGCCTCGATGGCGTGAGCATCATCGCCGTGCCTGAACCGGGCACCGTCTGGCTGCTCAGCGCAGGCGGCCTGCTGCTGGGCTGGAAATGGAAACAGCGCAGCCGCGCCCGCAGCAGCAAAGCCTGATGCGGCAGCACCCCGGCCGCGCCGCGCGGCCGGGCAGCACCCTTCTCTTCTACGCCAGGGCCCATGGAATTTCTCAGCCAGCTGCAGCAGCAATTGCCGCCCTTCGCCTTCGACCTGATCAAATTCACCAATGGCCTGATCCTGCTCGCCGTCCTGCTGATCCCGCTGGAACGCCTGTTCGCCCTGCACCCGCAAAGGCTGCTGCGCAAAGGCCTGGCACGCGACCTCGGCTACTACTTCCTGACCAGCCTGCTGCCTAACCGCCTGATCGCCCTGCCCATCGCCATGCTCGTGTTGGGATTGAATTATCTCGTCCCGCCCGGCCTGCATGGCTGGGTCGCCGGGTGGCCGCTCTGGCTGCGCTTTCCCTGCGCGCTGCTGGTGGCCGAGCTGGGATTTTATTGGGGACATCGCTGGATGCACGAAGTGAGCTGGATGTGGCGCTTTCACGCCGTGCACCACGGCGCCGCCAGCATGGACTGGCTGGTCAACAGCCGCGCCCACCCCATCGATCTGGTGTTCATGCGCCTGTGCGGCTTCGTGCCGCTGTACCTGACCGGACTGGCCCAGCCTTCCGGAGTCACGCTGGACTGGGTGCCGCTGCTGGTGGCCCTGATCGGCAGCATGTGGGGTTACTTCATTCACGCCAATGTACGTTGGCGCCTGGGCTGGATCGAGCAGATCGTCAGCACGCCCGCCTTCCACCACTGGCATCACAACAATACCGGCCCCGAGCACCGGCACATGAACTACGCGCCCATGTTCCCCGTGTTCGACCGCCTGTTTGGCACCTACTATCTCGACAAAAAAAACTGGCCCAGCGCCTACGGCATCGATGAAGCCATGGACGACGATTTGCTCGGCCAGCTGCTGCATCCCTTCAGTCCTGCTGCCGCCTCCCCTTCTGCACAGCGGGAGCGGGAACAGCCCTGAACCGTATCAGGGAGCGGGCCGCAGCCCAGCTCCCCACTGCCTCGCCTTAGAACCAGGCTTCCAGATGCAGGCCCACCGAGGTGCCGCTGGTGCCATTGCCATACACCGGACCGGATTCATTGGCCTTGTTGACCATCGCCGTGGCCGCATCGTTCCATTTGCCATAGGTGACAAAGGCGCGCAGCTCCGGACGGCTCCAGTAATCGCGGCCCATCGTCAGCGTCGGCGCGAAGGTGAACTTGGTCAGGCGTGCCGCCGCACCGCCCGTTGGCGACGTTACGCGATCGGTGCCCAATTCAAACTGCAGCTTGAAATTGTCGGTCAGCGCATACACCGGACGCACGCCCAGCGTGGTCCAGGTCGAGGTGCCGCCGGAAGCGTTCGATTTGTCGCGCTGAATCACCGCCACCATCTCAGCGCTGAAGTCGGCCGTCGGCTGGATCTGCAGCGAGTCGAAGATTCGCGTGCGCGTCACGTCCGAGCCATTCGCGATCGAACCGGTCGCACCCATGCGGTTGCAGCACTGGCCGCCCGCGCCGGTGCCCGGACCCACACCGTGCTGGAAGCCCACCACATTGCCGCCGCCCAGTACCTTGGCCTGCTTGTGCAGCAGCGTCAGCTGCCAGCCGCTGTGCGCATCGGCCGTGTTCGAATCGGGACGGATGAAGGTCGCCAGGATATCGATCGCGCCATCGGTGTTGACCGCGATGTCCTGATACCCCAGGATCTGGCGCGTGGCCGACTTCTTGACCACATCGTTATCCTTGAAGAAGGCATAGCTGAACTTACCCACGCCCATCGGAATGCGATCCACACCGCCGCCGGTGCCGTTCATATTGATGTACTGCCAGTCCAGCATGTGCGCGTCCGGACGTTGATAGTAGCGCCGTCCCATCCAGGCGGTGCCGCCCTTGAGCGCATCGAGCCCCTTCGCCTCCACATACAGCTTCGACAGCGACAGATCCGCGCCCGCCACATCCGATTGCGGATTGTAGACGGCTGCCATGATGTGGCCGACGAAGCTCACCCCGTTGGCCGACTTGGCTATTTCCTTTTGATATTCGAACTCGCCGTAGGCATCGCACTCATTACCCAGGCGGTAGCGCTGGGTGTTGCCGCCCAAGCCGAAGCAGCTCTGCGGACCGCGTCCGCCGGAACTGGAACCGACGCTCTCGCGGAAGTAACCGTGGAACTCGCCCTCGGCGTCGCTCGCGAAAGATTGGCCCATCGTCAGAACCAGTACTGCTGCTGCCGGAACGGCTTTTTTCATCCAGTGATTCATCTTGTCCCCTATTTGTTTTCTCGAAAATGTGGCCCCAGCGGCCACGGTTGAACCTGGAGCGGTTCGTTTTTTTACCTGCTGATGATGCTGATATTTCTACTGCTGCTGCCTTGCGCCGGACGTAGCTCCGCCCTCCCTTCTGTGAATCCGCACGAAAGGTAATCGTTCTATCAATGGCTAGCGGGCCGCCGCATCCACCCGACACCCAGGGTGCAAATCTGGGGGCCTGTCCCATCGGGACAGGCGGGGCGCAGCCCCTATCCGGACCCTAAGGTCAGACCCCGGCTCTTTGCCGTGGGTTTTAATGAATGAAGTGGCGCGCCTAGGCCGCCAGCGCGTGCCTGGCCGAAGTCATATTGCCGGGCTTGCGGCGCCGCAGCGCCAGCCCCTCCGCATCGAACACATGGAAGGCGCTGGAATGCGCCGACACCACCAGTTGCTCGCCGATGCGCACATTGTTATTGCCATCGCCGCGCACCACCATGTCCTGCCCGTTCTGCAAGGTCAGGTAAATAAAATTAGCCTCGCCCAGATGCTCAACGATGCTGACGCGCCCAGAAAACACCTCGCCGCCCTGCGCATTTTCCAGAATATGTTCCGCGCGCAGCCCCACCGTCACCACATCGCCCGCCTTCGCATTGCCCGGCTCCACCTCGGCCAACACCACCTGCCCGGTGCTGAGCGTCACCCGCAAGCCCGCCTCCGACACCGAGCTGACCACGCCAGTGAACAGATTCATCTTCGGCGACCCGATAAAGGTCGCCACAAACAGATTGCGCGGCTGCTGATACAGCTCCAGCGGCGAACCCGCCTGCTGGATCTTCCCTTCGTTCATCACCACGATCTTGTCGCCCAAGGTCATCGCTTCCACCTGATCATGCGTCACATAGACAATGGTCGCGTCCAGCTGCCGATGCAGCTTGGCGATCTCCAAACGCGTCTGCACCCGCAGCGCCGCGTCCAGATTCGACAGCGGCTCATCGAACAGGAACAGTTTCGGCTCGCGCACAATCGCCCGTCCAATCGCCACGCGCTGGCGCTGCCCGCCCGACAGCTCACGCGGCAGCCGGTCCAGCAGATGATCGATCTTCAGGATGCCCGCCGCATGCGCAATCCGCCGCGTGATATCGGCCTTGTTCTCGCCCGCCACCTTCAGCCCGAAGGCCATGTTCTTGGCCACCGTCATATGCGGATACAGCGCATAGCTCTGGAACACCATCGCGATGCCGCGCTGCGCCGGCGGCAGATCGTTCACCACCTGGTCCCCAATCGACAGCTCGCCGTCGGTGATGCTCTCCAGCCCGCACAGCATGCGCAGCAGCGTGGACTTGCCGCAGCCCGAAGGCCCCACCAGCACCACGAACTCGCCGTGGCGGATGTCCAGATCGATCCCCGCCAGCACATCGGTTTTACCGTCGTAGGATTTACGCAGATTCTTTAAACTTACCTTAGCCATGTCGCACCTCTTATTTAACCGCGCCCGAGGTCAGGCCCCGGATCAATTGACGGGAGAAAATCACATACATGATCAGCACCGGAATCACCGCCAGCGACAGCGCCGCCAGTACCGAATTCCAGTCCGTCACGTACTGCCCGATAAACTGCTGCACACCCAGCGTCACCGTCTTGGTCCGCTCGGACGGCGCCAGGATCAACGGGAACCACAGATCGTTCCATGCCGGGATCATGGTGAACACCGCCACCGTGGCCATGGCCGGACGAATCAGCGGCAGCACGATCTGGAAGAAAATCTTGAACTCGCCCACGCCGTCGCAGCGCGCCGCATCCTTCAGCTCACCCGGCACCTGGCGCATGAACTCGGACAGGATCATCACCGCCAGCGGCAGGCCCTGCGCCGAGTACACCAGCACCAGCGCCGTCAGCGTATTAATCAGATCCAGCTTGACCACCAGTTCCAGGATCGACACCGTGCCCAGGCGGATCGGAATCATGATCCCGATGGCCATGTACAGCGCCAGCAGGCGGTTGCCCGGGAACCGGTATTCCGACAAGGCCCACGCGGCCATCGCGCCGAACAGCAGGATCGCCACCAGCGACAGCAGCGTCACGAACACGCTATTGCCGAAGTACAGAAGGAAGTGCGAATTGGCCAGCACCTTCTGGAAGCCGATCAGCGAAAACGACTCCACCGTCGGCAGCGCCAGCGGATTGGCGAAGATCGCCGCGCGCGACTTCACCGAATTAATCAGGATCAGCACAATCGGGAACAGCGCGATCACCGTGTAGGCGCCCAGCACCATGTGCACGCTGGCTTTACCTAAAGGCCGTATCAAAGCTTGAGTCATCACATCTCCTTACAGCGCAAAGCGCGTCAGCTTGCGTTGGATCAGCACGAAGTACACGCCCACGCCCATCAGTATCATCAGGAACATCAGCGTAGCCACCGCCGCGCCCATGGTCGGGCTGCCGATCTGCGCCTGATAGCCGAAGAAGGTGCGGTAGAACAGCGTGCCCAGGATATCGGTCGAGTAGTTCGGTCCGGCCAGCGCGCCCTTCACCGAATAAATCAGGTCGAAGGCATTGAAGTTGGCCACGAAGGTCAGAATCGTCACCAGTCCCAGCGTCGGCAGGATCAGCGGCAGCTTGATCTGCCAGAAGATGCGCCAGGCGCTGGCGCCTTCCACGTGCGCCGCCTCCAGCACGTCCTCCGGCACCGCCAGCAGCGCCGCGTAGATCAGCATCATCGGAATGCCGATGTACTGCCACACCGAAACCAGCGCGATCGTCAGCAGCGCCGTGGTTTCCTGCCCCAGCCAGGGCGCGAAGAATTCGGCCAGGCCGACGCGGTCCATCAACGACTCGCCCACGCCCCACAGCGGCGACAGGATCAGTTGCCACACAAAACCGATCACCACCACCGACAGCAGCGTCGGCAGGAAGATCAGCGTGCGGTAGCTGCGCTCGCCCTTCAGGCCCTTCAGGCTGAACAGGGTCGCCAGCAGCAGGCCGATCGGGTTTTGCAGCAGCATGTGAATGACAAAGAATTTGGTGTTGTTCCACATCGCGTTCCAGAACGCGGCCGACCACTCCGGGTCGAACAGGATGGTGCGGTAGTTGGCCAGGCCGGTGAAGCTGTAGGCGCCGGCGTCGTTGGTGCTGTAGAAGCCCAGACGCAGCGTGTCCATCAGCGGCAAGGCGCTAAATAGCGAGTAAATCAGCAATGCGGGTGCGAGAAAAACCACAACATGCCAAGGGAATGCATTTTTCACTGCGAATCTCCAAGGGTGAAAAAAACCGGCGGGGCACAGCCGCCGGAAAACCGCCGTCCCGACCCGGCGGGGCCGTAGGGGTTAGCGGGGAGGAGCCATGCACGCCGGCGGGAAGGGAGTACCCGCCGGCGTTACTGTCTGATGCTATTTACAGCGTGCGGCTTACTGCGGCTTGTGCCATTTCGAGAAACCGCTTTGAATGCGTGCCGCCGCATCCTTGCCGGCCAGCTTGCCGTTCAGGACTTGCGCATTCACGTTCCACAGTTCGTTCTCCATGCTTGGCTCGCCGCGGTTCAGTACCTGGGCATTTACGCGGATGGTGGACGAGCAGCTGCTGCGCCAGTCGATCATCTGCTTCGCCACCGGGTCTTTCACCGTGATCAGGTGATTCGACAGCGAGAAGAAGCCAGTCACCTTGTTGGTGTAGATGTCGGCGAATTCCTGCGAACCGATCCAGGCCAGGAACTTGTAGGCGTCTTCCTTGTTCTTGGACTTCTTGTTCACGCCCATGCCGATGTCGGTATGGTCCGAGATGTAGCACTTGTCGCCGGCCTTCTTCACTGGTGGCGCGAAGGCGCCCAGTTCCAGTTCCGGCGTCTGGTTGAAGTAGGAGATATCCCAGGAGCCGGTCGGATAGATCGCCGCCTTGCCCAGTGCGAACTGGTTCTGGCTGTCGCCATAGGTCTGGGCGCTGGCGCCCTTGGCCAGGTAGCCGCCCAGCTTCGCCTCGTAATCCCAGGCCGCCACGAACTGCGGATCGGTGAACTTGGCCTTGCCGGAGATCAGCGCGCGGCGGCCCTCTTCACCCTTCCAGTAGTTCGGGCCGATATTGGTAAAGATGATCTGGTTCGATTCCCATTGATCGGCCGTACCCAGCGCCAGCGGCGCGTACTTGCCGCTCTTCTTCACGGTGTCGAGCACCTTGAAGAATTCTTCTTCCGTTTTCGGCGCCGCCAGATTCAGTTCGCGGAACACCTTTTTGTTGTACAGGAAGCCGTGAATCACCGAGGCGATCGGCATGCAGAAGGTGTTCTTGCCATCGTCGGTCTGCCATGCCACCTTGGCCGAGGCGGGGAAGTTTTCCATGCCGGTTTTGCCGTCCAGCTTTTCCAGATGGTTCTTCTTGAACAGCGACAGCGAGGCGTCGAAGGGGCGGCAGGCCACCAGGTCGCCGGCAGTGCCGCCGGCCAGGCGCGCGTTCAGGCTGGAGTCGTACTCGGTCGGCGCGGTCGGAGCGAATTTGACTTCGATGCCGGGGTTTTTTTTCTGGAACGCGGGGATCAGTACCGTCTCCCACAGCGCCTTGTCGTCGACGCGCCAGCTTTCGATGGTCAAGGTGCCGGCTTGCGCGCCGGTGGCGGCCAGCATGGACAACAGCGCGGTGTTGCGTAAAGTACGAAGGGTTTGCATTGCTTATCTCCTGTTATGTTTGAATCATGGCTGCGGACCTTCCCCCCCGGGTTTGCCGTCGCAGCAGTCGGACAATAACAGTAGTAAAAACGCAGCACAAACGGCCCAATTATTGACGCCAAGTCATTGATTTCATTGAAAAACAGTGTTTTCAGCAGGGCACCGCCCGTCACACTTCATCACAATTGGCGCTCCCCTCCCGCCCGCTTCCACAGCAGGCAAACGGCCTTGCGGCGCTGACGATGGCCAAGGCCGGATTCCACATAGCACAACAAAAATCGACATTTCCTTACAAAAAAGGATGCATCCTTGCCAACGCAGTGTGGTTTGCTTGCGCTATAGTCTCTCGTGGTTGTGCAAGGGGGAGACGTGATTACGACAGGCAGGACAGGTATCGGAAGAGCCGCGACAGACGGCATGCGCAAGCGCACCGGCCGGACAGCAGCGCTATCGGTGCTGGGCGCCGGTGCGGGCCTGCTCGCGCTCACTTTGTGCGCGCCGCTGGCGCACGCGGACGCGCTGCAGGTGCTGCACTGGTGGACCTCCGCCAGCGAGCGCAAGGCCGCCAATGTGCTGGCCGCGCGGCTGGCCACGGAGAACATCGACTGGCGCGACGCCGCCATTCCCGGCGGCGCCGGCATCGGCGCCGTCAAGGTGCTCAAGAGCCGCGTCCTGGCCGGCAATTCGCCCGAAGTGATGCAGCTGGTCGGCTACAGCCTGGCCGAGTGGTCCGATCTGGGCCTGCTGCTGCAGCTCGATGGCGTGGCCGCCAGCGGCAACTGGAGCCGCCTGCTGCACCCCACCGCCTATTCGCTGGTGCAGAACCACGGCCATGTGATGGCCGTCCCGCTGGGCATCCACCGCATCAACAACCTGTATTACAACCGCCGCCTGTTCGCCCGCTTCGGCCTGACGCCGTCCGCTACCTGGGCCGAGTTCGAACGCGCGGCGGAAAAACTGCGCCTGGCCGGCATCACCGCGCTGGCGCAAAGCAGCGAACCCTGGCAGGTCGCAACCCTGTTCGAAACGCTGGTGCTGGCCGAAGCCGGCCCGGCCTTCTACCGCGAACTGTTCGTCCGCAAGAACCTGGAAGCCTACGCCGACCCGCGCCTGCTGCACGCGCTCAAGCGCCTCAAGACGCTGCGGCGCTGGATGCCAACTCCGCTGCGCGAGCGTCCCTGGACCGACGCCGCGCGCCAGCTGGCCGATGGCGATGCCGCCATGTTCATCATGGGCGACTGGGCCAAGGGCGAACTGAATGCCTGGGGCCTGGTCACCGACGAAGCCTTCGGCTGCGTGGCGGTGCCGGAGACGGCCCAGTACCACCTGTTCAGCATCGACACGCTGGCCATGTTCTCGGCCAGCTACAGCCACCAGGCCGCACAGGAAAAACTGGCCGAGGTGGTGATCTCCGCGCCGCTGCAGGCCGACTACAACCGCATCAAGGGTTCCATCCCCGTGCTGCGCGGCGCCGACACCGGCAAGATGGATAGCTGCGCGCGCAATTCGGTGCAGGTGTTCGCGCGCGGCGCCGCCGCGCAGGCGCCCAGCCTGGTGCACCGCATGGCCAGCGACGAATCGACCAAGGACGCCATCGTGGCCGAGGTCTCGCGCTACTTCAACGACGAGCAGGTCAGCGCGGCCGATGCCCAGCGCCGCCTCGCTACCATCGTGCGCGCCACATCAGAACAAGGAAAACCCCCATGACGCTCAAGATCCTCATCGTCGACGATGACCTGAAGATCCGCAACCTGCTCAAGTCCTATCTGGAAAAGAACCAGTGCGACGTGCGCGTCACGGCCGACGGCAAGTCCTTCCTGGCCGAGTTCCAGCGCACCATGCACGAGCTGTCGATGGTGATCCTGGACGTGATGCTGCCCGACACCGACGGCTTCGCCCTGTGCAAAACGGTGCGCAGCCGCTCGCGCGTGCCCATCATCATGCTCACCGCCAGCTCGGAAGAAACCGACCGCGTGGTCGGCCTGGAACTGGGCGCGGACGATTACGTGGCCAAGCCCTTCAGCGCACGCGAACTGCTGGCCCGTATCAAGGCCATCCATCGCCGCACCGGCGTCGAACCCACCGCGCCGCCGCGCTTCTACCGCTTCGTCGGCTTCACGCTCGACACGGTGGAACGCGTCGTCACCGATTCGGCCGGCGAACTGGTGGCGCTGACGGGGCTGGACTTCCAGCTGCTCAAATGCTTCGTCGAACATCCCGGCAGCATCCTCAATCGCGACCAGCTATGCGAAGAAACCCGCGGCCCCGACGCCACCCTGCTCGACCGCTCGCTGGACGCCCAGATCAGCCGCCTGCGCCTGCGCCTGAACGACGACGGCAAACAGCCCTTGCTGATCAAGACCGTGCGCGGCGCCGGCTATGTGTTCTCGGCCAGCGTAACCAGCTCCCATGGCTAAAGACGGCGCGCCCCCGGCGGCGCGCCAGCAGCCGCAAGCCTTGCCCGGCGGCGCAGCGCTGCCCCTGCTGTCCGCCCGCGGCCGGCCCAGGCTGGCATGGCGCCGCCTGCTGCCGCAAACCCTGCTGGGCCGCCTGACGCTGGTGATGCTGTTTGGCGTGCTCTTGACCCAGCTGGTGGGCAATGCCTTCTGGTCCATGCAGCGCCAGCGCGAAGCGGAACAGGAAGCCCAGCTGGCCGCGCGCCATGTGGCGCAAAGCGCCATCTCCACCATGCGCTATGTCACCCGCCTGCCGGCCAACTACCGCCCCATCCTGCTGCAGCAGATCCGCGAGTTCGGCGGCACCCGCTTCTTCCTGAACCTGAACCGCAAGGCGCTGCCGGTGCAAGCCATTCCAGCCAGCGCGCTGAGCGAAACGGCGCTCGCCACCGTGCGCGCCACCTTGCAGCAGGAACTGCCGCGCGACTACCGCATCGCCTTCGCCTGGCCGGGCGAACTGGCCCTGTCCGACGCCGGTGCCACCATCGCCGAGCTGCCGGAAAGCTGGGTCCAGCATATCCTGGTGGTCAAGCCCAAACCGGCCCCCATCCTGGTGATCCAGGCCGAGCTGGAACCGGGCCACTGGTTCTACATGGCCACGCTGATGCCCAATCCCTACTTCCTCGACGGCCATAACCCGCTGTCGCGCGACCGCCTGCTGCTGCTGGCGCTGTCGCTGGCGGCCGTGCTGCTGCTGTCCTTGCTGGCGGTACGCTGGACCACCCGTCCGCTGGCCGTGCTGTCGGATGCGGTGGAAGCCTTCGGCAAGGGCGAGACCGAAGTGCAGGCGCTGCCGGAAACGGGCAGCCGCGAATTCGTCAACACCACCCGCGCCTTCGGCGCCATGCGTGAACGGATCGCCCGCTACCTGGCCGACCGCGACCGCCTGTTCCTGTCCATCTCGCACGACCTGCGCACCCCGATCACCCGCCTGCGCCTGCGCGGCGAGCTGCTCGACGACGACGATCTGCGCAATGCTTTTCTGGACGATGCCGACGAACTCGATATTTTGGTGAAAGGCGCGCTGCAATGCGTGCGCGATACCGACATCCACGAAAACCCCACCACCGTGCGCATCGACGCCATGCTGGAGCGGATGCTGGGCAGCGCGCGCATGGAAGGGCGCGCGCGCCTGCTGGCCTGCACCGACCTGACGGTGATGGCCAAGCCCTTCGCGCTCAAGCGCGCCATCGCCAATGTGCTCGATGAACTGCCGGCCCATGGCCAGCCCTTGGAAGTGAGTACGCGCGCAGATGGCGCGCATGTCGATATTACGATATGCGCTTATCCCGGCCCTATCGGCGACAGCGATACCGAAGCCTTGTTATCCTCGCTAAGCCTGGCACGTTCCATCACCGAAGCCCACGGTGGCGCGCTGCTGCTGGAAGTCCGGCCAAGCGGCGGCATGCATGTAACGCTGCGCCTGCCGGAAATTCACTAAGCATGCACGCCACCGCACGCGAGCCACGGCGCTTTTAAAACCCACGGCAAAGAGCCGGGGTCTGACCCGTCGGGTCAGACCCCAGGGGTACACCGTGGGTTCTAAACGCACTGTGGCACGCCTATGCTCGTTGCAGCACCTTCAGCGGGCGTTACCAATCAAGGCAAACCCAGATACAAATAAGTCGTACTCCGCCCGCCCGGCGCACGCCCATATCCCAAGACTGTTTTTAAAAATAATTTTGCCGACTTTCCTGCCGATTTTTTCATTCGCACACTGGCGGCATCTGGGCTTTGGTCAACGTGGATTTTGCTAAGCTCGACAGCAAGCCTGAACGCATCAACATCAGTATTCCTCGCTTTATCCTGAGCAAAATTGACCGATACGCAGAGTCACGCCATGAGACACGGAGCGGTTTCATCGCGCGTGCCGCCTTGCAGCTGATTGAGACGGAATCAAAGCTATCCAACAGTGCCCCCCATGCCTTGGGGCGCTCACCCGACTGAATTTGCTACACTGCGTCCTTTTATACGCATGGGTACTCCAATGGCGCGACCGCTTGAACTCCGCGCAAACGCGCTGCAATGTCTGCTCGAAACCGACCCGGTCGCCAAGGCCGCGGCGGTTGCGGCCATGGCGGAAGCTTTTCTCACCGGTGCTGTGGAAGTGAACTGCAGCGGAATGCCACCGGTGACGGGAACCATTCCCGGCCGGCCGGTCAAGCCGGATCTGGTGCCACCACGCCTGGTCGGGCGCCGCTCGATGACCACCGTGGAGGGACGCGCCATGCTGGTTCACGCCCTGTCCCATATCGAATTTAACGCCGTCAATCTGGCACTGGACGCGCTCTGGCGCTTCCCCGGTCTGCCCACCGAGTACTACACCGACTGGCTGCGCGTGGCCAAGGAAGAAGCCATCCACTTCTCGATGCTCACGGAACACCTGCAGGTGCTCGGGTTTCAATATGGCGATTTCCCGGCCCACGACAGCCTGTGGGAAATGGTCGAACGCACCCGCGAGGATGTCGTCGCGCGCATGGCGCTGGTGCCGCGCACGCTGGAAGCCCGTGGCCTGGACGCGATCCCGCCTCTGCGCGCCAAGCTGGCGCAGGCAGGCGACCTGGCGGCGGCGAAGATTCTGGACCGGATTCTGGAAGATGAAATCGGCCACGTGGAAATCGGCAACCGCTGGTATCGCTACCTGTGCGATCTGCAGGGACTGGAACCACGCGCGACCTACGATGTACTGGCGGCACGCTACCGTGCCCCGGCGCTGAAGGGGCCGTTCAACTTCGAGGCACGCCGCCTGGCGGGCTTTACCGAACAGGAACTGTCGGGCCTGGTGTAGCCCTGCGTGGCATTGCTTGCCAGGCTACTTGCACCTGTGCCTGGGCTGGAATGGAAGCGGCGTGGAACCGCTCTGATATAGTTGATTCGTCGACCTGCCGCTCACTTGAGCACCTCAACTTTAGCCAGCCCTGAATATGCAATGTCCATCCGAGCAGTCCATCATGAGCTGGCGGGCCGTCGGCTCCATCAATGTCCATTATTGCAATAGCTGCCACGGCATCCACTTGCCCGGAAATACATTCCGCGAAGTCCGCGCCGCCGCGGCGCTTGCGGCCCACCAGATCGTGCCGGAGCAACTGTGGGCGCGCCAGCGTGGCCTGTGTTGTTCCAGCGATGGCCACCCGATGATTCCGATCAATTTCCGAGGGGTGAAACTGCTCGCCTGCTCATCCTGTTTCGGCTTATGGCTAGACCGCAAAAAACTGGAAAAGATTGTCGCGATGCTTGGGGTGCCGAGAGCGCAGGATCTGACAAACCTGGGAGTGAGTCTGGCACCCATGGACTCGACGACATCTTCCATGAGCCTCGATACCTTGTTTGATGGCTTCGAAATTCTGGAAGCCTTGGCGGATTTGATCGGCAGTATCGGTAATTGATCTCGCTGCCGATCGAGGGCCTGGGTTTGTCCAGCAGCCCTCGGAATATATTAACGCGCCGCTGGTGCGGCGGCGGCGGCAGGTGCGAATTCAGGATGGGCGACGGTGAGCTTGCCGTTGGCAGCGCCCGCATACATCACCAGCAACTTCACCGGTTTGCCTTCCAGCGCGCGGCCGTTGTGCAGCGTACTCACCACTTCCGGCAATACTTCGCCAGCGTGCATCACTTTGACTTCGCCCGTGCCACGGGTCACTTCCAGCGTGCCTTCCATGACGTAGGCGAACGAGGGAACCGGATGCTCGTGCCAGCCGGTTTGCGCACCCGGCGCAATTTCCACGATCAGGGCCGTGACTTCAGCCTGCCCCTGTGGGTAGACAAGGGGCTTGCCATCCCAGCTCTGGGTGGTTTTCATCAGCGGCGTGACCTTTACGCTGACGGAGTTGTCGAGCGCGCTGGCGCTTGGGGCGAAGCTGAACAGCACTGCTGTCGCGAGGAGGAGTTGTTTCATGGAAAACCTTTCAAAGTAGCGGGCAAGTCTATCCGAATTGTTCTTCGCTCAAAATAATCAACGCTGAAAAACACTGATTCCCCGCAAATTTCGGTATGGCGATTGGCGGAAATCCGACACCTCTTGCGTATCGTTCCTAACTTGATACACTAATCTATTCCACCCTCGATTCTGAGCGTCAATTTGATGCGTCCAAAGTGAGCAGTAAACCTGCTCCTGAATGGCTAAAAACGCCGTCGGCCAACAAACGAAATAACTGCCCCAGGTCTCTACATGAGAGCGTTATATGAAATCCCTCAATATCGGCAGTAGCTTTGATGACTTCCTCAGCGATGAAGGAATACTGGGCGAAGTGAACGCAGTGGCGGTGAAGCGGGTGATTGTTTGGCAGGTCGTCCAAGCGATGAAGGGGCAGAAGATGAGCAAAACCAGTTTGGCAAAAAAAATGGGCACTTGCAGAGCCTCACTAAACCGCCTGCTCGACGAAAATGATGCGAGTCTGACTCTCGCTACCTTGGCCAGCGCAGCCGCCGCATTGGGCAAAAAAATTCAGATTGAACTCGTGCCGGTATAAAGACATTGTGCTTTTTATCAGCATCATCCGGCTGCGGGGGCTGACACCGAAACCTTCCCTTGGGATCAGCCGATCCCTGTCAGCTCGGTCGCGCTTCCGGTATCATTCGGCATGAATAATATTTCTTTCCAACCGTTTGTCATTGGTGTCGCTGGCGGAAGCGGCAGTGGCAAGTCCACGGTGTCCCAACAAGTGCTGGCGTCGTTTGGCGCTGATATGGTCTCGGTCGTGATGCAGGACGATTACTACTGCGACCAAACCCATCTCACCCCTGAAGTTCGCCGCCAGCAGAATTACGACCATCCGCAGGCTTTCGACTGGCCATTACTGGTACAGCACGTCCAGGCCTTGCGCAACGGCGAAGCGATCGAGATGCCGGAGTACGACTTCACGATCGACAACCGCTCCAACAGGACCATTCCCGTCAAGCCAGCGCCGGTGATCGTGATCGAAGGCCTGTTTGCCTTGTATGACGCGGACTTGCGCGACATGATGTCGCTGAAGATCTTTGTCGACACCGCCTCGGACATCCGCTTTATCCGCCGTATGCAGAGGGATATTACCGAACGCGGCCGCTCGGTGGAAAGCGTCGTCGGCCAGTATCTGGAAACCGTGCGCCCGATGCACAAGCAATTCATTGAGCCGACCAAGCGCTACGCCGATGTCATTATTCCGCACGGCGCAAATGGCCCGGCGGTCGATATGATTACCACTAAGGTGGCGAGCGTTATCGGGCAGTTGAAGCGGCCCTGATTTTAGTAGGGCGCGACGGTCTGGAAATTGGATATTAGGCAAACGGAATGATGCCTGGAGGAATTTTTGCGCTACGCGCTGACGCCTCCGGCGCGCCACCGCTGCGCGGTGGCAAATGGGCGATTCGGAGAGGGCTGGGCGAAGTACGCCCAGCCCTTCGAATCCCCCGCGCAAGGCCCGCAGGGGCCTTGCTTTTCTCCGCCATGCTCCAAAAACAAAAAGGCCACCCGAAGGTGGCCTTTTGCTTTTGTATCCTGGCGAGAGGGGGATTCCTATCCTATGCCAAAACCTTCGCTGCGCCGAGATTTGCAAGAACTAGCTCAGCGTTATCCCCCCAACAATACCCGCATGTGCACCTAGAGACTTCAAAGTTGGAAGTTCTTATACGTTAAAAAATAGTGTAATGCAGGCAGCAGAACGTCGGTACCAAACGACAAGCAAATACCTACAACAAAAACAATACACGGCGACGAGATCTTTCTTAAAAAAATCGCAAGTTGACAATAATCAATGTACACTATACAACATTAATTATAACGTTAAGAGTGAAAAATGATTGAGTACGCTTTCACCAGAAGAAACCTAACGTCAACGATCCTATATAAGGACATAGCATCAAACATTAATCTTGAAGACAAACAGAATAGAAGAATCTTAGGTGAAAAGGCAATGTCAAAAATCGCAGATGACACGATTTTTAGTTCACCTTTGAAAAGTATGCTTGTAGCAGGAAAAGCCGCGTATCGGTTCGATCAACTTGAGTCAGAATTAGTAAGCCGATTAATTTCAAAAAATATACGCGCAAACTATAGAATTCGGCCCGAAAACCGTCACTCCATAATAAACAATACGCTAACTTTCCTCAAAGAAGGGTCGCCCTATCACCTTTATAGATTCGATGTGCAAAACTTTTTTGAGGAAATTTCTACAAAAGACATAATTAACAAACTGCTAAGTGACGGAAAGTGTCCACGCCACACCATCGTCTTATTAAACAATTTCTTTAAATCATTAAACACACAAACTATTGCTGGCCTGCCGCGTGGCATCGGACTTAGCTCAACGCTTGCTGAGTTTGTTCTTTTGGAATTTGATAGTTTCTTTAAAACAAGGGCGGAAATTTTCTATTTCGCACGTTTCGTAGACGATATTCTTATTATTACGTCCCCGAATCAGAGCGCATCGAGCTTAAATTCCCTCGTAGATCAAAAACTAGCTCCCTTAAAAGCACATAAGGTTGGAAGCAAATCAGCAGCGATTCATATAGGAAAAATTAGTCACGAAAGCGAAACTCAAGAATACTTTGATTATCTAGGATATAAATTCAAGGTATATGGCAAGCCCTCTTCCACGGACAAAGTTATGGGCGCCATGCGTAGAAAGGTCGATGTAGAAATTTCACCAACAAAAATACTGAAAATAAAAAATAGAATTATCGATTCATTTATTGAATACATAAAAAAACCTCCAAACAAGAAAAGCTACGATCTTCTCACCAATCGGATAAAGACATTAACCGGAAATTATTACATTACCGATGCGACAACCGGGATTCCAATAAAAACCGGAATTTTCTTTAACTATGCTGCCAAGAATTTTTTTGAATCGTGCAGTCTTAGCAATCTAGATGCTTTTCTACGAGGCTTGCTATACTCAAAACGCCATAAACTTTCTTTACGAATAACCAGCCAACTGACTCCAGCTCAGGTCAACCAACTGATTGGATTCACGTTTTCAAAGGGCTTTCATGAACGGGTCTTTCATTCGTTCACCCACCCGCAACTCCGGGAAATTAAAGAAGGTTGGAAAAGATGAAAAGAACCCGCCGAAGAGTAGAGAAGGAAGATTTCAGCAGAGTATTGCTTACCGAGACATCCACATATGATGCGCCTATAATTTTCTCAAATCTGGGATTTTATTGGCATTGGAAAAAGCATAGTGAAGGAAAAAGCCTCTTCCCAAAATTGATGGAGAACTTATTCTCAAATTCCGATTTCTCAAACTACACCGTTCCGTACACTTATAAGGTTAGGAAGAACTCCGACAATTTTCGATTAGTTTCATTAATACATCCCCGCAGCCAGTTGCCTTTCATTCAATTTTATCAATCATTTGATAGTCAAATCCTCCTTGCCTGCGAAAAAAGCCGTTTCAGTATTCGTTATCCAGAGAAAATTGGCAGCAAATATTACGTAAAAAACCCAGATGAAAATCGAAACAAGTATAAGACTCGTGCCACGTCAAATGCAGAATTCGAATCGAGGAGCAAACATCTTAGCTCGTATTTTTCGTATCGAACACATACGCGACTTCACAATTTTTTCGATTCAATTGACTTCCTTAAGCTGGAAAAACAATTCAACGTTTTCTGGACTCTGGACGTCGCCAGATGCTTTGACAGCATTTATACTCATTCGATAACTTGGGCGATCAAAAATAAGCCTTTCTCAAAAATCCACAGAAGCGTAACCAATAGCTTTGGCTCTATTTTTGATAGACTTATGCAAAGTACAAATTACAATGAAACTGCTGGCATTGTAATTGGTTCTGAAGTTAGTCGGCTTTTTGCAGAGATAATTTTTCAACAAATAGATAAAAATATATTCGACACTCTTTTGGAACTAAAACTCGTCAACGAAGAGCACTATACAATTAGAAGATATGTTGACGATATATTTATTTTCGCGACGTCAGAAGAGAATGCCAGAAAAGTTCAAACTGTAGTTATAGATTGCCTAAACGAGTATAAACTTAGCATCAATTCCAATAAAACAACAAAGACAAGCCGGCCATTCATAACAGAGCAATCTCGGGCAATAAGGTTAGTGAAAAATAGTTTTTCTCGCTTGGTAGATCAAATACTTGAATATGATACTGTCGATGGCAAAAATCGTCGCGCTCCTAAAGCCATATACAATAGAAAAAGGGTCTTAGTAGCTTTCATGCAAGAGGTCAAACTCGCATGTTTCGATTCGCTCGTCAGTTACTCTCTAGTATCTGGATATTTGGTCTCAGCATTTTCCAATTTACTAATTCAATTCATTGAAAACAATACGGATATATGCCCTATAGGAAAAGAAAAATCAAAATTCATCACCTTGATTTTTGCCATTATTGAAATAATATACGCCCTTTATACGGTTAACCCAGGTCAAAATGGCTCAATTAAAATTGCAATAATTATCGACTTAACCTCGAAATACTTTGATTCGCATATTCCAGATGAATCAAATGCACTTCGGTCCCTCTTCTATACACTTTCAAATGATTTTTTTGATAGCGGAGCATTCAGTGAGACATCTAAGGATGACAATAATGTTGCGACAGTAGAGACTCTTAATATCCTATCAGCCGTTAGAACCCTAGGTAGCAACTTCCTTCTATCGAAGGAAGTATTAGAGCGAATGGTAGTATTTTCTGAAGGTAGAAAGCCGACTTATTTCGAAATAGTGTCACTCTTATTTTACATTCGAGATGACAAGGAAGGCTCATATTTCGGCCTGTTAAAAAAAATAAAATCTTCAATAAATTCAATATTAGCCGACCTCACCGATATTAAAGAAAATTCAGAAAAAATCTATTTGCTTTTAGATGTCCTGGCCTGTCCATATCTTGATAGCGATTTTCGAAAAAAGATCGCAAGGCGGTTATACAAAATTATTGAAACCAAAGAAGCAACCGATGTTGAAGCAATTGAATTTTCCGAGTCCCTTTCTCGCTTTCCTTGGTTCATATCATGGGATAGTGCAGCGATGATTAACTCGCTCGAAAAGAAGGCTTTGCTTAAAAGCTATTAATGATGTAGTATGATCGTGCGAGATACACCGGTGATTTTACATTTCAGGTCATCGAGATGGCTAATTGGTATTTGAGGAGGTGCTTTACGACCTTCGATATTGTCAATATCGCCGTATAACCATGTTTTGTGGTTAGCCGGTGGCAAAAAATGGAGCTGTTAGCTAAATTTTGCACACACTATATTTGCTGGGTATCTTGCACTATATCGTCACACTTCAGTATTCATTAACATATGACTTCCCCCCGTGAGTTGTGGCAATCTCATCTATTAACGGTTCCAGTTAGAGACTCGTTGTGTCGAAATTGTCCTTGGCACACATACTCTTTACAGTTTCCTCTAGCCTATAAGCAAAGGGGCTAATCTCCTACTCTAGCGTCCGAGGTAAACCGAAGTAATTTGCTCTCGTCCGTGGCCCATTTCTTCCGACAGTAGCAAGCGCGCCGAGAGGTCAGATTGCCTTTGCTCCTGCCCTAACTGAGATGACCTTGGGCCGCCCCGCGCCGGGCTGTGCCAGCCGGTGAGCTGGCGGTAACGGTCTTGCGCGTAGTTGTGGCGCAGTCCATGAACTCCGTGGATGCCTGCCTTGTCGCAATGTGCGCGAAAGCGCTGGAGCTGATCGCGGTAGCTCAGGTTAGGCGGAATGAGACTACCACCAGCTGCAAGTCGTTTGGCATCATTGAGCACGGTGCGTTGTTCGGGCGTGCAAATGGCGATCTCGCGATACTTGCCGCCCTTGGTCCACGTGTCCTTGAGCTTTAGTCGATCGCCGCCATCGGCCCACGCTGGGACGATCTTGATGCTTTCCTCCCGCCGCAAGCCAAACGCGGACTGCAATCGCAAAGACATGGCCGTGTAGGCATCCGTGATCTTCACCAGGCGCGCATCATCAAGCACCTTGGCCTTGGAGATGTTGGTGACAAAGGTGCGCTTGTCGATATCGTAGCTGCCGTTATCGCGCGCGATGATGTTGTCCTTGCCGATCTTCTGCGCCCACCATCGCATGGCGCTCATGCGGTTCTTCATCGTGCCGGCGCTGATGCCATCGGCCTTCCACTGCTGCACCAGCGCATCCACATGCTTGGGACGCAGACTGTCAGCATTCATATGGCGATATCCGAGATCGTGCAGCTGGTTGGCCACGTGCGAAAGTATCCGCGCGCGGTCGGATTGCGTGGCATAGCTGCCATCGCGATTGCGGTCGCACAGCTGCTTGAGTTGATAGTTCAAGTCGCGCATCGCATGCTCCTAAAATCAAACTTGGTGTGATCGAGTCCGATGAGTGTTTCTGGCCACCGTGCTTGCCGCAGCAAGGACGGTTTGTAAAGGCCCCGGGACACCACTCCCGTGTATGCGGTATGTTCACTGCTTGCCCGCGCCGCATGCGCGTATGGCGCCGCGATCCGCTCCTTGTAGAAGCCTGATCGCGGTGGGACCAGTTACCCAGGGTCCATGGGGTGTGCCTCGCACACGTTGTCGGCCCGCGAGGGGCAAAGTTGGCAAGCAGCGTTCTGCTGCGCTGATAGCGGTAGATCCGCTGTCACTGGCCTGCGTCACTGAGAAAACAGTGGCGGAGCCCATATGGCGCTTGGTTGCTAGCGCGTCGTCACTGGCAGCAGGCCGCCAGTAACGACGCGCGGTTTGCGCTGCGGACTAGGGCGGCGTATCGACATGCACGCGGCGGCAGAACGCCGCGTGAGGCGGGGACAGTGCGTGAATGCGCACGATGTGACGCGCATCGTCCTCAGAGGAAGGATGCGCAATAGGGATGCAGCCAATCCAGGCTGATCACGGGCTAGCTCAAAGGCGAAGCCAATCTAAAAACGAATGTGGAGACTAAGGGCGCGTGACGAGCGCTACGCCTGGCGTGATGCCAAGTTGCGTGAAGGGCGATCCCTTCGCGTCGAAAAGCATATTGTCCTCCACCTGGCATCGCGCCGGCATCACCGGCACAAAATTCTCTTCAATTTATTTGTCAAGAAAGCTGCGCCCTCCCTTTCACTGCGCACCTGAACTTCCGACTGAAGCAATTACGATCTTCGGGCTGTTAAGAAACCAGTCCATGCGCACAAGGAAAGCTTACTCAAAAGAAGTGGAGCACATTTACCGGCGCAAGCCTATCCTGCATTCGGCGCCTCCGCTCAATTTCGCTTGATCATATCAAGCTCCTAAGGCATCCCAGCCAACTATCAACACCAGTTTTCACGTCACCATGCGGCGCGAGAAAATATCTGGCAGCGATAGGCCGCGCAAGAATAATAACGCGATCCGCCATCCTCTTATGCAAGGGTTATAGCGTTGCCGCAAGCACTCCGCTGATCGAAACGGCTACTTTACCTAAAGGCTGTTCGAAATGAGGAGGCGAATATGGACACCAACAAGGCTTCATCCGGCGCGCGGCGCTTGATCCGCATTCGCGAAGTGCTGCAGTTATGTGGCCTATCGCGCGCAACGCTGTACCGCGCAATCAAACAGCATTCGTCCCCCGCACCTGTGAAGCTGTCGGCGCGCGCGGTGGCGTGGCCCCAGGATGACGTGATGCAGTGGATCGACTCACGCGTCGCGCAGCGTGGTCCGGCCTTTCCGGCCAACAGCAAGGTCGAACCATGCGACACTAGGAAGGAATCGGCAATCGGCGCTACACATCGTCAGATGCGGGGGAAATCGAAATGACTTCGGCACCAGCGCGAAGTTTCGATGATGTGCCGCGTCCCCAATCGTTACCAACGTGCCGACAGCCGCGGTACATATATTCGGCTTAGACTTGATACGGCGTCTGATGACCGGTTGAATCAGCACCCCAAAGCGGAAGTTCTAATTTTTCCCGTCACGTAGTGGAGTCTCAGAGTCTGGCGGGCCTGGTCTTTCATGAGTGTCTTGACAAGGCACTGGAACATGGTCTGGCGGCGCAGGCAGGAACGCCGGCGGCATGACGTACAACGGGCATTACGTCAAATCGTCCCCTCGCGCAGCATTAGGCGTCTTCATCGGCCAAGCCTACAGTTTATTGAGCCGTGTGATTTTGGCATTCACAGAATATAAACGAACCATGACCGTGCAGCCGAGTTGAGCCCAAACTCGCCAACCGAGTTATTTCTAAGCCAGCACGGAAGACAGCGTATTTCCAGTTCGCATGATGCGGTGGCCAAGGCGACTGGCAAGCGGTTCCAAATTGGTAAGTATGTCTGGTCGGAGCCATGCTGAGTCGGTTTCCTGGTAGAGCCGTATCAACAGATCCGCCGCATCTTGGGTACCACGCGCTGCGATTAGAGCAACGGCAGCAACCGCAAGGTTGTAAGAGCTATATTTAACGAATTTTTCAAGCTCGTCTTCGCTTGGTCCTTCACCGTTCGTTTGAAGAATTCCAATTGCGCGCCCCGCAAGAGTTGAATCGTTGGTATCGCTACCGACACCGGCCTCCAATGCTGCATCTAGCGAAGGCCGAAGCAGCCGCTGAGCGCTTTCTAATCCCAATCGAATGGTGTCTAGTATTAGCCGAAGTCGGTCGATTGCCTCGTATTCGTCGTGCATGAGCCAGGTGTTAAATAGCTCGTGACATGCCACGCGTCCAGGATGAAACGGGATGGATTCGATAGAACTGGTGGTCAAACTAAATCTCGATATACGGTGAGTTAGTCCGATCACTAGCGCACTAGTAATGGCCACCCTGTCCTTCGCAGTCCAGGGACGGTTTGTAATTGCTGCGACAACTCTGTCGACCGGGCGTCGCTCCGGAAAGTGCCCGAGCAATGTCAATGTCGCACACACAAATTCATTCTCGAGAACGTCGAAATGGCTAAGTAGCTCCTCAAACGCACCTATGTCTCCAACACTCATAGAATAGAGAAGCGCGATGTTGCGAAGTGGTCCGGGGAGCTGATCGTGGGCGAGTAGGTCCTGAATGCGATCACGACTGCTCGATTTGCACCAGTCGAAAATCAAATATTCGAGTCCCTTCTGTGCGCAGGCGGTCGACAAATCCTTATCACTCAATAAACGCACTATTGTGCTGGCGTTAACCGTTGAGCATGCTAAGGCACCGGCTGCGGTTGACCTACGGTGATAATCCTCTGCAGTTAGGCCTTCGATAATAAGGCGTTCTATCATGCTGTCGAGATTACGCCCCGACTTGCTCCAGGCGGCGAGTCTTATTTGCAATGGCATTGCATCGTCCACCGCGACACTATAAGCAGTATCACCGTCAATGCATCCGAATTTCATATGGCGTATCAGGCAGCTGATCGCATCTGCCTCTTCTTCATCTCCTGACCCGGACTTATATCGTTCGATATACAGAACAAACACTTCGGTTCCGATGCGATCAACCTCGTCTTGAAGATCCGATATATTCAGCAGACCATTGATATTGCCAGCGACGAGTTCTCGAAGGACCGAAATGGAAAGCGTACTGTCCCGGTTTAACGCCACTATAGTACCTGCTCCATTATGGAGCAGAAAGCGGTTACTGAGTTTTGCGCGGATCGCGCTATGAAGTGGCCTCGAAAAGACATCCACAATAATTCCGTCGACCAGCCTATTAGTTTGCCAGGAGTTAGTTCCCCAAATGGTTGCAAGACGATGGCCAATTTCCTCCCATTGCGCAGGAGTCACAAGCATGCCATTGGCTAAACACCGCCCAGTAAGCCGGAGTCCTGTATAGAACGCATCGTCGTCCTGAGCAAGTATCTGGGCAACAATTGGCGTGGAATCAGGATGCCGCTCGAGAGCGAACTGAAGTGCTTGTGCCCAGGGCCGCTTAAACATCATTTTGAGTCGTTGGGCTAATTGGTCGTCTGGCAGCTCGATCAGCTCTCTCGAGGCGAGATACTCTTGAACGATCGGGAACGGAAATGATAGCCGTACTAGGCTTGTGCGCCGCAGTACACCTCGCCGGATCAGGGCTTCTCTTGCGACATCGGGCGAAATAGAAGGTCCCACATCTTTGGAACAAATTGAAAACAACTGCTTCGATACGCCGACAGAGTCTGTTTCTAGTGCCTTGAACGCCGCCCGTTCAACAATTCTTCTTAGCGTCTCGACGTCAAGTGAGTCGCTTTCCGTGCGCTTGAATTCGAATGGTCTGAAAAGCGTCTCGATGTACGACTCCAGCAGGTCGCTGCGTCGCAAATTTTCGGACTCGAGTCGCATTACCAGCATGAGGGCAAAGAAAATTGGGATACGAACTAAATGTGCAAGATCGGTCCGGGAAGCGATTCTCCTCAATATAGAGTCAGCCAGCGTTGGCTCTCCTGGTCGATAAAATGCGACATACTGTCGAATTTCAGCATCTCGTAACGGAGAAAGCTCGATCATCGTTGCTCCGTGAAACGGAGGCAATGCGGCGGCATCGCGCACGGTTAGCATCCATCGGATTCCTGGGTGTGCCGCACAATATACTTTTAGCCGTTCTATGACGAGCGTGCGCTTCTCGCTCGAAACCTCATCAAGACCATCAACGAATAGAATCAATGCTCCCGTCGCTGCAGCCGCTTTCCAATCTATCTGGACACCGAATTCGCGATTCACATTCTGTTCGAGATAGTCACCAATCGTAAGCCCTGAATCAGAAAAGCTGGTGACCTGTATGATTACAGGTATAAGGCCACCTGTAGAGATTTTACGAGCGATTGCATGCACTAAGGTTGACTTGCCAAAGCCAGGTCCAGCGATTACCACCATTGCATTTAACCCATTGCTTGGGAAGTTCCGAAGATCGATTTCCTCACTATCCATGAAATCGCGCCACCGAGGCAGATCGTCGTCAAAGTCGACACGCTTATTCCGGTCGAATCGTAGCCCTCGTGGCCAGAGGAACTCTGTACCTTGCGCTGGTCGGAAATCTGTCCCCGGCACTTCGATGGTCGCTAACGAACCTACGGCAGAAAGATACGATGCCAATCCCCAACTCGCCGGCGTTGTAATGGTAATTTCGAATTGGCTATTTAGCCGATCTCGAAGTCCTGCGCTGTGAAAGCGACTGCGCGTCTCTGCGCCCTCCCATGCAATCAGGGTCAGTGCCTCATATAGCCGAGCTGCGGTCACAGAAGATTCTGGTATCCAAATGGGAACGTAGTCTCGGTCGATTTCTGCCGCAGGCATAATCCTGATTTCAATCCGTTTGAAAAGCTGAAATACTTCCGTCGCTCCAGCATTTATCGCACGCGCAATGGATGTCGCAAGGTGTTGCTGTCTACTGGTCAGCCTCGCAAACCATTCTTTAGCATCAGCGCCATCAGTACGGTCGCCTAATGCTCTCAAGTCGGTAGCTGTGGCAGACGGCTCGCCCAGAACTAGCGACAGTGAGTCGTTTGGGGATAGCGGCTGGCTGTGCATCGACGTCCAAAGAGAGGCCCAGGTCTCTCCCGTCCGTTGCAAGACCATCTTCACCTGGAAAAACTGGCGGGATCCATCATCAAAGTGAACGACGAAGTCGTCTACTTTGTCGGGTGACTCGATTCGCACCTCAATTGGACGATCACGGCCGTGGCGCTGGCGCGCATCAATCATTCGCCCGAGATAAAGTGCGACTACTCGGTCTTGATACCTGATGCCTGCCTGGGTGGTTGGCCCGCCGGTTTCTGTCAATTGGTTGTCCTCTCTATTTGGCTTTTAAAGTCATTTCCGTCACTCTAAGGAACGAAATAACGCAGGATGCATGTTTCATGCTGCAGCACGTGTCGCTTATAATACCCGTTCTGAGTTACTTCCCAAGAAAGGACGTGTATGGCCCGCTGAATGGAGCGATTCAGTTGGCGTTAGATCAAACGCACCCTATCGTTAGCACGACGCGCCCTGCGCCTCATATCGCTCATCGCGGTGACCAATTCTTTCATGCTCATTCCACTCCGCAAATAGCTAGCGGCAAGCGCTGTCGCTACGCTTTCCAGTTCGCGAGATATCTTCTGCAACCCGGATTGCTCGATCTTTCGGATGGCGGCTCGTTGGATGCTGTGCTGGGCTTCATCGATGGGGATGCGAGCCAGTGAGGGAAATAAAGTAGTTTCGAGATGACGGATAGCGTACCGGGTCGCGCCCAAAATGCTCGACTGCACATGTCCCCACTCAGGCTCGTCAAAAACTTCGTCCAGTGGAATTGGCTTCGATGGTGGATGCATTTTTTCCCGATTGAATTCCGCGCGAGGGTCCTGCATCCGCTCCAGCATCTGGTGCGCAGTGAGTCTGTGTTCGCGCGCTTTGTCGATGGCGACCTCAGGATACCGGCCGAAAGTGAGCGTATTCTCTCGGCCGTCACTTTCGCGATACTTCATGCGCCAGATCTTGCTTCCGTTGGGTCGCACCTCGAGGAACAGACCGCCACCATCGAATAGCTTATAGGGCTTCTCTTTCGGCACGGCTTGCGCTATGAGCGTTTCGGTGAGGGGCACAATGCGCTTAGGCATGCTGGTCTCCCGCTCCGTCATCTCGTGTGAATTCGCTTTGGACTAGCTTTAACCTTGGTCGTTTAGGTGGCGCCCCCTTTCCGCTGACCGCATCGATGTAATCAGCCCAGTCCTGCATCATCTTGCGTCGCTCAGCGAGGAACTGGGCGCGGTCGTAAGCGCTTGCAACCTTGTCCTTCGGCGCATGCGCCAGTTGCCGGTCCACGACCTCATGCCGGTATCCCAGCCGCTCCTTGATTGTGCTCATCGCTAACGCCCGGAACCCATGGCCAGTCATCTTCCCCTTGTACCCCATGCGTCCGAGCGCCACCAGTATCGTGTTGTTACTGATCGGCTTTTTGGGATCGCGCTGGTTCGGGAACAGGTGCTTGCTGCGCCCCGTGAGGGCATGCAGCTCACGCAACAGCGCCAACGCCTGCCGAGACAGGCAAACGTGGTGGTTGGTCATGTCAGGATTGACGGTCAGCTTGCCACGCTTCATGCGCTGCCAAGGAATGATCCATTCGCCGCGCTCCAGGTCAATTTCGCTCCATGGCGTTTCGATCAACTCGCTGGTACGCACGAAAATCAGTAGCATCAAACGGAGTGCGATCCGCGTCGGCGCAAACATGCGGGCCTCGTTCCGCTCCAGGATGGCGAGGAACTGAGGCAGTTCATCGGCATCAATAGCGGCAAAATGGCCTGTGCGTGCAGTTTTCAGCACGTCCTTCATATCGACCACAAGATTCCGGTCGGTAAAGCCGCACTGGATCGCATAGCTGAAAATTTGTGAACAGACGGCTTTCATGCGGTGCGCCACTTCGTTCGCGCCGCGATCTTCAATCTTGCGCAACACGACAATCAGGTCGCGATGCTTGATCTCATCGATAGGCATTCGGCCAATGGTTGGGAAGATATCCGCTTGCAGGCGCTGGAGGGTGTTCTTGGCCGTTCGGTCGCTCCACGTCGGCACTTTATTGGCGTGCCACTCGCGGGCGATCTTCTCGAACGTGTTGGATGCCTTTTCCTTGAGCAGGCGCTTGGCGTCATCGCGATGCTTGGCCGGATCTATCCCCTGCAGCAGAAGGCGGCGGGCCGCAAGGCGCTTTTCTCGCGCCTCGTGCAAGGTGATTTCAGGATAGGGGTCGAACGTCAGCGTGTTTTCTTTGCCGTTGGCCTGGCGGAACTTAAACCGCCAGATGCGGGAGCCGGTGGGCGCGACGTCCAGGTACATCCCGTCACCGTCGAACATCTTGTACGGCTTCTCACGCGGCTTGGCGTTACGGACGAGTAAGTCTGTCAGAGGAGTAATGATCTTGGGCATGGCGACCTCCTATGCGGCCTGCTGTAAAGATCAATATAGTCCTTTTTTTAAGTTTTTGGGGCACCCGTGCCGCACCTGTTGAGCTGGAGCCCCCAAACCTGCACCTTCTGGAAGTGGATGTCAGGAGACGTCCTGATGCGTCCAGAAACAAAAAAACCGCCTAGATTCAAGATCTTAGGCGGTTTTTTGCGACGTTTTTGGACGCCTTTGGACTTGCTGAATTGTATCCTTGGCGGAGAGAGGGGGATTCGAACCCCCGATAGGCTATGAACCTATACACGCTTTCCAGGCGTGCGACTTCAACCACTCATCCACCTCTCCTGCATTTCCGCTATTTCCGGAAGCCGCAGATTATAACAAGGATTCCCCACCCCGCCAAATTTATTTAAGCCGAGCAAAAAATCCCCAAAAATCACCCCAGCAACATCAAGACGCTTCCTTGAGCTGCTCCAGAATCGCCGGATTCTCCAGCGTGGAAATATCCTGCGTAATCGTCTCGCCCTTGGCCAGCACCCGCAGCAAACGCCGCATGATCTTGCCCGAACGCGTCTTCGGCAGATTATCCCCAAACCGGATCTCCTTCGGCTTGGCGATCGGCCCAATCTCCTTGGCCACCCAATTGCGCAGCTCCAGCGCCAGGCGCTTCGCCTCATCCCCAGTCGGACGCGCCTGCTTCAGCACCACAAACGCGCAAATCGACTCACCCGTGGTTTCATCCGGCTTGCCGACCACGGCAGCCTCGGCCACCAGCGGATTGGCCACCAGCGCCGACTCGATCTCCATCGTCCCCATCCGGTGCCCGGACACATTCAGCACATCATCGATACGCCCCGTGATGGTGAAATTGCCCGTCTCCTTGTTCCGAATCGCTCCGTCGCCGGCCAGATACATGCGCCCGCCCAACTCCTCAGGGAAATAGCTGGACTTGAAACGCTCAGGATTGTTCCAGATCGTGCGTATCATCGACGGCCACGGACGCTTGACCACCAGAATACCGCCCTGCCCGTTCGGCACATCGTGGCCAGCCTCATCCACGATGGCGGCCATGATGCCCGGCAAGGGCAAGGTGCAGGAACCCGGCACCATCGGCGTCGCGCCCGGCAGCGGCGAAATCATGTGGCCACCCGTCTCCGTCTGCCAGAAGGTATCGACAATCGGGCAAGCCGCGCGGCCCACATTGTTGTAGTACCACATCCACGCTTCCGGATTGATCGGCTCACCCACCGAACCCAGCAAGCGCAGCGAGGACAGATCGTAATTCTTCGGATGCACGGCCGGATCGACATCGGACGCCTTGATCAGCGAACGGATCGCCGTCGGCGCGGTGTAGAAGATGGTGGCCTTGTGCTTGGCGATGGTGGACCAGAACCGGCCCGCGTTCGGGAAGGTCGGAATGCCTTCGAACACGATCTGGGTCGCGCCCACGGCCAGCGGACCATAGGCGATATAGCTGTGGCCGGTCACCCAGCCGATATCGGCGGTGCACCAGAACACATCGCCAGGCTTGATGTCGAAGGTCCACTTCATCGTCAGCGCGGCCCACAGCAGGTAGCCGCCGCTGGAATGCTGCACGCCTTTCGGGGTGCCGGTCGAGCCGGAGGTGTACAGGATGAACAGCGGATGCTCGGCGCTGACCCATTCCGGCTCGCACACGGCCGATTGATTGTCGACCAGCTCGTGCAACCACAGGTCGCGCCCTTCTTTCATGGCGATGTTGCCGCCGGTGCGCTTGTAGACGATAACGTCCTTGACGCATTCGCAGCCGCCCAGCGCCAGCGCTTCGTCGACGATGACTTTCAGCGGCAGGTGCTTGCCGCCGCGCAGTTGCTCGTCGCCGGTGATCACGGCCACGGCGCCGGCGTCGATGATGCGCTCCTGCAGCGACTTGGCCGAGAAGCCGCCGAATACGACGGAGTGGGTGGCGCCGATACGGGCGCAGGCCTGCATCGCGGCCACGCCTTCCACCGACATGCTCATGTAGATGATGACGCGGTCGCCCTTCTTGATGCCGCGCGATTTCAAACCGTTAGCGAATTTGCAAACCTTTTCGTGCAACGCCTTGTAGCTGACGTCGACGCTCTGGCCGTCGTCCGCTTCAAAGATGATGGCGGTCTTGTCGGCATTGCCGTTTTCCAGGTTGCGGTCGAGGCAGTTGTACGAGACGTTCAGATGGCCGTCTTCGAACCATTTGTAGAAAGGCGCTTCGCTTTCGTCCAGAACGCTGCTGAAGGGCTTCTGCCACACCAGGTTCTCGCGCGCCAGTCGGCCCCAAAAACCTTCGTAATCGGCCGCCGCTTCGGCGCACAAGGCGTCGTAGGCAGCCATGCCTGCCACTGTGGCGTTCGCCACGAATCCGGCCGGCGGCGCGAACACACGCGATTCCTGTGGTCCCTGTTGTTCGGTGCCCTGCGCTTGATTTGCTGTACCGCTCATGCTGATCTCCAATGTAGTAATCGTTTGCAAACAACATTAGACTTGGTCGCTTACTGAGTCCTTACAGGGGCCAATCCGCGGCGGAGGATCGCTAAGAGCCCGGTATGCACCTTCGTCATGTATGCCATTTTACCAACTTTGCCACTCACTTTGACAGACCATAGCCAGTATCGTTCGAACTGCCTTGTGGCAAGCAGTTGGCCCTCCGCACGTGTAAAATGTCGGCAGTCCATCTCTGGCAGCCTTATCCACGCATTTAGCACCCACTTCACAGGAATACCACCACGATGACAGATCCACGCCCCAATCAGCCGCCCGTTCGCCTGCGTCCGCTGCCCGCCTTCATTTTCATGTCGCGCTGGCTGCAGCTGCCGCTTTACCTCGGTCTGATTCTGGCGCAGTGCGTCTATGTATTCCATTTCTGGGTCGAGCTGAAAGACCTGATCGCCGCGGCCCTGGGTAACGAGGCGGCGCTGTCGCACATCTTCCATGCGGTGGCGGTGCCGGGCGCGGAAGTGCCGACCAAGCTCAATGAAACGACGATCATGCTGGTGGTATTGGGCCTGATCGATGTGGTGATGATTTCCAACCTGCTGATCATGGTCATCATCGGCGGCTACGAGACCTTTGTCTCGCGCATGAATCTGGAGAGCCATCCAGACCAGCCTGAATGGCTGTCGCACGTGAATGCGTCCGTGCTCAAGACCAAGCTGGCGATGGCGATCATCGGCATCTCGTCCATCCATCTGCTCAAGACCTTTATCAATGCCAGCTCCTACGATGCCAAGGTGCTGATAGCGCAAACGGTGATTCATGCGGTGTTCCTGCTGTCCGCGCTGGCGATTGCCTATACGGACAAGATCACCACGGACACCCACAACGATTCCAAGCAACACTAAGTCGACCTCCCTCAATAGCGAGAACATCATGACCATCATAAAGCAAGAAGACCTGATCGAATCCGTCGCCGCGGCGCTCCAGTACATCAGCTACTACCATCCGGCTGACTATATCGAGCATCTGGCGCGCGCCTATGAGGCCGAGCAAAGCCCGGCCGCAAAGGACGCGATCGCGCAGATCCTGACCAATTCGCGCATGTGCGCCGAAGGCAAGCGTCCGATCTGCCAGGATACGGGTATCGTCAATGTGTTCCTGAAGATCGGCATGGGCGTGCGCTTCGAGGGCTTCTCGGGCACCGTCACCGATGCGATCAATGAGGGTGTGCGCCGCGCCTACAACTTCGACGACAACAAGCTGCGCGCGTCGATCGTGGCCGACCCGCATTTCGACCGCAAGAACACCAAGGACAACACGCCTGCCGTGGTCCATATGGAACTGGTCGAGGGCAATACCGTCGACGTGAAAGTGGCGGCCAAGGGCGGCGGCTCGGAGAACAAATCGAAGTTCGTCATGCTCAATCCGTCCGACTCGCTGGTGGACTGGGTCATGAAAACCGTGCCGACCATGGGCGCTGGCTGGTGCCCGCCTGGCATGCTGGGCATCGGCATCGGCGGCACCGCCGAAAAAGCGATGCTGATGGCGAAGGAAGTGCTGATGGACGACATCGATATGTACGAGCTGAAAGCACGCGGCCCGCAAAACAAGACCGAAGAACTGCGTATCGAACTGTGCGACAAAATCAATGCCCTGGGCATCGGCGCGCAGGGCCTGGGCGGCCTGACCACGGTGCTGGACGTGAAAATCCTGATGCACCCTACCCACGCGGCCTCCAAGCCGGTGGCGATGATTCCCAACTGCGCGGCCACCCGCCATGCGCACTTCGTGCTCGATGGCTCGGGCGCGTCCTACATCACCCCGCCGCCGCTGTCGACCTGGCCGGAAGTGCACTGGACCCCGGACACGGAAAAATCCAAGCGCGTCGATCTGAACACGCTGACCAAGGAAGAAGTCGCTTCGTGGACGCCGGGCCAGACCCTGCTGCTCAACGGCAAAATGCTGACCGGCCGCGATGCCGCACACAAGCGCATCCAGGACATGCTGGCCAAGGGCGAGGAACTGCCGGTGGACTTCCGCAACCGCGTGATCTACTACGTCGGCCCGGTCGATCCGGTACGCGACGAGGCGGTCGGCCCGGCCGGTCCGACCACCGCGACCCGCATGGACAAGTTCACCGACATGATGCTGGAAAAAACCGGCCTGATCGCCATGATCGGCAAGGCCGAACGCGGCCCGGTGGCGATCGAGTCTATCCAGCGCCACAAGTCGGCCTATCTGATGGCCGTCGGCGGCGCCGCCTACCTGGTGTCCAAGGCTATCAAGAGCGCCAAGGTGCTGGGCTTTGA
This sequence comes from Oxalobacteraceae bacterium, assembly GCA_013284265.1. Taxonomy (GTDB): domain Bacteria; phylum Pseudomonadota; class Gammaproteobacteria; order Burkholderiales; family Burkholderiaceae_D; genus Rugamonas. The sequence goes on along the minus strand of JABTBR010000012.1, from coordinate 86,009 downwards.
GGACATGGGCATGGAAGCGATCTACGAGTTCGACGTGGTCGACATGCCGGTGACCGTGGCCGTCGATTCGGCCGGTACCTCGGTGCACAACACCGGTCCCAAGGAATGGCAAGCCAAGATCGAGAAGCTGAACAGCGTCAGCGCGATCCCTGTCGTTACGGCCTAAGCAGTACACGACGGGACCGCCCGGCAGCCTGCGCTGCGGGGCGGTCCCGTTTTTATTTTATCGAGACTATCTTGATTCCTACCGCGCCTTTCGCCACGCCTTCCGACGCGCCCGTCGGCATCTTCGACTCCGGCGTGGGCGGCCTGTCGGTGCTGCGCCATGTGCGCGCCCAACTGCCCAACGAACACCTGATGTACTTCGCCGACTCGGCCCACAATCCCTACGGCGACAAGACCGAGGCTTTCGTGGTCGAGCGTTCGCTGGCGATCGCGGCCTTCCTGCTGGAACAAGGCGCCAAGGCGCTGGTGGTGGCCTGCAATACCGCCACCATCGCCGCCATCAAGGCCCTGCGCGCGACCTACCCCACGCTGCCGCTGGTGGGCGTGGAACCGGGCCTGAAGCCAGCCGCCGCCGCCACCCGCAGCGGCAAGGTCGGCGTGCTGGCGACCCAGCGCACGCTGTCGGGCGAAAAATTCCTGCTGCTGCGCGAGCAGATCAGCCTGGCCACTTCGGTCGAGTTCCTGCTGCAGCCCTGCGTGGGACTGGCGGACCAGATCGAACAGGGGCAGTTGGACACCCCGGAAACCCAGGCCATGCTGGAGCGCTATGTGGCGCCGCTGATCGCCCAGGGCGCCGATACCCTGGTGCTGGGCAGTACCCACTACCCGTTCGCGCGGGCTGCGATCGAGCGTATCGCCAATGCGCACATCGCGGCGGCGCAGCTGGCCAAAGCGCAGGCGCTGCCTGCCGGCGCCGCGCAGACCCAGGCCGGGGCGGCCGACACCCCCACCCTGCCCGTCAACGGCTCGGCCGTCGCGCATGCGTTCACGGCTCAGCTGGATCAGGCATTGTTGCAGGTCAACTCGGCAATCACCCTGATCGACACCGGCGACGCGGTCACCCGGCAGTTGGTACGCCTGCTGGAAGGGGCCGGCCTGCTGCGCGCGTCCGGCGGCCAGCCGGCCGAACTGCAAGGCTATACCAGCGCCCCGGCCGCCACGCTGACGCGCGCCTTCGACGCGCTGCTGAAACTGGCGCCGGAAGTGCAATCGGTAGCAATTTAAGCAAGTTTGCGAAAGATTGAAAAAAACTCTGCATTTAGATTTGCAGGATTCAAAACAGGCTTGTATAATTCGGCACCTGTCTGGGAAACACGAGACAGCGGTAGTAAAAAGCAGTACCAGTGGTGGCTGTAGCTCAGTTGGTAGAGTCCAGGATTGTGATTCCTGTTGTCGTGGGTTCGAGCCCCATCAGCCACCCCACCGGATTCGTAGTAAAGCAAAAAGGTTACAAGCTCAGCTTGTAGCCTTTTTTGTTTTATAGCTTCGCTTGCACACGCCATCGGGCTCCTCGCTTACCCACATCAATATCCTGCCGCCCAAGCGGCATTTTTTTCGTCCGGATTTTTTGCGGCAGCGTTATCCCGGCCTGGCAAGCGCTCCGCCTCGACAGGCTCCGAAAGATAACATTTGCTCAATGATGTCAAATCATGCAACAATCGTAGTTGCCTATTGGTTAGTATTTATAAAATACCAATTAATCAGGTGGCCGAGAGGGCGTATCTGCGCCTGGATGATCGGCCTTACTTCCTCAATGAAACACCATTAAGCGAAAGTGGTCTTATGCAAAAAATAGTAAAACTGTTGCTGGCTTCGGCAATGCTGTTGCAAGTCCTGTGTGTGGGCAATGCCCAAGCGGCGCGTCCGACGGTTCCGGGCGCGGTGGTGGTCCAGGCCGGCGATGCTCTGGTAATGGATCGCGCCTATTACTCCCCAAACCGGCGCTACTTCCTCGTGTTCCAGTCGACCGACGGCAATTTGGTCGTATATCGCGGCACAAGCAATCCCAGCAACGCCATCTGGAGTACCGGCGGTGGCCGCGGCGCGACGGGGGCGTACTTCCAGACAGATAACAATTTCGTTTTGTACAGGGGTGCGACCATTGCCTCGAACGCGGTCTGGGCAAGCGGCTCCGATTTCCAGCCGGGCGAGCCGGTACCTCCTGGTCCAGTCCGTCAAAGTCTGATGATCTTTGACAATGGCTCCCTGTATATCGAGCGTTTCGGTGGCCGTCAGGGATGGCAAACGCCTGCCGATCCAGTGCAGCCGCCAGTCGCGTGCACGACGCCGCATAACTACCCGATCTGCAATTTCCCCAATTCGGCCAGCCGCTTTACCAGCTGGGCGACCGCCTGTACGGAAAGTGATGCCCGCACCATCGCTCGGCAAATGGGCGCCGCTTGGGGTGCTTGCAATTTCTAAGGTCTGAGTTCTGAGTTCTGAGTTCTGAGTTCTGAGTTCTGAGTTCTGAGTTCTGAGTTCTGAATGTGTTCGAGGGGGCAGTGGCAAGGCCCCCTCCTCTTTGAAGGAATGGCAACGATGAAGGCATTGATAGCTGCGGCGCTCACCGCCGCAATTGCATTGCTGTTGGCGTGGGACGGACCACAAACCATCAGCAATACCGTCTGGGCCGGCATCGCCGGCGAGCCAACGCAGCAGCAGCCGGCGCACCCGGCAGACGCAGGCGCCGTGGCGGCGCTGCAAGCCCGGGGCGACAGCGTGTGGCGCTCCCCGTTTGCCAAGGGCGAGCCGCCGCCGCCCAGAAGCCTGGCCGAGCGCATGCGTGAGCGCAAAACCGTGATGCAAGCCTTGGGTTTGAGAACGTCGGATGACTATTACACGATGTCTCTTAAAGAATTACAGCAGCGCGCCGAGATGAAGGATGTGCTGGCGATGCTGCAGTTGGCGGTGCAGTTTGGCACCGAGAGCGCCGATCTCGAACGCGACGCGGATTATGATTTTGCCGTCGATCCCAAGACGGAACAAAAAAAATATCTGGCGGCCGCCCTGAATGCGGGTCACGCCCATAGCGCCGCCTTATTGGCAACCCTGTATTGGCAAGACAATCAACTGGTCGACGCCTATGCGTGGAATCTGTTGGCCCAGCGGGTGAACGACAGCAGCGGTGAGGAATGGAGCCGCGGCGCCTTCGCCGGCCTGACACCGGATCAGCGCCAGGCCGCTGAAAAGAAAGCGGATGCATTCATGCAGGAGGCCAACAAGCGCTTCAGCTTGCCCCAGTCCTGAGCGGAAGCCGACCGTGGCCCTGTGCCCTGGGCTGCCCCCGTTGGCGGCGGCCCAGGGACATTGCCAGCCTCCACGGGCCGGCGCATCCCGGCGCTTTCAGCCTGCGCCGTCCAGATGCGGCCTGGCCAACCACTCCCGCCCCTTGAGCATGCCCTGCCAGTACAGCGGCGGCAGCACGCGCCGCTTGAGCAGCCAGGCTAGCCGCGAGGGCCGGGTGCCGTCGATCAGCCAGCCTGGCAGGCTGGGTGCGAGTTTGCCGCCGTAGTTGAACTCGGCCAGCACGATCTTGCCGCGCTCCACCGTCAAGGGACAGGCGCCATAGCCGTCGTAGCGCGCACTGCCGACCGCCTCGCCCAGCGCGGCCAGCACATTGTGCGCCACCACCGGCGCCTGCTTGCGCGCCGCCGCCACCGTTTTCGCATTGCCGCAATTGATCACATCGCCCAAGGCATGGATATTGTCCCAGTGCCGGTGCCGCAGCGTGGCCGGGTCGACGTCGACCCAGCCGCCGGCATCGGCCAGCGCGCTGGCGCGGATGACATCGGGCGCCACCTGCGGCGGCACCACGTGCAGCAGGTCGAACTGGCGGCGGCGCACTTCCTTGCTGCCATCGGGCAGCAGGCGGCTGAAGGTGGCGATCCGGGCCGGGCCGTCGACGGCCGTCAGGGTGTGGCCGAAGCGCAGGTCGACGCCATAGGCATCGATATACTCCATCAGGGCCGGCACATAGTCCGGCACGCCGAACAGCACCGCGCCGGCATTGCAGAATTCGATCTCGATGCGCTTGAGCGCGCCGCTGCGGCGCCAGTGGTCGGCCGCCAGGTACATGGCTTTCTGCGGCGCACCGGCGCATTTGATGGGCTGGGGCGGCTGGGTGAAGATGGCGCGCCCGCTGCGCAGGGCCTGCACCTGCTGCCAGGTGTACGGTGCCAGCCGGTACAGATAATTCGAGGTCACGCCGTTGCGGCCCAGGGTGGCGGACAGGCCGGCAATGGCGTCCCAGTCCAGCTTCAGACCGGGACATACCACCAGCTGGTGATAGCGCAGCACGCGGCCATCGACCAGCACGATGGCATTGCGCTCGGGCTCGATGGCGGCCAGCGCGGACTTGATCCAGCGCACGCAGGCAGGCAGGGTGGCGGCCATCGGCCTGGCCGTGTCGCGGTCCTTGAACACGCCGCCGCCCACCATGGTCCAGCCGGGCTGGTAGTAGTGGGTGTCGGACGGGTCGACGATGGCGATGTCCAGGCCGGGCCGGCGCGCCAGCAGGCTTGCCGCCGTGGCGATCCCGGCCGCGCCGGCGCCGATGATGATGACGCGGTGGTCCGGGGTCTGCAAGGTGGCGGGAGTGTCAGTGATGGAAGGGGGCATAGTGGTCCTAGGGGCGGCGCAGACTGGCCGCCACCGCGCCGCGCTCGGATTCGAGCAGCAGGGTGCGGATGTCGTTGTAGATCAGATCGGGTTCGAGGAAGGCCGGGCTGTAGATCTCGCGCACCTGTCCGTGCTGGTCCAGCAGGAACAGCTTGACCAGGTGGTAGTACAGCCGGGTAGGCTTGCCTTGGGCGTCGAGCTGGACCGACGTGGCCTGACCCAGATCGGACAGGATAGGTTGCAGCTCGCCCACCGAGCGCGAGGTCAGGAAATGCCAGCGCAAGGGACTATCCGCCGCACCCAATGCGCCGCCATACAGGCGCATCGCTTCCGGCGTATCGTTGGCGGGATCGAAGGAGATGCTGACGAACCTGACCCTGCGCGCCAGCGCGGGCTGCGCCAGCAGGCGCTCGCGCAAGCCGTGCAGCGTGGAATACAGCTGCGGACAGCCCACCGGGTCGGAACAGTAGGTGTACATGAAATTGAGCAGCGTGATGCGGTCCCTGGTGTAGTGCTGCAGCGGCATGCTGCGCCCTGAGCTGTCGAGTACCGTGCCGGCCGGGCCGGCCTGTATCACCGGCAGGCGGTAGCTGCCCGGCGCCGGTGTCGTCAGGCGGGCCGGCCGCAGCGCCTTGGCGGCGGCCGGCCCGGCCGCAGGCGCGGCAACAACGCCACGGCCGGCTGCGCTGCCGATGCCGGTACCGGAAATACCGCCGGCCCCGCTGCCCGGCCCGGCCGCCTGGACGGCGCCGCTCAACAGCAAGCTCAATATCAGGCCCGGCGCAGGCACTCCGGTCTTAATGCTGCGCAAGCACATTGGCGGCCGGCTTCGCGCTGAATTTCATATGGTGCGGGCGCCCCAGCTTGGCCTTGTAGAAGTCGAGCTTCCATTGCTGGCTCAGCTCGCGGCCGTCCCAGTGGTAGAGCTTGAGGAAGTGGTCGTCATTGTCCAGGTCCCAGTGTTCCAGCAGGCTGGTGGTGATGTAGAGGCGCTTGCCGTCCCAGCTCTGGCTGACCATATTGACGTGCTTGCCGGTGACCTTTTCATACACTTGCTTGGGCGCCTCGGGATTGCTCAGGTCGAACAGGCGGGTCTTGCCATCCATGAAGGTGTTGACCCACAAGCCCTTGCCGTCGGCCGTGATCGACATGTCGACCGGCAGCGGCACCTTGGCCGGATCGCCGATCGGTCCCACGTCGCGCGCCTGCCATTTTCCGTTCGCGTCCGGTTTGACCAGCCACAGCTTCGAGCCCAGCGCGGTGGCCGTGATGGCCCAGTTGTCGCCCTCGGCCTGCGACCAGCGCACTTCCAGCGGCGCACCGGGCGTGCTGAAGATCTGCTGCGGTTTCATCGCCTTGAAGTCCCACATCACCATGGTATTGCCGAATTTCTGCATGGCGGCAGGGTCCTTGATCAGCGCGCCCAGTTCGGTACGGTAATTGCCAAAGCCGGTGAAGCTGGACGTCAGCATGGCATTGCGCGCCGGATTGATCGCCAGGTCGTAGCCATAGCCATCGCCCTGCACCTCGCCGATTTTGTCCACCGGGTTCGGGTAAGTGGCGACCAGCTCGCCCTTGTTGTTGTAGACCGCCATGCCGGTGGCGCCGCCCTTGTCCTTGGCGTTCGACAGGAAGCCGACCAGCATGCGCCCCGGCAGCGCGTAGAAGGTGTGCGGGCCGACGAAACCGGTCTTGGCCACCACGTCGTTCATGGTCTTGACTAGGCGCGGATGGGCCGGATCGCTGCCGACGTCGAACACGAAGATCTTGCTGTCCTGCAGGCGCCCGGCCCACAGGTATTTGCGGTCCTCGGTGAAGCCCACATGGTGGGCATCGCCGCGTCCGCCCACCGACAGCGAGGCGATCACCTTGCCGTATTTGGCCGAGGCGGGGTTGACGTCGATGGTGACGAGCTTGTCGCTGCCATCGCCCATGCCCTTGATGCCCAAGGTCCACACATGGATATAGTCTTCCTGCCCTTTGATCAGATTCGCCATATAGGGCGAATTGCAGGTTTCGTCGGCGTGGCCAGGTACGGCCAGCAGCGCGGACAGGGCGAACAGGGTGGCAGTCACGGCAGGCAACATTTTCATCTTTGAGACTCCGTTTAATTTCGATCAACAGAGCATAGTCCTGGCATAAGCATATAAATTGATATACATCAATAACTTACGATCTACCGCATGCATGCATGGCAACTTGCATAGTGTCATTTAGCTGTGGCGCGCATGCTGCCGGCCGCCGCCGGCCGTGCGCTCCAGCGGCATGGGGCCGGACGCTGGCGGCGCCGGCCGGTGCTGACGGGACCGCAGCGACGCTGGCCCTTGCGGCGCCAGCGGCACCGCCGTTTCCGGCGGCGCCGTGCGCGGCGGCGTGGCGGCGCGCCAGAGCCGCACGGCGCCATAGGCCGCCAGCGACGCGAACAGGGCCGTCTCCAGTCCGGCGAACAGCACCAGCAGCCCCACCCCCAGCATCGCCAGCCTGGCGCGCCGGCCTTCGCCGGGCGGACCGCGCAGCGTCGAGCGCAGCAAGTCGGCGCCGATCAGCGCCAGCGTGCCGGCCAGCGCGGCCAGCGGAATGACGGCGATCAGGGGTGCCAGCACGAAGCCGAAGCCGTACATGAACAGCGCCGACAGCACGCCGGCCAGGCGCGTGCGCGCGCCCGCGCTGGCATGGGCGGCGCTGCGGTTGAAGGAGCCGGAACCGGCGAAGCCGGAGGTGAGCGAGCTGAGCAGATTTGCCAGGCCCTGCGCGCACAGTTCGACATTGGCGGCGCCGCCGCCCACCTCGCCCTGGCCATTGCGCACGATGATCAGGGTCTGGGTCGCGCCCATGAAGGCGATCATGAAGGCGCTTTGCAATAGCTGCTTGCTCAGGTACAGGTCCTCACCATGGAATTGGGGCAGGCTCCACGGCAGCGCCGTCAGCGCGATGCCGCCGACACGCTCCAGATCGACGTAGGCCGCGCCCAGCAAGGTGCTCAGGGCGCAGGCGGCGGCCGTGCCGCACAGCAGGGCCGCGGTGTGCGGCGAGCACCAGCGCAGCCAGCCGCGGCCCTTGCCGGCGCCGCACAGCACGCCGCTCAGTACGGTCACCGCCGCCACCGCCAGCGCATAGCCGTTGGCGCGCCCCAGCTCGCCGGGCAGGCGCCACAGCGCGACCCAGGCCGACTCGCCCTCGACGCCCAGCAAGCCCAGCATGGCATTGGTCTGGCTGGCGATAATCACCGCGCCGACACCGAGCGCCAGCCCGCGCGCGATGACGGCCGGCAGCAGGACGAACAGCCGCCCCAGGCCCAGCATGGCGGCGATCAGCTGCAGCGCGCCGACCAGCGCCGACAGCATCAGCGCCAACTGCAAATAATCCGCGCTGTGCGGCGAGGCCAGCGGCGTGAGCGCGCTGGAGATCATCAGGCATAGCGTCGTGTTGGGGCCGGACAGCAGCGTGGGGCAACGCCCCAGCAGGGCCGCCAGCGCGACCGGAAACACCGCCGCGTAGATGCCGGCCTCGGCCGGCAAGCCCGCCAGCGTGGCCAGGATGATCGCCTGCGGCATCATGATCAGGGCCGAGATCGCCCCCGCCCGCCAGTCGCGCCGGTCGCCCAGCCGCGCGGGCCAGCGCCAGGCCGGCTGCGTGCCCGAGCCGCTCATTTATCCAGCAGTCCCTGCAACAGGCCCTTGCGCGGATCGGGCCAGCGTTCCTGCAGTTGAATCCAGGCGGCGATGTCGAGCGCTTGCTGGTTGCTCAGCGTGGGATTGCCCAGCGGCATATTGGCCTTGATGAAGCCGGCCAGCAGGTCGGTGCGGTGCATGCCGGCGCCCTTGTTGTAACTGTTCGCTCCCCACAGCGGCGGAAACAGATAGGCGCCATCGGCGCCGCGCCGGCCTTCGCCCTGGGCGCCGTGGCAGGCCGCGCACTGGCTGGCGAAGGCCGCCTTGCCGCGCTGGGGATCGGAATCCTGGCCGGTGCGGGCCAGCGAGGGAAAGCCGCGCCCGGGCGGATTGGCGCCCACCACCTCGCCCTGGCTCAGCCAGTGCGAATACGCCACCAGGGCGCGCATCTCATGGCTGTCGAGCGGCGGCGCCAGGCCGTTCAGGCTGAATCGGAAGCAGTCCTGGATGCGTTCCTCGAAACTGACCACGCGGTCGCGCTTGGCCACATAGGCCGGGTACTGGCCCCACGCCGCCCACAGCGGCGCGGCGTCGCGCCGGGTGCCGCCATCGAGATGGCAGCTCTGGCAGGACAAGGCGTTGCCGCTGTAGCGGTAGGCGTGTTTCGGCGTCGCGGTAAAAATGCGGTAGCCTTGCGCCACCAGTTCGCCATACTTGTCCTTGCCCAGACTGGCCACCCGCTGCGCCAGCCCCTGGGCCGGCTCGCGCTCGGCGGCGCCACCGGCGCCGGCGGCCAGCGCCAGCAGCATGCACGTCAGCAGCGGCGCCGTCATGGCGGCGAGCGGCCTCATCGCGTCAGATGGCGCTCAGCAAGGCGTCGAGCTGGGCCCGCTTCAATTCCGCCGGGTCGCCCTGCCAGATGATGTTGCCGCCGCGGTCCACCAGGATCGAATACGGCATCGCCCTCACCTTCAGGCCCTTGAAGATCGCCCCCTTGCTGTCGCGCGCGATATGGAAATCGATGGGGATCTTCTTGACGAAGCTGGCGATGTCGGCCGGCTCGTCCTGGGTCAGGCCGACCACCACCAGGCCCTTGGCCGCATAGTCGCCGTGCATGCGGTTCAGCTCGGGAATGAAGTCGCGGCAGGGCTCGCACCACGAGGCCCAGAAGTCGATCAGCAGCGCCTTGTTTTCCACCACCACTTTATTGCCGACAAATTGCAGCTCGGCATAGGGCAGCTGCTTGCCCACCATCTTGCCGTTGATCAAGTCCATCATGCCGGCCTCGGCAGCGCCGGCGCCGGCCAGCAGCAGGGGAAACAGTGCGCGGCGCAGGTAACGCTTCATAGGATTTCCTTGTTCAGTTGATGATCAGGCAGCTGTTGCTGCCGCCGAAAGCGAAACTATTGGACATGGCCGCGCGCAGCTTGACGCCATGGCGCGCCACCTTGGCCACATAGTCCAGGTCGCATTCCGGATCGGGCACTTCCAGGTGCGCGGTCGGCGGCAGCAGCCCCTTGCGCAGCGCGATCACCGTGGCCGCCAGTTCGATGCCGCCGGAGGCGCCCAGCAAATGGCCATGCATGGACTTGGTCGAGCTCATCGGCACGGCGTCCGCATGGCTGCCGAACACCTGGCGCACCGAACGGGTCTCGGCCAGGTCGCCGGCCTTGGTCGCCGTGCCATGGGCGTTGATGTAGCCGATGTCGGCCGGTTCGAGCTGCGCGTCGGCCAGCGCGGCCCGCATCGCCACTGTCTGGCCGGCGACGCTGGGCGAGGTCAGGTGGCTGGCGTCGGCCGAGCAGCCATAGCCGGCGAAGCGCGCATAGATGGTGGCGCCGCGCGCCAGCGCGCTCTCTTCCGACTCCAGCACGAACAGCGCGGCGCCCTCGCCCAGCACGATGCCGTTGCGGTCGGCGGAAAACGGCCGGCAGGTCGCGCCCGGACTGTCCTGGTCGGGCCGCGCCAGCACCCGCAGCGCTTCCCAGGCGCGCACCACGCCCTCGCCCAGCGGCGCTTCGACGCCGCCGGCCAGCGCCAGGTCCAGGTAGCCATGGCGGATCGCCCGCATCGCTTCCCCCAGCGCCATCGCCGCCGATGCGCAGGCTACCGCATAGGTCTGGCAGGCGGCGCGCAATTGCCAGCGGATCGACAGATGGCTGGCCGGCGCGTTGGCCAGGCAGCGCAGCAGCGCCAGGCCCTTGACGGTGCCGTTCTGGCAGATCGCCTGGTAGGTCTCGAAACTCGAATGCGAGGGCCCCGAACCGCAGCCCAGGAACACGCCGCCGCGGGCGCCGTCCATCCGCGCCAAAGTCAGCCCGGCGTCGCGGAAGGCGGCGTCGCCAGCGCGTACGCTCAGCTGCGAGGTGCGGTCGAACACGCTGGCCTCGTTGCGGCTCAAGCCCTCGCTCAGGTCTTGCTCGACGCAGGCGGCGACGCGGATGCGGCCATTGCCGCCGACATGGCGGATCGCGGAGCGGCCGGCCGCGAAGGCGCCGGCCAGTTCATCGAGCGAATTGCCCAGCGGCGTGCACAGGCCGACGCCGGTGATGACGACGTTACGTGTTTTCATATTCCATGCTCGCTTCCACGGCCAGGACAAAATCGTCCAGGGTCTCGATGCCATCGAGCTTTTCATTCGGGATGCGGATCGCCAGGCTGGTCTCGACGAAGGTGATCAGGTCGATCAGGCCCAGCGAATCGATATCGAGTTCGGCCAGTTCCTTGACCGCGTTGACGCGCTCGACCGGCACGCCGAGATTGTCTGCAATAAGTTCCACCAACTGCTGGCGCATGCTCATAAATTCCTCACTTTGCTGTGGGTCCGGCCAGGCCGGGAAAATGCCGGACCCGGCCAGAGGCAGGGTCCGGCAACAAGCAATGACGGATTAGTCAGTATTGCAGCAGCACTTGCTCGAACCGACGCTTACACGTGGCACCTGGCTGACGGGCACGACGACGCGCACAATCGCGCCTTTGGTGGAAAAGATACGAACTGCTTTCAGCTTGGTGGCGTTCATTCTGTGTTCCTTTAAGTTATCGGTTGGCTAGGCTTACGGCGTTGATCAGGCTGCGGACGACGATTCGCAGCAGCATTTCAGCGAACCGACGCTCACGGAAGGGGTCACGGAGACTGGCACTTGAACACGTACGATGCTGCCTGCTGCGGAAAAGATACGAACCGATTTGGTGACTGCGTTGGCATTCTTGATCATGGTATTTTCCTCATTAAAGTACATGCCTGATGAAAGCCGCCGGTGGCCGGCATGAATAAACCACCGTCGTGAAACACAATCTGTGCGGGCCGCGCTCAGCCCTCGGAATCGACGAACAGGCGCATCTCGACGTCGTAGCTCGGTACCACCTCCAGCGGCCGCACCGCGAAGGCGACCACCGGATTGTCGCGTTCCAGTTTGGCGTCGACCGGCAGGATCACCCTGCCCTTGCGGTTGGCCTGCAGATAGCTCACTTCGCCGCTTTTGCGTTTGAGTTCGATCTGGGCCGGCTTGGCATCGGGGAACTTGAAGCTCAGCCCGCCCGCCTTGGGCATCATGAAGCCCCAGATGCCGGCCCGGCTGCGCACGCCGTCGCTGGCCTGCTTCATCGACTTCATCAAGTCCGCATAGGAAAACGCGTTGCCTTCCGGCAGGCGGATGGCGACATCGACCAGCAGCGCCAGGCGCTTGCCCTTGGGCAGGGAAATATAGATCGGCGGATTGTCCTTGTGCAGTTGCGCGCTGTCGGGCAGATGCAGGGTGCCGTCGGCATCGATCGGAATGGCGATGCGCTCGTCGCGCCGGACGATGTAGAGCTGGACCTGATCGAGCTTGACGTCGGCGTCGACCGGTTCGACCTTCATGCGGAACACCAGGTTTTCACGCTGGGCCGGCGGGATCGCATTGAATTTCCCGGGCAGCTCGGCCAGCTCCTGGTAGGGCGCCCAGTTGCGCAGTTCGGCCGCCGCCGCGGCCGCCCGCGCCTGCGCCGGTGCCAGCACAGCGGCCACACTGAGGCAAACGGCGGCACAACAGATCAAGCTTCGTTTCATGGTCGCTTCCAAGGCTAGCGTTTCAATGTTCAAGTGTTCAAGTGTTCAAGTGGAGCGGCACGGCGTTCAGGCGGCGCCGATCTGTTCACCCAGTTCCCATTTCAGTTTCAGCGATCCCCAGGCGCCCCAACCTGCCGGCGCCGGCGTGATTTCGGCCTCCAGCGCGGCATTCAGGCGCTGCGCCATCCAGCTGATGCGGTCTTCATCCGGACAGTCGGCCGGGTCGATCGGCGCGCCGAAGGTGGTCACGAAGCGTCCGCCGACGAAGCGCGTGGTACAGGGAACGACCGGTGCGCCGGTGCGCTCGGCCATCAGCAGGTAGCCGCCCGGCAGGCAGGCGGGCCGGCCGAAGAAGGAGGCTGGCACGGCCAGCGTGTCGTCGCTGATGAAATCGACCATGCACACCACGGTGCGGCGCTGGCGCAGCGCGCCGATGAAGTCGAGCGCGGCGCGCTTGCCGCCGGTTTCAATGAAATCGAAGGAACGCCCGCTGACGGCCAGCACCTTGTCGCACAGTTCGGTAAACAAGGGATCGATGGCGGCCAGCTTGGGACGCACCAGCGTCATCCGCAGCGCCGCGTCGCTGCTGTCGCGTTCGAACGGCGTCATCATCGCGTAGTAAAAACAGGAGAAATTGGACGCGGCCAGGATCACGCCGCGGCCCTTGGCGGCGGCCTGTTCCAGATGTTCGGCATGGGCGAACCGGTTGCGCGCGTTCCAGCGCCGGTGCTGCCGCACCGATGCGGCCAGCAGCATGCCGCTGTCGAAGCCGTAGCGGGTCGAGGTGATCGCGGCGCCGCAGGCGATCAGGCCGGCGCGCACCCTGCCGGTGTGCAGCGCGGCACGCACCAGCGGCGTGATCTCGCTGCGGCAGCCGTGGCGGTCGACCAGATAAGAAGCCGTGCCGACCGCGTAGGCGACGGCATGGCAGAGCGGCCGGGGCAGGCGGAACAGCAGGCGCCGCTGCCAGCTGAAATGATTCGCTTGGTTCATGATGGTTCTCCTCGTCTCAGGCTGGCACGGCGCTCAATGGGCGCGGGATAGTCGGCGGCGGCAGCGGGATGCCCAGGCACGTCTCGCTCAGCACGCCGTCGTGCAGTTCGAGCACGCGGTCGGCCGCCGCCAGGCTTTCCGGGTCATGGGCGATCACCAGAATCCCGTGGCCCTGCTCGCGCAGCATCGGCAGCAAGCTGTCGTAGAACACCGCGCGGTACTGCTTGTCCTGATTGGCCGCCCATTCGTCGAAGATCAGGAAGGGGCGCTGCTCCATCAGCATGCTCACCAGCGCCAGCCGGCGTTTCTGGCCGGTCGACAGGCCGGCGCAGCTGACCCAGCCCTGGACGAAGGGCAGCACCGGCTCCAGCCCCAGTGCGCGCCAGGCGGCCAGACCGGTGCGCAGCGCGCCGGCCTCGGACGGGAAGTAATAATGGTCCTGGGTGTTGTCGCTCCAGATCGCGCCCACCAGTTCGCGGTGGCGCGCCAGGCCGTCCACCGGCACCGCCGCACCGTTGGCGGTCTGCGCGCCCGACAGCGGCACATACAGCCCCGTCAGCAGCTTGGCCATCGTGGTCTTGCCGGCGCCGTTGCCGCCCATGAAGACTGCGATCTCGCCGCGCCGCAGGCACAGGTCGAGCGGGCCGAAGCAAAAGCCGCTGCGGCCGGCGTCGTCGGCATATTTATAGCTGGCCGCGCGCAGGCCGATCTCGCCCGGCAGCGCCACCGCGCCGGCCGCCTCGGGTTCGGCCTCCAGCTCGAAGCGGGCGATTTTCGCCAGCGCCGCGTTGGCTTCGAACAGCTGCGGCATCGCGTTCAGGGCCGCCGACAGCGGCGTCACGATGAACATATAGGCCAGCACGGCGCTGCGCACATCGGCCACCGGCGTGAGCTGCGGGTACAGCGCGGCGCAAGCCACCAGCGCGCCGACGGTGAGCAGGAAGCCGACCTTGGTGACGGCGTCCATGGCCACGCCGAGCCGGTTGACGCGGTCGCTGGCGGCGCGCACCGCTTCGACATTGGGCACATAGCGCTGCTGCTGGAAGGCCGTCTGCAGCCGGCGGCTCTGCTTGAGTTCCTTGATGGCCGAGGTCATGATGTGGAAATTGCCCATCAAGTCTTGCCGGTGGCGCATGGCCGACTGGATCAGCACGCGGAACTTGCCATACACCAGCCATACGCCGCCTATCGTCAGCGCCTGGCTGGCCACGACGATGGCGCACAGCACCGGATTGACGACACCGATATACACCAGGATGGCGAGCGACACCGACAGCTCGACCACGATGGTGGGCAGCGCCACCGCGCCCTGCGCCAGCCGCGCCAGGTCGTCGCTGAGCAGATGGACCAGCGCCGACTGCCCCACCGCCTCCACCCGCGCCAGCCGCGCGCCCAGCACCCGCTCCGACAGCGACAGCCTGAGCCTGGCCAGCGCGTCCTGCATCAGGCGCGCTATCGTGTTGCCGGAGGCGAAAGTGAGCAGGCCGGTCAGCAGCGCCCCGCCCAGATAGAGGGCGATGACGGCGGGATCGCCCAGCCGCTCCCAGCCATCGGAGCGCAGCGCCTGGTTGACCAGCGCCACCCCGGCCGACAGCGCCACGCCGCCGATGGAGCCGGCCAGCATCGCCGCCACGAACAGCGGCAGCGAGCCTGAGATGAGAAAACGCAGCAGGCGGCCCATGTTCAGCTCAGCATCTTCACGACGCCGCCGATCAGCCGGCCGAAAGGCAGCTTGTCGAGCACGGTGTCGAGCAGCGAGCGCGAGCGCTGCTCGGTCTCGATCAGCACCACTTGCGGCTGCTGGATCTGGGCCGTCGTGGCCAGATAGGTCAGCGCCGTGGCGATGCCGCCGCAGGAATCGATCAGCCCCATCTCCAGCGCCTGGCGGGCCGAGTACATGCGACCATCGACCGCCTGGGCCGGCACCGTGTCGAGCCGGCGCCGCGCCCGTATCCAGTCGACGAACTGCGCATGGATGTCGCCGACCAGGCTTTCCAGCGCCAGCCGGCCGGCCTCGGTCTCGACGCCATGGATATCGAGTTCGTTTTTCAGCGGCGCGCTGCGCACGCTGCGGTATTTAATACCCAGCTTGGCTTCAAAATCGTTCAAGTCATAGGTCGACACCACGGCGCCGACGGCGCCCATGCTGGCGGCCGGGGTCGCCGTAATGAAATCCGTCCCCAGCGCCAGATAAAATGCGGCGGACACGGCAATATCCTCCACCACGGCCGCCATCGCCATGCCGGTTTCTTCTTTTAATAACTGTAATCCCTCGCAAATCGATTGCGCCGCCGCCACCGAACCGCCCTCGCTGCAGATACGGATTAACAGGGCTGCTATTCCGCGCTTGCGCCATTCGACACGCCGCAATGCCATGAATACGGCCAAGGCGGTGCTGTCCGAAATGCGCCCGGTAATATTAATTACCGCAATAGCAGGGGCAGGAGAAGAAAATAACATTCGGCGCGCTTTGCAAAAAGAGATCGGAATGGTTTATTTATTCTTAAAACAAAATAAATATAAGTGACTGCTTATTTCCTGCCTACGGCCTTATATAGGCATAGCCTTCGCGTCCCTGCAGGCGGGTTAATTCGACCACGCCGGAGGGCACCACGATGGCATCGGCCTGCAATTGCGCGCGATCAATCTTACGGGACAGCAAGGTTAAATTGCACACCCGAAATTCCACACCTCTTTGGGCAAGTTCGTGGATCACCGGGGAAAACTCCACATCGGTGGCGGTGGCGGCGCCCTTGAGCAGGAAATCGATGCCGGCGGCATGGGCCAGCACGACGATCTTGGCGCCGGGATCGGTGGCGCTGTGGTTGCGGACAAAATTGAGCGTGCGCTGGGCCTGATCGAATCCGGCCTCGCTGACGTGATACACGACTTTAGCTGCGTCGGCACTGGCGGCATGGGAAGGCGTGCCTATCAGCAGCATCGACAATAAACAAACCCGAATCAATAGAACGAATTTCAGCATGGTAACTTTCATGAGTGAAGCCGTATTGAACAAAGGTATATCGCGAGCCAGTCAGCGTAGAGAACCGCCATTTTATTTCCAAAAATAAATATCTTTTGTGTTGATAGCAATTAGAAATTAACCCGCTTATTTGCTTTCCAAATTTGCTTATTTATTTATTAATTTTAGATTATCAAACAATTTTTTCATGGTCAACTAGTTTGAAGAAAATTTTATTTATTGAACAACAGCGTGAGTATTGGAGAGAATTGCAGGAAGAAACCCAGTGGGAAGGGACGAAATGCCGCCACGGCGGGATGGGGCGGGACGGCGGCGTGATGGCCCGCTGGTATACTCTGCTGATGCATACCCTGTCGCCCGCCCCGCTCCCCGTTCCGCCCGCCGCCGCAGGCTTTCCCGGCTGGCGCCCGATGCTGCGCTTCGCCGCCATCAATCTGCTGGTATGGGGCGTGCTCAGCACAATCGGCGCGGCCTCCTCGTATAGCGAAATGCTACGCAATGGCACGGGCGATAACTATGGCCGCTATTTCTTTGGCTGGTGGCGCTGCACGCTGGCACAGGTGATGCTGTGCAGCCTGCTGTATGCCGTGTTCGCGCGCTGGCCGGCGCTGGCCACGCGGCCGCGCGGCCTGGTGCCGCTGTACGCGCTGACCTTGCTGATCTTTATTCCGCTCAGCGCGGTCTACGAGAGCTGCTTCACGATGCTGGTCAAGGGCCGCGCCATCCATCTGGAAAAACTGATCCAGGTCCTGACCACGATCCACAAATTCGACTGGTTCGTCGACTTCTCGCTGACCACCGGCAGCTTCGGCGCCCAGGTGGCGCTGAGCATCTGGCGCCAGAGCAAGACGCACGAACAGGCGCGCGCGCAGGCCGAGACCGACAATCTGCGCCTCAAGCTGGAACTCGAGCAGCAGCGCATGCTGGCCCTGCGCGGCCAGCTGGAGCCGCACTTCATGTTCAACGCGCTCAATGCCATCAGCGCGCTGGTGCGCTCGGACGACAAGAAGGTGGCGCTGGCCGGCATCAACCGCCTCAGCGCGCTGTTGCGCTATGCGCTGACGGCCAGCGACCGCGACGCCGTCACCGTGGGCGAGGAGCTGGCCTTCGTGCAGGATTACCTGGCGCTGCAGCAGCTGCGCTACGGCAGCCGCCTGCGCGTGACCATCGACGGTGCCAGCGCGGCCATCGCGGCCCTGCCCTGTCCGCCTTTGCTGCTGCAGCCGCTGGTGGAAAACGCCTTGCGCCACGATCTCGATTGCCATACCCAGAACAGCGACATCCGCCTGCAACTGCATTTGCAGGGCGAGCTGCTGACCATCTGCATCAGTAATCCGGCCGGCGGCGGCGGCGCCAATCCGGGCCTGGGACTGGGCCTGCGCCATACCCGCGACAGCCTGCAGATGGCCTTCGGCCAGCAGGCCGCGCTGCGCACGCGGGTCGACGCGGGCCGCTTCCACGTCGAGCTGCGACTGCCGATGGCGCTGGCAGCATGAGTGGCAACAGCACCGTCCCGGCCGTGCTCGCGGCGGCCATGGCCGCGCCGTCCCCGGCGGCTACCGCGGCAATCGCGGCGGCGCCCGCCCTGACCCCGCTGCGCGCCCTGATCGTCGATGACGAGGCACCTGGGCGCATCAACCTGGCCTATGCGCTGGCCGAGCATCCGCGATGGCAGTTGGCGGGCAGTTGCGCCAGCGTGGCCGAGGCGCGCGCGGCGCTGCTCACCGATCCGGTGCCGCTGCTGTTCCTCGATGTGCAGATGCCGGGCGAAACCGGCCTGGCGCTGGCGCGCGAGCTGTGCCGCCTGCCCGAACCGCCGCTGCTGATCTTCGTCACCGCCTACAACGCTTACGCGGTCGACGCCTTCGAAGTGCATGCGCTCGACTACCTGCTCAAGCCCATCGACGATGCCCGCCTGGCGCAGGCGCTGGAGCGGGCCGAGGCGATGCTGGCCCAGCGCCAGCGCGCCGCCTATGGACAGGCGCTGCAAGCCTTCATCCAGGCCCAGGACCAGGCCGACAGCGGCCAGCCCGCGCCCTACTGGCGCCAGCTCAATGTGCGTTCGGTCGGGCGCATCGAAGCGGTGCTGCTCGAGCAGGTGCACTGGGTGGCGGCGGCCGGCAATTATGTCGAGCTGCACCTGGCCGGGCGCACGGTGCTGCACCGCATTCCCATCAGCCAGCTGGAGCGCCACCTCGATCCGCGCCAGTTCCTGCGCGCCCACCGCGGCGCCATCGTCGCGGCCCGCCAGCTGGAGGCGCTGACGATACTGGGCGACGGCAGTTATCAGCTCAGCCTGCGCTGCGGCCGGCAAGTGCCCTGCAGCGAACGCTATGTCCAGGCCGTGCGCCAGGCGATGACGGGCGCCTGAATCCGGACCTGAGCCTGGACCTGAGCCGGCAAGCTTTGCAGTCCGCTAAGTTTTTCGCCGGTTTTCAATTCCACAAGGAATTAATTGGTCGAACCGTCAAGTTTATTTGAGACATTTTGCGAATTTATTTTGAATGCGGTGAAATTTCTTCTCTTTCCGGTGGTACCATTAACTTATCAAAAGGAAATTAATATTAATTTACTGCAATCAATCATCAGGCCGACCATGACCCTCTCCACTTTCTTCAAACTCGCCGCCACCGCCGCCCTGCTGGCAGCCGGCAGCGCCCACGCCGCCACCAACCTGGTGGTCAACGGCAGCTTCGAACAGCAACAGATCAATACCGCCTGGACCCCGATCGCCACCGTCACCGGCTGGCTCTCCAACGCCCCCGGCAACTCGGCCTTCGAAATCCAGACCGACACCGCCCACGGCGGCTACAGCGGCTTCAACACCCACGCCGCCGACGGCCAGCAATACCTGGAACTGAACACCGACCGCCTGACCACGATCAGCCAGAACGTCGCCACCGCCGGCGCCGGTACTTACACCCTGTCGTTCGCCTACTCCGGCCGTCCGGACACGGCCAACCACGCCACCAGCTCGATGAATGTGTACTGGGGCGGCACCCTGCTGACCGCCTCCCCGCTGATCGGCAACACCGACAATACCTGGCAGACCTTCACGCTCAGCGGCCTGAGCGGCGCTGGCGCCCTGACCCAACTCAAATTTGAATCGCTCGGTCCGCTGTCCTCGACCACCTACGGTTCTTACCTGGATAACGTTTCCGTAACGGCATCTGTGCCGGAGCCGGAAACATTCGCCATGATGCTGCTCGGTATGGGCTTCATTGGCTTCGTCGCGCGCCGCAAAAAAACAGCCTGATCCAAATAATTGCGACGTCCGGAATGCCGTCCAGCATGCGCTGGGCGGCATTTTTTTCGTCCGCCTTCCCGCCCCCGATAACACATTGACATGACGCAGAAATACTCGTCCGCTGTTGCCAAATAGAATCAAAATACGGCTACAATATGCTGCTGCCAGCGCGTCCATGCGCCGCGCCTGACACCATCGCCGCAGGGCCACAACCTCGCCCGTGCCAACCGGAGCAAGCCCGAATAACTCACTGAACAGGAACGCGGCGCCTCGCCGGCGCGCGACCATCATCATGTCCGAAGAACAAGTCAAGGAAGTCCCTCCCAGCACCTCCACCGTCAGCACCTACAGCAAAGACACGCCGGCCGGCCGTCCCGACACCGATGGCCTGGCAGCGGTCTTCGTACCGTCCGAACTGTTCGATCTGGCGGCCTCGACCACCATCCGCAAGGGCGCCGGCATCGTCGGCTACGGCAATCCGGACGGCTCGCTGACGGTCTACTTCGAAGCCAACCGGTTCGACGACAGCAGCCTGCACAAATGGGAAAACAAGGCGCGCAAGGCTTATGAGCGCATGGTCGCCGGCGCGCCCACCGTATCGAAAGCCAAGATCGACGCCAAGATGCTTGACCAGGTCGGCATGATCGACGGCCGCGGCATCAATGTGAAGCAACTCGGCATGCTGCAAAACTGGCTGCAGCTCTCGGGCGCCAGCGATACCGCGCCGGAGCAGGCGATTGTATTGTGGAAGATCAAGTAATTCGATGTAGCAATCATCATTGCGAACGCCGTCACTGACGGACTCAAACGCCCGTCACTGACGGGCGTTTGTCCTACATTTCTGCGGAGTGTATGCCGATGGGCGGGGCGGGGGAAATTGCATAAGATACAGTCATACCCGCTGCATCCACCCTCAGGAGCCCGCCATGACCCGCTATCTTCCCCTGTCCTACGGAGCACTCCTGCTCGGCCTGGTGAGCGCGTCCACTTATGTGCTGTGCTCGGCTGAAGTGCTGACCGATGCCGCCCTCTACCTGATACGCTGAACGCATACCGCCGCACCCTACGCGAAAACGTAAAAATGCCCGCAGCGCCAATCTGGCGCCGCGGGCATTTTTACGTATCGCTATTGCCTGCCGCCGCGGAACTCAACGGTGACGTCCGCCCCGGTGGCCGTGGCCGCCCCAGCGGTGGCCGCAACACCAGTTGCCGAACACAAAGTCCAGTCCGATCGTGACGGGCGGATAGTAATATGCCGGTGCCGGTGCATACACCGGTTGCTGCACGTACACCGGTTGCTGCACGTACACAGGTTGCTGCACGTACACGGGCTCACTGCTATAGACCACGCGCGGTGCGCTGCGCACCACCGCCTCGCTGCTGTATTCGACACGCGGTGCCGCGGCGCCGCCCCGCTGCGCGGGCTCGACCGAGACGGTATGCCACTGGTAGGGATCGGCGACGCGGCTGCCGTAATAGGCCGGTGCGGGCGGTGCCACGGCACACCCGCCAAGGGCCGCCAGCACGGCCAAGATCATTAGTTTGTTCATTTGCACATCCTCCCGCAGACTACTATAAGGATTATGCGCCGGGTTTGCTGCGGATTTACAGCTTGTTACACACGCTGGCCTCGCGCAACAGGCTTCGCAACAAAAAAGGGAGAGCGACGCGTGGCGGCTCTCCCCATCAAAGCGGCGCAAGGCGCCACCCGGTGATCGTGTTGATCGGCTATCAGTCCAGCTTCCAGGCGTAATCGACCTTGGTCCAGGTTTCCGCCGGCGAACCGTCTTTGCTGCCCGGCTTGAACTTGCAGGCGCTGATGGCCTTGATGGCGGCCTTGTCCAGGTTCTTGAAGCCGCTGGTCTTTTCCACTTTGGAATCGGCCACGGTGCCGTCCGCCTTGACCAGGAACATCATCGAGACCGTTCCCTGCTCTTCATTCATCAGCGACGCTTTCGGATATTCGGCCTTGCAGTTGCGCGAATCGAAGGTGGCGGGCACTTCGCCGGCCAGCACGTTGGCGGCCGCGCCCGACAGCAGCAGCGCGGCGATGACAGTAATCGAATGCTTGTTCATATGATGGATTCCCATTTTTCTTGTTGATGGCTGCAAAACATACTCTCCTGGGCCGCCGCGCAAGGGCGCGGCAGGCTCAGCTCTTACCAAAGATCAGAACTCTTCCCACTCTTCGTCCGCCGTGGCGGCCGTGGCACGGCTGGCCGCGCGGGGCTTGGCCGGCTTGGCCGCGACTGGCTTGGCGGCCGGACGGGCCGCCGGCGCCAGCTTGCGCACCGGGGCGCGCACCGCCACCGCATGCATCGGTGCGCTGCGCAGTGCCGATGGGGCCGGCGCGACGCGCTCCTCGCCTTCGACCAGCTTGAAGATGCTGACCACACGCGCCAGTTCCGCCGCCTGGTCCTGCAGCGACTGGGCCGCCGCGGCCGCTTCTTCCACCAGCGCGGCATTCTGCTGGGTCATGCTGTCCATCTCGATGATCGAATGGTTCACCTGTTCGATGCCGGCGCTCTGCTCCTGGCTGGCGTTGGCGATCTCGCTCATGATGTCGGTCACGCGGGCCACGCTGGCCACCACCTCATCCATCGTCACGCCGGCCTGGCCGACCAGGCGGGTACCGGCGCTGACCTTGTCGACCGAGTCGTCGATCAGCATCTTGATTTCCTTGGCGGCGCTGGCCGAACGCTGGGCCAGGCTGCGCACTTCCGATGCCACCACCGCGAAGCCGCGGCCCTGTTCACCGGCACGGGCCGCTTCGACCGCGGCGTTCAGCGCCAGGATATTGGTCTGGAAGGCGATGCCATCGATCACGCCGATGATGTCGACAATCTTGTTGGCCGAGGCGTTGATCGAGCTCATCGTATCGACCACCTGCGACACCACCGCGCCGCCCTTGCGCGCCACGTCCGACGCGGTGGCGGCCAGCAGATTGGCTTCCCGGGCATTGTCGGCGTTCTGTTTCACGGTCGAGGTCAGCTCTTCCATCGCCGAAGCGGTTTTTTCCAGCGAGCTCGCCTGCATTTCGGTACGCGAGGACAGGTCGATATTGCCGGCGGCGATTTCACGCGAGGCGGTGCCGATGGTTTCGGTGCCGGTACGCACCTGGCCGACGATGCCCACCAGGCTGTTGCGCATTTCTTTCATTTCCGCCAGCAGGCTGCTGTCGTCCTTGGCATCGGTATGGATGGGAATCGACAGGTCGCCATGGGCGATGCTGCCGGCGATGCGGGCCGTGTAGTCAGGCTCGCCGCCGAGCTGCTTGAGCAGGCCGCGGGTGATCATGGCGGCCGCGGCCACGCTGATCCCCACCGCCAGCGCGCCCAGGATGATCATGAAGGTGCGGGCGGCGTTGAAGCCGGCCGCCGCGTCGGTCTGCACCTGGGCGTTGACCTTGTCTTCCAGCGCGGCCAGCTGATCGAGCGCCGCCATCCATTTTTTCTGGACCGGACGGATTTCCTTGATCATCACCTTGGTCGCTTCTTCGGCCTTGTTGGCCAGCCACAGTTCGGACGCCTTGGCGATCGCCGGCATCGCGGCGGCCTGGTGTTCCTTGATTTGTGACAGCAAGGTTTTTTCTTCCGGGCTCGCTTCAAGTGCGAACTGGGCCGTCAGTTTTTTCTCGGCCTCGTCGTACTTGGCGGTCTGCTCCTTGATGCGGTTCATTTCCGGTTCCATGTCGCCGGCATCGCTCATCAGGGTGAGGATGCGCAGCGAGGTGATACGGTCGCTGACGTTGGCGCGCATATCGATCACCAGCCGGGTCACCACATTATTGACGCCGATCACGCGGTCCAGACGGTCCTGGATCTGTGCCATGCGGACGATGCCGACGCCGGTGACGGCGACCAGGAAAACAAGTACCAGGGCGAATCCAAGGCCAAGGCGGGTTCCAACCTTCATTTTTGCTAAATTCATGTCGTCTCTTCGTAAGTGACACTATTGATAAGAATTTGCAGGAATGCCACCGTCTTGTGCACGACGCAATCCAACCGAATTTATTGAAAAACTTGATGACTGCGAATGCAAATACTGAAATTTAAAAGGCCGTTTGAAACAGCAAAACGGCCCGCATACACCCACATCGAATGCGTGGATATGTGTGTATATTCGGAAATTATAGTGGTTAGTTTTGCTTCAAAGCAAGCTAAAACCGGTTCGGGCGTGCGTAACCATCATTTCTTCGTGGAAATGACAACAGTGACGACTATTCCCTTGCGGAAACAGTTGTTTTATGTATTTTTGGCGAGTTTGGCCGCGGCCTCGAGCAGCAAGCGGGCGTCGCCGGCGGCGAGCTTCTTGGAGTCGGACAGGGTCTGGCGGAAGCCGCGCGCGCCGGGCAAGCCTTGCATGATGCCCAGCAGGTGGCGCGTGATGGTGTTCAGTTTCAAGCCCTTGGCGCCGTGTTCCAGCAGCTGCGCCTGGATATACGGCACCATCGCGGCCAGCACTTCGTCGCGCGTCTTGATCGGGGTGGTGGCGCCGTAATAGCGCTGGTCGAAACCGGCCATCAGGTAGGGATTGTGATAGGCCTCGCGGCCCAGCATCACGCCATCGACGTACCGCAGGTGGGTGTCGATCTCGGCTTCGGTCTTGACGCCGCCGTTGATGATGATTTCGAAGTCAGGGAAGTCGCGCTTGAGCTGGTAGGCGAATTCATACTTGAGCGGCGGCACTTCGCGGTTTTCCTTCGGCGACAAGCCCTTCAGGATCGCATTGCGCGCATGCACGATGAAGGTGGTGCAGCCAGCCTCGGCCACGGTGCCGACGAAGTCGCGCACGAAGTCATAGCTTTCGCCGTGGTCGATGCCGATGCGGTGCTTGACGGTGACGTCGATGGTCACCGCGTCGCGCATGGCCTTGACGCAGTCGGCCACCAGTTGCGGCTCGGCCATCAAGCAGGCGCCGAAGGCGCCCTTCTGCACCCGTTCCGACGGGCAGCCGCAGTTCAGATTGATCTCGTCATAGCCCCATTGCTGGCCCAGCCTGGCGCTGGTGGCCAGGTCGGCCGGATCGCTGCCGCCCAGTTGCAGTGCCACCGGATGCTCTTCCTCGTTGAAACGCAGGTGGCGCTCCACGTCGCCGTACACCAGCGCGCCGGTCGTCACCATCTCGGTGTACAACCAGGTATGGCGGCTGATCTCGCGGTGGAACACGCGGCAGTGCCTATCGGTCCAGTCCATCATCGGCGCCACCGAAATCCGGCGTCCAGGCGCAGGCAGCGCCAGTGGCGTGGCGTTGTTCAGGGGCGGATTGGCGAGAGCGATGGACATGGCGAAATAGCAGGCAGTAAAAGAGCAATACAGGGCGAGCCGGAAAGGCAAGGGGCACATTATACAGGCTTTGATTCAAGGCCTTTGAATCCCGAACCTGGATGCGCGCTATCCACGGTCCCGTCACCGAGCACGGAAGGTAGCGTCTTGCCAGCTTGACGTTTTTGTTCATTACTAATCGAGGATGACAGCATCATCATGTACTCTTTGGATGTTATTTTTTTATTAATCGATATCAAACTAGGAGCGACTCCATGAAATATGCGATTTTGCTGGGTGCCCTGCTGGCTGTGTTGGCGGGCAAGGGCATGGCTGCCCCGGCCGTCGTGCCGGCTTACCATCTGGTCGACCTGGGCACCTGGGGCGGTTCCAAGGGCGTCGCCACCGGCATCAACAATGCTGGGGTGATCGTCGGCTGGACCCAGGCGGGCACCTGGAGCCAGGCTGTGCTGCACAACGTGGCGGCCAGCGCGCTCACCTACCTGGAAACGGAGGCCGGCGGTGCCAGCGCAGCCTATGGCATCAATGATGCCGGCGTCGTTGTCGGGCAGCGCAACGCTGCGCGCGGCAATTCCCACGCCATGCGCTGGGATGGTCCCAACAATGGCGAGCCGCCCGGCATCCATTACCCGGATGAGACTTCCTATGCCAGCGCGATCAGTAACAGCGGCCTGACCGCCGGCACCATCGACAGTAGCGCCGTGATGTGGACGCTCAACAATGAGCAGACCATACAATTGAACCCGTCCAGCGCCAGCGCCGCCTACGGGGTCAATGAAAACGGGCTGGTGGTGGGCGCCGCCAGCGATGGCGTAGCCGGCCCCAGCCACGCCACACAATGGCTGGGCGGTGTGCAGACCGACCTGGGCACGCTCAGCGGCGCGGACAGCAGCGCCGCCTATGGCGTCAATGATGCCGGCCAGGTGGTGGGCGCCAGCACCTTTAGCGCCGGCGGCCATCATGCGGTGCTGTGGAGCGGCGGCCAGGCCAGCGATCTGGGCACCCTGGGCGGCGCCAACAGCCGCGCCAATGACATCAATGCCAGCGGCTTGATCGTCGGCTACAGCGACGTCGTCGATCCCCTCCAGTGGCGCCATGCCGCCCTATGGAATGGGAGCACCCAGATCGACCTGAACAGTGCCCTGATCGGCGGACTGGGCAACTTCGCCAACCTGGCCGAAGCGACCGCCATCAATGATCTGGGCCAGATCGTCGGCTATGGCAGCACACTCGACGGCAGCACCCACGCCTTCCTGCTGACGGCCACCATCCCTGAACCATCCACCTGCGCCATGACCCTGGCCGGGCTGGCCCTGTTCGGCATGGCGACGCGACGCCGCCAGCGCGGCTGATTGCCGGAAAGGAAGCAGCGTACTTGCCGCGCTGTCCCGATGTGAGAAATACCCGCTGGAGCACGCCAGAGCATCCGCTAGGCTTTTACTATGATTCCTTTATCAATCAATCGCATGATGGGAGCAAGTCCATGAAAAATGCATCGCTAGCTGGCGCCCTGCTCTACGCCTGCGTGGCCATCGCCGCACCGGTGCAGGCCAGTGTGCCGGTCTATCGGGTGAGCGACCTGGGCGAATGGGGCGGCGGCGCGGTGCTGCGAACAGCGCGGCCTACGGCGTCAACGACGCTGGCCAGGTGGTGGGCAGCAGCGCCATCGATTCAATCAGCATTTGGCTAAAAGGTGCTTGGGGACAATCTACCGTCACCTTCCATAGACGACCATTTTCTTCCTTAACCCATTGTTCATGGGAAGTACCCTTCCGGTCTCGAGGCTTGAAATTGAGGTTCGTGAGGATTTTCTTAACATCCTTGCACGTGAGGGGCGGAAAGATGCTGCTCAAGATCAGGCAGGAACCAGCGGCAACGGTTCGGTAAACGCCTGTTCTCTATCACCGGCGTGACCAAGCCAGCGGCAACGTGCAAGGCCGAGCCAGTATTTAAACCAATATTTTGCCGGGGCGCGCCGTTCTGTCAACAGTTCACGAGCGTACTCGCGATCCTCGCCGACCAACGCGTCGTGCACATACTCTTTAATCTGGGATTCAAGCATGCGGCGCGCTTCCTCCAGCGTATCGGCTTGAGCTGCAAGAGAAAATTCGAGGTTAATCAATGACCACTGCTCATCCGTTTTTTCACCATAAATGCGTAACAACAGATGTGACGTTCTCATAGCATTTCTCCATTGGCGTTTGCGCCGACATACCAGCCCATACAATAGCTGGCTCGATACTATATCAATTCCTTGGGCATGACACTGTCGGACCTTGCCTGGTCTCGAACGATTCATCGAAAACCCATCGTCCACTTGTGCCCGACCCGCATGCTAGCGAGCGGCGCTGCCGGCAACAAGCGCGGCGGCCATTTCACAGTCGCTCACAGCCGGAAGACCAAGCACCCCAGCGCTGATCCCGCACTGATACCGCACTGATACCGGCGGCGCCTATCGCGTCCCCGGCCGTCCCGCAGAGGCGCGCAAACCGCAGCCGCAATGATGCCGAACTGATCCTGTTTCCACGCCCGCTCCCCACTAAGATGAATGTTCCGGTGAGCGCCAGACGCGCCGCACCGGCTCTCCCAAGCCGAGGCAGGATCGGGCGTGCGGCCGGACAGCGCGCGCTCATGAAGATGCGCATCCCAGCTTCTTTCGGCGGTTCCGGCGATCCCGGGACGCGCGGCATTTGCGAACTTTGCTGTTACCTAGCTACTTTCACCTTCAAAGGAATGTCTATCATGAGCGCAAGCGATTCAAATCTTTCCGCCGCGGCCTATGGCTACGATATGGTCTGTGCCGTCACCGAGGACGGCATCAACGCAACGATGCTGGAATTGCTCTCGGCGCAGGAGCAGTCCTTTTCCACCTGCTGGATACTCGACGACAGCGGCAAAACCATCCAGGTCCCGCTGGCGCAGTTCCAGGCAAGCATAGGCTTCGATCCTTTCACCATCCCGGACGGCACCAACTGGACCGATCCGCTGATGGACAAGCTCAATGACGCCGGTTTCCTGTACGCCTTCAAGGCCACCCTCGGCCTGCCCGATGGCGTGCCGCTGGCCCAGTTGCCGGACGTGATCAAGCTCAATAAAGGAGCGTCCCAGGTCACCTACCAGCTCTTCTGTGCGGAATTTTCCGTGATCGTGCTCAATTACCTGCCACGCAACCGCAATACCTTCACCAATGCCTGCCAGCAGCCGGGCCAGCCATGGCTGTTCAACTTCATTGTCGATATGGACCTCAACCCCGCCGACGCCACGCCCTACAGCCAGTTGCCGCCGGCGGCCCAGGCGCGCATCAAGAACCTTGACCCGGACACCATGTTCAGCGTCCAGCAACTGCTGCTCGACGTCAGCACGCGGGCGCTGGAAGGCGCCGTCACCATCCCCGGCCTCGATCCCGCCAGCCAGGCCTACCTGGCCCTGACCCTGGTGTTCATCAACGCCTACTGGGACAAGATGGCGCCGGGGAACAGCATTCTGCTGGGCTACTCGGTGGCCCCGCTGCAGCCGGCCCAGACCCAGGTCGCCCAGTCCATCGTCCCGACCGACCTCAATTTCGCCGTCGACCTGTACCGGGACGCCTCGGGCGGCGCCACTGACGAGGGCCTGAATACCCTCAATTACCTGGTGATGAGCAATGGCAGCCCCATGCCGCCTGTGGCCGCGTTTGACTGGAACTGGCTGGAGCCGGCCGACGAGTCCAACTTCCACGGGGTCATGGCGGTGCGCCGCAATGTCTTCGCCGACTTCCTGGGCTCCCTGATCAGCCCCTACTCGGCGGCGCTGTCGATCGATACCACCATTTCCATGAGCCACGACTTCGAGAGCTTCAGCACCAGCATGTGGTACAACGCCAGCCCCACGCCGGCGGTCTGGACCAGCACCGCGGTCGGCACCCCGAGCGGCGCCGACGGCTACACCCAGCTGCTGACCATCGGCTACAGCCATGCGTCGTCGGACGACGCCACCACCACCCTGCATGACGGCCACATCGATGGCGACTACAACTATGCGCTGAGCGGGGATATCTCGGTCAGCGGCAACCAGATCCGCCTGACCATCAACACCTCGGCCTACTGCGATTTCAACTACCATTTCATCGACATTCCCG
The DNA here is from genome assembly GCA_013284265.1 of Oxalobacteraceae bacterium. Classification (GTDB taxonomy): domain Bacteria; phylum Pseudomonadota; class Gammaproteobacteria; order Burkholderiales; family Burkholderiaceae_D; genus Rugamonas. Next base: position 57,102 of record JABTBR010000012.1, on the reverse strand, counting down.
CCGCCAATTTCTCCGGCAACATCGTCAACCTGACGGTGGTCGCGAACTATGTGATGTCCACCACCAGCGATGGCATGATGACCGTGACGATGGCGCCGAACGTGCCCAACATCAGCGACAACTCGCAGGACATCGACGTCAGCACCTGGGACGAGATGATCGGCCTCGGCGATATCTCGTCGATGATCCGCAACGTCAAGCAGCAGATGACCGCGGCCCTGAGCCAGTCGGTCAACCAGATCGATGCCCAGGTGGCGCAACTGCTCAACGGCTCGGGCGGCTGGGTCTATCCGGGCGGAAAAACCTTCAGCTTCAAGGACATCGCCTTTTCCGATTTCCAGGACCTGGTCTCGCGCGTCACCTACGTCGATCCGAGCCCGGCATCTGTCCCGCTGGACGAGGACGTCATGCTGTGCCTGGCCATCGCATCCGAACGCATCGTCGAGGAGGCCTGATCATGAGCGGATCCCTGATGAGCAGCTCTACCGAGCTGATGCGCAACTACAAGCAGGCCGAAGTCATGGCCCCCGACGCCAGCTTCGCCGCGCTGCAAACGGCTGGCGGCGACGCACTGCTGTTTTCCATCGGCAGCGACGGCGTCTGCTACCTGACCCAGGAATCGCCCGACGCCAGGGTCGGCTGGCAGCGCGTCAACTTCAGCGCCGCGCTCGGCACGGCGACGGTCAAACTGATCACCGTGGCCCAGAACCGCGTCACCGGCGCGATCGATATCGCCCTGGTCATGGCCGGCACGCCGAATGACAGCCTGTACCTGAGCCTGGGCAATTCCGCCACCGATCTGGCCTGGATCGCCGCGCCGCTCTGGTCGGCGCAGCCCTTCGACGCCCTGCCGGCGCCGCCGGCCATCGTCATCAACGATGTCCTCATCAGCCAGGCCTCCGATGGCGAATATATCGCCATCGACATTCTGCGCGACGCCAGCAGTCCCGTCGGGCTGATCTCGCGCTACTACCTCGATCCGGCCGCCACGCTCACCGGCAAGGTCTGGAACGCTCGCGATGTCGCCGCCGACTTCGAGGCGGCCACCACGCGCAGCGCCCTGGGCCGGCACGGCGGCAGCCATCTGCAGGACCGGGTCGACGGCATCTACACGCTGGGCCAGGTGGGCGCACATGGCCAGCTGATCTACGAGCCGCTCTACAATCCGGCGCGGCCGGGCAGCGCCGTCAATCCCATCACCCTGAGCGTGCCGGACGGCGCCCTCGGGACGGCCCTGTGCACGGTGGCCTCGCAGGGCGATGCCACCGATCTGTTTGTGGCCTATGGCCAGCAGATCTACTGCTACCCGGTCGCCGCCCAGCAGAACGGCGGCAGCGGCATCGCGCTGCTGGACTCGCCCGTCCTGCAAGGCATCACGCGCCTGTATGGCGCGGCCAGCGCCAGCCGCCTGATCCTGTGGGGCCTGAACCAGGCCGACCAGATCTTCTCCACCAGCTGCCCGCTCGAGGCACGCTTCGATCCGGCGGCCTGGAGCGTACCGCTGCCGCTGTTCTCCGGCGTGGAGCAAGTCTCGCCCTACCTGAACCGGGCCAATGACGGCAATTGCCTGTTCCTGCACAGCGGCCTGAACGCGCTGCGGCGGGTCAGCCAGGCGCCCGACACGGGCAGCTGGAAACAGGAAAAAATCCTGCTGCCGGCCCCGCCGCAGATGAAGTCGGTGCAAGGCAGTTCCTACACCACGCGCCTGCAGCTGTGCTCGGCCGACCAGCAGCCGCTGCCCGGGGCCAGCGTCGAGCTCAGCGCGCAGCGCCGGGTCGGGGTCTATATCAACGGCCTGTACTACATCCTCGACAGCCAGCCCATCCCGGTGGCCGCCGACGCCGTCGGCTCGATCAACATCATCGAATGGGTCGACAACCTGACCGGCACACCGCTGCGCGCGGTGGGGCCGGACGGCCAGGTGCTGGCGATCAATCCGATGGACAAGGCCTTCCAGAAGGCCGCCAGCCTGAACACCAAGGAGGCGCTCAGCGGCGCCACCATCGCCGGCGCCGACGGCGGCCCGGGCCGGCCGCTGGTCGCGCCCGGCACCAGCGACGCCGATCTGAGCGCCGCCGCACTGGCCTTCGGCCAGCTCAGCACCGTCTACCAGACGCTGCCGCCGGACGGTTCGCTCGCGCCGGCCGCGCCGGCGCGCGCGCGCGCCAGCCTGCACACCGCCAGCCTGCGCATCGCCAGCCTATGCTCGGTCAGCGCCGGGGCCGGCCATGCCGCCCATCCGCAACTGCTGGTCGGCGGCGCGCTCGATACGATCGAGGTGCTGGCCGGAGACTTGCTGAGCTGGCTCGAAGACGCCGCCGACTATGTGGTCCATATCGTCCAGGACGCCGCGTCGGCCACCTGGCATTTCCTGGCGCAAATCGGCGGCGCGGTGTACAGCTTCGTGCTCGACGCCGCGGAAAAGGTCGTCGGTGCGCTGGTGGCCGTCTACAACGCGATCAAGACCGCCATCGAGGACTTGATCGCCTTCCTGGAATTCCTGTTCGAATGGAAGTCGTTTATCCGGACCAAGGACGTCTGCCAGAAATTCATGCTGATGTCGCTGGCGCAAGTGGTGGGGCAGATCGGCACCGTCAAGGGCGACCTCAACACGCTACTCGAAAATGCCCGCGACAAGGTCGACGACTGGGCCCAGGTCCAGTCCGACGGCTGGCAGGCCGGGGTCGCCAACAGCGGCCAGTCGCTGGGCTTCATGAGCAGCGCCGCCAAGCTGGAAAACATCCTGACGGCGCCGGCGATGTTCCTCTACCATCATCTGGCCGACAACATCGCCGGCGCCCAGGGCAAGGACCCCAGCAGCGGCGACAGCGGCAATCCCATCGTCGCGCGCGTGTTGCAAGCCCTCGACGACGAGGGCGACATCCTGGTCGGCGCGCTGGGCCGCATCAAGGGCGAACTGATCGACGGATCCGCCTTCGCCAGCCTCTCGCTGGGCGACACGCTGAAAAAACTCGTCGCCATCGTCGTCGATGCCCTGCTCGAGAGCACCGAGAACCTCACCGATGCCCTGATGGACCTGCTCGGCGCCGTGCTGCAGGCGGCGATCGACGATCTGTCGACACCGGTCTGGATACCGGTGGTGTCCGATATCCTCGCCGACTTCGGGGTCTCCATCGATTTCTCGCTGCTCGACGTGATCATGCTGGTCGCCGCCATCCCGGCCACGCTGGGCTACAAGATCGCCCACGGTTCGGCGCCCTTCGCCTCGGGCGACATCAGCGACCAGATTCTCGCCGCCACCACCCCGGCACAGCTGAGCGCCGCCCTGCGCGGCGGCGGCGGCGCGCGCGTGCGTTCCCTGAGCGCACGGGCCGGTGCCGATCCCATGCCCTACGCGATCTACGTCGTCGGCCATGTCGTGGCCGGACTCGCTTCCATCGTCAACGCCGTGCTCTCGCCTGGCTTGCTGATGGACGAGGCCGAAGGCGCCAGCTGGCAGCGCGGCGCGGTCGCGGCCGGCCTGGTGTCGCTGGCGGCCGACTCGATCGCCGGCTTTGCCGATGGACCGGTGCCGATCGTCAATAGCGAAGTCAACGCACTCGGCCAGTCGGTCTCCTATCTCGTCATCGCCGGCAAGGTCATCAGCCCGCTTGCCGCCCGCATGGTGTTCGGCGACCAGGTCACGCCCGAGCAGAGGGAAAAAATCGGTGCCGGACTGGACGCGGTGCTGGGCCTGATTGCGCTGACGCCGGCCGTGTACCACTTCCAGGAGCTCGCCGGCGACGCCGCCGGTGCCCCCCGTTCGGCCGCCATCGTCGCCGAGACGGCATCGATCCTGTCCTCGATCGGCGCCATCACCACCTTCTTCGCCGCGATCGATGACGATCCGGAATCGAAGGCGGCGCTGGCTACCGCGGTCGGCACGCTGTCCCTGCTCTACGGCGGGCTGCAGTTCGGCATGGCGGCGATCAATCCGGAAAGCGATCAGCTCCAGGCGGAAGCCTTACCCGCCTGGCCCGTCCTCGCGGCGGCCTGAGCGGGAACGGCGCCGCGGCGGCGCAACTACCACGCCGCCGCAGCGCCGCCGCGGGCCGGTCCGACGCCTGCCGGATCAGACCCGCCCCGCATACTCGCGCGGGGTGCAGCCCAGCTCGCGCTTGAACACCGCGTGCAGATACTGCACCGAGGAAAAGCCGCAGCGCAGCGCGACGGCGGCGATCTGGCCCGGTTCGCGCGTCAGCATGGCCTTGGCCGCTTCGAGCTTGATGCGCAGGATCTCGTCGTGCACGCTGCAACCGAGCTCGCGGCGGAAATGCGACTCCAGCGAGGAGCGCGAAATGCCCACGTAATCGGCCACCTGCCCGGTCTTGATGCCCTGGCAGGCGTACTGGCGGATGAAGTGGCGCGCCTGCATCAGTTGCGGATGCTGCAGCCGCTCGTGCCGGCTCGACGCCAGCATATTGATGCCGGCCGGCGGCACCAGGATGCGCTGGGCCGTGCGCGGCGCCCCGCCCAGCATCTGGTGCAGCAGCTGGGCCGCGGTGCGGCCCATCTCCTCGGTCCCCTGGATCACCGAACTCAAAGGAATCGGCGTGAGCGTGCGCGCCAGCGGGTCGTTGTCGATGCCGACCAGGGCCACCTGCTCGGGCACGGCGATGCCGGCGATGCGGCAGGCCTGCATCAGCTGGCGCGCCCGCGCGTCGCTGACGGCGATGATGCCGACCGGCTTGGCCAGGCTGTGCAGCCAGGCGATCTGCTGCTCCACCGCCTCGTCCCACGAGGAGGCGCTGGTGTGCAGGCCCCGGTAGATTTCCGGCTGCAGATGGTCGCGCCGCAGCAGCGTGGCGAAGGCCTTCTCGCGTTCCTGCGCCCAGCGGTTGACGGGCGCTTCGGGCAGGCTGAAACAGGCGAAGTGGTTCAGTCCCGCCTCGATCAGATGGGCATAGGCCAGTTGCACCAGCTTGAAGTTATCGGTGGCCACATAGGGAAGCCCTTCCGGATAATCGGCGGCGCTGGCATAGGAGCCGCCCACGGCCACCACCGGCAGCGTGCTGTTGGCCAGCGCGGCGCTCACTTCCGGGTCGTCGAAGTCGGCGATGATGCCATGGCCGTTCCAGTGTTCGATGCCGGGCAGGCGGCAGCGGAAGTCCTCCTCCAGGAACAGCTCCCACGACACCCGCGTGGTGTTCAGATAGGAGCCGATGCCGGCGATGATCTCGCGGTCATAGATCTTGTTCCCGTTGAACAGCAGCGCGATTCGGTGCGCGGTGGGCAGTTTCATGGTGGTCCGATCGGAGTTTAGCGGCGGCCCGGACGGGTGGCGACATCGACCCACACGGCCAGCGTCAAGATACCACCCTTGACGATCATCTGCCAGTAAGTGTCCACGTCGAGCATCGACATGCCGTTATCCAGGCTGGCCATCACCAGCGCGCCGATCAGCGCGCCGTACACGGTGCCGGAGCCGCCGCGCATCGAGGTGCCGCCGATGAAGCAGGCGGCGATCGCATCGAGTTCGCCGAAGGTGCCGGCCGATGGCGAACCGGCCGCCAGCCGCCCCGTGTTCACCAGCCCGGCCAGTGCGCACATCAGCCCCATGATCCCGAAGATCCACACCTTGACCGCCTGCACGTTCACGCCCGACAAACGGGTCGCCTCCATATTGCTGCCCACCGCGTAGATGCGCCGCCCGAACACGGTCTGCGTGGTCAGATAGCTGAAGCCGCCCAGCAGCACCAGCAACAACAGCACCGGCAGCGGAATGCCCTCGTAGCTGTTGAAGGTGCGCACAAAGGCCAGCAGCGCCAGCGCCACCACGGCCAGGCGCGCGCCTTCGCGCCACAGCGCCTGCTGCGGCAAGCCATGCAGCGCGCGCTGCTGGCGCAGGCGCCAGCTCAGCAGCACGGCAACCGCCATCAGCACACAACCGAGCGCCACGCCCAGCGGCGCGGGCAGATAGCCCTGGCCCAGTTGCACCAGCTGGTTCGACACGGGCGCGATGGTGATCCCGCCCGTCACGCCCAGCAGGACGCCGCGATAGGCCAGCATGCCGCCCAGCCCGACGATGAAGGAAGGAATCCGCAGATACGCCGTCAGATAGCCATTGAACAGGCCAAACAGCAGTCCGCAAGCCAGCACGATGGCCAGGTTCAAAGGCAGCGGCAGTCCGTGCGTGACGTTCAGCACCGCCGCCACGCCGCCCAGCAGCCCAAGCAGCGAGCCGACCGACAGATCGATTTCGCCGGCGATAATCACCAGCACCATGCCGCAGGACAGAATGCCGGTGACGGCCATCTGGCGCAGCAGATTGGACAGATTGCGCGGCGTGATGAAGCCGCCCTCCGTCTTCCAGCTGAAGAAGGCCCAGATCAGCGCCACCGCGATCAGCAGCGCCAGCATTTTGTACTGCGAAAACAACTGCTTCAGATGGTTCCCGTTCATGCGTATGCCTTATTCTTCGTAGTTTCCTGCTCCGCCCGCGGCGCGCCCTGCCCCAGCGCGGCGGCCAGCACGGTCTGCTGGCTCAGTCCATCGTTGATCAGATCGGCGCACAGCCGTCCCTCCCCCATCACCAGCACGCGGTCGGACACGCCCAGCACCTCGGCCAGTTCGGACGACACCATGATGATCGCCACGCCCTGCGCGGCCAGTGCGCCCATCAGCTTGTAGATCTCGTACTTCGCGCCCACGTCCACGCCGCGCGTGGGTTCATCCAGGATCAGCACCTGCGGACGCGTGAGCAGCATCTTGGCCAGCACCGCCTTCTGCTGGTTGCCGCCCGAGAGCGCGGTAATCGGCAGCATCGGACTCGATGCCTTCAGCTCCAGCTGGGCGATCTGCTGGCCCACCGTGCTCCACTCGGCGGCGCGGTCGATATGGCCAAGGCGCGCGAAATCGCGCAGCACCGCCAGCGTGATGTTCTGGCCCACGTCCAGGTCGGGCGCGATGCCGTGGCGTTTGCGGTCTTCCGGCACCAGCGCCAGCCCGTGCGCGATCGCCTTGCGCGGCGTGCCGGTATCGATGCGCTGGCCGTGCAGCCAGACTTCCCCTTCCGATTCGCCCGGATAGGCACCGAACAGGGCCGACACCAGCTCGGTGCGGCCCGCGCCCACCAGCCCGGCCACGCCCAGGATTTCGCCGCGGCGCAGGCTGAAGGACACATCGTCCACGCGCTTGCGCTGCGACTGGTCCAGCGCCATGCAGCTGACATGGCGCGCCTCGAACACCACCGCGCCGGGATTGCACTCGCGTGCCGGATACAGCTGGCGCATATCGCGGCCCACCATCTGGGTGATGATCTGCTCCACTTCCAGCCGCGCCATCGGCGTGGTGGCGATGTGGCGGCCGTCGCGGATGGTGACGATGGTGTCGCAGATCGCCGCCACCTCGTCGAGCTTGTGCGAGATGTAGATGCAGGCCACGCCGCGTGCCTTCAGCGCCCGCAGGATATCGAGCAGCACCGCGATCTCGCTGGCGCTCAGCGAGGACGAGGGCTCGTCCAGGATCAGCACGCGCGCCTGCTTGTTCAAGGCCTTGGCGATTTCCACCAGCTGCTGGTGGCCGCCGCCATACTCCTGCACCGGATGGGCCACGTTGATGCCTTCGATCTTCAGCTCGCGCAGCAGCGCGTCGGCACGCTGGTACATGGCCGCATAGTTCATGCGGCCGCCCGGCAGCGTCAGTTCGTGGCCCAGGAAGATGTTCTCCGCCACCGACAGTTCCGGCACCAGCATCAGCTCCTGGTGAATGATGATGATGCCGGCCGCCTCGGTGTCGCGGATCGACTGCGCGCGCAGCGGCTGGCCGTCGAGCAGGATCTCGCCATCCCAGCTGCCGTACGGGTAGACGCCGGACAGCACCTTCATCAGCGTCGACTTGCCGGCGCCGTTTTCGCCGCACAGGCCGATGCATTCGCCGGCGCGTATCCGCAGGTCGATGCCGTCGAGCGCGCGCACCGCGCCGAACTGCTTGGCGATGCCTTTCATTTCGAGCAGGTAGTCGTTCATGCTCACTTTCGTGGATAAGTGGGGGCAAGGCGGGCCGTATGCGTCTGCCGCAAAGGACGATGCCGTTAACTCGAGCGTGCCGCAGCGCTTTTTAGAACCCAAGGCAAAGAGCCGGGGTCTGACCCGCCGGGTCAGACCCCAGGGTTATGCCGTGGGTTTAGGCCGAAGCCGGCGGCCCGCGAACCAGGTAGGTCAGACCCCAGGGTTACGCCGTGATTTTTAAAGCGGACTAGTTAGCCAGCTGCGCCTTGGTATAGAAACCATCTTCCACCAGCAGGCTGACATTCGCCTTGGTCAGCGCGGTCGGTTTCAGCAGCAGCGTGCTGACCTTCTTGGCGCCGTTGTCATACTCCGAGTTGTAGGCGGGCTTCTCATTGCGCGCCAGCTGAATGGCCAGCTTGGCCGCTTCCGACGCAATGGTCTTGAGCGGCTTATAAACCGTCATCGCCTGAGTGCCCGCCATCACCCGCTTGACGGCGGCCAGATCGGCGTCCTGTCCCGACACCGGCACCTTGCCGCTCATCTTCTGCGCGGCCAGCGCCTGGATCGCGCCACCCGCCGTGCCGTCGTTGGAGGCGACGATGGCATCGATCTTGTTGTTGTTCGCCGTCAGCGCATTCTCCACGATGGCCAGCGCTTCCGACGCACTCCACTCCTTGACCCACTGCTTGCCGACGATCTTGATGTCGCCCTTGTCGATCAGCGGCTGCAGCACCTTCATCTGCCCTTCGCGCAGCATCTTGGCGTTGTTGTCGGTCGGCGCGCCGCCCAGCAGGTAGTAATTCCCCTTCGGCTGCACCCTGGTCACGCCCTCGGCCTGCATCTCGCCGACCTTCTCGTTGTCGAAGGAGATATAGGCGTCAATATCGGCGTTCAGGATCAGGCGGTCATAGGACAGCACCTTGATGCCGGCCTTCTTGGCTTCCTTGACGGTGTTGTTCAATACCGTGGCATTGAAGGGCACGATCACCAGCACATCCACACCGCGCGCAATCAGGTTCTCGATCTGCGCGATCTGGCGCTGTTCGTTGGCGTCGGCCGACTGCACGAACACTTTCGCGCCCAGCTTTTCAGAGGCGGCCACAAAGAAGTCGCGGTCGCGCGTCCAGCGCTCGAGCCGCAGATCGTCGATCGAGAAGCCGATCTTGGGGTTCTTGGCATCGGCCATGGCGCCGCCGCTGGTCAGCGCCAGCATGGCGGAAATGACGGTGTTACGGATAAGGTTATTCATGATGCAGTCTCCTTGATTATTATGGTTGGTCAGAGTCGTACAAAAAACAATTCAAGCGATTCATACAGCGGCTGCGGGTACAACAAATTCAATGGTTATGGCGCGGCAGCGTGGCGCCCACGCCGCGGTACTTCAAGGCCAGCTCCATGCAGGCGCCGGTATCGAGCTGTCCCACGCTGGCGCGGTAGATTTCCTGCCACGGCGTCTGGCTGGGCGGCACCGGCGGCAGGCCCTGCTCGCGGCGCCGCGCAAGCTCGCCCGCATCGACCAGCATGTCGCAGCGGCCCTTGGCGATATCGACCCGGACAATGTCGCCGTCGCGCAGCCAGGCCAGCCCGCCGCCGGCGGCGCTTTCCGGCGACGCGTTCAGGATCGACGGGCTGTCCGAGGTGCCGGACTGGCGGCCATCGCCCAAGGTGGGCAGGTTCAGGATGCCGCGCTTGATCAGCGCATCGGGCGGCTGCATATTCACCACTTCGGCCGAGCCGGGCCAGCCCAGCGGGCCGCTGCCGCGCATGACCAGCATGCAGTGCTCATCGATCTCCAGCGCCGGATCGTTGATGCGCGCGTGATAATCGGCCGAGCCGTCGAACACCACGGCGCGGCACTCGAACACGTTTTCGCTACCCGGCTGGCTCAGATAGCGCTGGCGAAACTCGGGGCCGATCACACTGGTTTTCATGATCGCGAAATCGAACAAGTTCCCATGCAGGACCAGGAAGCCCGCCTGCTGGCGCAAGGGCGCGTCGAAGGGCCGTATCATTTCGCGGTCGCCGCTGGCGCGCCCTTCCAGGTTGGCGTCCATGCTGCGGCCCGTCACCGTCATGCGGCCCTTGTGCAGCCGGCCGGCCTGCTGCAGCTCCCACATCACGGCCGGCACGCCACCGGCGCGGTGGAAGCGTTCGCCCAGGTAGGCGCCGGCCGGCTGCATGTTCAGCAGCAGCGGCACGTCGTAGCCGTATTCCATCCAGTCCTGCGCATGCAGCGTCACGCCGGCGTGGCGCGCCATCGCCATCAGATGCGGCTGGGCGTTGGTGGAGCCGCCCAGCGCGGCATTGACCACGATCGCGTCCAGGAAGGCGGCGCGGGTCAGGATCGCACTGGGGCGCAGGTCTTCCGCCACCATTTGCACGATGCGCTTGCCGGTCTCATAGGCGATCTGCGCGCGTTCGCGGTAGGGCGCGGGAATCGCCGCGCAGCCGGTCAGCGACATGCCCAGCGCCTCGGCCAGCGCATTCATCGTCGATGCGGTCCCCATGGTGTTGCAATGTCCTGCCGACGGCGCCGAGGCGGCGGCCAGGTCGAAGAACTGCTCTTCATTGATCGCGCCCGCCGCCAGCTGGCGCCTGCCCTTCCAGATCGCCGCGCCCGATCCCACCAGCTCGCCATTGAGCCAGCCATCGAGCATCGGCCCGCCGGACAGCACGATGGCCGGCAGGTCCACCGTGGCGGCGGCCATCAGCTGGGCCGGCGTGGTCTTGTCGCAGCCGGTGGTCAGCACCACCGCATCGATCGGATAGCCGTGCAGGATTTCCACCAGTCCCAGATAGGACAGGTTGCGGTCCAGCGCCGCCGTGGGACGGCGGCAGTTTTCGAACACCGGATGCAGCGGGAATTCCATCGGTATGCCGCCGGCGTCGCGGATGCCGTCGCGCACCCGTTTGGCCAGTTCGAGGTGAATCCGGTTGCAGGGACTGATATCGCTGCCGCTCTGGGCGATGCCGACGATGGGACGGCCCGAGCGCAGCTCCGCCGGTGTGATCCCGTAGTTCATGAAACGCTCCAGGTACAGCGCAGCCAGGTCCACATGATCGGGATTGCAGAACCAGTCCTGCGAGCGCAGGCGGCGTGGCTGGTCCGTGCTCATGCGCCGTACCATCCCGCGTCGACAAAGTAATCGCGCCCGGTGCAGCGCGCCGCGTTAGCGGAGGCCAGGAACAGCGCCAGCGCGGCCACATCATGCGGCTCCACGCGCTGATCCAGGCATTGCGCGGCCAGGATGCGCGCCTCCTCGTCCGGCGTATGCCAAAGCTCGGTCTGGCGCGGCGTGCGCACGGCGCCGGGAATGATGCAGTTGACGCGGATGCGGTCCGGCCCCAGGTCGCGCGCCAGCCCACGCGTCAGTCCCTCGATGCCGGCCTTGGCCGTCATGTACAGCGCCAGTTTGGGCAGGGCCAGATGCCAGGAGATCGAACCGAGATTGAGGATCGCACCGCCGCCATTGGCGCGCATGCCGGGCGCCACCGCCTGCGCGCAGAAGAACTGGTGGCGCAGATTGACGGCCATGCGTTCATCCCAGTAGGCCGGACTGACGTCGGCCAGCGCGTGGCGGTCGTCGTTGGCGGCATTATTGACCAGCACATCGACCGGGCCGACCGCCTTGAAGATCGCCTCGAAACAAGCGGTGATCTGCGCCAGATCGAGCAGGTCACAGTGCATGAAGCGCGGCGCCAGCGGCAGGTGGCGCAACTGCGCCGCCAGCCGGGCCGACGCTTCCTGCGCGATATCGAGAAAATAGACTTGCGCGCCCTGCTGGGCAAACGCCTCCGTCATGGCCGCGCCGATGCCGGTGCCGCCGCCCGTGATCACCACCCGCTTGCCCGCCAGGCTGGGATAACTGGCATGCGCCATCGCCAGCGGCGCGTTCATGCCAGGCCCCGCTGCGCCAGGCTGGCATACAAGGCGCGCACGCCCTGCGTCCACGGCGCGATCGCATCGCTGCGCTGCATATGGTTGACCAGCGCACCGAGCGCCGGCGTGGAGATGGTCACACGGTCGCCCAAATGATGGGTGAAGCCGCCGCCGGCCGCATCGCGGTCCTGGATAGGCGAGAACATCGTCCCCAGGAACAGCATGAATCCGTCCGGGTATTGATGATGCGGGCCGCACACCTGGCGCACCAGGTCGAGCGGATCGCGGCTGATCTCGGCCATGCGGCTCAGGCCATCGAGGCGGAAGTCATCGTCGCATCCTTCGATACGCAGGCCGACGACGGCGTTGCGTATCGTATCGAGCGTGAAACCACCTTCGAACAGGCGGATGAAGGGGCCAATCGCACAGGAGCCGTTGTTGTCCTTGGCCTTGCCCAGCAGCAGAGCGCTGCGGCCTTCGATGTCACGCAAATTGACGTCATTGCCCAGCGCAGCACCCTGCACCTCGCCACGGCTGTTTACCGCCAGCACGATCTCAGGTTCAGGATTGTTCCAGTGCGAGTCCGCATGCAGGCCCAGATCCGCGCCAAAACCCAGCGCCGACATCGGCTGGCCCTTGGTGAACACTTCCGCATCGATGCCTATGCCCACTTCCATATATTGCGACCACAGGCCGCGCTGCTGCAGCTCGTGCTTGAGCTTCAGGGCTTCGGCCGAGCCGGGGCGCAGCGCGCTCAGATCGGCGCCAAGGCGCTGCTGCAAGTCCGACCGCAACGCCAGCGCGCGTTCCGGCACGCCGCCCGCCTGCTCTTCGATCACCCGCTCCAGCAGGCTGACCGCGAAGGTCACTCCGCAGGCCTTGATCGCTTGCAGGTCGCAGGGTGCCAGCAGCGTCGCTGCGGCCGGCTGCGGCTGCGGCGCCAGCGCGGCGGCCATCAGCGCATCGACCGGTCCCAGTGCTTCGCCGGGAACCTGGCGCAGCCAGGCGGCGGCATCGCCACGCTCGAGCACATCGGCCACGGTCGGCGCCGCTGGCGTGATATCGAATACCTGCCCTTCGCGCACGACGACGACGCAGGGACCGTTGATGGCGCCAGCGCGCCAGACACGGCCCAGCAGCAGGGCGTCGGACAGGTCGGCGGGCAGGACGGAGGTGGCGGTAACAGCTTGCATAAGACTCCCATGACAGTATTAGTCCGAAGACAACTGGGAGTCGATGATGCGCGCTGCGGCGAGACCGGGCAATTATGAAAATCACCAAGCCGCGTCATGTTTATTCATACTGCAATACGGTTGGCGCGCCGGCGGCGGCTGCGTAAACCCACGCCGTACCCCTGGGGTCTGACCCGCTGGGTCAGACCCCGGCTCTTTGCCGTGGGTTCTAAAGGCGCTGTGGCACGCTTAACTTGGCGGCATTAGGGTCAGACCCCGGATTTTCGCCTGATTCGACGCCAGGGTGAAAGCCTGGGTATGGCGCGCGATCATCCATTCCTCATTGGCGGGCACCACCCACACCGCCACCTTGCTGTCCGCGCGGCTGATGCGCACCACGCCGGCCGGCAGCGCGCGGTTCAGTTCCGGGTCCAGCGCCACGCCCAGCCACTGCGCCTGCGCGCACACGGCGGCGCGCAGGGCCGCGCTGTTCTCGCCTATGCCGCCGGAGAACACCAGCACATCGAGCCCGCCCAATGCGGCCGCCAGCGAACCGAGCTCGCGCCCGATGCGGTACACCATCAGGTCGATCGCCAGCCGCGCGCGCGGCGCATCGCTCTGTTCCAGCGTGCGCATGTCGGACGAGATCCCGGACACGCCCAGCAGGCCGCTTTGCTGGTACAGCAGTTGCTGGATCGCGGCCGCGTCCATCTTCAGTTCCTGCATCAGGTAGAGCACCACGCCGGGATCGACGGCGCCGCAGCGGGTACCCATCGGCAGCCCGTCCACGGCGGTAAAACCCATGGTGCTGGCCATGCTGCGTCCACTGTCGATGGCGCACATGCTGGCGCCATTACCCAGGTGGGCGGCAACGACGCGCGCGTTTGCCAGCCGCGGGTCGGCCTGCGGCAGGCGCTGCGCGATGTATTCATACGACAGGCCGTGAAAGCCGTAGCGCCGCACACCGCGTTCGGTAATCTCGGGCGGCAGCGCAAAGGCCTGCGCCAGCACCGGCTGCTGCGCGTGGAAGGCGGTATCGAAGCAACCCACCTGCACCACCTCGGGCGCCAGCGCCATCATGGCCCGCACCGGCGCCAGGTTATGCGGCTGATGCAGCGGTGCCAGCGGCACCAGCTGTTCCAGCCGCGCCAGCGCGTCCGCATCGAGCCTGATCGGGCTGCTGAAATCGACGCCGCCATGCACGATGCGGTGGCCGATCGCCACCACCTTGCGGCCATCCAGATGGCTGTGCGCGAAGCCGATCAGGAACGCCATTGCCTGCGCGTGGTCGAGCGGCGCTTCCGGCCAGCTGCGCTCACCGACCACGGCGCCCGTCGCATCGACGGCACTGAAGCGGCTCTGGCCCTGATACAGGTTCTCGATCTTGCCCTTCAGCGCGAGGTCCAGCGCATCGCCCTCGAACAGCGAGAACTTGATGCTGGACGAACCGGCATTGATGACGACGATGCAATCCTTAGCCTGCATGAGCGCCCTCGCCCAGTACGGCCGCGGCCTTCAGCCGGTGATGCGCCAGCAGCGCCGCCACGGCGCAGGAAGCGAGCCGCGCCGGCACGCTGTCGGCCCGGCTGGTCAGGATGATGGGCACGCGCGCGCCCAGCACGATTCCGGCCGCCGCCGCGCCGGCGATAAAGGTCAGGCTCTTGGCCAGCATATTGCCCGCCTCCAGATCCGGGGCCACCAGCACATTGGCGCGGCCGGCCACCGGCGAACGCAGGCCTTTCTGCTCGGCCGCCAACGGATCGACCGCGTTGTCCATCGCCAGCGGGCCATCGAGCAGCGCGCCGGTGATCTGGCCGCGCTCGGCCATCTTGCACAGCGCCGCTGCTTCGATGGTCGAAGGGATCTTGTAGTTGATCGTCTCCACCGCCGACAGGATCGCCACGCGCACTTCGCCAAAGCCCAGCACATGGGCCAGGTCGATCGCGTTCTGCACAATGTCGGCTTTCTCTTCCAGCGTGGGGGCGATGTTGACGGCGGCGTCGGTGATGATCAGCGGCGCATCACGGCCCGGCACATCCATGATGAAGCAGTGGCTCAGGCGGCGACCGGTGCGCAGGCCGGTATCGCTGCGCACCACCTCGGCCATCAGCTCGTCGGTATGCAGGCTGCCCTTCATCAGCGCCGCCGCCTTCCCTTCGCGCACCAGTTCCACCGCCCGCCGCGCCGAGGCATGACTGTGTTCGGTATCGATGATGGCCAGATCGCCCAGATCCAGCCCGGCTTCGGCGGCGACCTGGCGGATGCGCGCCTGCGGGCCGACCAGCAGCGGCGTGATCAGGCCCATGCGGTGTGCGTCGAGCGCGGCCTCCAGCGCCGAACTGTCGCAGGGATGGGCCACCGCCACCACCACCGGCCGGTCCAGTTGCTGGACCGTGGCGATCAGGCGCTCGTAGTGCGGATGCTGCTTTTGAATGGCGCTCATGCGCTCTCCCTGCTCAGTTGTAGTGGCACGTCCGGCGCGCGAGCCAGCTCGGCATGCGCGCCAAAGATCGCGGCGATCCGGCCCAGCCGGCGCGCGCCCTCGCCTTCGAGCGTGCCCAGCGCACCTGCCACCTGGCGCACGATCTCGAGCGCGCGCTGGCGTTGGCTGACCTGCTCCGGCAGCAGCAGCGCCAGGGCGTCCACCGCCCCCTCCTCGTCCAGCGCGAGTATCTGGAACTGTTCGCGCAGCAGACGCTTGAACTCCGCCAGGCTGGTCGCGCTCAATTCCGGCGAATGCAATCGCAGCTGACGCAAAGTGGCATAGGCGCGTTCGTCGGCGCCCAGCTGTGGACTGCGGAAGATATACAGCAGCGCGCGCAGCACCGCTTCGATGGTGCCGCCGCTGCCGACCCGCAGCATCAGTTCGGCGTGGGTGATCTGCGCGGCCTCCTCGCGCACCAGGTCACGGCCGATCCGGCGCGGATAACGGTCGTCGCCGCCCAGCCCCACGGCCGCCTGCAGCAGCGGTGAGCCATACACGCCCAGGAAGCAGGCTTCCACCGCCTGATCGCGCACGGTGCGGTAGCCATCGAGCGCGGCCACGATCTGCTGCGACATCAACTGCTGCGCGCCCAGCCACAGATTGTCCGGCGCCACCGGCTTGCGATCGGCCCGCACCCGCTGCGCCAGTTCTTCCAGCCCGCGCAGCCAGGGCTGCTTGCTCGAGAACAGGCTGAAACGCTGGCGATACGGATGCTGGGCGCGCATGCGCTCGGCGCTGGCCTCGGTCGTCAGCGCCTGCACCCAGGGCGCCAGCAGGCTGCGATACAGGCCCAGATTGATGTCCGACACCCGCGCGACCGTGGCGAAGCGGCGTTCGTCCGCTTCATCATTGCCACCCAGTGCGCGCAGATCGTCCAGGCCGCGGCGCTCGAAGTGCAGCACGTAGTTGCCGGAGGCCAGTTCGGCATGCGCCGTCTCCGGCGTTTTATCGGAGATCACCGCCTGGTACAGGCCAGGCGGCAGCAGGTCGATCATATCGATCGCGGCGGTGAATTCCTCATGCTCCTTGTTGGCCACCGAGGCCGACACGAAGATGCCCAGGTGGCCTACGCTCGCGTGCAGCGCGTAGATGATGGTCTGGCCGCTGGCGATCAGCGCTTCCTCGTCTTCATACAGGTCCAGCACCCAGCCCAGTGCCTGCTGGGGCGGCGTGATGTCGTCGCCCCAGGAGCAGAACACCACGATGGGCGCGGTGATATTGCGCAGGTCGATGCGCTGGCCGGTGCTCGTTTGCAGGCCGCCATCGCTGAGGCGGTTGCCGACGAACAGATCGTCGGCGATGGTCTGCATCTCGCCCGCGTTCAGCAGTACCGGATTGCCCCACCATTTTTCAAATTCCAGGAAACGCTCGGCCTCGGTGTCGATCCGGGAATAGAGCCGGTAATCCTTGCTCCATAAGGTATTGGCCGGGTTCATGCTCTCGAAATTGCTGACCAGCAGAGCGCCATCGAAGATGCCATGTCCCAGATCGCCCGACAGCGCGGTCAGCCAGGTCCCGCCCAGCAGGCCGCCCAGATAGCGCAGGGGATTCTTGCCATGCACGCCGGCCCAGTAGGATAGCGGCGCGCCGGCCAGGATCACCGGCCCGGAAAGCTCGGGATGCAGGGCGTTGCTCATCATGATCTGCCAGCCCGCCTGGCAATTGCCGATCAGCGCGGGCTTGCCGGGGGCGCCGGGATGCAAGCTGGCCACATGGGCGATGAACTGCGCCTCGGCCTCGCACACGTCTTCGATGCTCTGGCCGGGCACCGGCGTGGGCAGGAAGCCGACGAAGTAACAGGGATGGCCGGCGCGCAGCGCTTCGCCGATCTCGCTGTCGTGCTTCATGCCGCCGATACCTGGACCGTGGCCGGCGCGCGGATCAAACACGATGAAGGGCCGGCTGGCCGGATCGATCACCACACCCTCGGGCGGCACGATACGCAGCAAGCCGTAATTGACGGGCTGCGCCAGTTCGCGCCCGTCCATCAGCACCTCGAACGCGAAATTCAGCACATTCGGGGCGAGCAGCGTGGTGCGGCGCTCACGCTCGTCGCCGCGCTGGCGCAGCACGTCCAGAAACAGCACGCTGCGCTGCCAGGCGTCGATGGTGTAATCCTGTGCCTGGCCGTACCAGAACCGGGCAATCGCGTAGGGAGTAAAGGGGGTGGTATCAAAACCGAACACAGACTATTTCTCCTGGCTGAGGCAGCGCAATGTGCGCTGCACAATTGACAGCGCACCTGCTTGCGGTGCGTCAATACAATAGAAACTATAGCAGATGTACCTAATTAGCAACTATTTTTGGCAAATGAATTCCGCAGTGCAGCAACGCCAATTCGTCCTGACTCAGATATAGGCCGACGCTCCTGGACCGCGTGGGAACCGCCGCAGTCATACCACCACCCATGGGGTACACCCTGTTCACCAAAGAAAATAGCCATGCGATATAAAAAACTAGTTTCCCCGCTCCGCAGCCTGCCTGGAATCCTTAAACGCAGGAAATTGGCTATGGAACTGAAGAAGGCCAAAAAACCATCCTCTCTAACGACAAAGGTTCAGAGAGATGAAAGCAAGCGTACATCCTTGGCGGACACTCCCGCGCCAGAGCCGCGAGCCTCAGAGCCAGAGGAGTTGGCCGCCTTTAAAAATAAGCGCTACAGGATTATTCAAAACTATACGTTCGGCAAGGACAAGACAGCCCAAGTTACGCTGGACAAGCTCCTGGACAATGAAAAGATCGCCGAGTTCATGGATCAGCACCCCGGTGGCGATGCCAAACTGTACTTCAAGACACTCGACAAGCGAAACCTGCCCGTGACCATCACCGAGTCAGGCAAGCAAATCCCCCGAACCGGATCGCTGAAGGATTTTGCGGGGAGTGAATTCGGCAAGGAAATCACCCAAGCCGCTATTCACGCGATCAACGTGACCATGCAAAAGCACAAAAATTTACAGGAAAAGCTGGCTGCTCCGAGAGTGCAGCAGCAACCGCTGGAGCAGCAGCAGCAGCAGCAGCAGCAACAGCAACAGCAGTGGGAGATGCACCAGCAGCAACAGCGACAGCTGGAGCTACAGCAACAGCAACGACAGCAACAACAGCAACAGTGGGAGTGGCAACAGCAGCAACAGCAACAGCTGGAGCTACAGCAACGCCAGCAACAACAGCAACAGTGGGAGTGGCAACAGCAGCAGCAACAGCAGCAACTTGAGCTACAACTGCAGCAACAACAGCAGCAGCAACAGCAACAGTGGGTCCGGCAACAGCAGCAGCAGCAACAGCTGGAGCTGCAGCAACAGCAACAGCAGCAACAGTGGGAGCGGCAACAACAGCAGCAGCAGCAGCTAGATCTACAGCAACAGCAACAACAGCAACAGTGGGAGCGCCAGCAGCAGCAACAGCAACAACTAGAGCAGCAGCAGCAACAACACCTGCAACTACAGTTGCAGTTAGAGAAACAGCAACAGCAATTGGAGCAGATGGAACAACTGCAACGGCGACTGCTGCAACTAGAGCAGCAGCAACAAGGACAGGGAAGTCCGTCAGCGAGTCAGCGGCAATCCAGGCCGAATGCAGCACCGGGAACAGCGAAATTTCAGCCCACAGTCGTCAACCGGGACGCGCCGGCTAGCATACTTGCACCCGTACGCCAGGAGAATGCAGGGAAGGAGAAGGTGACGGAGAGGGACCCCAACCTTGAATATCTCGAGCTCCATGAGCCAGCGAACTCGGACCATCCCACGCTGCCCGAACACACTGGCATGGAACGCTGAAATAGCAATGTCGGCCATCACAATAACCATAAAAAAAAACCGCCGGCAGATGCCGGCGGCCCCAGGATTGGGAACGACGTTGCCATGCTAGCGCAGGTTGTTGAGCTGCTCGTGCAGTTCGAGCCGGTTGTAGGCCGCGCGCATGGCGTCCTTGGCGGTGACGGTCTTGCGGGTGACCAGTTGCGCCAGCACCTCGTTGAGACCGCGCGACATATTGTCCTCCTTGCGGCGCAGGAAATCGGCGATCTGGTGCATCTTGTCCGGGTCCACGATGTAGGGCGCGGCCTGCTGGTTGTGGTTGCAGATCATCTCGCTGGCCAGCACGAACTCGTCGCCGCTCTCGGTGGGCAGCAGGCTCTGGTAAATGATGCCGACCAGCGCATTGGCCAGCATGGCCGCGCGCTGGGCGCGCTGCTCCGGCGAAAAGAAGGCCAGCAACTTGGTGATCGCGCTCGCCGCGCTGCTGGTGTGCATGGTCGCCAGCACCAGGTGGCCCGATTCGCCGGCGTGCAGCACGGTGTCGGCCGTGTCGAAGTCGCGGATCTCGCCCACCATCAGAATGTCCGGCTTCTGGCGCAGCGCCTCGCGCAGGCCGGAGGAGAAACTGGCCGTGTCGGTCGGCACTTCCTTCTGCGAAATGATCGACTGCCTGCGCTGCAACTGGTACTCGATCGGTTCTTCGATGGTGATGATGTGGGCGTTGCGGGTGGCGTTCAGATGCTCAAGCATCGAGGCGATCGTGGTGGTTTTGCCGGACCCCGTGGGGCCGGTCACCAGGATGATGCCCTTGCTCGCTTCCAGCAGCGTCTTGACGTAATGCGGCAGGCCGGTCTTGTCCAAGGGGAGCGGCTGCAGCGGCAGGCGGCGGATCGAGATCGTCACCTTCTCGCCGCAGGACATGCGATACACATTGCAGCGCAGCCGGCACGAGGTCAGCACCACCGGACGGTCGATCGCGCCTTCGACGATCTTGTCCTCCCAGTCCAGGTCGATGCTGGCCAGCAGCGGCAGCATCTCCTCGCGGCGCACCGGACGCGAGTCAAGCTGCTGCCAGCCGCGCGGGGTCTTGAGCATGGGCGGCGCGTCCTGCTCGATATGGATGTCCGAAAAAGTTTGGCCGGCGTTGATCAGCTCGACGATTTCCTGCAACAAGTCGCGCGCGGCGACGGTTTCCTGAGACATGAATGACCCTGAGTTGGCAAGCCAGCGCCGGCTAAGGGGGCCGGCGCCAAAATATAAAAAATGTCACTGCGCTGGCGCGCGGCGCCCGTCGATGAGCGGCCAGGTCCACCGCGCGCGCCTCATTTTACGCAATTTTACTGGATCACCAGCAAAAAATTTCTCAACAATTATGACCGCGGCCGCCAGTTACCGGAGGTCGAAACCCAGCGCGCCGGCCAGTATATCGCGCTGTGCAAGGCGAATGCCGCGCGCCTTGCACTTGCCTCCCGCCGTTGCCGCTTGGCCAAACCGCCTGCCAAGCCAAGCTGTTTGCCTTGCCCGCCGCTGCGCCATGCGCCACCGGCGCCATTCCGGCCCGTAGATAATAAAACGTGTTCAAGCATCGCATTTCCCCTTTTAACGGCATTCCAAGCGCCCTGCTGCCACCCAGATAAGTAACCATCAGTGGCCGGGAGTTCCCCCGCGCCCCGCGGGAGGCTCGCCATGCAACTCCAGCGCCAGCTCGCGCTCCGGGTGGTCCGAGGCCCGCAACTCCGCCAGCGCCGCGTAGACATGGGCGACCGCCTCGTAACTGGCGCGCGGAATCGGGCTGTCCGGGCGGCAGCCCGTGTACAGGGTGCGTGCCAGCCAGGCGTGATGCACCACCGGAACGCCGCGCTCGCGGGCGCGCCGGCTCATCGCGCACGCCTGCTCATCCCTACCCTTGGCCAGCACCAGCGGCACGCCGGCCGCAGCCGGCTGGTATAGCAGGGCGATGGCGAAATGGCCGGGATCGACCACCAGCGCATTGGCAGCCTCCGTCCTGGCCACCGGGTCGGAGGCGGCCAGCTCGCGCGCCAGTTGGCGGCGCTGCCCCTTGAGCTGCGGGTCGCCCTCGGTCTCCTTGTGCTCTTTCTTGATCTCCTCCATATCCATCATCAGCTGCCTGGTATGGAAATGCTTCTGCACGAAGAAATCGATCAGGCCCAGGCAAAGACAAACCACGACGACGCTATGAAACACCGCGCGCAGCAAGCTCATGAAGCCATGGAAGATGTCCTTCGGCGCGCCGCCGGACAGGCCGATGATGGCCGGCAGCTCGGCGCGCACCAGCAGGTAGACGATCGAGCCGATCAAGGCCGCCTTGCCCAGGGCCAGCAGCAATTCCAACAGTTTTTTCATCGTAAACAACTGCTGGATGCCCTTGAGCGGATTGAGCTTGTCGAACGTCGGCACGATCGCCTGGCCGGAGATCAGGATGCCGAACTGGCCCCAGTAGGTCAGCGTCGCGGCCGCGCCGCAGACGATCCAGAACAGCAGGAACACCAGCAGCAGCAAGGTGGTGGCCGCCGCCAGCAGCTCCTCCAGCGCGGCCGGGAAAGGCTGGCCGATGCGCAGCAGGGATAGCTCGAACAGGGAAAACACCGCCTCCCGCCACAGCGTTTCGGTGGCGAACACCGTCTCGGCCACCGCCACCAGCACGACCAGCCGCGCCAGCTCCTTGCTGACCGCGACCTGCCCCTTCGCGCGCGCGTCGTCGAGCTTCCTGGGGGTCGGTTGTTCGGTCTTCTGTCCGCTCACGGCAAGCCTCCCGCCGCGCCCAGGCCGGGGCTTACCCGCAGCAGCAGCGCGGCCAGATCGAGCATACGGGCGAAATCACCGCCGACATAATGCGAAAACGTCGGCCAGTAGGCCAGCAGGATGAACAGGCCGAGCAGGCTCTTGATCGACGCCGAGGCGAACGACACCTGCAGGTTGGCGGCGAACACGCCGACCATCGCAAAACCGAAGTCCACCATCACCAGCGGAATCAGCACCGGGCCGCCATAGACCACCACATGCCAGAAAAATTCGCCGAAACGCTTGAGCACCACCTCAACATGGCCAGGCTCGAACGGCGGCAGCAAGTGGAATACCGGCCAGCTGCCATAGCTTTCGATCAGAATGCGCGCCAGCGCGACGAACAGGCCGGCCTGTATCATCAACAGCACCACCGCCTGCACCAGCATGGCGCCAAGCGCGCTGGTGTCCTGCTCGAATGCCGGATTATTGGCAGGGATCTGGATCGGCATGCGCTGGCTGTCGAGGATGGAACCGATCGATTGCGCGACCCAGATCGGGATCGACAGCAGCACGCCCAGCAGGCCGCCGATCAAGACTTCCTTGAACACCAGCAGACCGGCCGTCAGCAGGTCCGGCGGCGTCTGCTGAACGAAGGCGAAGGTAGGCAGCGCCGCCGGCAACGCCACGGCCAGCGCGGCGCCGGTGCGCGCCATCCCGGTCAGCGTGCGGAAGCTGAAACCGGGCAGGATGGACAGACAGGCCAGCGCGCGCGGCACGATCAGCGAGATCGTCACCAGCAGCGTCTGCATGTCGAGCAGCAGCGAGGGCGACATCCCGCCTAGCGCCCGATGTTGGGGATCATGTTCAACCCCAGGTCGGCCAGCTGCAGCAGCTCGCCGCCGTACCAGCGGCCCACCGCCGTGATGGTGACCGCCACCGCCAGCAGCTTGACCACGTAGGGCAAGGTCTGGTCCTGGATCTGCGTCACCGCCTGCACCAGCGACACCAGCACCCCGCACAGGGTGGCGATCAGCAGCGGCGGCGCGGACAGCGTGATGGCCAGCCACAGGCCTTGCTGGAAGTAATGGATGGTATCGGCGCTCATCGCGGTCCTCCGGAATGCATGCTAGGCATACGACATGGCCAGCGCGTTGAGCAGCTTGCCCCAGCCGTCGACCATCGCGAACAGCAGCAGCTTGAGGGGGATGGTGATGGTCTGCGGGCTGACCTGCTGCATGCCGAGCGCCATCAGGATGTTCGACACCAGCAGGTCGATGACCACGAAGGGGATGTACATCAGGAAGCCGATCTCGTAACCGGTCTGCAGCTCCGACACCACGAAGGCGGGAATCAGCACCAGCGTGTCGCTGTCCTTGGCGCCCTGAGCGGCCTCCTTGGGCCAGAGTTTTTTGGCCGAGGCCAGGAACAGCTCGCGCTGGTCCGGCCGGCTGTGCTTGAGCATGAACAGGCGCAGCGGCTCGAAGGCGTCCTGCGCCTGCGCCAGGATGGGCCGCGCCTGGACGCCGTGGCCGTTCTCGATCTGCGCCGCGCGCTGGGCGATGTCCTGCACCGTCGGCGCCATCACGAACACTGTCATGGCCAGCGAAATGCCGTAGATCGCCAGCGTGGGCGGCACCTGCTGGACGCCGGTGGCGCTGCGCAGGATCAGCAGCACCATGGAAATCTTCAGGAAGGAGGTGGTGGTCACCACCAGGAAGGGCACCAGCGACAGCATCCCCAGCAGGATCGCGAAAGAAACCACATCATATTGGCCGGCCACTATTGCACGGCCCATTGGGTGATGCGGATCGCCAGCCGGCCATCCACCTCGACCGCCTCGCCCTGCCCCAGGCGGCGGCCCTGCGCCATGATCGCCAGCGCCGCGGCGCCGCCGCCATCGAAACGCAGGATGGCGCCCGGTCCCAGCGCGCACAGCTCGCCCAGCGACAGGCGCGCTTGGCCCAGTTCAAAACTGAGGGTCAGCGGTAAGGCATCGAGAGGGGCGAACGCTTCGGCTTCGGACGCGTAGCCGGGCGCCGGACTGGCTGGCGCATCGCCCAGCACATCCGCCAGGTGGTTCATCTCTTCCATATTCATTCTTCCTTCCAGGGCAATGATGGTCAGCGCGCCGGGCGCCAGGTAACTCACCCGGGCGAACTGGCTGCCGAGGTCGACCCGGCCTGCGCCGTCGCATGAAAAATAAGGGTGGTCGGGCAGGATCACGTCACCGGGCGCCAGGGCGCGGCAAGCCAGCAGCGGCAGGCTGTGGCGGGCGACGGGCAGTGTCAGCGCCAGCGGCAGCGCACAAAACGCCGCCAGCGGCAGGCGCTGCGCCTGCCACACCGTGTCACCCAGCAGAGCAAGCCAGCTGGCCGCGCCGGCGCGCGCATAAACCACCAGCGCATGCGCCCCCGTGTTCAGGCTAAGCCTCAGCACCCTGCCATCGGACGCCTGCTGCGGGCAGGCCGCCAGCAAGCGCTCGGCCGCCGCGAACGGCGTGCCGGCCAGGCGTCCCAGCAGAGCCGCCTGCAGCCAATGACCATACTCACCGGGGACAGCTCCCTCGCCCGCATCGATGCCGGTCAGCGCGCGTAGAAAACGCGCGCCCTGGGCCAGTTCGATCACGCCGAAAGACCCGGTCATCAGCAGCGCCTGCGACCAGTCGGCCACTATGCCATCGGCCAGTTGCAACTCCAGCGTGGCGTCCAGTGCTTCCAACCCTACCTGGCAGCCGCGCCCGACCAGCCGCGCCAGCGCGGCGTCGGCCGGCGTGATGCTGGCGCGGGCCAGCACCGCTTCAACTACGTGGGGCATGGACGGCGGTTCCTGCTGATCGCATGGCGAACTCCTTGAAGATGTCGAGCAAAGCCGATGGAGCAGCGCGCCCCATCGTTCGCCCCATCTGTCGCTCCGGAGGGCCCAGTAGTTCCATTTTTTCTGCGCGTGGCCGTATCAAGCCTCGCCCTTGACCTCCGCAAGCCGCAGCGCATCGCGCAGCATGGTCAATTTTTCCTGCCGCAGCCTGGCCTCGCCCACGCGCCGACGCACCGCAAAAAAATCCCGGCCCGCCGACCTGGCGCCGGCCGCGTGCTCTCGGCATGCGAGGCGCAGCGCACCGGCTTCATCCCGCCTGTCCTGGTAGGCCTGCCTGGCGCTGCGAAACTGGCCACTGGTGCCAAGCATCCCAAAGAATTGTCCCTGCGCCTTGCGCCAATCCTCCTCGGCGTCGCACAGAGCGGCGCGCCAGCGCTGCCGGGTCTCGCGCAGCGCCAGACGCAATGCGCGCCAATGTGCGCGCACCTCGCGCCGTTCGCGCTCAAGCCGTTCCAGGCGCTGCCTGCGCACCCCGAGCAACTGCTCCAGGCCGCGCTCCGGCGGCCTGGCTTCCGGCCCATCAACTACCTCGCGCTGCGCACGGCGGCCGGCGAAGGCGGCGAGCACGCTCATGCCGCCAGCGCATCCAGCGCGGCCAGCGTCTCGCCAAAGTCGGCGCTGTCGCTGGTGTCCTGGCGCAGGAAGGCCAGTTGGCCCGGACGCAGTTGTACGGCGCGGTCGGCCAGCGCATCGCTGCCGGCCTGGTATTCACCCAGCCGTATCAACAGCTCCATTTCCTGGTAGCGCGCCATCATCTCGCGCAGGCGGAACGCCGCCTCGCGGTGCGCGCGGCTGCTCACATTGCCCATCACCCGGCTGATGCTGGCGAGTACGTCGATGGCGGGAAAATGCCCCTGCTCGGCCAGTTTGCGGGTGAGCAGGATATGACCGTCGAGCAGCGACCTGGCCTCGTCGCCAATCGGATCGGCGCTGCCATCGCCCTCCGTCAGCACCGTGTAGACGGCCGTGATCGCGCCCTCCCCCGTGCCGCCGGCCCGTTCGATCAGGCGCGGCAGGTTGGCGTAGACCGACGGTGTGTAGCCGCCGCGCGCCGGCGGCTCGCCGGCGGCCAGGCCGATCTCGCGCTGGGCCCGCGCGAAGCGGGTCAGCGAATCGATCAGCAGCAGCACCCGCTGGCCGCGCGCGCGGAATGCCTCGGCGATTGCGGTGGCGGTGAACGCCGCGCGCGCGCGCTCCATCGCGCTGCGGTCCGAGGTGGCGCAGACGATAATGGTTTTCCCGACCAGCTCCGCGCCAAGCTCGTGCTCCAGGAATTCATTGAGTTCACGGCCACGTTCGCCGATCAGGCCAAACACGATCACGTCCGCCGCGCAGCCCCGTGCGATGGCCGCCAGCAGCGTGGTCTTGCCGCATCCCGGCCCGGCGAACACGCCGATGCGCTGGCCCACCCCCATGGTCAGCATGGCGTCAATGGCGCGCACGCCGGTGGCCAGCGGCACGCTGATGCGCGGCCGTTCGGTGGCTGGCGGCGCGGCGCGGATCACCGGCACCGTGGCGCGCCAGCTCGGTGCCGGATGCATCCCCGGCGCGCGCCACAGCGGCCGGCCAAAGCCGTCGAGCACGGCGCCGAACAGATGCTCGCCCACGTCCACAGAATGGGCGCGCCGCAGCGGTTCAACCAGCGTGCGGTTCGATACGCCATCGAGGGGACCGAGCGCCGCCAGGATCGCCGCCTGGGCGCTGAAGCCGACCACCTCGGCTAGCATGGTCTGGCCCGGCATGGCCGGGTCGTGCAGCTGGCACAGCTCGCCGATCCGCACCGGTGGCATGTCGGCCTCGATCAGCGTGCCGAGCACCTGCGTGACCTTGCCATGGCAATGGAAGCCTGGCCGCGCCGGCAAGCTGCCCAGCCACAGCGGCAGGCGCGCGGCGACGTCCGCCAGGGCGCCGGCCAGGGCCGGCCCGAACGCCGCGTCCGGCCCCGCAGCGGCCCGCGTCACCACTTAACCTCGATCTTGCGCTTGCCGGAAAAACTGAGCTGGTTGGCCTGGATCGCCACCAGCCGCACGCCCTGGTATTCGTCGCCCACGTAGATGCGCTCGCCGTCCTGGGTGATCAGGCTGGCGTTGGCGCCCGAAATCACCTGTTGTATCTTGAATGGCAACATGGTTTCTCCACTGCCGATCTTGGCGCTGATGTGAAAGCCGATCCGCTGCTGTTTGACGAAGCCGGTGAGGATGCGCGCGAAGCGGTCGGCCTCCTCGTCGTCCAGCGCGCCCTTCATCAGCCACTGCTGGTCCTGCAGATCGAGGTCGAAGCGTTTGAGCAGGTCGGCGTCGGCCAGCCGCTTGCGGAAGGCGCTGCGCAGCGCCTCGCCCGTCAGCACGGGCGCGCTTGCTGGTTCGAGAACTGATGCCGGTACCAATGCTGACGGTGATGCGGGTGCGGGCGCAGCATCGGCGGGCGCCGCGTCGATGGAGATGGCGGCGGCCACCGGCTGCGCCGGCCGCCGCGCGGCGGCCGGCAAGCCGTCCAGCGCAGCGGGCCGGGCGTGGGTGTCCGCCACCGGCTCGGACTTGCCGGTGATGGCGTAGGCGGCCGCGCAGGACAGCAGCGCCACGGCCAGCGCCAGCGCGGCGCGGCGGCGCCGCGCGGTGCGCGGAGCCCGGGCCGTCACCGCCCGCCCGGCGGGCGGCGCGGTCCACGCGGGCGCGTCCTCATCCGCCTTGGCACCGAAGGCCGGCACGGATGCCGGCGGCTCCTCCCATGCGCTATCCTGGTGCGCCACCGTCAGCCAGATCGGACCGAGACGCGCATGCTCGCCCGCAGCCAGATCGAGCACGCCGCTGGCCAGCGCGCTGTCGGCCGGGAACAGCGTGCCGTCGTGCGCCGTCAGCAGCCAGCCGCCGTCGGCCGGCGTCAGCGTGGCGTGGCGGGCCGCGATGCCCGGATCGACCAGCACCACGTCGGCGGCGTCGCTGGCGCCGATGAGCAAAGGCTGGCCGTCGAGCGGCAATGCCGCGCCGCGGTGCAGCCCGTTCAATATTCTTAATTCGTACATGATGAAATCTCCAGCCTGGTGTAATGCGCGGCACTACACCAAATACACACGCAGGCCGGTGAGCGGCGCCCGGCCCGGCTTGCTTCCCGGACCGGGCCGGACCGGGCCCCGCCGCATCCCGGGTGGATGCGCACACCGCACATCCACCCGGCGGCGGCCGGGCCGCGCGCGGGCTTACCAGGGACCCGAGTCGCTAGGCTTCTTCTTGTTGTTCATATCCAGCCAGAACTGCACCACCGCCTTGGCGTAGCTGCCGTCCTTGCCGTCTTCGACGCCGCGGTAAGCGGCCGAGGTGGCTTCATAACTGCTGTTTTTTCCAGCCCACTGGAACTTGTCGCGCAACTCCCAGGCGCCCATCATGATGTTGTCCTTGGGGTCGTTCGCCTTCAGGTTACGCGGTGCCTTCGGCTGGTTCTTCATCACATCGCCATAGGTGTAGTCACTGATCTGCATGACGCCCAGGTCGGTGTGCTTGCCGTCCGGGTTCTCCGATGGATCGTCGGGATTGCCGCGCGATTCGGCCCAGATCACCGCCTTGATGTAATTGGCCGGCAAACCGGTCGACTTGGACGCTTCCGTGATCTGGGCATCCCACTTGTCCATTGCCGCGATACCGATCTTGGTCGGCACCCGCACGTCCTGGCCGGCCGGCAAGCGCAGCTTCTCCGGCACCGGCGTCAGCGGCGCGCCGCCTGTTGTTGGCGGTTTCGGTTTCGGGTCCGGCTTGGGATCCGGTTTGGTCGGTTTCGGGTCCGGCTTGGGATCGGGTTTCGGATCGGGTTTCGGATCGGGTTTCGGATCGGGCTTGGTCGGTTTCGTCGGGCTTGGATGGTTGGCCTGCCAACCTTCGATGAATTTCTCGCAGAACTCGGCAAAGAAGGCCGCCAGCTCCTTCGACGTGGTGGGCAAGGCCAGCTTTGGCAACGCCACCAGCGGCGCCTGGACATCCTGCTTGCCCAAGGCGATCGGCGCACGCTGCGGCGACAAGGGACTGTTCGGATCGAGCTGCCACTCGCCCTGGCCGGACGGATCATCGCCCTCTCCCTGACTACCCTGACCGCCCTGCCCCTGGCCGTCGCGGCCCTGGCGCCATAGTGCTTCCTCGCCCGGCCCTTCGGACACTTGCTGATTGAGCAGCTGCAGGAAGGCATCGGCCTCGCTGTTGGACGCGGCCGTCTTGATGCTGGCGCCGCCCGTCGGGACAGGCGGTTTCTCCGCCGGTTTATGGATTGCAATGGACATCTATATTTCCTTTGTGATGGTTAGGACAAACATCGGATACCGAACGCGGCGCATCGCGCCATGCCGGCTGCCGCATTTCCCCGTCGGGCGATGACGCATGGTCGCTGGCCACCCGGGGAATACTGCTGCTGCCAGATAGGTTGCCGGCCATGCCGATTGGTTCCATCGGCGTCAAGCGGACCATGGCCGGCGTGGCCTACAGCGCTAGCATGCCCACCGCCCGCACCCGCGCATGCTCGCTCAGCTCGGCAAACGCGAACACCGGCACCTGGAAAAACTCCGCCTCGATCAGCTTGCGCAAGGCGCGCCGGATGTCGGCCGCCGCCAGCAGCACCGGCAGCGCGGCCCGTCCGCCGCCGCTGCCGGCCAGCGCGGCCAGGCCGTCGAGAATGCCGCGCTCGACGTCCGGCTCCAGCTCCAGGCAACTGCCCTGGCTGGTCTGGCGCAGTGCGCCGCGCAGCAAGTCTTCCAGCTCGGGCGACAGCATCACCACCTCGATCAAGCCATCACGCGCCACCTCATGGCACAACTGGCGCCTGAGCGCCAGCCGCACCTGCTCGGCCACCAGTTCCGGGTCGCGCTCTCTGGGCGACCATTCCAGCGTGGCCTCGAGCAGCAGCCGCGCGTTACGCAGCGACACGCCCTCGCGCGCCAGACGCCGCACCACCTCGGTCAGCCGCGCCAGGCTGAGCGACTTGCCGATCTCCTTGCCCAGCTCGGGGATGTTGCGCTCGGCCCAGCGCACGAAGCGCTGCACCTCGTGCACGCCGATGAACTGTTGACAATTGCGCAGCATCTCCGCCTCCACGTCGGCCGCGAACAGCGCCGCCCATGGCAGGTAAGGCACGCCGGCCGCCTTCAGCGCTTGCTCCTGGTCGAGACGCAGCCAGACCCGCCGCCTTCGCGTGGCGCCGGCGTCCTCCTGCTGCGGGCAAAAGCCCAGTTCCCGCAAGCGTTCCGGCGCCTCGTCCGTGACGGCCCAGCCGGCGCGGATCTCGCAATCGAGCAGCGGCACCTCGGCCATCAGGAAATGCACCCGCCCGCTGGGTACCGAGGCGTGGTACTCGAATTCGATCGGCTGCAGATCCGGGATGCCGCGCCGCTCCAGCAAAGCGTTGCGCATGATCCGCACCGCGCCGTTGATCGCCTCGCCCGCCGGGCTGCCGCGCAGCGCCTCGGGCATGCGCACCACGAAGGCCTGGGTGGCGGTAAAGCTGGTCAGGTCGACCAGCCCGGCGTTGCGCTTGTCGCGCTCCTCGCCCTGGCGCTGGAGCTCGGCGTCGGCCCGCGGCTTGAGCAGGCCCAGCGCGCCGGCCACCGCCAGCGCCGCGGCCAGCGTGCCAAACACCAGCAGCGGCATGCCGGGGATCGCCCCGAACAGCAGCATGATGACGGCGGCCGTCAGCAAAGCCTTGGGCTCGGCGAACAGCTCGGCCACGATGGTTTGGCCGATATTGGGCGCCGCCTCGCCGTCCGCCGGCTCGTCGCCGGCGATGCGGGTGGTGATCATGCCGGCCGCCAGCGAGATCAACAGCGCCGGGATCTGCGCGATCAACGCGTCGCCGATGGTCAAAATCGAATACAGCTGCGCCGCGTCGCCGGCCGCCATGCCGCGCTGGATCACGCCGATCGAGATACCGCCGATCAGGTTGACGGCGACGATGCACAGGCCGGCGATGGCGTCACCCTTGACGAACTTCATCGCGCCGTCCATCGCGCCGTGCAACTGGCTCTCCTTGCCCAGCTCGGCACGTTTCCTGCGCGCCTGTTCGCCGCTCAGCAAGCCAGCGCGCAGGTCGCTGTCGATGGACATCTGCTTGCCCGGCATGGCGTCGAGCGAGAAGCGCGCCGCCACCTCGGAAACCCGCTCGGAACCCTTGGTGATGACGATGAACTGCACCACCGTCAGGATCAGAAACACCACCAGCCCCACCACCAGGTTGCCGCCCACCACGAAGTTGCCGAAGGTTTCGACGATGTCGCCGGCATAGCCTTCGAGCAAGATCAGCCGGGTGGTGGCCACCTCGATCGCCAGCCGGAACAAGGTGCTCAGCAGCAGCACGGCCGGAAAGGTGGTGAACGCGGTCGGCCCCGGCATATACATGGCCACCACCACCATCAGGCCGGCCACGCACAGATTGACGGCGATCAGGACGTCGAGCAGCCAGGCCGGCATCGGCAGCACCAGCATCAGCACGATGGCGATCACCACCGCGGCCGCGAACAGCTCGGCGCGCCTGGCGATCCGGGCCGCCCAGCCGTTCAGCCGTATGACGAGGGGCATCATGGCGCGCGCGCCGCGCGGCGCAGCACCAGATCGGCCCATTCGCGGTGTTCGCTGGCGCGCAATGCCGCCAGGGTGGCCGTATCGAGCGCCTCGCCCAGTTCGACGTCCGCATAGGCGGCCATCAGCACCAGCCGGCTGTCCCGTGGCCACAGGCACAGGCAGCCTCGCACCAGCTTGCGCGCCTGCTCGAACTGCGCGGCATTCAGGTGGCCCCACAGCAGCCCGATCGCCAGGATCAGCTCGGGAGGTGTCGTCTCGCCGGCTATGCTAGTTTTCATGTTTCCTTGCTTCCTTGCGGATAAAGTTGTTGTTCGGCGTCGCTCGCGCGCATCTGCTGCAGGCGCAGGCGCAAGCGCACCGCGCTCTCCACCACCACCATCGCCTCCATGCAGGCGCCGCGCTGGTCCGGCTCCAGGCCCAGCGCATGTTCGACCAGGCACTTCTGCAGCGCACGAAAACGCGGCAGCGGATCGCCGCTCCAGGCCGGATTGGCCACCGTCAGCAAGGGGCCGAGCAGACGGGTCAGCGGCGCGATCGGGCCGGGCGCGGCGACCGGCGCCGGCAGCGAGATCGCCTGCTCTTCCGGCAGCAGTTCCACCCGCACGATCTGCGCGCGCGCCGGCTGCGACGATGGGCTGTGGATCTCGCCGGCATCGACACCCGAGGCGGACGCGCTCATCGCTGCGGCTCCCGGGCCGGCAAGGCCTTGCAAGTTCCTACCGGCGGACGCGCCGGCGCGGCGGACCGGTCCGCCACCGTCTTCGGCGCAAGCGCCGGTGCCTGCGCCGGTGCCTGCGCCGGTGCCACAACAGTAGCCGCTGGCGCCGCGGTGGCCAATCCCAGCGACTTGATCAGCGCCAGGGCCGCGGACGATGGCTTGCCCATGTCCGGACCGCGCGCCGCGGCTTCCTGTACGGGAACAGGAGCGGGAACGGGCATGGGCATGGGCAGGGACAGCGGCACAACTGGGGCCTTGGCACGCTTGTCATCGGCACGCTTGTCCGCTGCGATTTGTTCCAGTGCACTTTTCTCAGCAGAACTCTTTTCCGATGCACTCTTTCCAGCCGAGTTCTTGTCCGGCGAAGCCGTCTCCGGCAAGCCCTTGGTCTCGACCCGTTTTTCCGGCACCGGCTTATCCTGAACGCGCTGTTCCATCGCGCCGCTGTCCGGCGATTTTTTGCCCGCATCCCCCCTATCCGGCGTGCCCTTGTCGCCGGCGCGCTGCATGGCCTGCTTGTCCTCCCGCACAATCTGGCGCGCCAGCCTGGCCGCCCTGGAACGGGCCAGCGCGCTCATACCGGTGCTTCCCGACAGGCGCGGTGTGATCAAAAACAAGCGTTCGCGGCTGCTGTGCGAACTCTTTTCACTACGGAACAAATTACCGAACAGGGGAATATCGCCCAGCAGCGGCGTCTTCTCCTTGTTGCTCGACACCGATTCCGTGTGGTAGCCGCCTATCATCAAGGTATGCTGCAAGTCGACGATGGCCTGGGTGCTGATGGTCGAGCGCGTCACGTTGCTCTTGAGCGCGGCACCGCCCAGCGCGCCATCTTCGATATCGACCTCAAGGCGCACGCGCGTGACATCGCCTTCGCGCACGATGCGCGGCACCACCCTGAGCATGGTGCCGGCGGTGATACTGGCCAGCTCGCTCACCCGTTCACCCACCAGCGGCACATAGGCGGTCTGGTTCAGGTCCAGCACGGCCGCCACATTGTCGAGCGTGAGCACGGTGGGCTTGGCCAGCACGCGCGCCTGGCCATCGCCTTCCAGCGCCTTCAGGCGCGCATAGAAGCGCGAGGCATTGCTGATGAGCATAGTGGCGCCGGGAATCGGCAGCTCGACGCCGCGCGAATCGGCGCCGCCGCTGTTGATGGTGCTCACCACATTACCGCTACGCACACCCCACTCCACGCCCAGCTCGGTCAACTTGCTGCGTTCGATGTCGACGATCAGCGCCTCGATCTCGATCTGCTGCGGTTCGATGTCGAGCTGCGCGACCAGGCCCTTGTACATCTCGCGCTTGTTGACATGGTCATACACCATGATTGCGTTCAGCGACGGATCGGCCTCGATGCGCACCCGCTCTTCGCGCGGGGCATTCTTGCCCGTGCGGGCCGGCCTTTCGGCCTCGCCGTCGTCGCCATCGCGTACCGTCCGCTCGCCAGTCGCCATCGCTGCCCCCACCTCGCGCGCGCCGCCCCGGCCCGACTTGTCCTGGCGCGAACGTTTGCCGCTCGCCACGTCGTAGCGGCCGCGCGTGTCGGCCAGCCTGTCGCCGGAGCCGGGGCCGAACAGCAGGCTGTTCAGGATGGTCTTCACGCCGGGGATGGTCTCGGTCTGGCCCCGGCTGGTGATCACCCGGTCGGTGGCGCTGGCATACTTGAGCCGGAACACCATGATCTGCTTGCCCTTCAAGTTGGACTTGCCCTCTTCCGGCAACAACACGTCGCGCACCAGGTTGACGTAGGCGCGCGGGCCGCTGACGATGACGATGCCCTCGTCAGGCAGTTCGCCCCAGCCGAAGCGGGCGTCGAACAGGCCCAGGCCGATCAAGGCTTCCTTGGCATCCTGTACCGCGTCTTCGCCGATCTCCAGCCGCTTCGATGCGTTCTCGTCGCGCGGCACCAGATAGAGGGTGTCGTTGTAGACGAACCAGCGGAATTTATACGGCTGCATCAAATGATCGAGGAACTCGGCGCCGCTGTCGGCTTTCCAGCGCCCTTTCACCACCGTCGTACCGTTCGCGCTCAGCGCCACCCGCACGCCGTAAGCGCGGCCGAATTGCTCCATCACCTCGCTCAGCTTCATGCCATTGGCGTCGATCGCGAAACCGCTATCCTTCCAGCTGGACGGGGTGGCCGCCTGCGCGCCCGCGCTGCCCAGCACGGCCAGCAGCCCGGCCGTCAGCAACGCGGCCAGCGAGCGCCTGAGATCTGCATACATCATGGTCTTGCTCCTGGTCCATTCACTTACTTGGTTTCCTGCAGGACGGTACGCAGCGGCTTGTCGAACAGCTTGAACTGGGCCGCCATCGCATCGTGGGTGACCGAGCGCTGTTCGAGCAGGGCGGTGAACTCGTTCGGATCGGGCCGCTCGCCTTCGGTCTGACGGCGGTTGAAATCGGCCATCTGCTCGCTGGCCTGTTCGGAACGCTGGTTCATATGGCGCAGTGCTTGCAAGGTGGAATCGGACATGCGGTGTACTCCCGTGGGTTGGCCCGTATCGCAGGGCATTCCCGGATGAGTGGCGTCAGTTGCTTGCCGGTTCGATGCCAGGTGCTTTTTTTATTTTCCGGCCGGATCGAATGAGACCGCCGCGTCCGGCCGGGCGGCCTGGACAAAAGCGGCGCTCAGGGCCGCCACCGCGGCCTCGAAGCCGGCCTGCCATGCGCCGTTGCCGACTTCCAGCCGGCAACTGCCGGGGCTCAGCTCCGGGTCCGGCTGGACGGTCCAGCCGAGCGCGGGCAGATCGGCGAGATCGTCCGGATGCACCCGCAGCACGGCCGCCACCAGCCCCGGCGGCGCCTCCTGGCAGATCCGCCGCAGCGATGCCGCGATGCGCGCGCGCGGCGTCAGTTCCAGCACCAAGCGCTCGAACAAGCCCTGTGCCAGTGCGACGACCAGATCCTCTACGCCCAGCAATAGGCCAGCCTGTGCCTGCTCCAGCGCCTGCAGCAACCGGGCCGCGCGGCGCAGGCTGGCTTGTTCGGCTGCCAGCACCGCCTCACCGGCCGCCACTTGCGCCTGCAGCAGCAAGGCATCCGCTTCGGCCCGCGCAGCGGCCAGCATGCGCCCGGCCAGCAGGCTGGCGTCGGCGGTGGCGGCCAGCACCGGAGCGCGCAGCACCCCATATTCGGCCAGCAGGCCGGGTTCACGGTGAACCGTGTCCATGCAAAAAGAACTCATCGGCTATTCAGCTCCAGTCAAATGTGGCGTATGACCCCGCCGCACGGCGCAGGCATAGATTCCAGCAGCGTTGGGCACGCAGCGCGGACGGCTCCGGCGCAGCCGCTGCGGCGCCGGCCAGCAAGCCTTCGATCCTGGCAGCCGTTGCTCTCGGCAGTGTCAGCTGCAGGCGCGGCCACAGGCCGGGGAAATCCGCCTCCAGCCAGCAGGCCAGCTCGCTTAGGCCGCGCAGCTCGATGGTATCGGCCGCGCGGAATTGCAGCCCTGGCCAGCCATGCAGCGGCTGGGTCGCTGCGACGCCGACGCACCACTTACGCTCCGCGATACCGAGCTCGGCTAGCGTATCGTGGCGCTGCGCGCGCGCGGCGATCAGGCCGCCGAACAGGCGCGCGCCGGCCAGCAGCGCGTCGCCCCGGATGGCCGCCATGGCCTGCCAGGCCGGATCGAAATGCGCCGGCAGGGCAGCGGCGATGCCGGCCCGGCCGCACCACACGCGATAGCCGTCCCGCAGCCCCAGCCGGTCCATGGCCGGCAGCGGCGCTGCGGCGCTGGCATAGTCCCAGGGAGCGAACCACCAGTCGATAAAATCCTGCGCCAGCATGGCTACTCCCTGTCTGTGGTGTCAATGCTCGGCCGGTGTTGAATGGCGTGGCGCGCGGCCCGGATGCCGCCTGGCCATGCCCAGCAGCACCCAGCCGGCGCCGCCGGCAGCGAGCACCAGCAGCGCCAACAGGGTGCCGCTCAGGGCGGTGGCCGAATCGGCCATCACCCGGAACGGGCCGACCGTGGTCCATTCCACCGCCGGCACACTCAGCTCGCTGGCCGACAGCACCACCGTGACCTTGCGCCTGCCCTCGTCGCCACCCAGGCCGGGAATGCTGGAGGCAACCAGGTTGCGGATGCGCGGCACGGCGCTATCCTCGTCGAGCGGCGCCACATACTTGACGAACACGGCGGCCGAGGATGGCTGTATCGGTTCGCCCGGCGCAATCCGCTCGGGCAGCACCACGTGGACCCGCGCCGCCACCACGTGGTCGAACTGCAGCAGCGTCGATTCGAGTTCGGCCGACAGGCCGTGGATATAGCGTACCCTTTCCTCCAGCGGGGTGGAAATCATCCCCTGCTTCTTGAAGATCGTGCCGAGGTCGGACAGCGCGCGGCGCGGCAAGCCGGCCGCGCGCATCGCCTCGCTGGCACGCGCGATCTCGCCATCCCGCACCGCCAGCACGATGCCTTCCTTGCCGGCACGCTTGTGCGCCTCGATGCCGTGCCGGTTGAGCAGCGTGACGATCTCGTTGGCGTCGATATCGTTCAAGCCGCTCTGCAGGTCGATCAGGCGCGAGCAGGCGCACAGCAAGGCCAGCAGGCAGCCGGCGCCCAGCCGCGCCGCGCGCCGGCCGGCCAGGGCGTAAGGGGTCGCCATCGCCTATTGCAGCTTGGTGAGTTGATCGAAGGCCTGGCTCGCCTTCGAGACGGTGCGGGCAATCGTCTGGACCCGCATCTGGTAATCGCTCAAGGCCATCATCGCCTTCATCAGCTGCATCGAATCGCCGCTACTGCTGGCGCTCTCGAGCATCCTGGAGATGTGCTGCTGATCTTTTTTGAGCTCGCTGGACAGATCGCTGGCGCGCGTCGCCAGCTGTTCGCCCAGCGTAGTGTGGCCGGCCGGCCCGGCGGCGGCGCCGGTCGCGCCGCCGCCGCGCGCCTGCAATTGTTGCTCAAGCGCGGCGTCGAACCGGGCACCGTCGGGCGGCGGCGGGGCGATTTCCAGCGTCAAGCGGTCGCTGCCGGCGCTGCCTGCGGGGATGGTGGGGGTGAGGTTCACGGTGGCTCCAGGGTAGGGGGTGAAAAGTAGGCAGGCATGGGTGGCCCGGCGGGTGCCGAAGTTCCCGCCGGGCTTCCCCTACAGGGCTGCCTGGGCCGCCTCCTCCGCTTTTTTGATGAGTTCGGCAAAGGTGCTCACCTCCTCGATGTCGCGGCGGGCCTGCTCGACGGCGCGCTGCTGGACGCCATCATTGGCTGGCGCCGTCGCGACCGCGGCCGCGGCCGGCTCACTGACTGATAAAGCCATCATGTTCTCCTGTATCACTGCTGAATATCACTGCTGAATATCACTGCTGAAAATTACTGCTGATCGTTGACCTGCTTGGCCATGCTGTGGAACACCTTCAGCTTGGCCAGCGAGCTCGCCTGCTGCGCCACCCACAACTGAAACGCCATCGCATCGGCTGCTTCCTGCTGCGCGCTCTGGCCGATCGGGCTGCCGGGAGTGGGTGCACCCTGGCCTTGCGATGGCAGGCCGCCCGCCACGCCGTTTACCGAATTCATCATCGTCGCTCCTTCATTGAAATGGCTTGTCAATGCCGCCCGGGCCTTCCCGGTCCGGCTGAACATGAGTGTCCGCTGCCGGGCCAGGAGTTCCTGTAAAAAAAATTGGAACCGTATGCCCGTCCCCCGCTACCTATCAGCAAATGCTCCGCGCTTCGGCCGGGCGCACTCTCAATCTTTAACGCATCCACTACGGAGAAACCATGAAAAACCTGAAGTCCGCATTAATCCTGGCCCTGTTGTCCGCCATCTCCAGCCCAGCCTTCGCGCAGCTGACAAAAGGCAAAACCATGCTGACCGACATCTCCAGCTGGATGACCAGCATCGGCGCCGTCATCGTCACCATCGCCTTGATGTTTGTCGGCTTCCGGATGGTGTTCCAGGCGGCGGAGTGGAAGGATGTCGCCCCCGTGTTCTGGGGCGGCGTGGTCATCGGCGGCGCCGCCGGTATCGCCGACATGCTGATCAAGTAATTCCGCTATGAGCAACCGCGACATGATCTTCAAGGGCGCCACGCGCCCGGCCATGATGGCCGGGGTGCCGATCGTGCCCTTCATCGTGGTGGTCGGCATCCACTTGATGTTGGCGGTCTGGTCGATGATCCTCATCAACCTGTTCGCCTCCTTCGTGATCCTGATGGCCTGCGTGCTGTGCGTCCTGCTGCTGCGCCATATCAGCGCGCAGGATGACCAGCGCCTCAATCAATACCTGCTGCGCATGAAAAGCATCGCAGGCAGAAGAAACGCCGAGCACTGGGGCGCGCACAGCATCGCCCCCACCGACTACACCAAAAGAAAATAGGGAATTCCCATGACAGCAACCCAGAGCATCGCCACGCTGGAGGATACGGCCAGCCGGCACCTGCCCTTTTCCGCGCGTCTGACCGGCAGCATCGTGTCGACCCGCAGCGGCGACTACATGAGCACCTGGTCCATCGGCGGCCTGTCCTTCGAGGGCCTCAACGACGACGAGGCTTACGCGAAAATGGAATCGCTCAATCTGCTGGTGCGCAGCCTGTCGAACGGCAAGTATGCCTTCTGGATACACCGCATCCGCCGCGCCACGGCGGATCAGCTGGACATTCCCGAACACGGCTTCGCGCACGAGCTGATCAAAAAATATTATGCGACGCTGGGCGCCGGCGGCCTGATGTCGACCGAAATTTATCTGACGATCATCCACCGCCCGTTTCCGCAGAAATCCGGCAAGCTGATCGGCCGCCTGGGCAAGACCCGGGAGGACCTCGAACAGGAACTCACCGCGGTCATCGATGTCATGGAGAACCTGCACCAGCAGGTCAGCCGCACGCTGGCCGCCTACGGACCGGAGCGGCTGGACGACTATCTGCACAATGGCATCGCCTACAGCGGCCAGCAGGAGTTCTACGGCTATCTGATCAATGGCCACTGGTGGCGCGTGCCGGTGAAAAATCTGCCCCTGTACAAATACCTGGCCACCGCCCGCGTCCTGTTTGGCAACGAGGTAATGGAAACCCGGGACACCTACGGTTCGGTGTTCTCGGCCTTCGTCGACATCAAGGACTATGCCGATTTTTCCGACCCCGGCATTCTCAACACCATGCTCGGCCTGCCTTTCGAATATGTCGAGACCCAATCCTTCTCGCCCATGCACATGCTGGACGCGCGCTCGGTGCTGAACCTGCAGCGCAAGCGCATGATCAGCGGGGACGACAATTCGCTGAGCCAGCTGGAACAACTGGACGAGGCCATGGACGGCGTCGCCAGCGGCAGCTTCGCGCTGGGCGAATACCATTACCTGATGCAGGTCAAGTCGCCCACCAGCGAGGGCGTCAAGGCCGCCCGCTCCACCGCGATCGAAGCCTTGCAGAACGCCGGTTTCCTGGGCGTGCCGCTGGATCTGGTGATCGACCACGCCTACCTGTCGCAACTGCCGGCCAACTGGCGCTCGCGGCCGCGCTCGGCGCATCTGAGCTCGCGCAATTTTTCCGGCCTGTGCGCCATGCACAACTTCAGCCTCGGCAAGCGCGACGGCAATCCCTGGGGCGAGGCCGTCACCGTGCTGCGCTCGCCGGCCTCGCAACCGGTCTACTTCAATTTCCACAGCACCCCGGAGGGCGAGGACTCGAGCGGAAAATCGGCGCTGGGCAACTGCCAGATCATCGGCCAGTCGGGCGGCGGCAAGACGGTACTGGCCCTGTTCCTGATGATGAACCTGTACAAGTACGGCACCCAGGTGGTGTTCTTCGACAAGGACCGCGGCGCCGAGATCGCCATCCGCGCCGCCGGCGGGCGCTATCTGTCGCTGCAGCGCGGCAAGCCGACCGGCTTCAACCCCTTCAAGATGGAGCCCAGCGAAACCAACATCCTGTTCTGGGATGACCTGGTCAAGTTCTGCTCCTTGCTGTCCAACGCCCCCCACACGCCGCGCGAGGAAGCCGAGATTTCGCACGCCGTGCGCGCCGTCGCGCTGCTGCCGGCCGCCCTGCGCGGCTTCGAGGCGGTGGTGCAGAACTTGCCCAATGTCGATGCGAACAGCGTGGCGCAAAGGCTCAAGAAATGGTGCGCCGCCGGCGCGCTGGGCTGGGCGCTCGACTGCGACGAGGACTTGCTCCAGTTCGACGAGGGACGCACCTATGGCTTCGACTACACGGAAATCCTCGACGACGCGCTGACCTGCCCCGCCGTCATGATGTATCTGATGTTCCGGATCGAAAACCTGATCGATGGGCGCCGCTTCGCCTTCTTCATGGACGAGTACTGGAAGGCCCTGTCGATCTCCTACTTCGAGGATTTCGCCAAGAACAAGCAAAAGACCATCCGCAAGCAGAACGGCTTCGGCGTGTACATGACCCAGAGTCCGTCCGACACCCTGCGCAGTCCGATCGCGCGCGCGCTGATCGAACAGACCGCCACCTTCATCTTCCTGCCCAATCCGACCGCCGACTATCAGGATTATGTGGACGGCTTCAAGCTGACCGAGACGGAGTTCGAATTAATCAAAAGCCTGGAGGAAAACTCCAGGATGTTCCTGATCAAGCAGGGCAACAGGGTTTGCGTCGCGATGCTCGATTTGAACGGCTTCGACGACGAAATGAAAATCCTTTCCGGCACCACGGCCAATGTCGAGAGACTCGATGCGCTGCGGGCCAGACTGGGTGATGATCCGGCCAATTGGATGGCCTCATTTTTAAAAAAGGGATAGACCATGAACGCAAAAAAACTTCTGCTGGCCACCGCGCTGCTGGGCAGCCTATCCGCCGGAATGGCGGCGGGCGCGGAAATAACGTACGACGTGTTTGACAGGAAAAACAACGAGGAGCTCACGAAGCAGACAGCAAAAATAGATGCCACCTTGAAGGCACTGACCGGCAATCGGAACATGGGCAAGGAGCAAGGCAATATCGACCGCCATGCCCTGCCCCCGGATTTCATCGAGCAATTTAATCAGATGCGCAAGTCGCTGGCCACCTCTACCTTGGCGGGAAGCAAGCAGATGGTCGAAGCGCAGCGCATCGCCAAGGAAGCGGAAATATTCGGTTGCGCCAAACGCTTGAAGGACAAGGTGAAATACAAGGAAGAAATGATGGCCGCCTGCACCGCGATCGAACTGGCGGCGCCGCTGGCGCTGGCGACGCTGAACGAGGCAAACGGCAAAGTCCAAAAACGGATGGACAACATCCAAGCCTTGATGACGCTGATTGACAAGGACAACGATCCGAACAGCCCCCCCGACCTGAAGCGCAGCGCCGACCTGTCGGCGCGGATTCAGGCCGAAATGGTGATGTTGCAGAACGAAAAAATGCTGGTCGATATCGCCATGCAAACCCATGCCCAGCAACTGACTCTGAGCCGCGACTACTACATGCAATGGAAATCGAAAGAGGTGCAGGAAAAGCTGGTCGAAAGGCCGAAGGATGGCACTTCCATCTTCGGCAACTAATTAGGAAAAACCGGGGACCGTTGCTTTTCCATATTTCATGAACGCGGTCGCCGAGCGCGTCAGCAGGTACTGGCGCGCTCCGCACTATGTTCACCCTCATGCAAGCGACACCCTCTTTTATTGAAGCATTGGAAAAACAATGGCCTTTACCTTATTCACGAGTCTAGCCACACCCATCCTGGCATACTCGCAGGGGTTTACCGAGCTCAGTGGCAACCTGATCAAGCTGGTCGTGCCCATCGTATTGGCCGGCTTTGGGGTCGTCATCGCCTGGCAGGGACTCAACATCATCCGCGGCGCCGGCGGCCAGAACCATTTTCTCGATCTGTTCGCCAAATCCTTGCGCACCTTCCTGGTCTTGACCCTGTGCCTGACCTCGGCGGCGTACACCGACAACGTGGTGGGCATCGTCAAGGAATTTCGCATAGGGGTCATCAACAGCCTGCCCAGCACCGCCAAAATCGTCGATGCCGATGGCAAGGCCGAGAACGAGTACAAGCGCATCGACCAGACCATGGACAAAGTCACCGTGGCCTACGACATCATCATCGTCTGGTCGAAGGAGCATATCGACCTGAACATCTTCTCCTTCGAACTGACGGGGATCATCGGCTTTATCGCGGCGGCGATTATTTATCTGATGATGCTGATCTTCTGCGCGACGGCGATGGTGAATCTACTGGTGATCGATTTCTCCCTGAACATCGTGTATGGCCTCGGTCCCCTGTTCGTCGCCTGTCTGGCATTCGAAAGCACCCAGCGCTACTTCGACACCTGGCTCGGTGCGGTGTTCAAATACATCTTCACCGTGATCGTGATCTTTTGTGTCATTTCGATGTCCGTGGGCATCATCGAAGGTTTCTCCAACAAACTGGCGACCGACATCAACGGAGATAACTTCATCTCCACCATGTGGGGCGCGGTCGCCGCATGCGGCGTGATGATCCTGATCCTCATCAATGCGCCCTCGATCGCCAGCGACCTGGCCGGCGGCATGGCCCTGAACCTGACCGGACCGGCCAAGGCGGCGCAGCTGGCGACCGGCGCGGCCAAGACGGCGGTCGGCGCGGCCGGCAGCGTCGCCAAAGGGACGGTGGGCGCCGCCGCTTTCGCGGCGGGAAAGGTCGGCAACACCGAACGCGGACAGGCCTTCAAGAGTTCGGGGGGTGCCCAGAAATTCGCCCGCGCCATCAACGGCATGCGCAATTTCGGCAAGGCCGTGGGTGGCACGGCCGCCGGCGGTGGGCGCGCCTCGAACCGGATGACCAATGCCTATAAACGCGCCACCAAGAAACCGCCAGAGATAACGACGACGACCAAACCCAACCCACCCAAATGAGCTTGACTATGAAAACACTTTTATTGCTGACCTCGATGCTGAGCGCATGCACGTCCACCTTGCCGGATTTGAAATATCCGGATGGGCATACGCGGATTCCCGTCAACCTCAAACGCAGCGTCGTCGCCGCCACGGCGGCCGAGCCGGCGCAGGACCCTTGCCTGCAGCCCGCCGCGCCGGCAAGCCGGCCGGGACCGGTACGCTGAAACGCGCCGGGCACAGCAAGCCATACCGCCGCCGGTCCGGCGTGCGGACAGGCACCGATCAGTTCAACTCTTCAAATCAGGAATGCATATGTTAAGAAAAAAAACAGCTGGCGGCGCGGCGGAACAATTGTCCGGCCTGAGCTGGGAAGCCGATATCGTGTTAAACGAGCGCCGCTCGCGCATCCTCGCCTGGCGCGTCGCCATCGTGGCCATCGCCGTCGCGTTCATCGTCGCGGTGGCCCTGCTGCTGCTGATGCCCTTGAAACAGGTGGTGCCCTATGTCATCACGGTGGACAAGCTGACGGGCGAAAGCAGCATCGCCATATCATCGAAGAACTTCGTCACCAACAGCACCTTGAACGACAAGCACTGGGTCAAGAGCTTCCTGCTGGCACGCGAACGCTACAACTTCAAGCTGCTGCAGTACGACTACGACACCGTCAAATCGCTGGCCGGCGACGGTCCCTGGAAGGTCTACAGCAAGCTCTACGACGGCGACGCCGGGCTGGACAAAAAGATCGGCGAAAACACCGAGATCACGCCGACCATCCTGAGCATCGCCCTCAACGAAACCGGCATCGCCACCGTGCGCTATGAATTGCGCACCAAGGACATGCGCTCGGTCGCCGAGCCGGTGTTGACGCGGCGCGTGGCGACCATCCGCTACAGCTACAAGCAACAGGGCAGCCGCAAGGAATTCGATCTGATCGACAATCCGCTCGGCTTCAGCGTCGACGCCTATCAAACCGACCCCGAATTCCTCAATCCAACCAGCCCAGCGGGTGAGGCCAAATGAAGCGCTTACTGATGACGGCACTGCTGCTGGCCTGCGCGGCCAGCCAGGGCGCGGCGGCCCCGCGCGACAAGGGCAACAAGGGCGACAAGA
Source organism: Oxalobacteraceae bacterium (assembly GCA_013284265.1). Lineage (GTDB taxonomy): Bacteria > Pseudomonadota > Gammaproteobacteria > Burkholderiales > Burkholderiaceae_D > Rugamonas. The sequence continues at coordinate 13,106 of JABTBR010000012.1, read as the reverse complement.
ACGAAAGAAGCGAAAAATCCGACAAACTCGACAAGAGCGACAAGAGCGACAGGGGCGACAGGGGCGATATCAGCCGGGTCGAGCGCGTGGTCTATGCGGAAAACCAGGTGGTGCGCATCGCCGGCATCATCGATCAGCCCTTCCTGATCGAACTGCGCAACGACGACATCATCGACGACGTGGCCGGCGGCTCGATCGCCGGCTGGGACGTGCACAAGAAGGGCAATCGCCTGTTCATCCGCGCGCTGACCCAGGCCAAGCCGACCACCCTGCTGGTGACGGCCGGCAGCCGCTCCTATGTGTTCGACCTGCTGCCGAAAAAAGCCACGCCGGAAGCGCTGGCCCAGCGCCGCTCCAAGATCGTGTTCGACTATCCGGCACCGGCCGGCCCCGCGCTGCCGCCCTTGCCCGGCCGCGACGACTTCCGCAACGACAACTACTCGATGCAGGTGGTGGCCGAAGGCGCCGACATCCGTCCACGCGAGGTGTTCGACAACGGCCGCTTCACCTGGTTCAAATTCCCCAACAACCAGGAGGTGCCGGCGATCTACCGCAGCGAGCTCAATTCCAAGGAGGAAATCCTGGTCAATTCGCACCGCGACGGCGACTACATCGTGGTGCATGCGCTGGCGCCCTTGTGGAACCTGCGCCTGGCCGAATCGATGGTGGGCATTTTCAACGAAAGCTATAACGCGCAAGGTGTCGCGCCGGTCAACGGCACCACCGTGTATGGCCTGTCCCGGGAAAGCAAGCAATGATTCAAGACAATCCGATTGACGCCGCGCCCGAAGAGCCTGTCGATACCCACCGCTTCAGCGCCGAGCCCAAACGCAAACGCAGCAAGGTGCTGTTGACCGTGGTCGTCGCCTTCGTGCTCGTGATGGGGGTCGCTGGCGCGGCCGTGCTGATGGCCAAGAAACAGTTTTCCGCCTTCATGGCCGAACGCGAGGAAAAGCAGGCGCAGGAAAAGGAAAAAAACAAGGCCGATGAGGCCCATGAGCGCAAGGGCAAGATCTTCGGCAACCTGGGCCTGGGTAGTGGCATCGCCGCCCTGCCCGAGTCCTTCGCCAAGCCGCCCGCCGCCGCCCTGCCCGGCCCGGTGGGGACTGGCGTGCCGCCGCTGCCCGATCTGCCGCCGCCCCGTTCGGACGCGCCGCTCCCCGCTCCGGTGGCGCCCCCCAGCATGATGCTCGACGCCGGTCCCGCCCCGGCGCCGCGCGCCGGTTCCGGCACGGGCGCCGGTGGCACAGGACCCGGCGGCGACGCCAGGCCGCGCAACGTGCAGGAGTTCGCCGCGCAACAGACCATGATGCTGCCGATGACGGCCACCCCGCAGGCGCGCGCCGCCAACCTGGGCGACCGCTCCTACCTGCTGGCCCGTGGCGCCTTCATCCCCTGCGTGCTGGAGACCCAGCTGATTTCTAACATCCCCGGCAACGCCAGTTGCGTGCTGCCGCAAAACATCTATTCGGATGACGGCAAGGTGCTGCTGATGGAAAAAGGCAGCAAGGTCATCGGCCAGTATCAAAGCGACGTCCGGGCCGGTGACACCCGCATCGCGATCCTGTGGCAAAGGGTGAAGACCACCACCGGCGTGGTGATCGACGTCGATTCGCCGGCCGCCAACGGGGTCGGCGCGATGGGCGCGGAAGGCGTCGTCGACAACCACTGGCCCGAGCGCATCGGCGCGGCCTTCCTGCTGTCGCTGGTGGACGACGCGATCAAGATCGAAGTGGCCAGGCATAGCCAGGGCGGCGGCAACACCGTGGTGCTGCCCAGCGCCAGCATAGGCACGGCCAAGTCGCTCTCGGAAAAGGTGCTGGACGCGACGATCAATATTCCGCCCACCCTGTACAAGAACCGCGGCGACCGCCTGATGGTGTACGTGAACCGCGACCTGTGGTTCAACGGCGTCTACAACCTGAATCAAAGGTGAACAATATGGAACCACAAAAAGCAGTCGTACTGGCCCTGCACCGCGAAGCGTCGGTACAGGTGTTTCTGGAACCCTTCATGAGCTGGCTGAACGATCCCGAAGTCACCGAGATCGCCGTCAATTCGCAGGGCGAGGTATGGACCGAGCAGCGCTCGCAGTGGCTGAAACACGTGTGCCCGCAGGCCAATACAAAATTGCTCAAGTCGCTGGGCACGGCCATCGCCACCTATTCGAACCAGAAGTGGGACGCCAGCACCCCCATCCTGAGCGCCTCGATGCCCAGCGGCGCGCGGATGCAGCTGATCATGCCGCCTGCGGTGGAGGAAGACCGCTATTCCTTCACGCTGCGCAAGCCGTCTACGCTGACACGCAAGATAGACGATTTTTCGGCCGCCGGCCTGTTCCAGAAGATCCGCCCCATGCAGGCTGAGCTGAGCGACAACGAGCAGGAATTGCTTCGGCTGCTGGAAGCGCAGCAGTACGAAGCCTTCCTGAAACTGGCGGTGAAGGCGCGCATGAACATCGTGGTGGCCGGCGCGACCGGCTCCGGCAAGACCACCTTCATGAAGGGGCTGGTACACGAAATCCCGCAAGGCGAGCGCATCGTCACCATCGAAGACGTACGCGAGCTGTTCCTGCCGCACGAGAATTGCGTCCACCTGCTGTACAGCAAGAACGCGCAAGGGCAGTCCAACGTCAAGCCCAAGGATCTGCTCGAAAGCTGCCTGCGCATGAAGCCGGACCGCATCCTGCTGGCCGAGCTGCGCGGCGACGAATGCCTGTACTACGTGCGCAACGCCGCCTCCGGCCACCCGGGCAGCATCACCAGCTGCCACGCCGGCTCGCCGGCGCTGGCCTTCGAACAGTTGGCGATCATGATCCAGGACTCGCCGGGCGGCGCCAACCTGACCTTCGACGTCATCAAGCGCCTGCTGGTGCTGACCATCGATGTGGTTATCCAGTTCCAGAACCATCTGGGCGACCGCTTCATCAGCGAGATCTACTTCGATCCGCGCAAGAAACTGGAGGCGATGCGATGAAAGCCAAGCCGGGCATGAAGGCCCTCAAGGTCGGCGCCTATGTGCTGGCGACGCTGCTGCTGCTGTGCGCCGCCAACTATCTGGCGGGCGTGCTGCTGTTCCTGAGTTTTCTCGAACACCCCGCCGACGCGCAGTTCCTGACCATCGAACACGCCTACCTGGCCCATCCCGACGGCGCCACGCTGATGCGCCTCAAGGTCAGCGTGGTGGTGTCCCTGCTGGTCTGCCTGGGCCTGCCGCTGGCCCTGCGGCTGCGCTTCCGCAGCAAGGGCAGCGACTTGTACGGCAAGGCCCGTTTTGCCGACATCGACGATATCGAGCAGGAGAATCTGCACACCAGCAAGGGCCTGGTGATCGGCAAGTTCGAAGACCAGCTGCTGCGCCTGGGCGGCTATGAATTCGTGCTGCTGGCGGCGCCCACCCGCACCGGGAAGGGCGTGGGCTTCTGCGTGCCCAACCTGTTGCAGTTCGGCGAGTCGGCCGTCGTGCTCGACATCAAAGGGGAGAACTACAACCTCACCTCCGAGTTCCGCCGCCGCTTCCTGGGCAACGAGATCTTCTATTTCAACCCCTTTGCGGAAAACACCCACCGCTGGAATCCGCTGTCCTATATTTCCACCGACCTTAATTTCCGCGCCAACGATCTGATGGCCTTGGCCAGCATCATCTACCCCGTCAACGAGAAGGATCCGTTCTGGTCCGACGCGTCGAAAAACCTGTTCGTCGGCCTGGGCCTGCTGGTGCTGGAAACGCCGGAGTTGCCGCAAACCATAGGTGAAGTGCTGCGCCAGAGTTCTTCCAAGGGCCAACCCATCAGCACCTATCTGAACGCGATCATCGCCGCCCGCGCCGCGGATGGACGGCCGCTGTCGCCGGCCTGCCGCGACAGCCTGAACCGTTTCCTGGGCAATTCCGAGACCACCCTGAAAAGCATCCTCGGCACCTTCACCGCGCCGCTCACGCCCTGGGGCAATCCCATCATCGACAAGGCCACCTCGGACAACGATTTCGATTTGCGCGATGTGCGCAAAAAGAAAATGACGATCTACCTGCACATCCCGGCCGGCGAGATCATGCAGGCCGGCTTCATCGTCAACCTGTTCTTCTCCCAGCTGATCAACGAAAACGTCAAGGAACTGCCGGAGCAAAATCCGGCCCTCAAATACCAGTGCCTGCTGCTGCTCGATGAATTCACCGCGATGGGCAAGGTGGCCATCATCGCCAAGGGGGTTGGCTACATGGCCGGCTACAACATGCGGCTGGCCATCATCATCCAGGACAAGACCCAGCTCGAAGCCGTGTACGGCAAGGAGGATGCGCACAACATCGTCAGCAATATGGGCGCGGTGATCTACTTCACCCCCTCGCAGGTGAGCGAGGCCGAGGAATACTCCAAGATGATCGGCAACAATACCGTCAAGTCGAGCAGCATGCAGCTGGCCAAAGGCGTGCTGGGTAGCCTGCAGGGCAGCGCGGGCGCCAGCGAAACGGAGTCGTACCAGTCGCGCGCGCTGATGCTGCCGCAGGAATTGCTCAATATGAGCAAGAACCTGCAACTGGTGGTGCGCTCGGGTATCCCGGTGATCCAGGCGGGCAAGATCCGCTACTTCCAGGACGAGTATTTCAAGGAACGCTTCAACGCCGTCAAGATGCACGAAGTGACCATCGGCAGCGAACGGCGCCGGGTGCCGGTGCCGGTGCGGCTGCCGTCGGGGAATTGGCCCGCCTACCATGCGTCGCTGGAGGCCAGCGATTTTTATCTGGGCTATATCCAGCAGGTGGCGCCGGCCGAAGCGGCCCCGGCCGAGAAGCGGGTGGATCTGGCGAAAGCCGCCCAGCCCGTCAACGCGGCGCCCGTCAACGCCGCGCCCCTGCCGGCGCTGCCGGCCGACTATGAACCGTTTTGCACCCTGCATGGACGCCTGCTGCCCGACGCCGCGCTACCATCGCCATCGATGCGGATCGCCCTCAGCTATGCGGAAAGCATAGTGCGCTACTGGCAGGCGGCGCAGGCGGTCGGCGGCGTCGACGCCGATGAGGCGCTGGTGGTCGTCGACCTGGCGCCCGGCGATGGCCGCTTCGCCTCGAAAATGCTGTCCGCCTTGCAAGAACGGCTGGCCAGCATGGCGCAGCCGCTGCCGCCCTTCCATTACCTCGCCTGCACGGCCGACGCGCGCGAAGAAGCCAACCTGAATGCGCTCTTTTCCGCGCCCATATTGGCAGGCGCGTTCAGGACGGTTGACCGCGCGACCTTGCTGGCCGGCCAGGACTGGACAGCCAGCGCGAATCCGGCCGTCCTCATCGCGCATGGCCTGCTGAGCAGCCTGGAGCATCAACTGCTGGCCGTACACTATGGCGCCATTCTCCAGGCGCAGGCCAAGGCTGTTGCTCAGCCCGCCAGCAATGCCGGCATGCTGCAGCTCGACTATCAGTGGCCACCATTACCGGAGGGCGTCTTGTCGGACTCCTCGGCCGCCGTCATGGACATGTACCGGGCCAACGTGAACAGCTCGGCGGTGCTGCTGCCCAGCGGCGCGCTGGCCTGCGTGGACGATTTTTCCCGTATCAGCGGCGGGCGCTTCCTGTTCCTGTGCGCCGACCGTGCCGTCAGCGACGAGCGGTCGATACGGCTGGGGGCCTGTTCGGGACCGGAGCAGTTGCCGTTGCCGGCGCAAACCCTGCCGACCAACTACCACGCGCTGGCCTGGCATCTGCGCAGCGCCGGCGCCGGCGTCTGGCAACAGCGCATGGCCGATGGCGACATGCACTTCAGCGTGGCGCTGCGCGACGACGCGCACGAGGAGCTGTTGCCGGCCCTGCCCGAGATGCTCGTGCCGCTCGAAGACGTGCGCCACGTCGGCGCGGAATGCGCTGTCATCGCGCCGCCGCCGAACGCGACGGCACTGGCCGAATGCCTGGCGCTACTGCTGCAAAGCGGCTGCGACCCGCAGGCGTTCGAGATTTTGTTCCCTGCCATGCAGGCGAACGACTGGTCGCTCTCGATCACCGCACAGGAGCAATGGCGGGACGCGCTGGCGCGCACCTGGATGAACTACCTGCCCCGAGTGGAAGAGCAGAGTATCGCAAGGAATTTAAGCAGGCTGGCGATGCAAGTGAACCACTACGGTCTGGCCGGCGCGATCTGTCGCAAAGTACTGGACTGGACTGCAGACGACGTCAACGCGCTGTACTGGTTGGCGCTGTGCGAAGCCGAGGCGGGCCGCATCGAATTCGCCATCGGACAGTTACGGCTGACCACAGCCTGGCCGGCGCCACCGGCGAACTGCACGACCCTGCTGACGACGCTGGAAGCGCGCTTGAAATCCCAGCAGACCCTCAACTGGTTCCGGTCCGAGCTGGCGGACGCGGCCCCGCTGCGCCTCGAACCGCTGGCGGAGCACCATGCCGAGTCCCTGCATTTCCAATATCGTGATCCGCAAATCGCCACCATGTCCATGCTGCCGACTATGGCCACATTGGAGCAGGCGCGTACCTGGATCTCCGACCGGACTGCGTCACCCGGCGCCATGTACTGCGCTATACGACACGAAAACTGGGGTCTGGTTGGCATGGTCGGCCTGCAGACGGCGGGAGACAGCGCGGCCTTGTCTTTCTGGATAGGGAGCGACCATCAGGGACAGGGCTATGGCCCGCTCGCCGCCGACACTTTGATTCGGATGGGGCAGGCCGCCGGCCTGCGGCAAATCTTCGCGGCCGCCTTCGCTTGGGATCCGCGCTCATCGCGCGTCCTGGCGGGCATCGGCCTTGAGCGGCTGACCTGGACCGCGGCGCAGCCCCACAACGACGTAGCGTTTTTCCGCCTTGGCGCTGAGAAGAACGAACAACAGATGCACGCCGAGTTTGGCGCGCTATGCCGGGCAATTAACAGCCCTTACCAACTTGACGCTTTGGCCATGGCGAACATCGAGTAGCACTCGCAAAACCTGCCAGAGCGGAACACCATTGCAGCACGCCTGGCGGGCACGGTCTTAAGCAGTCAAGCATTTTCATGCTCAACCATTGGACTTTACGATGCCTACAATCCCTAAAAATATGATTGCAACTGCCCTCCGTACCGCGGCCCCAACTGGCGCGGCATCTCGCCTGCTTCCACGCGCCCCGGCATTCCAGGCTCTTGTCAATCTCGCTCCACCAGTTCCCAGCCCGGATCCAAGGAATGCACATCAGCCAGCAATCCCGCCCCGTCCATTGCTCCAGCCTTTCGGTAATCCCGGCGGATCGAATTCCAACCCATCGTCAACGATCGCGAGTCAGCTACAAGGATTCAACCGCCCTGACTCCGCAGTAGAACAGGCTTTCACGAGGGTGAATGAAGCCGTCGGCGCACCCGATGGTGATATGGGCACGACGATAAATGAACTGAATGACGCCATCATTGAGGAGCAATACCTACGGGGAGTCGAGGACGCGCGCGCCGCGGGCGAAGCTCCCGTCAATTATTACGTTGCCGGCAGCGGCAATACTCAGATTGACGCCGATGAGCGAGCCGCGCAGGCAGCCAATGTCATGGGAGGCACATGGCAGGGAATTGAAGGCGGCGCCTGGTTTGACAATGTGCACCAGCTAGCCGGGACCGGCATTGGAAATACAGCGCAGACGGCAAAGATCGCATACGCCTTGGGGCGCTGCCAAGACGGGAAAATTATTACCCACAGTCAAGGAGATCTTTCCACATTAACTGCCATTAACAGACTAAGAGAAAAATATCCGCAAGTACTGAATACGAAGATTATCAGCATGGGCTCACCTTTAAAGTATGCCTACACAGAGAACGCTGTAAGAGTGACGGGGAAAAACGATCCGATTCAGAACGTTCGTGGCGCAGCATCAATTGCATACTGGCAAGAGATAAAAAATTGCACCGATATAACTATTGATGGAGGTCACGACTCCGCGAATTACATGGAAAATCTGGGAGTGGTTAAAAGTTCCTTGGCCGTCCAAAGTCAGCAGGCGGAGAACTGCCGGGAATAACAGAGACTGCGCGATATAGGAAGAAGCGTGCGGCATTACATATGAGGACTGTTCGGCGCACCGACATGATGCATCGAGTGGTAGAACAGGGAGGGGAAGAAATGTAGCACGGGTTCACTCCTCCCAAATTTTCGAACCCGGACGAATTGATCACATATATGGCAGGAGTGCCGCTCGAATTTGCACGGCTACTTGATGCATTCCCGGCCGATGGCGAAATCAAACCCCACCGGCACGGTTAACTCATTACCGTCTTGTCAGGTCACAGATCCCGGCCTTTCGTAGGTTGGCTTGGAGTTTCTGGGGAGGGATTCTGGCTCTGGCTTAAGGCCACCTCGAATAACCCATATTTGACGGCGTGAGTTGACGCGCAAGCCTCATCTACGAATTTTGGTTTTGTCTTCCCGGAGCTTTGCTGCGGTGCTCGAGTGCCCAGGGAAGTGAGTAAATGTGGCAATTTGCAGCTGTTCGGGCGCCATTTTCCGGTCAGAACGGTGCCAATCCGCCTTCCTTCAGAAATACCAGGCGCTTCAGGTTGTAGCTTGCCGATTTGAGATGCAAGGCAAAGGTGGTGCGGACGATGCCCATGCAGCGGACCAGCTTGCCGCCCATCTGTGCCAACGCTCCGAATACATGCTCAACCCGGGCGCGCGGCGTGGCGATGCGGCGGTTGCGCTGTTTCTGCGTGGCCGAGATGCCCTTGGTGGCAGTGCCTTTGCGCTGAATGTGGACGCGCCAGCCGGCCTGCTTCAAGGTCGCCTCTCGCTCGATGGTCGGGTAGCCGCGATCAGCATACACATCGCGGCTGGTATTGGCCGGATCGAGCAGCGTTTCAAACACGGTGATGTCGGCGACTGCGGCATGGGTGACGGCGAGCTTGCGTATCAGCTTATAGCGCTTGTCCACACTGGCATGCAGCTTGTGGCCGAAATGGTTCTTTCCGTGTTTCTTGGTCCAGCGCGCATCGACATCTTTCTGCGCGCGCTTGTAAGGCTTCCAGCCCAGCGGCATCGTGCCTTCCTTGACGGTATCGGCTTCTTCTCGCTTGTTGCGCTGTACCGGAGCCTGCACCAAGGAAGCGTCGATGATCTGGCCACAGCGCGCCATGTAGCCGTGCTTTTGCAACTGCTGCTGGACTTGTTCGAATATCTGGTGGCCCACGCCGGCCTGCGCAAGGCGATCACGGAACAGCCAGATGGTCTTGGAATCCGGGATGCTGCTGCTTTCGGTCAGGTCAAGAAATTGCAAGAAGCTGCGGCGGTCCAGCAGTTGATATTCAAGCGCGTCGTCGGCCAGGTTGTAGAGCTGTTGGAGCACCAGTATCTTCGTCATCAACACGGTGGGATACGGTGGCCGCCCCCCCTTGGCACGCGATGGTCTTGGGGCCGCGGCATCGACACTGGCGGCCAGCGCATCGAAATCAACATGCTTGGTCAGCCCGACCAGCGGATCACCGATCCTGGAGTGTCGATCTTCACGCTCATGCTCATGCTCTGCAAACAGGCTGATTCTGGGCTTCATCATCGTGGGGGACTCGCTATGATTGGCTGATGGCAGAATTTTACCGGCTCACACAGGTAGCGGCGAGGTTTTTAGAGGTCGCCTACAGGGATCTTTCCCCTGCCGCCTATGAAAAGCAAAAAGCCGAGCTATCTTTGTTAGCCCGTATTGAGCAAGCAAAGAAATCCCAAGGCATGTCCTACCCGAGCCGGACAGTCCTGCGCGAGGGTAAGCGCGACGTGCAGCACTGGCATGGCGAAGAGTCTTTGATCAAGCGCAAAGACGGCACGCATGATTTCGAATGGGCTTTCGTTGGCACGCCGAAGGATGTGGCCAATCCATCCGAGTACCACGCCACCATGTTTAGCAAAGTCGAACACAACGTCGTGGGCGCCGCCCACGTGGCATCGCTCAGCGACGACGAGGCGGTGGCGCTGTGGGATAAATTGCTGTCCGGCTTGAAGTTCCGCGTCAAAGTGCCGAATGCGCCGGAGGGATCGTATTTTCTCCAGCCGGTCGCCCCGAGCGCGCCGACACCAGAGCACTGATCGCTGATGCGCTCCCCGCCATCGTGGGAGCGCTTCTGTTCAAACACAATCTTTTCAATCGATCGGCGAACAGTCATATGAAACACGAAGGTCGCGGAATCATCCGCCTGAACGACAAGACCACCCACGGCGGCCAGGTTATCTCCGCTTCCGGCAGTACAGTGATGGGCATTCCCGCCGCGTTGGCTGACGACATGACCCATTGTCCCCAATGTCGCGGCGACTTTCCGATTCAACCCGATGGCAAGGGCGCGAAGCATCATGGCCGCGCGTTCGCCTACCACGATGACCTCACCGCTTGCTGCGCGCGTCTGATCACGTCGAAGTGCGGCAAATGGTGTGCGGCTCTCCAAACAAACTTACCCAAGGATATCTGTCCACCAAAACCGTCGTAGGCATCCTGGAGAAAGACCATCCGGCAGCGAGGGGATGGTTCGGCGCATTGACTCGACGCATTAAGTGGCAGAACAGGGCAAGTAAGGAATTCACGACTCACGACGAGTTCCCATCCGCTTGAGATCTGCGGCACCTAAGTTTCGCCCGAACTTATTTCCGCCATCGCCGATGAAGTCCTCGACGAAGTCGCACAGTGGCAGCAACGGCCGCTGGAGGCGATGTACCGTGGCCACTGCGGATGACTTGCAGACGCAGTATTTCAGCAGCGTGCTAGCTACCGAACAGCGGGAACGAATTTCCCAATGCGATCCCGCTGCGCGGACTAGCTTCACCACTCAACTTCCTATAGCCACTAGGTAAGCCAAGTGTTTGTCGAGCCTTAAATAAATATGGTCACCGATCAGGTTCACCTACTTTATCGCCAATAAATGCGCCACCGGCAGCGCCGGCAAGGCTAAGTGCCGCGGCCACGATTTTAGGTGGAACTCCGGGCGCCCGTGCCAAACCGGCTTGTATCGAAGCGCGGGTTGCCGCACTAACACTCGAAGCACCGCTATATACCACTTGCTTGAACACGCCGTTCACCCCCACGCCCAATTCAGCTTCTGCAGCCCACATCGCTTGCTCTCCAGTTGCGGCAACTAAGGTCTCAGCGGCTGGAGTCATTATCGTTCCCGCCGGCTTTTGAAATACAGCTTGCATCTTTGGGTCGCTTGCAAGCTGAACAAGACGGCCACTTGCGCTATCGCCGAATCCCATATGGATCGATCTGGCGGCGGAATTGAACCCAGCGCCGTTTGATCCCGTCGGATAATGGTCTGTCAGTCCGATGGCGGCGACACGTTCACCACCGGCTCCAGTCTGCTGTTGTATCGCTCGCCCACCAGCCAGCGCCAAGCCTGCGGCTCCTCCGGCAGCAGCACCGATTTCCTTATTGGACAATCCCGTGGACTTTTGCTTTTGCTGGTCTTCTATTTCGTTGGGCATATCTATTCTCCTGATTCGCGTTTAAGTGGTATGCGGCCCCGCGGGCCGCTAGTGGACATCGGAATGATGCCCATTCGATCTATGGGTAACGCCAGAGCCACTTCAGTTCCAGGGAGCGGCGCAAACAAATACAAGAGGAAATTTCATAGGGTTCTGTTGTCCTAGCAGAACGACACACCGATGCCGCCGCAAGCAGCCGCGCTTCACAGGGAACCTTGACGCACGGAGCACCACCCAACACTTGGCCGGCTGCGCGAGCAAAGAAAGCGTTTGCGCGCCGGGCGACCATGCGTAAAATGGCGCATCACAACGGCCTGCGCTCGGGCTCTGCGGCGACCCTGGAACGACAACCTGGCACGGCAACGGCCTTCACATTGGACAAGACAGCTGGATATGACAGACGGACTCGATGGTACGCTGGCGGGCATGCAGCAATTCTTGCGGGAGATGGTCGACCTGACCGACCAGGCCGAGCGCACGCATACGGCGCCGGTGCTGGAACTGCAGTTCGGCGCGATCGGCACGCGCACCACCGTGACGGCGCCGGCCAGTCTGACCATCGTGGCCCAACTGCCGTCCAGCCCGCAACTGCCCTATAACAGCTGGCCGCCGCTGGCGCTGGATACGGCCGCGCAAGGCGCCACTGAATTACTGTGGCAGGCCGACAGCGGCTGTTTTGTGGCGATCCGCACGCTGCCGATAAGCAGCTTTGCCGACGAGACCAGCGTGTTTGATGCGATCATGGCGCTGGCCGACGAGGCCCAGGCCTGCTACGCCGCCGCCAACGCGACGGCCCCGGCGCCCGGCGCCCACTAGGCCCACCGGGCCAGGCACGCCGCAGGGCGCCTCAGGCACGTCGCGGGCGCGCCCCAAGCACACCCAAACGCATCCAGGACACACTTCAGGCGCGCTAGAAATGCGCCTCAAGCGCATTCCTGCCGCATCGCGCTGCGCACGCGCGACACGCGCGAGCGCACGGTGCCAATCGGGATGTGCAGCCGATCGGCCGCCTCCTCATAACTGGCTTCGCCGTCGAGCACCGCGTCGAAGGTGGCGCGGATCGGCGCCGGCAGCGCTTCGAACAGGGCCTGCACCCGTGTGGCGGTCTGGCGCAGCTCGACCAGCTTGGCGGGGTCGGCGTCCATATCGGCGATCTGCTCCATGAAACCCTCCTCGACGCATTCGTACAGGTCGGCGCAGTTGCGGCGCACCTGGTTGCGCGCCAGGTTCAGTGCGATGCCGAACAGCCAGGTGGACGGCTTGGACAGGCCGGAGAAGCGGTCGGCGCAGCGCGCCGCTTCGACGAAGGTGGATTGCACCACGTCGGCCGCGTCCTCGGCGTTGCGCAGATAGCGCTGCACGAAGCGCAGCAGGTGCAGCCGGTGGCGGCGGTACAGCTGGTCCAGATCGAGCGGCGCAACGGCGCCTGGTACGACGGATACTGCGTTCATTTCCAAGGCGTTCTGCATCATCATTTTTTCTCCAATCCTGCGTTGAGTATCCGGTTGCTGCCAGGCCGCCGCGCCGCTGTTGCGGACCTGGCCTTGACTTGGATAGACGATATCAGCGGCCCCAACGCGCCGGCGCGAACGCTGAGTATTGATGAGAAATTGAGGAATTTTGAGTATTCGGCGCGGCCTGGAAAACGGGGCTCCGAGTCAGCCTTTAATGCCGCTTGCTTAAGCGTGCCGCTGCGCTTTTAGA
>JABTBR010000119.1 GCA_013284265.1 Oxalobacteraceae bacterium | reverse complement strand
ATCGTTGCCCTCGGCACCGCTCAAGGTATTGGCGAGCGCATTGCCGCTCAGGAGATTGTCCAGTTCATTGCCGCTGATGCCCACGCCGGCCGGCGCGCTGCCCGCCACGCTGGCGTTTTCGATATTGGCCGACAGCGTGTAGATGCCCGCCGCCGTGAAGGCGACGCTGACGCTATCGCTACCGGCGTCGGCCTCTTCGACGATGGTGTCGCCAGCGACGTTGACGGTGTACTCGTCATTGCCGGCCAGGCCGGACACGGTATCGGCGCCCAGGCCGCCATTGAGCGTATCGGCGCCGCTGGTGCCGATCAGCACATCGTTGGCGATACTGATGACATTGAGCTGGATCTCCTCTATCGATTTGCTCACGCCGTTGAAGATCACCGTTTCAATATTGCGCAGCGTGAGGCTTTCGCCGGTGCCGGCATTGACCAGCACGGTGTCGCTCAGGTTCGGACGCGAGCGGCTAAAGTCCGCGAAGTTGCCCAGCACGGTCAGGGTGTCGTTGCCCAGGCCGCCATCGATTACGTCGACGCCGGTGCCGGCGTCGAGCGCGTCGTCGCCGTCGCCGCCGAACAGGCTGTCGTTACCGACGCCACCGGACAGGGTATCGTCGCCGGCACCGCCGTCGAGCTTGTCATTGCCGGCGGCGCCAAGCAGAGTGTCATTGCCCGCCATGCCATTCAGCACGTCGTTGCCGACATTGCCGGTGATAAGGTTGGCAGAGGCATTGCCGCTGCCGGTGAAGGCTAGCGCGCCGGTGTAGCTCAGATTTTCCACGTTCAGGCTCAGCACATAGCTGCTGCCGCTGGCCTCGACGCTGTCGCTGCCACCACCGTCCAGTTCGACGATGACGTCGGCCGCGGCATCGACGCGGTACAAATCGTTGCCCAGACCGCCTTCGAGCCTGTCGGCACCCAGGCCGCCATCGAGGGTATCGTTGCCCTCGGCACCGTTCAAGGTATTGGCCAGGGCATTGCCGGTCAGCACATTGTTCAAGGCATTGCCGCTGATGCCCACGCCCGCCGGCGCGCTGCTGGCCACGCTGGCGTTCTCGATATTGGCCGATAGCGTGTACATGCCCACCGCCGTGAAGGCGACGCTGACGCTATCGGTGCCGGCATCGGCCGCTTCGATGATGGTGTCGTCGGCGACGTTGACGGTGTATTCGTCGTTGCCGGCCAGGCCGGACACGGTATCGACGCCCAGGCCACCATTGATGGTATCGGCGCCACTGGTGCCGACCAGCGAATCGTTGGCGATACTGACGATATTGATCTGGGCTTCCAGCATCGATTTGGTGAAATCGCTGAAGTCCACGGTTTCGATATTGCGCAGGGTCAGGCTTTCGCCGGTGATGGCATTGACCAGCACCGTATCGGTGAGGTTAGGCCGGCTGCGGGTATAGTCCTCGAACTTGCCCAGCACGGTCAGGGTATCGTTACCCAGGCCGCCATCGATCAGGTCGACGCCGGTGCCGGCGTCGAGCGCGTCGTCGCCGTCGCCGCCGACCAGGCTGTCGTTGCCGATGCCACCGGACAGGGTATCGTCGCCGACGCCGCCGTCGAGCTTGTCGTTGCCGGCGGCGCCGAGCAGCAAGTCATTGCCCGCCAGGCCATTCAGCACGTCGTTGCCGACGTTGCCGGTGATGACATTGGCCGAGGCATTGCCGCTGCCGGTGAAGGCCAGCGCGCCGGTGTAGCTGAGGTTCTCCACGTTCAGGCTCAGCACATAAGCGCTGCCGCTCGCCTCGACGCTGTCGCTGCCGCCACCGTCGAGTTCGACGATGACGTCTGCCGCGGCATCGACGCGGTACAAATCGTTGCCCAGACCGCCATCGAGCTTGTCGATGCCCAGGCCGCCATCGAGGGTATCGTTGCCCTCGGCACCGTTCAAGGTATTGGCCAGGGCGTTGCCGGTCAGCACATTGTTCAAGGCATTGCCGCTGATGCCCACGCCCGCCGGCGCGCTGCTGGCCACGCTGGCGTTCTCGATATTGGCCGACAGCGTGTACATGCCCGCCGCCGTGAAGGCGACGCTGACGTTATCGGTGCCGGCATCGGCCGCTTCGATGATGGTGTCGCCGGCGACGTTGACGGTGTACTCGTCATTGCCGGCCAGGCCGGACAC
>JABTBR010000118.1 GCA_013284265.1 Oxalobacteraceae bacterium | reverse complement strand
CCGCAAGGCCCTGCCTGCGCCGGACCTGGGCGCGCATGAGCGCTATGTGGCACCGCAGGGCGGGACCGAACTGGCGCTGGCGGCCATCTGGGCCGAGGTGCTGGGTGTGGAGCAGGTGGGCCGTCACGATAACTTCTTTGAACTGGGCGGCCACTCGCTGCTGGCGATCCGCCTGCTGGAACGGGTGCGCCAGGACGGCTGGCAGGCCGATGTGCGGCTGCTGTTCCAGCATCCGGAACTGGCCGCCTTCGCGCAGGCGGCCTCCGCGAACAGCCAGGATGCGGACAGTCTGGCACGCGAGGCACGTCTGGCGGGGCCGCCGAACGGCATCCCGGACGGTTGCACTGCGATCGAACCGCACATGCTGACGCTGCTGAAACTCGACGCCGGCCAGATCGCCGCGCTGGAACAGGCGGTAACTGGCGGTGCAGGGAATATCCAGGATGTCTATCCGCTGGTGCCGTTGCAGGAAGGGATATTGTTCCACCACCTGCTGCAAGCGGCCGGCGACGCCTACGTGACGCGCTGCCTGATCAGCTTCGACAGCGAAGCGCGCCTGCATGGTTTTATCGCTGACCTGAACCAGGTGATAGCACGCCACGATATCCTGCGCACCGCAATCCTGTGGGAAGGTTTGCCGGAACCGGTGCAACTGGTATGCCGCAACGCGCCACTGGCCCTGGAATGGCTGACGCGGGAAGGGAACGATGCCGATGCCGCCGCCAGACTGCAAGCGCACGTCGATCCGGACCACTACCGCATCGATGTGCGCCAGGCGCCGCTGCTGCGTGCCGTGGCCGTGCACGATGTGCCTGCGCAACGCTGGCTGCTGCAACTGCCCAGCCATAACCTTGTGCTGGACCACACCACCCAGGAATTGCTGATCGAGGAAATCGCCCTGATCCAGCAGGGCCGTGCCGCTGAGCTGCCGCAACCGGTGCCATTCCGCGGCTTTGTGGCGCGCGCGCGCCTTGGCGTCAGCGAGGCCGAGCACGAAAGCTTCCTGCGCGCGATGCTGAGCGATGTGGCAGAACCGACCGCGCCATTCGGCCTGCTCGATGTTCAGGGCGACGGCAGCCGGGTGGAAGAGTGGCGCATGCCGCTGGACGCCGCGCTGGCCGCGAATCTGCGCCAGCAGGCGCAGCGCATGGGCGTGAGTCCGGCCGCGATCTTCCATCTGGCGTGGGCGGCGGTACTGGGCCGCACCAGCGGCAAGGACGATGTGGTATTCGGCACGGTGATGTTCGGCCGCATGCAGGGCGGCGCCGGTATCGAGCGAGCGCTGGGCATGTTCATCAATACCTTGCCGGTGCGCGTCAAGCTGCGTGGGCGCAGCGCGGGCGAAGGTGTGCGCGAGATGCATGCGCTGCTGACCGAACTGCTGCACCACGAGCATGCCAGCCTGACGCTGGCGCAACGCTGCAGTGGTCTGCCGGGCGGCACGCCGCTGTTCTCGGCGCTGTTCAATTACCGCTACAGCCCGCGCGCGGAAGAGGGCGCGCAGCCGCTGTTGCAGGGTATGCAGATTCTGGGCGGCGGCGAGCGCACCAGCTATCCGTTCACGCTGTCGGTGGACGATCTGGGACGCGGCTTCGGTCTGGTGCTGCAGGTGAGCGATGCGGTTGGTGCACAGCGCATGGGTGCCTACATGGGCGCCGCGCTGGTGGCCTTGGTGACGGCGCTGGAGCGTACACCGGCCCTTGCCCTGGATGCGCTGGCGCTGGCCCCGGACGCCGAACTGAGGGATCTGCGCCAGTGGGGCGTGAACGCCCGCCGCTATCCAGATGGCGAAACAGCGGTGCAGATGTTCGAAAGCCAGGTGTGGGAGCGACCGTTCGCCACCGCGCTGGTGCACGGTACGGAAGAATTGAACTATGCGGAACTGAACCGGCGCGCCAACCGCCTGGCGCACCATCTGATCGCGCTGGGTGTGCGTCCCGAAGCGCCGGTCGGCATCGCGCTGGAGCGCTCGACCGGCATGATCGTCGGTCTGCTGGCGATCCTGAAGGCGGGCGGCGCCTATGTGCCGCTCGATCCCGACTACCCGGCCGAGCGTATCGAGGCGATGGTGCGGGACAGCGGCATGGCGCTGCTGCTGGCCCAAACCTCGGTGGCGGCGCGGATTCCGGCGCCGCCGGGCGGCCAGATGCTGCTGCTCGACGCACTCGATCTGTCGCAGCACAGCGAGGCCAATCCCGGCGTGGCCCTGCATGGCGCCGCGCTGGCGTATGTGATCTACACCTCCGGCTCGACCGGCAAG
>JABTBR010000117.1 GCA_013284265.1 Oxalobacteraceae bacterium | reverse complement strand
CCTATCAACGTCCTGGTCTCGAACGACCCTTCAAAGAGCTCAAGGCTCTGGGAAATCTCATCTCAAGGCAAGTTTCCCGCTTAGATGCTTTCAGCGGTTATCTCTTCCGAACTTAGCTACCCGGCAATGCCACTGGCGTGACAACCGGTACACCAGAGGTTCGTCCACTCCGGTCCTCTCGTACTAGGAGCAGCCCCCTTCAAATTTCCAACGCCCACGGCAGATAGGGACCAAACTGTCTCACGACGTTTTAAACCCAGCTCACGTACCACTTTAAATGGCGAACAGCCATACCCTTGGGACCGGCTACAGCCCCAGGATGTGATGAGCCGACATCGAGGTGCCAAACTCCCCCGTCGATATGAACTCTTGGGAGGAATCAGCCTGTTATCCCCAGAGTACCTTTTATCCGTTGAGCGATGGCCCTTCCATACAGAACCACCGGATCACTATGTCCTACTTTCGTACCTGCTCGACTTGTCAGTCTCGCAGTTAAGCACGCTTATGCCATTGCACTATTAGCACGATGTCCGACCGTACCTAGCGTACCTTCGAACTCCTCCGTTACACTTTAGGAGGAGACCGCCCCAGTCAAACTGCCTACCATGCACTGTCCCCGACCCGGATAACGGGCCAAGGTTAGAACCTCAAATGAACCAGGGTGGTATTTCAAGGTTGGCTCCACGATGACTGGCGTCACCGCTTCAAAGCCTCCCACCTATCCTACACAGATTGATTCAAAGTCCAATGCAAAGCTACAGTAAAGGTTCATGGGGTCTTTCCGTCTAGCCGCGGGTAGATTGCATCATCACAAACATTTCAACTTCGCTGAGTCTCGGGAGGAGACAGTGTGGCCATCGTTACGCCATTCGTGCAGGTCGGAACTTACCCGACAAGGAATTTCGCTACCTTAGGACCGTTATAGTTACGGCCGCCGTTTACTGGGACTTCAATCAAGAGCTTGCACCCCATCATTTAATCTTCCAGCACCGGGCAGGCGTCACACCCTATACGTCCACTTTCGTGTTTGCAGAGTGCTGTGTTTTTATTAAACAGTCGCAGCCACCAGTTTATTGCAACCCGTTCATCCTTCCACAGTAAAGTGGTCAAACTACAAGGGCGTACCTTTTCCCGAAGTTACGGTACCAATTTGCCGAGTTCCTTCTCCCGAGTTCTCTCAAGCGCCTTAGAATACTCATCTCGCCCACCTGTGTCGGTTTGCGGTACGGTCTCGTATGACTGAAGCTTAGAGGCTTTTCTTGGAACCACTTCCGATTGCTACGTGAGCAAGCTCACTCGTCCCAGTCCCTTGAATTCCGCGCCCGGATTTGCCTAAGCGCCTTCTATGAACCAGAAACTGCCTATTCCAACAGGCAGACAACCTTCCGCGATCCGTCCCCCCATCGCATCATACGACGGTGCAGGAATATTAACCTGCTTCCCATCAGCTACGCATCTCTGCCTCGCCTTAGGGGCCGACTCACCCTGCTCCGATGAACGTTGAACAGGAAACCTTGGGCTTACGGCGTGGGGGCTTTTCACCCCCATTATCGCTACTCATGTCAGCATTCGCACTTCTGATACCTCCAGCATCCTTTACAAGACACCTTCGCAGGCTTACAGAACGCTCTCCTACCATATCTATTGCTAGATATCCGCAGCTTCGGTGACTGGCTTAGCCCCGTTACATCTTCCGCGCAGGACGACTCGATCAGTGAGCTATTACGCTTTCTTTAAATGATGGCTGCTTCTAAGCCAACATCCTGACTGTTTTAGCCTTCCCACTTCGTTTTCCACTTAGCCAATCTTTGGGACCTTAGCTGGCGGTCTGGGTTGTTTCCCTCTTGACGCCGGACGTTAGCACCCGACGTCTGTCTCCCAAGCTCGCACTCATCGGTATTCGGAGTTTGCAATGGTTTGGTAAGTCGCGATGACCCCCTAGCCATAACAGTGCTCTACCCCCGATGGTGATACTTGAGGCACTACCTAAATAGTTTTCGGAGAGAACCAGCTATTTCCAAGTTTGTTTAGCCTTTCACCCCTACCCACAGCTCATCCCCTAATTTTTCAACATTAGTGGGTTCGGACCTCCAGTGCGTGTTACCGCACCTTCATCCTGGCCATGAGTAGATCACTTGGTTTCGGGTCTACACCCAGCGACTGAACGCCCTATTCGGACTCGATTTCTCTACGGCTTCCCTATATGGTTAACCTTGCCACTGAATGTAAGTCGCTGACCCATTATACAAAAGGTACGCAGTCACGGAACAAGTCCGCTCCTACTGTTTGTATGCACACGGTTTCAGGATCTATTTCACTCCCCTCCCGGGGTTCTTTTCGCCTTTCCCTCACGGTACTGGTTCACTATCGGTCGATTACGAGTATTTAGCCTTGGAGGATGGTCCCCCCATATTCAGACAGGATTTCTCGTGTCCCGCCCTACTTGTCGTACGCTTAGTTCCACACATCGCATTTCG
>JABTBR010000116.1 GCA_013284265.1 Oxalobacteraceae bacterium | reverse complement strand
GGCTCTTTGCCGTGGGTTTTAAGGAAGCCGCCGGCACGCGAATTTTTAGAACCAATCGTGCCACACCGGCGTCAGATTCGACGGCAGCGGCGGCAGCAGGCCAAAATCGACGCGCGCCTCGCCCGGTGCATGGAAGTCGGTGCCGCGCGAGGCCAGAAAACCGTAGCGCCGCGCATGTTCCGCATAAATCGGATACTGATCCGGCGTATGGCTGCCGGTCACCACCTCGATCGCGGCGCCGCCAAGCTGCTTGAACTCATCGAACAGCACGCCCTGGGCCGTATCGCTGAACTTGTAGCGTCCCGGATGGGCAATCACGGCCACGCCGCCCGCCCCCCGTATCCAGCCGACCGCGTCGCTCAGACTGGCCCAGCAATGGGGCACATAGCCAGGCTTGCCTTCGGACAGGTATTTCTTGAACACTTCAGGCACATTCTTGCAGGCGCCCACTTCCACCAGATAGCGGGCGAAGTGGGTGCGCGACATCAGGTCCGGATTGCCCACATATTTGAGCGCGCCCTCGTAGGCGCCGGGAATGCCGGCCAGCTCCAGCTGGCGCGAAATTTCGCGGCCGCGGTTGTCGCGTCCGGAACGGGTGCAAGCCAGGCCGGCCAGCAGCGCGGGATTGGTTTCGTCCAGGCGCAGGCCGACGATGTGCACCGTTTCCTTGGCCCAGGTGATCGAGATTTCCACGCCGGACACGAACTGCATGCCCAGATCGGCCGCCGCCACGCGCGCGGCGGCGATGCCGCCGATCTCGTCGTGATCGGTCAGGGCCCACACATCGACGCCACCCTGGCGCGCATGCTGCGCCACATCTGCCGGCGCGAGCACGCCGTCGGAAACATTCGAATGGCAGTGAAGATCAACTTTTAACATGCGTGGGCTAGCGTAGCGGGATGAAGTTCTCATTGTACGCTGAGTATCGGCTGAGTCAAAAAGCCCGCCGCGTCCTCGCGCCGGCCGGCCCTGCCGTGTCCCTGCTGTGTTCGCCGCAGGCGGGCCGAATCCGCCGCCAGGGCGATCTGGATCAGGCCAGGAATTCCTCGATCATCCGCGCCAGCGCGGCGGGCTGGTCGTGGTGCAGCATATGGCCGGCGTTGACCATCATGCGCGTCTGCACATCGGCCAGGAAACCCAGGCGGCGCGTCAGTTCGATACGCGCCTCCGGCTTCGGCCCCATCCACTGCCACATATTGGTATCGTCCGCCTCCACCCACAGCACCGGCGCGGTGATCGCCTGCCAGCACGCCATCACCTCCTCGACGTGGTACAGCAGCGGACTGGCCTGCTTGTGCACCGGGTCGCCCAGGATTTCCCACTTGCCGTCGGCATTCTGCGCCGACCAGTGCTGCGCCAGGAAGGCGGCGCGCTCGTCGCTCAGGCGCGGATTGGTCTTTTGCAGGCGCGCCGCCACCTGCTCGACACTGGCGTAGGCGTACATCCGCGGCGGATCCTGCAACTCATCGAGCCACTTGGCATAGCGCCCCGGCGCCTGCTCGGCCTTGCTGGCGCGCATGCCGAAGCCTTCCAGATTGATCAGTTTGCCCACCCGCTGCGGGCGCGCGCCCGCATACAGGGTCGCCACATTGCCGCCCATGCTGTGGCCCAGCAGATTGACGGCCTGGTCCGGCGCGTAATGGCGCAGGATCGCGTCGAGGTCGGCCAGATAGTCGGGGAACCAGTAGGTATCGGTGTTGGGCCGCTCGGACAGGCCGAAGCCGCGCCAGTCCGGCGCGATCACATGCCAGTCGCCCTGCAGGCAGTCGACCACGAACTGGAAGGACGCCGACACGTCCATCCAGCCGTGCACCATGAACAACTTGGGCGCACCCTCCCGGCCCCAGTGGCGCACATGGGTGCGCAGGCCGCGGATGGTGAGAAACTCGGAACGGGATGGAGTCAACATGATGCACCTTGAAAAATGGCAAAGCAACGCAATATCGGATGCTTGCTTGACGGAAAAACCAATATTAGCACGACCGTTCGCTTTACGCGACCAGCCGGGGCGAAGCCCATTTTCGGCGAGAACCAGTCGCGGCAGCGTAAAATAGCACCATCCCACCGCTTTCCACCAAGGCCAACATGACTATCTACCAATTGGGCGACCACGCGCCCGAGATCGATGCATCCGCTTTCGTCGCGGACAGCGCCACCCTGATCGGCAAGGTGACCCTGCAGGAAAACGCCTCGGTGTGGTTCAGCGCGACCATTCGCGGCGACAATGAACGTATTACCATCGGCATCAACAGCAATGTACAGGAATCGGCCGTGATGCACACCGACATGGGCTACCCGCTGACCCTGGGCCGCGATGTCACCATCGGCCACCAGGCCATGCTGCATGGCTGCACGGTCGGCGACGGCAGCCTGATCGGCATTCAGGCGGTGATCCTGAACGGCGCCAAAATCGGCAAAGGCTGCCTGGTCGGCGCCGGCGCCCTGGTCACCGAAGGCAAGGAATTTGGCGATCACCAGTTGATCATCGGTTCCCCGGCCAAGGCCGTGCGCGCGCTGACCACGGAAGAAGTCGAGCGCCTGCAAGCCAGCGCCGCCAGCTATGTTGCGCGCGGCCAGCTGTTCAAGACGCAACTTAACAAGATTGGATAAGACAATGAGCACCACCATCGCCGCGCCACTGGGCGCTACCCCGACCCCGGACACGCTGCAAAAGTTCATCTTCGATAACGCCGCCGTGCGCGGCGAGTTCGTCGACATCTCGGCCACCTGGCGCGAAATCCTGTCGCGCCACGACTATCCGGTCGCCGTGAAAAAAGTGCTGGGCGAAATGGTGGCGGCCGCCGCCCTGCTGTCGGCCAATCTGAAATTCAACGGTTCCATCATCATGCAAATCCATGGCGACGGCCCGGTGCGCCTGCTGGTGGTCGAATGCGATGCCGGCCTGCACCTGCGCGCCACCGCCAAGCTCGATCCGGCAGCCGCCATCGACGGCGAAGTGTCGCTGACGGCGCTGCTGAACCAGAGCGGCAAGGGCCGCTTCATCATCACGCTCGACCCCGCCGACAAGATGCCGGGCCAGCAGCCTTACCAGGGCGTGGTGCCGCTCGATGGCGAGGACATGGCCACCGTCATCGAAAACTACATGCTGCGCTCGGAACAGCTCGACACCAAGCTGTGGCTGGCGGCCGACGATGAGGTCGCGCGCGGCCTGCTGCTGCAAAAGCTGCCTTACCATGGCGGCAAGGCCGACGCCGCGCCGCTGAGCGAGGAAGAAGCGCTGGAAACCTGGAACCGCGCCGTGATCCTGGGCTCCACCTTGAAGCGCCAGGAAATCCTCGACACCGGCATCGACGTGCTGATGCAGCGCCTGTTCTGGGAAGAGACCATCCGCGTCTTCGATCCTCTGTTCCCGGCTTTCCACTGCACCTGCACGCGCGAGAAAGTGGGCAATATGCTCAAGCTGCTGGGCCGTCCGGAAGTCGACAGCGTGCTGGAGGAGTTGGGCCAGGTCGGCGTGAACTGCGACTTCTGCGGCCAGCACTACGAATACGACAAGGTCGATTGCGCCCAGCTGTTCGCCAGCGACGCGCCAGCGGAAGTGTTGATACCGGTGAGTGAAGTCAAGCACTAAGCCAGAGCGCATTAATACAAAGAAAGCGGCCACCCTGCAAAGCTTGGCCGCTTTCTTTTTTAGAACCTACGGCGTAAATCTGGGGTCTGACCCGCCGGGTCAGACCCC
>JABTBR010000115.1 GCA_013284265.1 Oxalobacteraceae bacterium | reverse complement strand
ATTTCATTACTTCTTGTGAACATTTGATATTTTTTAAGTTTCACGAAACCCGTAGGTTTCGTGTGCACTTTCATCAAACGTCCACACTTATCGACTGTAAATTGTTAAAGAACTTTATTCGGTACTGCTTGCAACCGGGCTTTCAACCCTTGACAAAGCGTTTTGTTTGTCAGCTGCGAAGAAGGAAGAGTATGCAGCGTTTTCGCCATTTCGTCAACCCCCTGCTTTTCTCGCTTCACTCTGCGCCGCGCTGTTTTGCGTGCTCCGTTTTGCGAGGAGGCGAACTATAGCAAAGGCATCCCGGTTTAACAAGCCCACTCAGCCGAAATAATAAAAAAAGGCATATGCGACACGATTCCGCGCCCGAGTTCGATTCTTGACTTGGCCCCGCTTTTCCCCCATTCTTTCCTGAAACTACGCTTCACCCTCTCGGAGAAGGCATGGCTCGCGCGCGCAATACGTCTACTCGTTTGGGTCGCACCGCCTTGCTGGGGGGATTACTTCTCCCCGTCCTTTCCACATCCGCACAGGATGTCAGCGGCGTGGTGCAGGTTACCGGCACACGCATCACCGCGCCTGGGGCCACTTCAAGCAGTCCGATTCTTTCCGTCGGCGCGGAAGAAGTACGCAGCGCCCAAGCCGTGGCGGTGGAAGAATTTTTCAAGGATCTGCCTGGCGCAGCGCCCGCCAACGGCCCGGCCACCAATAACGGCAGCATCGGTGGCGCAACGATCGATCTACGCGGACTGGGCGCCAACCGCACCCTCGTCTTGATCGATGGGCGCCGCCTGGTGCCATTCAATCTCAACGGAACAGTCGACACCAACACCATCCCACTTTCCTTGCTGAGCCGGGTCGAAGTCGTAACCGGAGGCGCCTCCGCCATGTATGGCGCCGATGCCGTCGCCGGCGTCGCCAATTTCAAGCTCAAGCGCCGAATCACGGGCGTCGAATTGTCTGGCGCCTATGGCAAATCAGCCAGTGGCGACACCGCACGCCAGCGTGCCGACGTCATCGCCGGCACCAGTTGGAGCCAGGGGCGTGGCAATATCATCGTCAATCTGAATCGGACCAAGACCTTTCCGCTCTTCCAGGGCGAACGCAGTTTTGCCGCCAGTTCGCTGGACTCGGTCACGGCGCAGCCTGCGGGTTCCGGCACAACCGCTCCCGCCCTGGTCAGCGTCCCCAAAGGGCCGGGCGGCAGCGATGTACTAAGCGGAAACTGGCAGATCGATCCAGCCACCGGCGCGCTGGTCCAGCCGGTCGCCCTCTACAACTTCAACCCCCTCAACTATTACGTCACAGGATTGCAACGCACACAGTCGACTGTGCTGGCCAACCATATTGTCAACGAACAGCTCGAACTGTATCTCGATCTCTTCCATACCAGCAGTACGGTTGCCACCACCGTGGCCGAAGCCGGAACCGCACTCAATGTCTACGATGTTCCTATCGGCAGCCCCTTCATACCGGAGACCATGCGGCATCAGGTGTGCGCCCGGCGCGGCATTCCCGCCGCACTATGCGTGGCCGGCAATCCCGCCATGGTCGCCATGACGCTGGGCCGGCGCTTTATCGAGATGGGGCGACGCGCCAACGACTTCGACAATCAAGTGCTGCAATATACGATAGGAGGAAAAGGTAGCCTCCCCTATGGCTGGCAATACGATGCCTACTGGAACCGCGGCACCTCCGAACAAGGCCAAAGCCGGCGCGACTATGGCTCATACTCCCGCGTCAACCAGGCCCTGAACGCACTGAACACCGACAGCTGCGTCGACCCTAGCAATCATTGTGTACCCTTGAACGTATTCGGCCCGGTCGGCACCGTGACGCCAGCCATGAGCCAGTTCTTTAACCTCAGCTCCCTGCTGCAGCAATCGGTACGCCAGGACGTGTTCACTGTCGCGCTGTCCGGCGCCATTCCCGCCACTAGTCCCTGGGCCACTCAGCCGCTCAGACTGGCCACCACCATCGAGCGGCGCGCATTGCAAGCCAACTCCGCATCCGACCTTGCCTCGCAACTGCCGGGAGAGGTGCTGGGATCGGGCACGCCGGTGCCGGATCGTGCCGGGGAAATCAAGATGCGCGAGTTGTCGATCGAGGCCCTGCTTCCGCTGGTACATGGACAGCCGGCCGTACGCAGCCTGAACCTCTCATTCGCCTACCGCCATTCGGACTTTCGCGCCGCGCAAAACAGGCGGCGCTATGGCAGCTTCAAATACGGCGGCGATTGGGAACCGCTGCGCTCCCTGCGTCTGCGCGCGATGGTGCAGCAAGCGGTGCGCGCCCCCAACATCAATGAACTGTTCGCGCCGCAGGCAAGCAATGCCCTGTCCAACCTGGCCGTCGATCCTTGCCAGCTGTCCCTGATCAACCAGGCCCAGGCGCAAGTGACGGGGACCTTGTCCCACCTCTGCCTGCAGTCAGGCGTGCCGCTGTCCGTCATCGGCAGTCTGCCCAAACCCTCCGCAGGGCAGATCAACAGCCAGAGCAGCGGCAATCCCGATCTGGCGCCCGAGCAGGCGCGCACCATGACGCTGGGCCTGATCCTGGAGCCGCAGTCGAAACTGATGCTCTCGCTCGACTACTATCGGATCGCGATCGACCAGGCGCTGTCGCGCCCCGCCGTGACCGATGTGCTGGACGCCTGCTATAGCCCGCAGCGCAATCCGGGCCTGACGCTCAATGCCTGGTGCGCGCTGATACAGCGCAGTCCAAGCAACGGCACGTTTAATGGCAATGACGCGGCTGGCGTCCGCACGCCTTTGTCCAATCAGGGCAGGCAGGCCACCAGCGGCTTCGATTTGAACCTGCGCTACAAGCTCAACCTCGCCGGTAAGGGAGACGCCGGCGGCCTGGGCGACCTGGATCTGCAACTGGCTCTGAACCAGGTGCTGTCCTATCATTTTCAGGCAACGCCGCTATCGCTCAAGCACCAATGTCTGGGCTTCTACAGTACAGCCTGCGGCGGCCCGAACTACCGCCGCAAATTCAGCCAGCGCAGCAGCTGGCATATCGGCCAGTACACCCTCGGCTACCACTGGCGCTACCTGAGCGGCGCCGTTGAAGAGCCCGGCGGAATCGATTTTCTTCCCACCTTCGCCAAGATCCCCCCCTTCCACTACCTGGATCTGAGTCTGGCCTGGAACATCAGCAATACCGCCCATTTCTATCTGTCTGTGAACAACGTCTTTAATCGGATGCCGCCCATCGTTGGCGGTACAATCGGAACGAGCTCCACCAACAGCGGCAACACCTTCCCACAGAATTATGATGTGGTCGGACGCTACTTCACGCTTGGAACGACATTCAAATTCTGATGCCTATCCTCAAACACATCACCGCACCCTTGCTGGCCGTGCTGATCACCTGCCATTACGGCACAGCCGCCGCAGCCGAACCGCAAAAAAAGATCGTACTGGTGGCGTCGACCGAAGTGCAAAAGTCGCTGCAAGGCATCTGGTTGAACCTGATTTACGACGAAGCTTTTCGCCGTCTCGGTTATGGATTCGAACTGCAAGGTGTGCCGGCCAAAAGAGCCAGTGCGCTGGCCGATCATGGCCAGGTCGATGGCGAGATTTCACGACGGGCAAACTATAGCCAGACCCATCCGAACATGGTACTAGTCGGCGTGTCGCCGATCTCGGCTCAGCTGACCGCATTCGCCATGCAGCCGCTGACCATACAAGATGGATGGGACAGCCTGCCCCGCACCGGCTTGCGGATCGAGTACCGTGCCGGAGTGGCAACGTCGGAAGAAGAATTGTCGCGCAGGATAGATAGCGCCTATCTGTCGTCGGTATCGACGACGGTGCAGGGATTGCGCAAGCTGGCCATCGGCCGCACCGATATTTATATCGACAGTGAGGAGACTGTGGAGCAAGCGACGCTAAAACCGGAGTTCCAAGCCACGAAAATCCACAAAGTGGCCTTAATGACGTCGATCCCAGTGCATGCCTTCCTGCACAAAAAAAATGCCACGCTGGCCGCTCCGCTGGCCGCAACGCTAACGGCAATGAAGCGCGAAGGCCGCATTGAAGCATTCAGGCGACAGGCTTTGCTTCAGGCCAGCAAGGCGGAAAGCGAATGAAAATTTGATGGACGTAAAAAAACCCCACCCGCACTGAGCGCGGTCTTGAGCGCGTTCAGGCAGGTGGGGTTTTTTACACTACTAT
>JABTBR010000114.1 GCA_013284265.1 Oxalobacteraceae bacterium | reverse complement strand
GGCGCCCCCCCCCCCGGCTCTTTGCCGTAGGTTTTAAAGAAGCCGGCGGCTCGCAGGCGTCCCAATTCACTACTTGTTGTCCATCTCCTGTCCCCCGCTACTGCGGGCAGCTGGAGTACATCTTTTCGCCATCCGGTTTGATCGTGATGCAGTAAATGCCCAGTGCCGTGCTGATCTTGTAGACCCGGTTCTGGCTGCCGGACCGGCTGATTTCCTGCATCTTTGCCGCCTCATACCATTTGGGCAGAACGTTCTCATGCGCGGCATTGATGCCGCGCTCCAGTCTGGCCTGTTTGGAATCGTTGGGGGCCTGCTCGCCGCGCACCGGATACGCCTTGCGCAAGTCCTTGTCGATCTTGCCGATGTCGCGCCTGGCCTGGCGCATGATGTCGTCCGCGGTGGGAGCGGCGGGCGCCTGGCTGAAGTCGGGCATGCGGCTGTCCGGCGGCGCAGGCGGTTCCGGTGTGATCGCCTGTGGCGCGGCGGGCGCAACCGGTGCCGTAGTGACGGGCGCGGAGATGCCGGCCGGCGGCTGGGGTACCGGAGGGCGCTTGTGCCCATCGCGCGGCACGGTGGCTGTGGCGTCGGGGCGCCGAGGCGCTGCGCTGCGTTTGACCGTTTCCGGCCTGGACGGCAACAGCGGCGCGCTTTTCGGCGGCGCCAGCGGCAGCAGCCACTGGATGGCCGGGTGTCTGGGTGTAGTCGTCTCTGGAGGAAAGTAAGCCTTGCGCTGCATAAAGCCATACAGCAGCGCACAGTGCAGCAGCACGGTCAGGGACAAGCCGATCCAGAGGCGCGGCGTAGGGCGGGCAGGGAGGAACATGGCGGCAGGCGATCGGTACGTTGGTCGCCTGTGACTCGGTGGCTCAGGCAACGATGCCGGAGTGTAACTTATAAAGTTGACAGTAATTGTATTTGTCACAAGTACTTACAAAGGCTGTAAGTTTGTGTGCCGTCGTGCGACCAAGCAGTATCGCCTTCAACTGGACTTGCCATGAAACACTTGATCTTGAGCTTGCTGGGCGCCGCCGCGCTGAATATTTCGCCCGCGCTGGCGGCCAAGGCTTGCAGCCTGAGTAGCCCGGCCTACCGGCTGGCTTTGCTGGAGTTGTACACCTCCGAAGGTTGCAGCAGTTGTCCGCCGGCCGACCAGTTTCTCAGCGGCTTGCGCGCAGCCGGTGTCAAGCCGGAGCAGGCGGTGCTGTTGTCCTTGCATGTGGACTACTGGAACTACATCGGCTGGAAAGATCCCTACTCGCGCGCCGCCTTTAGCGAGCGCCAGCGCTGGCTCAGCGAACTGGCCCACACGCGCACGATTTACACGCCGGAAATCTTCGTCGCGGGGCAAGAGTTGCGCGGTGGTGTGGCGGGCTGGCGCGGGGCAGTGCCGGCGGCGGTGGCGCGCATCAATGCCCTGCCGGCGCAGGCGCAGATCCACATCGCGCTTGGACAGCCAGGCCCCGCCGGATTGCCGGTCAATGTGCAGGCCAGTGCCGCGCACGGCGGCACCCTGCATATCGCGCTGGTGCAAAGCGGACTGACGAATAAAGTGGCCGCCGGTGAGAACAGTGGCCGGGTGCTGCGTCACGATCATGTGGTGCGCGAATGGCTGGCGCCGGTCGTCCTCGGCGCGGACAGCAAGGGCGGCTCGGCGGCGACGGTGACGCGCACGCTGCCGCTGCCGCCGGGCGCGGCATGGGGCGCTGCTCCGGCTGGCGCGGCGGGCGTTGCGCCGCTTGCCGTGCAGGGAGCATTCGGCATCAGCGCCTTCGTGCAATCGGCCAAGGGCGAAGTGCTGCAAGCGCTGTCGCTGCCGGTATGCGGCGGCTGAGCTGGATCAAAGTTGCGGCCGCTGAGTGAAACTTTATCGTCTCCCCCGGCATCGAAGTCTATGAGCTGCCATGCCGGCCTCGCTACCGATGGAGGAAGATCGATGCTGCAACCCATAGAGATCCAGCGCCGCTGCCAGCACATTGCGCGCGCGATCGGACAGGCCGCGCAAGCCTGTTCGGCCGAGACCAATGTGCCGGGCGAGCTACGCAATTGCATACAGCGGCTGGACGACAAGTCCGACTTCGCGCGCACCTTGCTGGGCATGCGCGATCCCCAGCGGATACGCAAGGTGGTGGAGGAAATGGAGCAGTTGGGCGACCGCGCGCGGCGCATCTGTTCCAGCGGTGTCGACCTGACGCCGCAAATGCGCGGCGCCGTGGTGCGGCTGCATGAGCAGTTGGCGGAGTTGAAGATGCAGATGCACTGAGCGGTGGGTTGAGGGGGGCTTGATCTACGCGTGCCGCTGCGCTTTTTAGAACCCATGGCAAAGAGCTGGGGTCTGACCCGCCGGGTCAGACCCCGGGGTTACGCCGTGGGTTTTGGGCTCTTTGCCGTGGGTTTTGGGTTCTTTGCCGTGGGTTTTAACGCAGCCGACGGCCCGCTACGATAAACGCTACACCACCTTGCGTTCCCGCAGCGCGGCGATCTGTTCGGCACTTTGCCCCAGCATGTCGCGCAGCACTTCATCGGTATGCTGGCCCAGCAGCGGCGGGGCCAGTTCGGCGCTGGCGGGCGAGGCCGACAGCTTCATCGGACTGCGCACCAGCTTGACCTTGCCCGCGGTCGGGTGCGGCACTTCCACCACCATTTCGCGCGCCTGCACTTGCGGGTTCTGGTAGACCTCACCCAGATCGTTGATCGGGCCGCAAGGCACGCCCACCGCTTCCAGCCCGTCGATCCAGAAGGCGCGGGTTTGCGTCAGCACCATGGCGGCCAGCTGCGGCACCAGCTCGTCGCGGTTTTTTACGCGCAGCGGATTGGTGGCGTAGCGTTCATCGCTGCCCAGCTCGGACTTGCCGCCCAGCTCGACAAACTTCTGGTACTGGCCATCGTTGCCGGTGGCGACGATGATGTAGCCGTCCGAACAGGCGAAGGTCTGGTAGGGCACGATGTTTGGATGGGCATTGCCCCAGCGCTTGGGCGGCTTGCCGCTGTTGAGGAAGTTGCTGCCCATATTGGCCAGCATGGCCACCTGAACGTCCAGCAGGGCCATGTCGATCGATTGGCCTTCGCCGGTGCGGTCGCGGTGGGTCAGGGCGGCCATCACGGCGACGGTGGCGTACATGCCCGTCATCAGATCGGTCAGGGCCACGCCGGCTTTTTGCGGACCGCCGCCGGGCAGGTCGTCGCGCTCGCCGGTGACGGACATCAGCCCGCCCATGCCCTGGATTAGGAAGTCGTAGCCGGCGCGGTGGGCGTACGGCCCATCCTGGCCGAAGCCGGTGACCGAGCAGTAGATCAGGTCGGGCTTGACTGCCTTCAGGCTCTCGTAGTCGAGGCCGTAGCGTTTGAGCTGGCCGACCTTGTAGTTTTCCAGCACCACGTCGCTTTGGCGCGCCAGTTCGCGCACCAGCGCCTGGCCTTCGGGCGTGGCGATGTCGATGGTGACGGAGCGCTTGCCGCGGTTGGCGGCGAGGTAGTAGGCCGCTTCGGTGGTGTCGTGGCCGAGCGCGTCGCGGGCGTAGGGCGGACCCCAGGCGCGGGTGTCGTCGCCGCTGCCGGGACGTTCGATCTTGATGACGTCGGCGCCGAGGTCGGCCAGGTTTTGCGAACACCAGGGGCCGGCCAGCACGCGGCTCAGGTCGAGTACGCGGATATGGCCCAGCGCTTTTGGCATGCCAGCCGGGGTAGAAGTGGCATTTGTCATGATGTGTGACCCTTGTGAAATCCAATCAGGCCGCAAGCTTACCAATAGGGATACGGTGGCCGCCAGTGTTTTATGGAAGTTACAACGTTGTGCGGCGCAGCGAAGTTTGCATTCCGCTTGAGCCATGGCCATTTAAGTCGTGGTAACGTTGCCAAATTCGACAATCGTTGACCCCGTTTCCACTATGAGGCAGTGCATGTGGCCCTATCCTAAAGTTGTTGCACATCGCGGCGGCGGTACGCTGGCGCCGGAAAATACCATTGCGGGCCTGCGCTGCGGGCTGGCGTATGGTTTTCGCGCGGTGGAGTTCGATGTGATGCTGGCGCGCGATGGGATTGGCGTGGTCATGCATGATCCGGAGTTTGGCCGTACCGTGGCCGGGCCGGGTAGTGTGGCGGCCACCGATGCGGCCGTGCTGAGCGGGATGGATGCGGGGGCGTGGTTCGATGCGCGCTTTGCGGGCGAGCCGGTGCCGTATTTCACCCAGTTTGTCGATTATTGCCGGGAGCAGAAGATCTGGATGAATATCGAGATCAAGCCGGTGCCGGGTTATGAGGCGGCGACCGGGCGGTGGGTGGCGCTGGCGACGGCGGCGGCGTTTGCGGCGGAGCTGGAGGTTTGGGCTCTTGCTTCTAAGGCTGGCGGGCCGATTGGCTCGCAAAACCCAGGGCGTAACCCTGGGGTCAGACCCGGCGGGGGTGG
>JABTBR010000113.1 GCA_013284265.1 Oxalobacteraceae bacterium | reverse complement strand
GGCCAGCAGCCAGTTGCGGATGTCTTCGCGCACCAGCACGTCGCGGCTGGTGTCGAGGATGTAGCGATGGCCCTGGAACAGGAAATCATCGCCGGGCTGGCAACCCATGCCGCGGGCGCCGTGGATTTCCACCGGGGCGCTGCCGCCGTGCGGGCAGTCGTCTAATAGTTGGTGCAGCGCTGGGTGCACAGTGTCGGATATCGCATGCATGGTGACGCCTCCTCAGCTAGCGGATTGATGGGCTGACGACTTCACCATAGCATTGCGGAGGGCGTTCGCAAATAGCGCCGCGCAAGAAAGAAAAACAAAATATATAGATGGCTTTTCTGATGCGGATGCGCAGTGCTTTGTATGTCGCGCACCAATCATTATTTTGCAATCGAAACTGTCTATTAGATTCATCGGCTTACTTGCGAAACTGCATTCATCGCATCATCAGATGTCATGTTTTGAACGCAAGTTCAAATGGCTTGTCGAAATAGCAGGCCCGTCGGCGTGGCACCACAGTTGCAGCATAATTGCAACGCATGGCGGCACGAAAATAATGTGTGTCGGCGCTTCACGGCGTCATGACAATCTTGCGGCAGTTGTCTTCTTTTTCATCGAACATGCGATAGCCTTCGGCGGCTTGATGTAGCTTAAGCCTATGCGAAATAATGACCTCGGGATGCAGATCGCCGTCTTCGATATATTGCAGCAGCTCGGGCATATAGCGCTGCACATGGGTCTGCCCGGTTTTGATGGTGATGCCTTTTTCAAAGACGTCGCCAAACAGGAAGCCGTGGATGAAACCGCTGTACACGCCGGGCACGCTGATGGTGCCGCCGCGGCGCACCGCGGCGATACATTGGCGCAGCGCGCTGCCGCTACTGCCTTCAAGCTTGAGGGCGGTCAGCGCGGTGTCGAGCGCGCCGCCTTTGGCTTCGAAACCGACCGCGTCGATGACGGCGTCGACACCGCGGAAGCCGGTGTTTTCGATGATGGCCTGGGCCGCGTCGACGCTATCGAAATTGATCGGAATCACATCGTAGCTTGCGCGCGCGAATTCGAGCCGGTAGGGATGATGGTCGACCATGAAGATGGTCTCCACGCCCAGCATGCGGGCGCAGGCGGCTGCCATCTGGCCGACCGGGCCCGCGCCGAAGATGGCGAGACTGGAGCCCTTGCCCACGCCGGCGTTGAGCACGGCCTGATAGCCGGTGGGCAGGATGTCGCTGAGGAACAGTACCTTTTCGTCGGGCAGCATATCGGGTATGCGGATCGGTCCCACATTGGCCTTGGGCACGCGCACGTATTCGGCCTGGCCGCCGGCCACGCCGCCGTACTGGTGGCTGAAGCCGAACAGGGCGGCGCCGGAACGCAAATGTTTGGCGTTCATGATCGCGCCCTCGTCGGGGTTGGTGGTTTCGCAGGCGGCGTACTGGTTCAGGCCGCAGAAGAAGCAGTTGCCGCAGGCGATGACGAAGGGCACCACCACGCGGTCGCCCTGGTGCAGGGCGGTGACGGCGGAACCTTTGTCGACCACCACGCCCATGAATTCGTGGCCCATGATGTCGCCCGCCTTCATGCCGGGAACCTTGCCGCGGTAGAGGTGCAGGTCGGAGCCGCAGATGGCGGTGGCGCTGACCTTGAGGATGATGTCGTCCGGCTGATGAATGATCGGGTCGGAGACGGTATCGACGCTCACTTCGTGGGCGGAATGATAGACCAGCGCGCGCATGGTGACCTCCAGAATTGGCGAGAGGTTCAGGCTAGGCGCTGCTGCTGATCCGTGACATCGGCGCACGGCGCAGGCGTGTGTAGGAATGGCCCTACTTGAAACCCACAGCGTAATTCAGGGGGGCTGGTTCGCGGGCCGGCGGCCG
Organism: Oxalobacteraceae bacterium; assembly: GCA_013284265.1. Taxonomy (GTDB): domain Bacteria; phylum Pseudomonadota; class Gammaproteobacteria; order Burkholderiales; family Burkholderiaceae_D; genus Rugamonas. The sequence continues at coordinate 2,640 of JABTBR010000113.1, read as the reverse complement.
GTGTTAAAACCCATGGCAAAGAGCCGGGGGCCGGTCCCGACGGGACTGGCGGGGCGCAGCCCCTCTCCGGATCCTGGGGTCAGACCCCAGGGTTACGCCGTGGGTTTTAGATTGACGTTCGTGGCCCGCCGGCAGCTTAGTAACTGCCCATCTCGCGCAGCAGGCCGGGGATTTCGGCCGGGATTTCACGCGCCAGAAAACCGTGCGGGCCGATGCGCGCGGCCAGCCGGTCGCCGGCGCGCGCATGCAGGGCCACGCCCCAGGCCGCCGCCTGCACCGGGTTGGCGCCGCGCGCGGCCAGGCCGGCGATGATGCCGGCCAGCGTATCGCCGGAGCCGGAAATGGCCAGTCCCACATTGCCGCCTTCATGCACCCAGGCATGGCCGTCGGGCGCGGCGATCAGGCTGCGCGCACCCTTGAGCACCACGGTGGCGTTCCAGCGCGCCGCCGCGTCGATGGACAGGCGTTCCGGCCGCGCCGTCACCGCGTCCTTGCCGGTGTGGCAGAGCTGGGCCATCTGGCCATAATGCGGCGTGAGCGTGACCGGCACGCTGAAAGCCCGTCCCTGGGCCGCGCCGCTGACCTTGAGCGGCAGCACCGCGCCCATCGCGCAGGCATCGAGGATCACGCTGGTGCCATGGCCGTGCAACTGGGCCAGCACGGCGTGCACCAGGCGCACGGTGGCCGCATCGCTGAGCATGCCGGGCCCGATCAGCACGGCGCGCACTTTGCTCAGCAGTGTGGCCAGCACCTGCGGCGCGGGCGCGCGCAAGCCGCCGGAAACGGTTTCGTTCCAGCCCAGTACGCGTGCCTCGGGCACCGACTGGGCCACCAGTGTCGCCACGCTGGCGGCAGTGGCCACGGTGAGCTTGCCGGCCCCGGCGCGCAGGGCGGCGGTGGCGGCCAGGACGGCGGCGCCCGGCATCTCGCGCGAACCGGCGATGACCAGCACGTGGCCGTGCTCGTCACGGTCGTCCTGTTCGCCCAGTTCGGGCAGCAGCCAGGTGCGCAGCAATTGGTTATTGATGTGGGGCAGCAAAGGAGGATGCATGGATGGTCTGGCTTTCGGTGCGGTGGGCTGGTCTCTTATTGTCATCGGAGCGCCACTGTGCCCCGGTGTTGGGAGGAAGTTTACCAGTTCAGGGACCAGTTTGGTAAGCTGTCGGGCTTTGCCGAACTGATCGCCACGCATGAGCCAAGCCGCCGCCGCATCCCGCAACAACCTGACCGAGGGGCCGATCGCGCGCACCCTGTTTTTCTTTACGCTGCCTATCTTGTACGGCAATCTGCTGCAGTCGCTCAACGGCTCGGTCAACGCGGTCTGGGTCGGCCATTATCTGGGCGAGGCAGCGCTGACGGCCACGGCCAACGCGAACGCGATCATGTTCTTCCTGATCGCCAGCGTGCTGGGGCTGGGTCTGGCCGCCACCATCCTGATCGGCCAGAGCCTGGGCGCGCGCAATACCGAGCAGGCCAAGCGGGTGGTGGGCACCAGCTTTATCTTTTTCGTCGCGATGTCGGGGCTGGTGGCCGGTTTCGGCATGCTGTTCTCCGAACACCTGATGCAATTGATGCGCACCCCGGCCGCTGCCTTGCCGCTGGCGGTGGCGTATTTGCGGATCATCTTCCTGGGGCTGCCGTTCCAGTTCGTCTACATCTTCCTGATGATGGTGCTGCGCGGGGCGGGCGACACCAAGACGCCGTTCAAATTCCAGGTGCTGTCGGTGGGGCTAGATATCGTGCTCAACCCGCTGTTCATCTTTGGCTGGGGGCCGCTGCCGGGACTGGGCATCGCCGGTTCGGCCGTGGCCACGCTGGTGGCGCAGGCCGTCAGCCTGAGCGGCCTGCTGACGTATTTGTACCGCAAGGAGCATTTCCTGCGCATCGGCCGTGGTGAGCTGCACTTCCTGCGCCCGGACTGGGCGATCCTGAAAACCATGGTCTTCAAGGGCATTCCGATGGGCTTGCAGATGGCGGTGGTATCGCTGTCGATGATCGGCATGATCTCGCTGGTGAACCGCTTCGGCACCGAGACGGCGGCCGCGTATGGCGCCTGCCTGCAGCTGTGGAATTATGTGCAGATGCCGGCGCTGGCGGTGAGCATGGCGGTATCGTCGATGGCGGCCCAGAACTTCGGCGCGCGCCGCCTGGACCGGGTGGAAAAGATCGCCGGCGCCGGCGTGCTGTTCAATCTGCTGATGACGGGAGGGCTGGTGGCCTTGATCTATCTGTTCAACCGGGTCGTGCTGGGGCTGTTCCTGCCCGAACATCTGAACGCGCTGCAGATCGCCCAGCATATCAATGCTATGGTGGCCTGGACCTTCGTGCCGATGGGCGTGACGTTTGCGCTGAACGCGATCATGCGCTCGTCGGGCGCGGTGATTGCGCCGCTGGTGATTCTGTTTGTGGCGCTGTGGTGCATCCGCCTGCCGTTCGGCGCGCTGCTCAGCGATAGCCTGGGCGCGGATGCGTTGTGGTGGAGTTTTGCGGCCGGGTCGATTTCGGCGATGCTGATGTCGATCGGGTTCTACAAGTTGGGTAGCTGGCGCGATAGCCATATGCTGGAGCTGGAGCCGGCGACGCCGGCTGTGGGCAGCGCTTGAGGGCCGCCGGCTAATTTAAAACCCACGGCGTACCCCT
>JABTBR010000112.1 GCA_013284265.1 Oxalobacteraceae bacterium | reverse complement strand
ACTCGGCCAGCAAGCTGGCGGCCGCCGGTGTCAGCGGCGGCCGCCCCTTCCTGCGCGCGGTGGCGCCCGGCCTGCTGCTGATTCTGCTGGCGGCCTGGCTGCCATATGGGCTCGGCTTGATCGCCGGGTCCCGCTAGTGTCCTGAATTGCAAGTTCGTTGAATAATAAATGTGGCGAAATCGCACCGAGACAAGGAACAAAGCACAGCAAGGCCGAGGCCTTGCGCGCATTTGTGACGCCGTATCGGTGCGATTCTCGCCATATTTATTCAACGAATCTGTAATTCAGGACACTAGCGCGCGCGGCCCGCTTATTCATGGCGCAGCGCCTCGATCGGATCCATGCGCGCCGCGCGCCGCGCCGGCACATAGCCGAACAGCATCCCGATGCCGGCCGAGAACAGAAACGACAGCAGATTGACGCCGGGATTGAACAGATAAGGCAGTTGCATGGCATGCGCCAGCAGCGCGCTGGCCAGCGTGGCCAGCAGCACGCCGCTCAGTCCGCCAAGGGCGGCCAGCACCATCGCCTCGATCAGAAATTGCAGCAGCACGTCGCGCTCGAGCGCGCCGATGGCCAGGCGCAGGCCGATCTCGCGGGTGCGCTCGGTCACGCTGACGAGCATGATGTTCATGATGCCGATGCCGCCCACCAGCAGGCTGACGGCGGCCACCGCGCCCAGCAGCGTGGTCATCACGCGGGTGGTGCCGGACAGGGTATCGGCCAGCTGGCGCGTGTCCAGCACATTGAAATTGTCCTCCTCGCCGGCCGCCAGCTTGCGCCGCTCGCGCAGCAGCAGGGTCAGGCGCGCCTGCAGGGCCGCGCTGTCGCTGCCCTCCTCCATCGACACCAGCAGGGTCGCCACGCGCCGGTTGCCGCTGAGGCGGCGCTGCAGCGTGTGCAGCGGCAGCAGCACGATATCGTCCTGGTCATTGCCCATGGCCCCCTGTCCCTTGGGCGCCAGCAGGGCCACCACCACGCAGGAGAATTGCTTGATGCGCAGGCGCTCGCCCAGCGGATCGCGGCCCTGGAACAGCGCCCGCGCCACGGTGGCGCCCAGCGCGCACACGGCCGCGCCGGCGCGCTGCTCGGCCTCGTCGAAGGGCCGGCCGGCCGCCAGCGTCCAGTTGGCCGCGTCCAGCCAGCTGGCCGTGGCGCCGGTGACGGTGCTGTTCCAGTTGCGGCCCTCGGCGACCACGGTGGCGCCGCTGCGCGCCTCGGCGGCCACGGCGCGTATGCCGCCCAGCTGGGCGGCGATGGCGTCGGCGTCGGCCTCGCTGAAGGCCGGCGCGCCGCCCCCGCCCCCGCCCGGTCCCTGACGCTGGCCGGGGCGCACCATCAGCAGATTACTGCCCAGGCTGGCGATCTGGTCATGCACGGCCCGGGTCGCGCCATTGCCCAGGGTGACCATGGTGATCACCGCGGCCACGCCGATCACGATGCCCAGCATGGTGAGGAAGGAGCGCAGCAGGTTGCGCCGGATCGAGCGCAGCGCCAGCAGTATGGTGTTGTGCAACATCAGTCGGCCCGCGCCGCGCACAGCGGCTGCGCATTCGGACAGTCGCTGGCGATGCGGCCGTCCAGGAAGTGGACGATGCGGCGCGCATAGCGGGCCATGTCCGGCTCGTGCGTCACCATCACCACCGTGATGCCCTGTTCGCGGTTCAGGCGCGCCAGCAGTTCCATGATTTCGCCGCTGCGCTGGCTATCGAGGTTGCCGGTCGGCTCGTCGGCCAGCAACAGCAAGGGCGCGCTGACGATGGCCCGCGCGATCGCCACCCGCTGCTGCTGGCCGCCCGACAATTCGGCCGGGGTGTGGCCCTCCCAGCCGGCCAGGCCGACGGCGGCCAGCGCCTGCGCGGCCAGCGCATGCCGGCGCGCGGCCGGCTCGCCCCGGTACAACAGCGGCAATTCCACGTTTTCCTGGGCCGAGGTGCGCGCCAGCAGATTGAAACCCTGGAACACGAAACCGAGCAGGCCGCGGCGCAGGCGCGCGCGCTGGTCGCGCGTGGTGTTGCCCAGATCGGTCTGGCGCAGCAGGTACTGGCCTGCGCTGGGCGTGTCCAGGCAACCCAGGATGTTCATGGCGGTCGACTTGCCCGAGCCGCTGGGTCCCATGATGGCGACAAACTCGCCCTGGGCGATGTCGAGATCGACATGATCGAGGGCATTGAGCGCGCCGGCGCCGCTGCCGTAGCGCTTGCACACGCCGCGCAGCCGTATCAGCGGCGCCCCGGCGCCCTCCGCCGGCCGGCTCACCGCGCCACCGCGCGCTGGTCGGTGATGACGGCCAGGCCCTCGCGCAAGCCGGCGCCGCTGACCTCGGTGTAGCGCCCGTCGCTGATGCCCAGCGTGACGCTGAGCTGACGCGGCACCGCGCCGTCCAGCACCCAGAGCGGATGGCGCCCCGGCCCCAGCGCTCCCAGGCCTGCCTGGCGCGGCGCCCGCGCCGGCAAACGCGGCAGCAGGCTGGCGACGATGCCGCCCTGGCCCGCCGGCGCGCCCCTGGCCGCGCTGGCCGGGGTGAAACGCAAGGCGCTGTTGGGAACCAGCAGCACCTGCGTATGCTGAACCGCGCGGATCACGGCGGTGGCGCTCATGCCGGGACGCAGGCTCAGGTCGGCGTTGTCGACCGCCAGCTCGGCGACATAGCTGACCACGTTTTCGCTGATGGTGGAACCGTAGGAGACGCGCCGGATGCTGGCCGGGTAACTGCGCTCGGCGTAGGCGCTGACGCTGAAGCTGGCCGCCTGGCCCTCGCGCACCGCGCCCACGTCGGCCTCATCGACGTTGACCAGCAGGCGCAGGCGATGCAGGTCCTCGGCCAGCGTGAACAGGGTCACGGCCTGCAGCGACGCGGCCACGGCGTTGCCCGGATCGACGCTGCGGCTGAGCACCACGCCATCGATGGGCGCCCGGATCGCGGCGCGCGCCAGGTTGGTGCTGTCGGTCGCCAGCGTGGCCTGCGCGCCGAGCTGGCCGGCAGCGGCGCTGCGCACGGACGCGGCGGCGCGCGCCTGGGCGGCGCGGGCGGCGTCCAGTTCGGCGCGCGCCGGCACCTGGCCGCCGGACAGGCGTGCCACCTGCTCCAGCCGCGCCAGCGTGGCGCCCGCCTCGGCCAGCGTGGCCTGGGCCTGGGCCTGGACCGCGCCGGCGCCGGCCAGGGCCGCGCGCGAGCGCACGATCTGGTCGTTCAACTTGGCCACATCCAGCTCGGCCAGCAGCTGGCCGCGCCGCACCCTGTCGTTGATGTCGACCAGCACCCGTGCCACCGTGCCCGACAGCTCGCTGCCGATGTTGACGGCGCGCGTGGGCTGCAGCGTGCCATTGGCCGTCACGCTCAGCGTCACGTCACCGCGGCGCAGCGGCGCCGTCGCGTAGGCCGGGGCCAGCGCCGCCGCGCGGCGCAGCTGCCAGCCATACCAGAGGCCGGCGCCGGCCGCCGCCAGCGCCAGCGCCAGCGCGCCCCAGCCGGCCGCGCGGCGCCAGCCGCGACGCGCTTCCGGTGCGGGCGGCGCCCCATCGATGCCGGCGGCGGGCGGCGCCGACGGCGCGCTCAGCGGAAGCGTCATAACGGCCCTGCCTCGGACGGGACCTCGGCGCCGGGCTCCCAACCGCCGCCAAGCGCCTTGTACAGACGCACCAGATCGGTGCCGAGGTCGGCACTGTTGAGGGCCAGGCCATCCTCGGCCGCGTACAGGGTGCGCTGGGTTTCGAGCACGCTCTGGTAATCGGCCAGGCCGCTGGCATAGCGCTGGCGCGCCAGCAGCGCCGCCTGGGCGGCGCTGGCCGCCGCGCGCCGCAAGTGGCCGGCGCGCGCCTGGTCGCCGGCCAGCACGGCCAGACCATCCTCGACTTCCTGCAGTGCCGTCAACAGCGCGGCCAGATGGGCGGCCTGGGCCTGGGCCAGCGCGCCGCGCTGCGCCTGCAGGCGGGCATCGCCGGCCCCGCTGTCAAAGGCCTTGCCGGCCACGCTGGCCAGCAGCGTGCGCAGCAAGCTGCCGCCACCGCCCAGTCCCAGTCCGTTCAAGCCCAGTGAACCTTCCAGCCGCAGGCTGGGATAGCGCGCGGCATCGGCCTGGCCCACGCGCGCGCGCGCCGCCGCCAAGCGGTGGGCGGCGGCGCGCACATCGGGACGCTGGGCCAGCGTGGCGGCGGGCAGGCTCAGGGCCAGCTCGGGGGCGGCCGCAGGAATCGCGCCCGGCGCCCCCAGTTCGGCGTCCAGCGCGGCGGGCGGCTGGCCGCACAGCACGGCCAGACTGTGCATCCATTGCGCCTGGCTCACGCGCAGCGCGGGCAGCTGGGCCGCCGCCAGCTCGGTGGCGCTGCGCGCCTGCAGCAGCTCGAGCTCGCTCATCAGGCCGGCCTGCGCGCGCCAGCCAGTCAGACGCTCGATCTCCTGCTGGCTGGCCAGGTTGGCGCCGGCGATGCCCAGCCTGGCCTGAACCCCGCGCAAGCCGATATAGGCGCGCGCCACCTCGGCCGCCACGGAAACCTGGACGTCGGCCAGCGTCAGCGCGCTGGCGCCCAGGCTGGCCTGTTCGGCCGCCAGCGCATGCCCATTGGCACCGAACAGGTCCGGCTCCCAGCTGGCGTCGAACCCCAGATGGTAGGCGTTCGAGGCGACGGCGCCATCGAGCTTGCTGC
>JABTBR010000111.1 GCA_013284265.1 Oxalobacteraceae bacterium | reverse complement strand
AGACCCCGGCTCTTTGCCGTGGGTTCTAACACCGCCAGCATCACCACTTGCTGCTGCAAGTAATCGGCGCAATCTCGACACTTCCCAGCACAGCCCCCCGGCGCGCCAGCTCCACCTGCTCGGTGCAGCGCCAGCTGATCGCCCTCTGCTGTATCCGCGTGCACACGCTGCGCCCAGCCTCGGCGCCCGTCTCGCAACTGAATCCCTCCACCGCCATCCGGTGCCGCACCTGATCCATCGGCATGCCCGGCGTCACCGTGCTGCGCACGAATCCGGCGAAGCGTTCCTGATCCACGGTATAGCAGCCGCCCAGCGCCAGCAATCCGGCAGCCAGCGCGCAGCGCGTCCAAAGCGAAAATGTTGACATGCGCAGCCTTCACTAGAGGTAGGCCTCCATTCTACTGCCCCGAGCGATATCAAGTCATCAACGCGTCATACAAGCTCCTTACCATCCGCTGCGTTTGCTTTCCTTTTATTTGTTTTCTTTTCATTTGCCAACTTACGCATTCAGGAATCCCATGACTTCAGCATCCCGGGCGCCGCGCGCCAATGCCGCGCAGGGCATCGCGCTGGCCTCGACCTTGACTTCGGCCATCTGCCTCGCCACCCTTGGCTTCCCGATGATGGCGATGGCGGCCAACGTAGCCGCCGCCGTGGTCGCGATGGCCAGCCCGGAAGCGGCCATGGCCGCCGCACCAACGCTGGCCAGCGCGACACCCGTGATGGCGTCCACCGCACCAGTGCTGGCTGCCGCCGGCATGCTCGGCGGCGCCCCCGAGCTTGCCTATGCCGCGCCGGACACCGGCGCCGACACGGCCGGCGCCATCGTCGCGCCGATGGCCACGGTGCAGATTTCCACCCGCAAGAGCCGTTCCTCCGTCGCGCTCGGCAACAGCGATATGCAGAAAATCCTGCCCGGCATCAATCCTCTGAAAGCCCTGCAAACCCTGCCCGGCGTCAGCTTCCAGACCGCCGACCCCTGGGGCAACAATGAGCAGAACCTGTCGCTGTTCGTGCACGGCTTCAGCGGCCAGCAACTCGGCTACACGATGGATGGCGTGCCGCTGGGCGACCAGCAGTACGGCAACTACAACGGCCTGTCGCCGCAGCGCGCCGTCATCAGCGAAAACGTGCGCAGCGTGATCCTGTCGTCCGGCGCGGGCGACCTGGCCACCGCCTCCACCAGCAATCTGGGCGGCACCATCGAAACCTTCTCCTCCGATCCTCTGGCCGCGCGCAATTTCTCGCTGCAACAGACCGTGGGCAGCTACAAGACTTCGCGCACCGTCGCGCGCTACGACACCGGCCGCTTCGGCGAAGGCAGCAGCGCCTACCTGTCGGCGGTCCACCATGAAGCGCGCGCCTGGGACTTCCGTGGCCGCCAGGGCGGCGACCAGATCAACGCCAAGTTCGTCAACCAGAGCAATGCCGGCAAGCTGAGCGCCTACTTCAATTACTCCGACAAGATCGAGCCGAACGAGGACTCCACCGTCCATGTCGCCGGCGAGAAAAGCGCGCCCTACACCCGCCCCTTCCTCTACCCCGACTTCAATGCCGCGCTGAATTATCTGTCGCCCACCGGCGCCACGCCCGCGGCCGACGGCAACAACTACCGCAACTACTACAGCGACGCCCAGCGCACCGACTACCTGGCCTACCTGAAATACGACGCCAATGTCGGTGAATCGAGCACCTGGTCGAACCAGGTCTATTTCCACAACGACGATGGCGTCGGCGTGGTGGCCGGCCCGATCGGCGTGGCCGGCCTGCCCGCGCTGTTCGGCATCTACTATCCGAACCAGAATCTGAAGCAGGTATTCGGCAACTCCGGCTACGCCACCCGCACCACCGAGTACATGATCAAGCGCGCCGGCCTGCTGTCGACCTTGCGCATGGAATTCGGCGACCATCAAGTCCAGGGCGGCATCTGGCTCGAACGCAACCGCTCCTCGGCCTACCGCCGCTGGTATGCGCTGGATGTCAACAATCCAAGCTCGCCCTACGAGCGTCCGGTCTATCCGCTGATCACCCAGTACGGCAGCGAGATCGACAACAAGGTGGTGCAACTGCATCTGCAGGATGAATGGAAGATCCGGCCTGATCTGGCCCTGCAGGCCGGCTTCAAATCCAGCCTGCAATTTGGCGAAGGTCTGTTCCCGGTGCAGCCCGCCAAAGGCGCCATCGCCAACGGCTCGCTGGCCCTGCCGGAAGGCGAGATCATCACCAAGAAATGGTTCCTGCCGCAGCTAGGCGCGCGCTGGGACCTGGGCGCGCACGAGCAGGTCTTCGTCAATGTGCAAAAGAATATGCGCCAGTTCGTCACCTACGGCGGTGGCGGCGCCTCGCCGTGGAGCCTGGCCAGCCAGCCAGCCTTCGAGCTGTTCAAGTCCAGCGCCCGTCCGGAAACCTCGGTCACCTATGAGGCCGGCCTGCGCAGCAACCGCCAGCTGAGCCTGGGGCCGCTGAGCGCGCTCGAAGGCCAGGTCAATATCTACCATGTGGACTTCAAGGACCGCCTGCTGCAGATCAGCCCGACGCCGGTGCTGCTGTCCATCATCGGCGGCAATCCGGTGCTGGCCAATGTGGGCAGCGTCAAGACCAATGGGATCGACCTGTCCGGCACGGCCCACTTCGGCCGCATGTTCACCTTCTACAATGCGCTGTCCTACAACCGTTCCACCTATTCGGACAACTACAGCAATGGCGCGGCGCTGGTGCCGACGGCCGGCAAGGCGGTTCCCGGCAGCCCGGAATGGATGAATAAATTCGTCGCCACGCTGACCGTGGCCAACACCGAGTTCCAGCTGATCGGCGACTATGTGGGCAAACGCTATGCGACTTACACCAACGACCTGTCGGTACCGGGTTACTTCCTGATGAGTCTGGGCATATCGGGCAAGCTGGATATGCTCAATGGCGGTATCATCAAGAACGCGCGCTACCGCCTGAATGTGAGCAACCTGGCCAATCGTGAAGGCAGCCTGAACGTGGTGGTGGGCGCGGCGGACAAGACCTACAACACCTTCCCTATCGCACCGCGCCAGGGTTTCCTCACTTTGATGGCGGACTTCTGATGACAACTTCACGCTTGCCGGGCCGCGTTTCGCGGCGCGGTTTCATTCAGGCGGCAGCGGCCGCCGGTGCGGCGCTGGCCGCACCGCTGGGCTTTGCCGGACCGGCCCCGACCACCGTCGTGGCCACGCCGCTGGTATTCGGCCACCGTGGCGCCAGCGCGCTGCGCCCTGAACACACGCTGGCCTCGTATGCCAAGGCGATCGCCGACGGCGCCGACTATATCGAACCGGACCTGGTGGCCACCAGGGACGGCGTGCTGGTCGCGCGCCATGATGTCAATCTGAGCGAGACCACCGACGTCGCCACGCGCGCCGTCTTCGCCAGCCGCCGCACCAAAAAAACCATCGACGGCGAAACCCACGAAGGCTGGTTCGTCGACGACTTCACGCTGGCCGAACTGAAGTCCCTGCGCGCGATCGAGCGCCTGCCGCAGGTGCGCCCCGGCAGCGCCGAATTCAATGGCATGTTCCAGGTCGCCACGTTTGAAGAAATCATCGACTTCGTCGCCGCCGAAGCGGCCACCGTCGGCCGCGTCATCGGCCTGGTGCCGGAACTGAAAAGCTCCACCTATTTCGCCTCCGTGGGGCTGCCGCTGGAAGACCGTTTCCTCGCCACCCTGGCCGCGCATGAATACACGCGCCGCTATCCGGTCGAGATCCAGTCGTTTGAAATCGCCAATCTGAAATACATGCGTGGCAAGCTGGGGCGCCGCGCCAATCTGCGCCTGATGCAGCTGGTCGTCAGCGAGGCCGTGCGCCCCAGCGATGTGGCCGCCACCAATGGCACGCTGACCTTTGCCCAGATGCTCACGCCGGCCGGCCTGCGCGATATAGCCGCCTACGCCGACGTGGTGGCGCCGCCCACGCGCGCCATCATCCCCTTGGACAAGGATGGCCGGCTGGCCCAGCCGACTTCGCTGGTGGACGATGCGCACAAGGCGGGACTGCGTATCGAACCGTGGACCTTCCGTCCCGAGAACCGTTTCCTCGCCGCCGACTTCCGCAACGCGGCCGGCGAGAATGCGCGCAACCCGATCGGCTCGATCGCGGAAATGAAACGCTATCTGGCGACCGGGCTCGACGGCTTCTTCACCGACGATCCGGCGCTGGGTCGCGCCGCCGTCGGCGTGGTACAGGCGATTTAATCGTCCTGGCTGGCGGCCCGCGCATAGCTGACGGTCAGCATTTCCCACTGGTGCCCGTCGGGCACATTCCAGTACACGCCACGGCCGCCGAAGGCCGTGGAAATCCGCCTATCGACCGGCCCGCGCACATCGGCGCGATAGGGGATGTCGGCCGCCTGCAGGCGCGCGAGAATGGCGTCGAAGTCCTGCTCGCTGACGCGGAAGCAATAGTGTTCCACCGGGAAGTCTTCATCGGTATTGATGAAATCCAGCGTCAGCCCATCGTTGATGAAGACCGGTGAGAATGGGCCCAGCGGCGCCGCCTCCATCCAGGGCACGCCGAGCAGCTCCGCCAGGCAGCGCGCCGAGGCCACCTTGTCGTGGCTGGAGACGATGAAGTGATCGAGTTCAATGCGCATGACGGGCTCCTTTATTTGGAGCGGCCATCGTACTCGTGGACCGGCACCGTTTTCAAGTCGACGTTTTCCAGGCAGCGTACATTGATGGCCGCCATCGCATTCCCCTTGGGATCGACGCCCTCGCCATAGGGCAAGATGCCGCATACGGGGCAGAAGCGGTGCTTGATGACGTGCTTGTTGAAGGTGTAGGTGCTGGCCGCGTCGTCGGGGGTTTTCAGGCGCATCTTGTCGCGCGGGACGAACCAGAGCAGCGAGCCGCGCCGCGAGCAGATCGAACAGTTGCAGGAGATGGCGCCATCCAGCGTGCCCTCCACTTCATATGCTACCCGCCCGCAGTGGCAACTCCCTTGATAGATCATGGTCAGTCCCTCGTCTGGTTAAACAGCCAGTCGCGCAGTTACGCGCCCAGACAAAATCATACGCCAGACAAGAAGGATAGGGAGCGCTGGAGCCAGTTTGCGGTTGTGGGTTGTGGGTGTGGCTTGCAGGTTGCGGGCCGCCGGCGCAAATTAAAACCCACCGCAAAGAGCCGGGGGGGGGGCCCCCCGG
>JABTBR010000110.1 GCA_013284265.1 Oxalobacteraceae bacterium | reverse complement strand
GCGCGCTAGAAGCACATGTAGAAGCGGTTGGCCAGATCCAGCATAAACCCCGGCTTCAGATACGCCATGAACACCAGCGCCAGCACACCCGCCGCCGCAAGGCGCAGTATCCATGTCTTGACGGCTGGCTTCATGACCGCACTCACGCAGGCGCCACGCCGGCCCGTACCACTGGCCGTTCATTGATCGGCAGATTCGCCAGCCCCGCCAGCACGCCGAGCAGGATCGTGATGGCCCACACCACGTCATAACTGCCCTGCCTGGTGAACAGATAACCACCCAGCCACACGCCCAGGAAGCTGCCCACCTGGTGCGAGAAGAACACCACCCCAGCCAGCATCGACATATGCTTGACGCCGAAGATGCCGGCGATGATCCCATTCGTCAGCGGCACGGTGGACAGCCAGATCAGCCCCATCGCCGAGGCGAACAGATACACCGAATACTGCGACAAGGGCGCCAGCAGGAACAGGCCGATCACCACCGAACGCGTGAAGTAAATCCCCGACAGCAGATAGCGCTTGGGCAGGCGGCCACCGAGCTTGCCCGCATAGTAGGAACCGAAGATATTGCACAGACCAATCAGCGCCAGCGCCATCACCGCCACATTGGGATTATCCAGGCCCTTGTCCTTCAGGTAGACCGGCAAGTGCACGCCGATGAACACCACCTGGAAGCCGCACACGAAATAGCCCGCCACCAGGAACAGGAAAGAACGGTTGCCGATCGCCTCGGACCAGGCCTCGCCTATGCTTTGCTGCGGACCGCTGCCATGCTCCACCGCCGGCTCGCGCAGATAGAAGGACATCGGTATCATGGCCAGCACGACCAATCCCGCCAGCAGATAGAACGCATGCTGCCAGCCCACCGCCGAAATGAGCTGCTGCTCGACGGGCATCATCATGAACTGGCCGAAGGAACTGGCCGCACCCGAGATGCCAAAGGCCCAGGAACGCTTTTCCGGTGAAGCGACCCGGCCGATAATGCCGCTGACGGCGCCAAAGGCGGTACAGGCCAGGCCGAGGCCGATGAGGATGCCCGAGCCGAACATGAACAGCGTGGGCTGGGTCACCAGTGCCATCCACAGCAGGCCCGCCATGTAGCTGAGCGCGCCCACCAACACCACGCGCATGGTGCCGAAGCGGTCGGCCGCCATGCCGGCGAAGGGGCCGAAGGCGCCCCAGAACAGATTTTGCAAGGCCAGCGCCAGCGAATAGGTTTCTCGGGTCCAGCCGTTGGCCTGCGAGATCGGCTGCATCCAGAAGCCGAGGCCGTGGCGCACGCCCATGGCCAGCGTCAGTACGACGCCGCTGGCCAGCAGCACCGTTTTCAGGGACGGTGCGCGGTTTGCTATGAACATGGTTGTATCTTTCTCAGGCGGCGCGCTGGTCGGCGCTGTAGCGCAGACCGATCTGGCCACGGATGGTGTCGAGCACGCCCATCAGCGCCAGCGTTTCGGCGTGCGGCATGACGGGGCTTTCAATCAGGCCGGCGCGGATGCAGCGGCCTACTTCCAGCGCTTCGTGCGCGTAGCCGTTGCCGGTGCGCGGCAGACGGATGGTGCGCTCGGTGCGCGATGCTCCATTGACCAGGGTGACGGAGATTTCCTCGGTGTTGTGGAAGCGGTCGTGCAGGCGCACGAAGCCCAGGCTGCCGGAGATGGTCAGCTCGGTCGGCGTGCGTGCGCGCAGGCTGCAGCTGCAGGCGGAGATGCCGCCGTCCTCATGCTGGAGCGAGAACACGGTCTGCACGTCGACGCCGGTGGGGCCCATCTGCGCCTGGGCCTGCACCGCCTTGACCGGGCCAAGGAAATAGGCGGCCAGCGACAGCGGGTAGATGCCCAGATCGAGCAAGGCGCCGCCACCCAGCTCCGGATTGAGCAGGCGGTGCTCGGGACCGGTGTCGGCGAAAAAGCCGAAGTCCGCGCTGACGTGGGCCGGCACACCAATCTCGCCGCTCTGGACGATGCGGCGCGCTTCGACGATGGCGGGCATGAAGCGGCTCCACATCGCCTCCATGGCGAACAGCTTCTTCTGGCGTGCCAGCGCGACGATCTCTTCGGCCTGGGCGCGGTTCATGGTGAACGATTTCTCCACCAGCACGGCTTTGCCGCCGTGCAGGCACATCATGGCGTTCTCGTGGTGCATCGGGTGCGGCGTGCCGATGTAGATCACATCGACTTCCGGATCGTCGGCCAGCGCCTGATAGCTGGCGTGACAGCGCGCAATGCCAAAGGCGGCGCCGAAGCTGGCGGCGCTGTCCGCGCTGCGCGAGGCGACGGCGGCCAGCTCTGCGCCCGGCATATCAGCCAGCGCGGCGGCGAAGGCTTTGGCGATCTTGCCGGTTCCAAGAATTCCCCAGCGGATGGTCTGGCTCATGTCTGTTCACTTTCCGGCGCCTGTCGCGCCATTGCTTGGCGCCGTGCCCCGCTTGGGACGGAACACGGATGTGTCGTCATAAAATGCGTCGTCCTGATCCTGCCACCAGCCGGGCACGCCCAGCACGGGTAGCGGGGTGAAAGCCGCTGTACTCAATCCCTGCTCGGCCAGCTGGCGCGCCACGGTCGCATCCAGCCAGGCTTGCTGTGCCGCGTGATCCAGCGCGAAATACGCGTCGCCGGCCAGCACCACCACCGTATGCGCGGTGATTGCCTTGTAGGGCGCCACCAGCTTTTCCATCAGCGCATGGCCAAACAGCCAGACCTGCGCCTGCGTTCCAAACAGCGCCCGCATCTCGACGAAAGCGCGGCGCCATTGATGGCCGCGCAGCGCCCCGACCAGGGCCGCGCCTTCGGCGCTGTCGCGCACCACCAGCAGGGCCGCGTTTTCGTCAAAAATCGTGGCACCGTCGCGGGCCGCGCCGCGCGACTTGCCCACACCAGCCAGCGCGATCTGCGCCGCCTGCAGGGCATTCAGCTGCACCTTGATGCGCGGGAAGCTGAGCCATACCAGTCCATTGAAAAAATCGTGCAGATTGTCGCGCGTGGGCACGCCGCCGGTGGCGCCGATAAAGGCTTCGTAGGCGGTACCGTCGGGCAGTGCGCTTTGCGGAACAAAGGACAGCGGCAATCCTTGATGATTGCACAAATTGAGCTTTGCTGCCTGGAGGGAGAAGTTTTCGAACAGGCTGGACCCGCTCAGGTCCAGCCGGCTGGCCGCCGCCCCCACCGATGCATACCAGGGGCGTGACCAGTCAATTGCGGAGAACACCGCTTATACCATTTTCCAGTTGATGACTTCACCGGCGTTGAGCGGCACCACCTGCTGGTCGGCCAGCGGCAAGGTGGCCGGCAGCGTCCATTGTTCGCGCTTGAGGGTGATGGTGTCGGTATTGCGCGGCAGGCCGTAGAAGGCCGGTCCGTGGAAGCTGGCGAAGCCTTCCAGCTTATCGAGCGCGCCGGCGCGTTCGAACGCTTCGGTGTACAGCTCCATCGCGTGCAGCGCGGTGTAGCAGCCGGCGCAGCCGCAGGCCGCTTCCTTGGCGCCGATCGCATGCGGGGCCGAGTCGGTGCCGAGGAAGAAACGCTCGTCGCCGCTGGTGGCGGCCGTCATCAGGGCCAGGCGGTGTTCTTCGCGCTTGAGCACCGGCAGGCAGTAGTAGTGCGGGCGAATGCCGCCCTTGAAGATCTCGTTGCGGTTGTACAGCAGGTGATGCGCGGTGATGGTGGCGGCGATCGGGCCTTCGGCTTCGGCCACGTACTGGGCCGCGTCCTTGGTGGTGATGTGCTCGAAGACGATGTTGAGCGCCGGGAAATCGCGGCGCAGCGGACGCATCACGCGTTCGATGAAGACCGCTTCGCGGTCGAACAGGTCGATGTCCTGGTCGGTCACTTCGCCGTGCACCAGGAAGGGCATGCCCACTTCCTGCATCACTTCCAGGGTTTTGTAGCAGTTGGCCAGATCGGTCACGCCGGCGTCGGAATTGGTGGTGGCGCCGGCCGGATACAGTTTGACGGCGTGCACGAAGCCGCTGTCCATCGCTCGGCGGATTTCGTCGGGCGGGGTGTTATTGGTCAGGTACAGCGTCATCAGGGGCTGGAACTCCACGCCCGGCGGCAGCGCGGCCAGGATGCGGCCGCGATAGGCTTCGGCGGCGGCGGTGGTGGTCACGGGCGGCTTCAGGTTCGGCATGACGATGGCGCGGCCGAACTGGCGCGCGCTATGCGGCAGCACGCTGGCCATGGTGGCGCCGTCGCGCAGATGCAGGTGCCAGTCGTCTGGACGGGCGATGGTGATGCTGGTAGGGGTGGTCTCGTAGTTGGACATGGCGGCTCTCTGATAGCGGATTCCATCATTTTACCCGCTGTGGCGCGCCAGGCCCATGTTGTCTATCTAACAGGTAGCCAGCAAGACCCGACCAGCCCCGAACACCGCTCGCGTGGGCATGCCGCCACGCGTTTTAAAACCCAGGGCGTAACCCTGGGGGCCTGTCCCATCGGGACAGGCGGGGCGCAGCCCCTCTCCGGACCCTTGGGTCAGACCCCGGCTCTTTGCCGTGGGTTCTAAAAACCGCTGCGGCTTGCTTAGGCTAGCGGCATTTAAGGTCAGACCTCAAGGGTGGGCCGTGGGTTTTACATAGCTGCCGGTGGCCCGGCTGACCGCGTCAGCGGATGATCGCCACCCGGCGCTGCAGCAGCTTGGCCAGCCAGGACAGCGCGCAGCACAGCAGGAAGTAGACCACGGCGACGAACAGGTACATTTCCACCAGCCGGCCGTCGCGCTGGGCCACCTTGCTGGCCGCGCCGACGAAGTCGGGAATCGACAGTACATACACCAGCGACACGTCCTGGAACAGCACGATGGTCTGGGTCAGCAGCACCGGCAGCATATTGCGGAAGGCCTGCGGCAGCACGATCTGCCACATCGCCTGCCAGTAGCCCATGCCCAGCGCCTGCGCGGCCAGCATCTGCCCGCGCGGAATCGCCTGTATCCCGCCGCGCATGATCTCGCAGTAGTAGGCCGCCTGGAACAGCGTGAAGGTAATCAGCGCCGACCAGAAAGTGCCGACCTTGACCGGCTCGGGCGCGCCCACCACCCAGGCGGCCATATACGGCACCAGGAAGTAGAACCAGAAAATCACCAGCACCAGCGGCACCGCGCGGATCAGGTTCACATAACCAGCGGCCAGCAGCGACACCGGCTTGAAAGCGGACAAGCGGCCCAGCGCCAGCAAGGTGCCCAGCGCCACCCCGCCCAGCATGGCCAGCACGGTCAGCTGCAGGGTAAAGCTCATCCCCACCTGGAACAGGTAGACCCAGGAGCGCGCAATGACGTCGAAGTCGAAATTGGAGAACATATCAGTGCCGTCCCAAAGTGCCCGGCAGCGCCAGGCGGCGCTCCAGCCAGTGCATGCCCACCACCACCAGCAGATTGACCACCACATAGATCAGCGTGGCGGCGGTAAAGGCCTCGAAGACCTGGAAAGAGAACTCCTGGATCGCGCGCGCGCTGGCGGTCAGTTCCATCAGGCCGATGGTCAGCGCCACCGAACTGTTTTTAATGATGTTCAAAAATTCGCTGGCCAGCGGCGGCAGCACCACCCGCACCGCCAGCGGCAACAGCACGAAACGATAGGTCTGGCCCAGGGTCAGGCCCAGCGCCTGGCCGGCCAGGCGCTGGCCGCGCGA
Organism: Oxalobacteraceae bacterium; assembly: GCA_013284265.1. Taxonomy (GTDB): domain Bacteria; phylum Pseudomonadota; class Gammaproteobacteria; order Burkholderiales; family Burkholderiaceae_D; genus Rugamonas. Next base: position 467 of record JABTBR010000110.1, on the reverse strand, counting down.
CAGTGCTTCGATACCGGAGGTGACCTGCACCGCGACCCGCGCCGAAGTGAAGAAGCCCAGGCAGATAAAGGCGGTGACGAAGGGTGCGTTGGGCAGGGATTTGAGCCAGTCGCCGGCCGCCTGCGGCAGCATCTCGGGCATGACGAAGAACCACAGGAACATCTGCACCAGCAGCGGCACGTTGCGGAACACCTCCACGTAGGCGGTGCCGAGGCGGCGCAGCCATGGCGAGGGCAAGGTGCGCAGCACGCCCACCGCCATGCCCAGGGCCAGCGCCATGATCCAGCCCGACAGCGACACGGCCAAGGTCCAGCCAAGGCCGGACACCAGCGTTTCCCAGTAAGTGTTGACGCCATCGGGCGAGACTTCGCCGAAGATGGCCCAGTTCCAGTGATAGTTCATGCGCGTCCTGCTTCAGGTTCTATGGCGGTGCTGATGCTGAGAGGTTTCCTTGCTGGCGGGCCGCT
>JABTBR010000011.1 GCA_013284265.1 Oxalobacteraceae bacterium | reverse complement strand
CAGCCGCCGGTGCTTTGGCGCTGGCCCAGGTCGCGCGGCCGCGGTCCGTGTGCGCCGCCCAGGCGGCGGTCCTGCGGCTGCAGGTAGTGGGTGGCCCAGGCCACGCTGTTGCCGGCGTCGGCCAGAAAGCGCGTCGATGGCGGGAACATATTGCCCAGCTCCTTCATCAGGCGCTGCGGTTTGAGCGGGATGGCGTCGCTGTTGAAGGCGTCCGGCGCATCGACCAGTTCTTCGGCCGCGCGCTCCTGGTGCGCCAGTTCGCGCGCCGCCAGACGGCGTTCCGTGGTCACGTCGGCAACGTCGCGCAGCGCATGGATGCGGGCGACCAGGCCTTCAAAGATCGAGCGCAGATTGCCGCGCAAATGCATCTGCGCCATCGGTGTGCGCGCCAGATGCTCTTCCGATTCATCGATGTGTATCAGGCGCTCGTTGAGCAGGCTGTCGCACCAGCCGCCGGTATTCCATTCACCCATGCTCGAGCCGATCGCCAGGATCAGGTCGACTGAAGGATCGCGCAGCGCCGCTTCGGCGGCGGCATGGCCGCCAAAGCCGAACACGCCGCGGAACAACGGGTGCTGCGGGCTGACCAGGCCCTTGCCGTCCGGCGTGGTGACGAAGCTGGCGCCTTTGAGCGCGGCAAATTGCAGGATGGGGTCGATCGCGTCGAAGCAGGCGCCGCCGATCAGCAGCACCACATTGCGTGCCTGGCTCATTTTCACGCGCAGCAGATCGATGGCGCCGTGGTCCACCAGCGCGGACGGGCGCAGCAAGGTGGTCAGGTCATAGGCCGGGCCGTCCTGGGCGCAGGGTGCGCGGAACACATCGACCGGCACGCTCAGGTGCACCGGGCCGCGCGGCGCGCGGGTCGCATGCTGCAGTGCGGTAATGAGCTTCCATTCCAGCTGCATTGCGTGCGACACCAGCGAGTTGTAACGGGTGCAGTGGCGGAACATGCTCATCACGTCGATGCCGGTGCAGGCCGATTCCTGCAGGCCGTGCTTGCCGAAGGAGGGCAGGGCCGGCTGGCCGGTGATGACCAGCATCGGCACGTCGTTGCCGTAGGCGGTGGCGACGGCGGTGATCAGGTTGGTGGCGCCGGGACCGGAGGTGGCCACGCAGACGCCGATCTTGCCGGTCTCGCGGGCATAGCCGTCGGCCATGAAGGCGGCGCCGGCTTCGTGGCGCGCCACGATGTGACTGAGGTTGCCGCCGCGGCGCTGGTTGCGCGCGATCGCGTTGTACAGCGGCTCGATGGCGCCGCCGGGGATGCCGAACACATAGTCGATGCCCAATTGTTCCAGGTAGGCGACCAGCAGGTCGGCCATGTCCATGCTCATCGCGGGCAGCGGCGCGGGGGCGATGGAAACGGCGGCGGCGGGGGTGTGATTCGAGGTGAGTTGGTCTTGTTCAAGTGCGCTAACGTCGTACATGTAAAGCTCCTCAATATTGGCTCGTCGGCTACAGGATGAGCCGATACGGGTATGTCATTTACACAATCACTATTGTTTTCAGGTAAGTAATGGTGCAGCGCCGCAATAATAGCGTAAATGTAAGGATTTGGGTGATAATCTGTGACAATTAGGTAAATTATTCTATCCGTAGTGCAATTAACGTTGTGTTTTGTGGAATGAAATAAAAACACCGCCCAGGGACTCGGGAGTCCGGGGCGGTGTTCAGGCCGGCGCTAAAACCGGTGGGAGGAAGGAGAAGGGAAGGGAAGGCTTAGGCGCGCAGCAGGGCCGCTTCGCGCTGGCGTATCAGCTGGGCGAACTGCTCGGCCGGAATGGCCGCGCTCAGGTGGTAGCCCTGCAGCAGGTCGCAGCGCTTGGTTTGCAGGAATTCCAGCTGGGCCGCCGTTTCCACGCCCTCGGCCACCACTTCCAGGCGCAGGCTGTGCGCCAGCGCGATGATGGCGGTGACGATGGCCACGTCGTCCGCGTCCTGCGGCACGTCGCGCACGAAGGAGCGGTCGATCTTGATGATGTCGACCGGGAAGCGCTTCAGGTAGGACAGCGACGAGTAGCCGGTGCCGAAATCGTCGATCGACAGGCGCACGCCCAGGCTGCGCAGGCGGTTCAGCGCCTTCAGCGTGTCCTCGGCGTTTTCCATCAAGGTGCTCTCGGTGATCTCCAGCTCCAGCAGGTGCGGCGGCAGGGCGGTATCGGCCAGCACCGCTTCCACCGAGGCGGTGAACTCCTTCTGCAAGACCTGGCGCACCGACAGGTTGACGGCCACGCGCAGCGGCGGCAAGCCTTCGTCGATCCAGCTCTTGAGCTGGGTGCAGGCGGTGCGCAGCACCCAGTCGCCCAGCGGATTGATCAAGCCGGTTTCCTCGGCCAGCGGAATGAATTCGTTCGGCGGCACCATGCCGCGGGTCGGGTGGTTCCAGCGCACCAGCGCTTCCATGGCGATGATCTGGCCGCCGTGGCAGGTCGCTTGCGGCTGGTAATACACTTCCAGCTGCTGGTGTTCCAGCGCGCGCCGCAGATCGCTCTCGAGCCGTACGTGTTCCGAGATCGACTGCTCCATCGACGCTTCATAGAACTGGAAGCCGGTATTGGTTTTCTTGGCGCGGTACATGGCGCTGTCGGCGTGCTTGACCAGGCTGGCCACGTCGGTGCCGTCGTGCGGATACATGGCGATGCCGACGCTGCTGGTGACAAAAATATCGTGGCCGTCGATCTGGAAGGGCGCGGCCAGCATGCGGCAGATATTGTGCGCGGCGGTGGCGGCGGCGGCCGGGCCATCGAGCTCGCCCAGCACCACGGTGAATTCGTCGCCGCCCAGGCGCGCCACGGTGTCGACGCTGCGCACGCTGTGGCGCACGCGCTGGGCGACCGCCACCAGCAGGCGGTCGCCCACGTCGTGGCCCAGATTGTCGTTGACGTACTTGAAGCGGTCCAGGTCCATGAACAGCACCGCCAGCTGGTTGCTGGCCGTCTTGGCCTGCTCGATGCCCTGTCCCAGCAGCTCGAAGAACAGGGTGCGGTTGGGCAGGCCGGTCAGCAGGTCGTTATAGGCCAGGTGGCGGATGCGTTTTTCGGCGCGGTTGGCCTCGATGATGCGGCGCACCCGCTGCGACAGCACGGCGTAGTGGATAGGCTTGGGAATGTAGTCGCTGGCGCCGGCCGCGAAGGCCCGCTCGACCGAGGAATTGTCCTGCAGCGCGGTGATCATCAGCACCGGAATCGAACTGCCGCCCGGCAGTTCCTGCATGCGCGCGCAGGCGGTAAAGCCATCCATCACCGGCATCACCGCATCCATCAGGATCACGTCGGGCTGGAAGCGCTTGAGCATGGCCAGCGCCTGGGCGCCGTCGGCCGCTTCTTCCACCTGGAAGCCGTCGCGCTGCAAGGTGTAGCGCAGTGTGCTGCGGGTACTGCGGTCGTCGTCGACCACCAGCACCGATGCCAGTTCTTCCTGCGGCGCCGGTTCGCCGGCGGCGTCGCCGTTGACTTCCTCGTTGAGGAAGGCGGCCACGCTCAGGTAGCTCGAACGCAGCGCTGGCAGCAGCGGCACGATCTGGCGCAACTGATGGTCGATGGCCAGCTTTTCGGCCTGATGCGCCAGTTGCGACAGCAGGCTCGCGCCCAGGTTGCCGGACGAGCCTTTGAGCGCATGCGCCTTGGCGCGCGCCAGTTCGACATCGCCGTTATGCACGGCCTGTTCCAGCTCATCGAGATAGCCGGGCGAATCTTCCAGGAAGGGCGAGACCGCATGGGGCAGCGCCGCGCCCAGGATCTCGCGCAGCTTGTCGAACACGCTGCGGTCGATCGGGCCGTTGGTCTGGTCCTGGCCGGTGCCGCCATCCTGGTCCTGGGCGGCGTCGTGGGCGGCGGCGATGTCGCCGCCATGCGGCAGCCAGCGTTCCAGCTTGTGGCGCAGTTCGACCAGGGTGATCGGCTTGGCCAGGTAATCGTCCATGCCGGCGGCCAGGCATTTCTCGGCGTCGCCGCGCTGGGTGTTGGCGGTCATCGCCACCAGCGGGGTGCGCCGTCCCAGTTCGCCTTCGGCCACGCGGATATGCGCGGTCGCTTCATAGCCGTCCATCTCGGGCATGCTGCAATCCATCAGGATCAGGTCGAAGCGCTCGCGCTGGGTCGCTTCGACCGCTTCGCGGCCGTTGGAGGCGAATACGCAGACGCAGCCGTTCATCGCCAGCATGCCGGCGGCCACCATCTGGTTGGTGCGGTTGTCTTCGGCCACCAGCACGCGGTACTGGCGCGCCGGTGCGCCCAGCGCCGGGGCGCTGCGGTGCGGCTCGGCCGCATTGCGGCCGTCGAGCAGTTCGCGCAGGGCGCCCAGCAGGCGGTCCTGGCGCAGCGGCTTGCCCAGCGTGGCATGGCCGCTGACCAGGGTGCCGCCGGTGGGCGGGCCATAGCGGTCCAGCACCAGCAGGTGCGGGGTCAGGCCGCTGGCATCGATGCGGCGCGCCAGGTCGCCGCCGTTGTCGTCGGTCGCGCCGATGTCGAGGATCACCACGCGGTAAGGCTGGCCGGCCGCCGCGGCGGCCTTCAGTTCCTCCAGCGCGCCCGAACCGGAGCCGGTCACATAGGCCGCCATCGCATGGCGGGTCAGGCTGTGCTGCAGGAAGTCGCGCACGATTTCGCTGGCGTCCACCGCCAGCACGCGCACTCCGGCCAGGGTAGCATCGGCCGGCGCCGGCTCGCCCGCCGGCAGCTGGCTCTGGGCCGGCCGGCAGGCGATCGAAAACACGAAGGTGGTGCCGCTGCCGGCCACGCTGCGCACGCTGATCTGGCCGCCCAGCAGGCCGACCAGCTGCTTGCAGATGGCCAGGCCCAGGCCGGTGCCGCCGTAGCGGCGGGTGGTCGACGGATCGGGCTGCACATACGATTCGAACAAATGGCGCTGAACTTCCTCGCTCATGCCGATGCCGCTGTCGCGCACTTCGAAACCGAGACCGAAGTCCGCGCCCTCGGCCAGCGTCACGCGCAGGGCCACGTCGCCCTGGTCGGTGAACTTGACCGCGTTGCCCAGCAGGTTGATCAGGATCTGGCGCAGCCGCAGCGCGTCGCCGTTGACCCGTTCCGGCACGCCGGGACCGAGCAGGTAAGCCAGTTCCACGCCCTTTTGCTGGGCCGGCCGGGCCACCAGTTCGATCACTTCCTCGAGCAGCTTGCGCAGGTCGAAATCGACTTCCTCCAGCGTCAGCTTGCCCGCGTCCATCTTGGAGAAATCGAGGATGTTGTTGATCAGGTCGATCAGCGTGCGCGAGGAATTCCAGGCCACGTCCACGCATTCCTGCTGGCGCTGGGTCAGTTGCATTTCCTTGAGCATGTCGAGCATGCCGACCACGCCATTGAGCGGGGTGCGCACTTCGTGGCTGACGGTGGCGGCGAACTGCGCCTTCATCAGCGCCATGTTGACGGCGGCGTCGCGCGAGTCCTTCAATTCGGCTTCACGCTGTTCCAGCACGTTCATCATCTGGTTGAAGGCCGAGGCCATCTCGATCAGATCCTTGGGGCCGGCCGGTTCGGCGCGCATGCCCGATTCGCCGGCCTGGGCGCGCCGCATCAGCGTCGACAGGGCGTTGAGCGGATTGATCATGTGGCGCGTCAGCAGGCGCACCAGCCCCAGCAAAATGACGGCGAACGACAGCGTGATCGCCAGGTTCCCCAGCAGCAGCGACAGCGTCAGGCGCTGCAGCGTGCTCTTGCTGACCTGTACATGCACATAGCCGAGCAGCTGCGGCTGGTGGTCCTGCACCTCGAAGGGCGAAGCCTCGGCCTGGCCGCCGAACACCGGCGCGGCGAACAGCCAGGCGTTGGCGCTTTCGCCCACCATCGAGGCGCGCGCGGGATTGGCCTTGTCCGGACTGGCCTGTTCCAGCTTGACGCCGTCGACGCTGCGCGCCAGCAGCACGGCATTCTTGGTGTCGCTGATCTGCAGGCCCACCACGTCCGGGAAGGCCAGCGTGGTGCTGACGACATCGCGGGCGTTTTCGGCCGAATGGAATAGCAGCGCCAGGGTACTCTGGCGGGCCAGGTTGTCGGCGATGCGCTGGCCCTGCTCGGTGAAATACTCGCGCATGCGGGCGCGCGCTTCCCAGGCATTCATAACAGACGAGAACAGCGCCAGGCCCAGGATCGCGGCGGAGACGATCACGGTGAGCTGGCGCCGGAAACCGGTACGGCGTAAATAGTTATGCAACATAGTCACTGTGGTCGGGAGTCAAGTGGAGTCGGCTTGTGAATCAGGGTTGGGGATAGACGAAGTCGAAGCTGCGTTGCTGTTGTAGATTGAGTCCCATATGGTTGGCGGTACGTACATTGATGGCGGTCTGCAGTTCCCGCAGAGGCACCAGGTTGCGCCGGCGCGCGTCGCCGGCGATCATGCCCAGCGCGGAACTGGCCAGGGTGCGGCCCAGTTCCACATTGTTCGGCACCATGGCGAACAGCGCGCCTTTTTTCACGTGCAGCACATTGCTCGAGAACAGGGGCACGCCGCTGTTCCACGATTCGCGCAGCACCAGCGGCAAGATAGTGGTCTCTTCCACGGTGGTGGTGTCGTGCGGCAGCCAGACCGCGTCGCGGCGCGGGTCGGCCGCGCCGATCAGTTGTGGATACAGTTGGGCCGCGCGCGCCATGTCGCCGGCCACGTGGGTGGCCAGTTCCAGGCCCTGGGCCTTGGCCGCTTCGCGCGCCAGCTTCATCAGCCATTCGCTTTTCTGCGGGTTGTACACCACGATCACGCGGCGCAGTTCCGGCAGCAGCGCGCGCAGGCGCGCGAACAGCAGGGCCGGATCGGGCGTCATGCTGATGCCGGCCACATTGTCCGCTTCCGACAGCAGCAGCACGCCACCCACCAGCACCGAGATGTCGCGGTCCAGTCCCACGGTCGCGTTCAAGCCCTGGCGGCCCAGCGCGATGACGACCTTGGTGCCATTGTGCTTGAGCGTGGCGTTCAGCTCCGCCGTGTCGACGCGCGGGTCGATCGGATAGCTGCGCACGCGCAGCTTGGTGCGCTCCTCGATGCCCTGGATCATGCTGACGAAGGCGCCGCGGAAGGGTTCATCGACATTCGGATACAGCACGGCGATGCTGCCCTTGCCGATCGACGCTTGCAGTTCGGGACGGCGTAGCTGGTCTTCCAGCTGGGCCAGCGTGACGGGGCGCACCTCGGCGTGCGGCAGCTGGCCCGATTCGATGCGGTCGAGCAGGGCGCCGACCGGCGTGCGCGTGGCCGCGCCGGGCAGGTCGATGATCGATGCGGATGCTGCGGCCAGGTGTTGCGCTGAAGCCGGGGCCAGGCAGGCGCCCACGGCGAAAAGCAGCGCCAGACCGGCGCGCAGCAGGCCGGTGGCATAGTGTGTATTTTTCTTCATTTCTACTGTCCATTGCTTCCCTGTCCAGCCCGTTGAAACACCGCCGTGCAGAGTGAAAGTCTCGGACGTAGTATATGCGGTTTATTTAATTAAAAGAAACACTTTCACGTTGATAAGGGCCTGGAAACGCTCCCGCCTCAGGGTTCGGGAAACAGAAAGTCGAAACTCCGTTGTTGTCCTGCATCAATATTTAAGCCGATGTGGCTAGCGGTACGCCAGTTGAAGGCGGTGCGCACGGCGCGCAGCGGCGTCACGCCCCGTTTGGCCGGTTCGCCGTTGAGCAGGGCGCCGGCCAGGCTGGCCAGGTCGCGCCCCAGTTCGAAATTGTTCGGATACAGGGCGAACAGCACCCCTTTCTTCACATGCAGGATGCTGCTGGAGAAGATGGGCACATTGCGGTTCCAGGATTCCTTCAATACCAGCGGCAAGATGGTCGTTTCGTCCACCGTGGTACTGTCCTGCGGCAGCCACAGCGCATCGCGCCGGCCGTCGGCCGTGGCGAAGGCGGTTTCATAGCGGCGCACCGCGCTGGCCAGGTCGGCCGCTTCCAGCGCCTGCAATTCCAGACCCTGGCTGCGGGCCGCCTCGCGCGCCAGCCGCATCATCGCCTCGTTCTGCTGCGGATTGTAGACCACGATGACGCGCCGTATGCCCGGCATCAGGGTTTTCAGGCGGCCAAACAGCAAGGCCGGGTCGGGCGACAGGCTGATGCCGTTGAATTTATCGGCATCGGGCACCGAACTGATGCCCCCGACCACCACGCCCAGCGTCGCGTCCAGCGTGCCGGCCGCCTTCAAGCCCTGGCGCCCCAGCGCGATCACCACCTTGCTGCCGCTGCGCTTGAGTAGCCCTTGCAACTCGGCCGGATCGGCATTGGCGGCGATCGCATAGCCGCGTACACGGCTCTTGCTCTGGTCTTCGATGCCTTCGATGATCTCGGTGAAGACCTTGCGGTAGGGATCGCCGATGTCGGGGAAGATCACGGCGATCGCCTCGGCCGCGATCCGTCTGGGCGCTTCGCCGGCCTGCGCCAGGATCAGCGGCCGGACGATGCGCGCGCCGTCGGCCCCGCCGGCGGAGGCCGAATCGGCGCCGGCGCTGGCGCCATCCGGATTGGCCCAGGCCGGGACGGCGAGCGCAGCCAGGAGCGCCGGCCACAACAGGTAACGGCGCAGTCTTGCCCTCGAGGGGCGCCGGGCGTCTGGATCACTATGCAAGAGCGTGGCCAACAGGAAGGCGCGTAGTTAGATGAAAACTCATGTGTTAGTGCAGTGACGCAAGTTTTAACAGAAGCAAGTGTAGCGCCGAGTGGCCGGAAGTTGCAAAAAAATGTTACTTTTTTTGCAGGGCTGAGTTTACTTTGCTTGTTGATTTAATAATTCCCGGCCGGCCCATCGCGTGGCGCCGCCGCTTCGATAGCATTTTGACTGCGGCCAATGCGCGACAACGCTGGCGCGGCGGGGCCGCGGCGCCGATTCCGCGCTAGAATTGTTTGTTCAACTATCTGGCATAGCCGAGTATATGACAGCCGAGAGTAAGCAGACGGGCGCAGTGTTGCACAGCGGCCTGCCCAGCCGCAGCGCGCTGACGGTGGCGCTGTTGCGCGCCGCGCATCAATTACTCGACACGCCCCTGGTATTTAGCGATCCGCTGGCCTTGCCCATACTCGGGGCGGGGCAGCGCGCCGCGCTGCTGGCCGATCCGGCCCGTTTCGACGCCGGGCTGGCGCGGCCGGTGCGCACCGCCGTCGTCATGCGCAGCCGGCTGGCCGAGGATGAACTGGCGCTGGCGATGGCGCGCGGGGTGCGCCAGTACGTGGTACTCGGCGCCGGCCTGGACACCTATGCCTGCCGCCAGCGGCAGGGCGCTTTGCGGGTGTTCGAAGTGGACCATCCCGCCACCCAGGACTGGAAGGATGGCCTGCTGCGCCAGGCCGGCATCGGCCTGCCGTCCAATGCCACGCTGGTGCCGCTCGACTTTGAACAGGGCAGCCTGCGCGCGGCGCTGGAGCGGGCCGGCTGCCGGCTGGACCAGCCGGTGTTCTTTTCCTGGCTGGGCGTGACCTTGTACCTGAGCGTGGAAGCGATTTTCGACACGCTGGAGTTCGTCGCCAGCCTGGCGCCGGGCAGCGCCATCGTGTTCGATTACGGCGTCGCGCTCGATTTGCTGGGGCCGGTGGAGAGAATGGCGATGGAAGCCTTGATCGCCCAGTTCGCCGCCGAAGGGGAACCGTGGAAGACCCTGTTCGCGCCGGGTGTGCTGGCCGCCGAATTGCGTACCTGCGGATTTAGTGACTTGATCGATAGCGGGCCGCAGCAGTTGCAGCAGCGCTACCTGGCGCAGCGCGCGGACCGGCTGCAGGCCGGCGGCGGCAGCCGCATCATGCTGGCGCGGGTGTGAGGCCAATGTCAACGCGGGTTCGGCTGGCTATTTAGCGGGCCGGCGGCAGTTGTTAAAACCCACGGCAAAGAGCCGGGGGCCTGTCCCGCAGGGATAGGCGGGGCGCAGCCCCTGCCCGAACCCAGGGTCAGACCCCAGGGGTACGCCGTGGGTTTAAGGCAAAGCCAGCGGCCCGCCGGCCGCGCAGTTTTCCACCGCAGCGGCAGCCCCCCCCGGGCCCGGCGTTTCTCCCTCAGGCCCGCCGTTTCTCCTCCTGGAAGTCCGCTGCCTGGCGCGGCTCCCCCCGCCGCGCTTCCGCCGCCATCTGCCGCTCTGTTCGCGGCGCAAGCGCAAGCACCCTGGCGTGGCGCACGCCCTCGCTCCCATCGTCCGCATCGACCTTGAAGGCGCTGACCAGCGCCGTCAGGCCGCTGGCCTGCGCATGCATCGCCGCGGCGGCCGCCGCCGCTTCCTGCACCAGCGCCGCGTTCTGCTGGGTCACGCCGTCCATCTGGTTCAGCGCCAGGTTGATGTGGGCTATCCCCGCTTCCTGCTCCGCGCTGGCCGCGCTGATGTCGGCCATGATGGCCGTCACGCGCCGCACGCTGTGCACCACTTCCTCCATCGTCGCGCCGGCCGCGTTGGCCAGCTGGCTGCCCGCCTCGATCCGCTCGGCCGAATCATTGATCAGTGATTTGATCTCCTTGGCCGCGGCCGCCGAACGCTGCGCCAGATTGCGTACTTCCGACGCCACCACCGCAAAGCCGCGTCCCTGTTCGCCGGCGCGCGCCGCTTCCACCGCCGCGTTCAGCGCCAGGATATTGGTCTGGAAGGCGATGCCGTCGATGATGGCGGTGATGTCGACGATGCGGCGCGCGCGGGTACTGATGTCCTCCATCGTCCGCACCACATCCTGCACCACCTGGCCGCCGCGGCTGGCCACCGCCGATGCCGACTGCGCCAACTGGTCGGCGGCGCGCGCATTGCCGCTGTTCTGCTTGACCGTATTGGTCAGATCCTCCATCGAGCGCACGGTCTGTTCCAGCGCATCGCCCTGATGCTCGGTGCGCTGCGACAGATCCTGGTTGCCGGCCGCGATACCGCGCGACGCATCGTCGATGCCGGTGGCGCCATCGCGCACCTTGCTGACGGTGTGGGCCAGCCGTCCCGTCATATGGCCCAGCGCATCGAGCAACTGGCCGATCTCGTCATGCCGGCGCGGCGCCGCCACGGCGCGCAGGTCGCCGCCGGCCACGCGGGTGGCCAGCGCCACCGCCTGATTCAGCGGGCCGACGATGCTGCGGGTGAGCAGGGCGGCCAGCACGGCGCCGGCCGCCAGCGCCGCCGCGCCCAGGCCCACCAGCAAGGCGAGGCTGGTGCGGAACTGCTGGGCCGATTCGGCCGCCAGCGCGCGCGCTGCTGCGCGTTGCTGCGCCAGCAGTGCCTCGATCGCATCGGTATAGGCCTTGAACACGGGGTCGAGCTTGTGCTCGACCAGTTCACTTACCTGCTGGGTCTGGCCACTGTCCTTGAGTTTGAAGATCTGCGCGCGCATGGCCAGATAGTCCAGTTTGCGCTGGGTGGCGGTGCTCCACAGCGCCTGTTCGGCTACGCTCCTGGACAGGGCGGCCAGTGTCTTTTCGATATCCGCCTGGGCCTGGTCGCCCAACGCCAGCTGCGCCTGAAAATACTCCGCTACTTCCAGGCTGTCGCTGCGGGCGATGGCCACCGTGCGCAAGCCGTTGACGCGGGCCGCGCCCAGCAGTTCGGTGGACAGCTGCTGGCGCGCCAGCTTGTCCCTGACCAGATTCGAGGCCAGCTGGTCGGCGCTGTACAGCCGCCAGATCGACAGCCCGGAGATGCAGGCCATGATGAGCAGGACGATGGTAAAAGCGCACAGCACGCGCAGGCCGGTGGTGAGAGTCGGTAGTTTCATAAATGAAGGCAGGTCCAGGCATCAGGAAGATGCGTGGATACTACCTATCATTTATGACGATGATATTACATATAAGAAACTATCGTTTCCACTGGAAACTTACTTGAAATGCATATCGCATATGCTTAGTCGGTCGGCATCTTACGGAAGCCTACACCCAGGCGGTTCCAGCTGTTGATGGCATTGATCGCCAGCGTCACATCGACCTGTTCCTTCGGCGTGAAATTGGCTTGCAGCAGGGCGTAATCCTCGTCCGGCGCATGGGTGTCGGACAGGCGCGTCAGTGCCTCGGTCCAGGCCAGCGCGGCGCGTTCGCGTTCGGTGAAGAAGGGCGTTTCGCGCCAGGCGATCACATTGTGAAGGCGGCGCTCGCTTTCGCCGGCCTTGCGCGCGTCGGTCACGTGCATGTCGACGCAGAAGGCGCAGCCGTTCAGCTGGGACGAACGCAAGCGGATCAGCTCCAGCAGCGAAGATTCCAGCCCCAGTTTGGTCACGGCCACTTCAAAAGCGATCATCGCTTTCATGGCGTCGGGGGAGGCGGTGTAGAAGTCGGTACGGGTAGTCATGATGGTTTCCTTTCGGTAGTTGTTTGCCGCAATGGAGCCATTGTAGGAGACCAATGCCCCGCGCCGGGTGACCAATCCGGCCGAATTTCGCTAGTCCAGCGCCCGCAAGTGGTCTGTTGCGTATTGCTACCTGGGACTTTGCGCGCGGCAAGATCTGGTCGATAATGGGGCAGACGCTGCCGTGCAAGCGGAGAAGGATTCCCGGGCCATGAATTGTTTGCGGAATATGCTGTGCTACCTGTCCTGGACGCTGGCCTTGCCTGCGCTTTGTCCTGCACAGGCGGCCCCTGCGGAAACCCTGACCGTCGGTTATGTGATTCGGCCTGGGCTGGCCGAAGTCGTCGATGGCAAGCCTGGCGGCACCTATTTGCCGGTGGCCGTGGCTGCCTTGCAGCGCAGCGGCGTGCCGTTCGAGCTGCAAGTCTTGCCTCAAAAACGCCTGATTGTTCAAGTCGAACTGAATCACCCCAATTACTGCGCCCTGGGTATTTATGCCACGCCGGAGCGCCGGGCCTTCGCCAAATTCAGCCAGCCCTTTTTCCGCGATCCGCGTCTGCTGGCGGTGGGACGGCGTGTCAAGGAGTCGGCTTTCCGTCAGTACAAAGATTTCGCGACGCTCTCGCGCGACCCCGGCCTGAAACTGGGCCTGATCGCCGGCTATTCGCTGGGCAATGACCTCGATCCGCTGGTTAAGCAAATGACGGGCAATGTGGAGTTTTTTGTCGGGAACTATCAGCAAAATTTCGCCAAAGTCGCGGCTGGCCGCGTCGATTACATCATCACCTTTCCGGCGGAACTAGAAAGCCTGACAGCCAATGCCCCGGCAGACGGTGCGCGCATGATGGCGCTGGACTTTCTGGAGATGCCGCCCGGCATCCCACGCCATTTCATGTGCAGCAAGGCCGTGCCGGACGAGATAGTCGAGCGGCTCAACAATGGCATCAGCGCGCTGCATCTCAATCTGAATCCCTGAACCCGCATTTCGCGCCGTCCGGCTGCAACTGGCGCCGCCGCGCCGCCATTCGTCGCATCGCCCACCCGGACCCGGTGCGCGCCCCTACAGTGACTCCACCTGTTCACTTATTGGAGTCTCCCATGAAAGCAATACTGCAACCGCTGAGCTGCGCCATCCTGCTGGCCGCCAGCGCCCTAGCCGGCGCCGCCGACCTGACCCTGCGTGTGGACGACGTCAAGTCGGCGCAGGGCAATTTGATGGTGTCGGTATTCGATTCCGCCGCCAGTTTCATGCGCAAGCCCGTCGCCAACGCCATCGTGCCCGCGGTTGCGGGCGCGACCACGGTGATGCTGAAGGATCTGCCTGCCGGCAGCTACGCCATCGCCATCTTCCACGATGCCAACAGCAACGGCAAGATGGACAAGAATCTGGTCGGCATCCCAACCGAGGACTACGCCTTCAGCAACAACGCGGTGGGCCAGATGGGGCCGCCAAGCTTCGAGAGCGCACGCCTGGAACTTCCGGCCGCCGGCGGTGTCGCCATCGTCAGCCTGCGCTAAGGGGCCCGCCATGGATCGCCGCCGCTTCCTCTCCCGTGGACTGGGCCTGGCTACGCTGGGACTCGCATCCGGCTCCGCGCTGGCCAATGCCGACACCTTTCAACGCTTCCACGCCGCGCTGCCCCGCCATCCCCGGCTGTACGTTTTTGCCGATACCGTGGGTGCGCAATCGGGCACGGCAACCATCGAGGGGCGCCTGCCGCGCGACCTCGAAGGCAGCTTCTTCCGTAACGGTCCGGGCCGTTTCGAACTGGGCGGCGAGCGCTATCACCACTGGTTCGACGGCGATGGCTTTGCCCAGCGCTGGCAGATCATCGATGGCAAGGTGCGCCATCTGGGCCGCTTCGTCGAAACCCAGAAGTATGTCGACGAGACGGCGGCGGGCCAGTTCCTGTACAACGCCTTCGGCACCGCGGTGGACCGGCGTCCGGTCAAGAACAACGAGACCATGAACGCGGCCAATACCAATCTGCTGCCCTTTCATGGAAAGCTGTACGCATTGTGGGAGGGCGGATCGGCCACCGAAGTGGACCCCGAGAATCTGTCCACCATCGGCGTGAAGACCTGGCGCGAAGACTTGAAGGCCATGCCGTTTTCCGCCCATCCTAAAGTCGATCCGGCCGGTGGCATGTGGAATTTCGGCGCGCTGCCCGGTGGCGGGCGGCTCGCGCTGTATCGGCTCGACGCGCAGGGGACGGTGCAGCAGGCGGGCGTGGTGGAGCTGCCGCAACTGGCGATGGTGCACGACTTCGCCGTCAGCGCAGCGCATCTGGTGTTCCTGATCGCGCCATACGACCTGCTCGACGACCCGGCACTCAGCTTCGCGGACCGGCACCAATGGGCCGGCAGCGGCGACCGCGCGCGTCCATTGCGGGTAGTGGTCATCGCCAAGGAAAGCCTGCAGATTCGCCGCATCTATGAAATTGCGCCGCGCTCGGTCTTCCACTTCGGGAATGCCTGGGATGATGGCGACACCACCCATCTGGACGTGGTGCTGCATCAGGGTGACTCGCTGGGCGGCTTCGGCGCGCTGATGCGCGGCGAACAGGCGCCGCATGTGCCCGGCCACAGTGCCACCATACAACTCGCACTTAATCATGTGAGCGGCAATGTGCGCGAAGCTCAGTTGTTCGGCGACAGCGAATTCCCCCGCGTGATGCCGCAGGTGGTCGGCCAGCGCCACCGCCGGCTGGCCGTGGTGGGCACGGCGTCCGGCACGCGAGAGCAGGTGCTCAACACCGTCAGCGTCATCGATACCGATAGCGGCAAGGCTGACAGCTACCGCTTCGGCAAGGACTGGCTGCTGGAAGAGCATGTGCTGGTGCCGCGCCGCTCGGCCCGCAGCGAATCCGACGGCTATCTGGTGGGCGTGGCGCAGGATACCCGGCGCGGCCAGACCGTGCTGACCGTGTTCGACGCGGCCCGTGTCAGTGCCGGTCCGCTGGCGTTGGCGCGGCTTGCCTATCGCGCGCCGCACTGCTTTCATGGTAACTTCCTGAGCGCATAGACTATTGGAGACGCCCCGCATGACAATCAGCACCGGCCAGATGGAAGCGGAAGTACCGTGTCCCAGTTCGCACCCGCTCGACCTGATCCCGTTTTTCAGGCGCTGGAGTCCGTCGCCGCTGCGCGATGTGCTCTACACGGCCTTGTGGAACTGTGCCATTGGCTTGTTTCTGGCGGCGGCCGGCCAGGCTTTTACCAATGGGAAGGCACCATTTTCAGACTACCTTTGGCACAGTCTGGTGGTGTCGAATATCTGCGGCTACCTGATCCACCTGGCGTTGGTCACCTCCGATTTCATACTCAAGGACCGCCTGAAACGGGCCGCGCGGCCGCTGCGGCTGGTGTACTGGGTGGTGGTGATCGGCGGCTGCGTGGTGCTGGGGATTTCGCTGGGCACGGCGCTGCTGCATGGAGATAATCCGCTGCGCTATCTGGGCAGCGGGTCGGCCTGGCAGGTCATGCTGCCGTTTGCCCTGTTCTTCTCGGTGTTCATGTTTCTGGTGCAGGCTTCCGGCGAGCGCCGCATCCAGGCCGAAACGCTGGCCGCGCGCCAGAACGAGCAGCTGGCGGCCACCGCCCGCCTGCTGGCCGAAGCGCGGCTGCGCGCCTTGCAGGCGCAGATCGAACCGCACTTCCTGTACAACACGCTGGCCAATGTGGTCAGCCTGATCGAAGTTCAGCCGACACAGGCGCGGCACATGCTGGAGCGCTTCATCGACTACCTGCGCGCCAGCCTGAACGCCAGCCGCGCCGACCATTCCACCCTGGGCGCGGAGGCCGATCTGATCGCCGCCTATCTGGATGTGCTGGCGGTGCGGATGGGCGCGCGGCTGCGCTACACCATCGATATTGACCCGGCGCTGCGTGGCAGCGCCTTGGCGCCCATGCTGCTGCAGCCGGTGGTGGAAAACGCCATCGGCCACGGGCTCGAACCGAAGGTGGAAGGCGGCACCGTGCGCCTGTCCGCGCGGATGGATGGCGCGCGTTTGTGCGTGGAAGTGAGCGATACCGGGGTGGGTCTGGGTAACGCGCCGGCACGGGTGGGCGGTGGCGTCGGGCTATCGAACCTGAAGGCGCGGCTGGCCAGTTTGTATGGCAGCGCGGCTCAGGTACAATTGCTCGAAAATCAACCCTGCGGCGTGACGGTACGCCTGCTGCTGCCCCTGAGCACCGAACCATGACCGACCAGCCCCGCGCCATTCTCGCCGACGACGAACCCCATCTGCTGGACTACCTTGCCAGTCAGCTCGCCAGCGTATGGCCGGAATTGCGCATCGTCGCCAAGGCCGCCAATGGCGTGGACGCGCTGCGCCTGATCGATGAAGAGGCGCCGGACGTGGTATTCCTCGATATCCGCATGCCGGGGCTCAATGGCCTGGACCTGGCCGCGCGCCTGTCGAGCGGAACGAAGCCGCCCCGTATCGTATTCGTCACCGCGCACGAGCAGTACGCGGTGGACGCGTTTGACCACGCGGCGGTGGATTATCTGCTCAAGCCGCCCAGCCTGGAGCGGCTGGGCCGCACCGTCGCCAAACTGAAGGAAGCCTTGCGCACACAGGGCGCATCGGCCGCTCCCGCCTTGGCGCCCGATGCCTTGCAACTGCTGCTTCAGCAATTGCGCTTGCAAGGCGTGCCGGTCGGCGTCGCTCCGGCCAGTGCGCCGGCGCAGGTGGCGGCCCCGCTGCAATGGATACGCGCTGCCCACGGCGAAGAAACACGGCTGATCCCGATTGAGGACGTGATCTATTTTCAGAGTAACGACAAGTACACCAGCGTGTTCCTGGCCGACGGCGAAAGCCTGATCCGCACGCCGCTGAGCAAGCTGCGCGAACAGCTGGACGAAACCCAGTTCTGGCAAATTCACCGCAGCGTTATCGTCGCCGCGCGCCACGTCGCCGGTACCCGCACGGACTTCCGTGGCCGTCTGATGGTGCAGCTGAAGGGCAGGGCGGAGCAACTGGTGGTCAGCCGCAATTATGTGGATTTGTTCCGGCAAATGTAGCATGCTGATGGTGCGTGCCTGAGCGTATCGAGGCGGGCGGAGCATGGATCACGGCGGCCCGTCCATTGTGGAAATTACGTGCGAAGGCTGTCGCAGACCAATAACGTTGAACTGGTATATTGGGTGTGTCGCGACCATCGCGGCTAATACACATTATTCGGAGACAGTCGACACCATGAAAAATACAATTATTTCGGTGCTGTTCGCTGCAAGCGCCTTGACCGCCATGCCGGCATTTGCCGCCGACCCCGCCGCCGCCGCCGTAGCAATGGCCGACAAGGGCGCCGCCTATCTGCAGAAGAATGGCAAGGATGCGCTGATCAAGGAAGTCAACAGCAAGAATCCCGAGTTCGTCAACGAGACCACCTATCTGACCGTGCGGGCGCTCGATGGCACCCAGCTGGCGCACCCGACCAATCCCAAGCTGGTTGGCAAGAATATGGTGGTGCTGCCCGACGCGGATGGCAAACTGTTCCGCAAGGAGATCATCGATCAAGCCAAGGCCAAAGGTAAAGGCTGGGTGGACTACCGCTACAACAACCCCGCCAACGGCGAGATCGAGAAGAAATCGACCTATTTCCTCAAGCAAGGTGATGTGATCCTGGAAGCCGGGATCTACAAAGGAAAGTAAAGAGGTGCGCCCATTCGGGGCCAGTTCCCGCAATTGCCCCCGGTTTTCGGCGTCATTGCATAATGCAATTAAGCGTGCCGCCACGCATTTACAACCCAAGGCAAAGAGCCGGGGTCTGGCCCCAATGCCGCTAAGTTAAGAAAAATGCTTAGTTCGCGGGCCACCGGCCGCGGCCTAAAACCCACGGCGTAACCCCGGGGTCAGACCCGACGGGTCTGACCCCAGCTCTTTGCCGTGGGTTATAAACGCGCTGCGGCACGCTAACTTAACGGTATTAGGGGCTAACCGGGGACCGGCCCCAAGGGTACGCCGTGGGTTTTAAGGCCCCGGCCGGCGGCCGGCCAACAAAGAAAATAGAAATTAAGCCAAAACCGGCTTGACCTTAGCCGCTGCTTCCTTGGCACGCAGGCGCGCCGTTTCCACATCATCCGCCGTTGCCAACGCCACGCCCATCCGGCGGCGGGCGAAGGATTCAGGCTTGCCGAACAGGCGAATATCGCTGCCCGGTACGCGCAGCGCCTCCGCCACACCTTCAAACTTGATGCCCTTGGCTTCGTGCTGGCCGTAGATTACGGCCGAGGCCCCCGGCGCCTTCAACGCCACGTTCACCGGCAGACCCAGAATCGCCTTGGCATGCAATTCAAACTCGCTCTGTACCTGCGTCGCCATGGTCACCATGCCGGTATCGTGCGGGCGCGGGCTTACTTCCGAGAACCAGACCATATCGTCCTTGACGAACAACTCCACGCCGAACAGACCCAGACCACCCAGATCGCCGGTGACCTTGCCCGCGATATCGCGTGCGCGTTCCAGCGCGACCGGGTCCATGCGGCATGGCTGCCATGATTCGACGTAGTCGCCTTGTACCTGTACATGGCCGATCGGCTCGCAGAAGCTGGTCTCGATTTGTCCATCGGCGCCAATCGAACGCACCGTCAGCAGCGTGATTTCATAGTCGAAGTCGATGAATCCTTCCACGATCACGCGGCCCGAATCTACCCGGCTGCCAGCGGCGGCGTAGTCCCACGCGGCTTTGACTTCGCTCGCGTCATCCAGCTTGGACTGTCCCTTGCCGGACGAGGACATCACCGGCTTGACCACGCAAGGGAAGCCAATGACGGCGCATGCCGCTTCCAGCTCGGCCAGGCTGCTGGCGAAACGGTAGGGCGAGGTGGCCAGGCCCAGCGTTTCGGCGGCCAGGCAGCGGATGCCT
Source organism: Oxalobacteraceae bacterium (assembly GCA_013284265.1). Taxonomy (GTDB): domain Bacteria; phylum Pseudomonadota; class Gammaproteobacteria; order Burkholderiales; family Burkholderiaceae_D; genus Rugamonas. The sequence continues at coordinate 119,861 of JABTBR010000011.1, read as the reverse complement.
TCGCGGTTCATGGTCAGCTGGGCTGCGCGCGCGGTCGGGATGCAGGTGATCTTGCCGGCCGCTTCCAGTGCTGCCAGCGTGTCGGTGGCGATCGCTTCGATCTCCGGCACGATCAGATCCGGCTGTTCCAGCTCGATCAGTGCGGCAAGCGCGGCGCCGTCGGTCATGTTGATCACGTGGGCGCGGTGCGCCACCTGATGGCCAGGTGCGTTCGGGTAGCGGTCCACCGCGATCACTTCCACGCCCAGGCGCTGCAGGGCGATGATGACTTCCTTGCCCAGTTCACCGGAACCAAGCAGCATGACTTTGGTGGCGGATGGGGTCAGGGGGGTACCGAAGGTGCGTGGAGTGCTCATATATGGGTAAAAGTAGAGTAAAGAATGGGAATCAGCTTAGAAAGAATACACCAGCGTGATCGAGGTCTGGGAATCCGTGTTCTTCTTGTCTTCCGGGACGTTGCTGTCGTTGCGCACGCTGAAGGCTGCCTTCATCTGCATGGTGCTGTTGATCTTGGTGCGCAGCGCCGTCTCGGCCAGCGTGTGGACGTTGGAGGTGCCCCGTTCCACACTGAGCTCCTGCGAGAACGCGGCATTCTGGCTCAGCTTCCATTTGAAGACGGCGGCGCCGCGAATGGTAAAGCCGCGTTCCATCTCGCCGGTTTCGCGGCTGCCCTTGAAGTAGCCCGGGCCGATTTCAGCATCCAAGGTCTTGCTCTCGGTCTTGTACCAACGTGCGCCGTAACCGACGCCCACGGTGGTGTAGCGGGTGTAGGCGCCGAATTTGTCGTCCACATGGGAGCCCAGCACGAACAACTTGGAGCCCGGCTCTATCAGCTTGTAGGCCGCCTTGGCCGATAGCGAATAGCGTTCGGCCGAGCGCTCGCGCACTTTGCTGCCGTCTTCCTCGGTATTGGTGTCTTCCTTGAAGTAGCCGCTCAATACATATTCATTCGACCATTCATCGAGTTCCTGATGCGAGTCGATCTTGCCGGTGATGGAGGTGCCGACGGTGTTGCCCGAGGTGGTGATCGCGCCCAGTTCGGCGGAGGTGGTCCAGGTTGGCGGCTCGACCGCATCCGGGGTGGGGGAAAGATCGTGGGCAGTGGCCGCACCATGGCCGATGGCTAACGCCAGTGCGAAAAATGGGAGTGATTTCATGAGTTTTGCGTGTGCCGCGCCGTGGCGGCCTGAGTGACGGGGTACCCGCGACCGGTTTGATCGTCGCTGGAGGCGATATTGTACCCGAGCACGGCTTAAATCCCGCTTACGGAAGGGCTGGGGGCAGGATCCCGGCGGGGCTCGATGGCCCCGCAGTGATGTACGGCAATACATATAAGAAGTAGCGGCTGCCAGTGATAAGCCTGCCGCCAGCGGCAATTCAGGGCTCCGTACTGGTTCCCATCCAGTAGTCTGGCCGCCCATAAATCTCTTTGAGCATATCGATGAAGAAGCGCACTTTTGCCGGGAGATGGCGCTGTTGCGGGTAGACGGCCATGATGTCGTACTGGGGCAGGGCGTAGTCGTCCAGCACGGTAATCAGTTCGCCGGACGCCAGTTGCGACTGGATTTCCCAGGAAGAGCGCCAGGCCAGGCCCAGCCCCTCCGCGGCCCAGCGGTGCAGCAATTCACCATCGTTGCAGTTCAAATTGCCGTCCGCGCGCACGGTCACCTGCTTGCCCTGTTCCTGGAAGTACCAGCCGCGCTGCTGCCCGCCCTGCAGGTTGAAGGCCAGGCAGTTGTGCTGCGCCAGGTCGTCCAGCGTGCGCGGAATGCCATTGCGCTCGAAGTACTCGGGCGTGCCGCATACCACCCGGCGGTTGTGGGCCAGCTTTACGGCCACAAAGCTCGGGTCGATGATGCCGCCTATGCGGATGCCGACGTCATAGCCGTCGCGCACCAGGTCGACCACGCGGTCGGTCAGGTTAAAGGAGATCTGTACGTCGGGATGTGCACGCACGAATCCGGCCGCATGCGGGGCCACATGCTTGCGCCCGAACGCGGCCGGGGCCGAGACGATCAGGTGGCCGGTGGCACGGTGGCGGCCCTCCGACACCATGCGGTCCGCATGTTTCAGATCAGTCAGCAATTTGCGGCAATGGTCCAGATACAGGGTGCCCTGTTCGGTCAGTGTCAGGTGCCGCGTGGTGCGGTGCATCAATTTAACGCCCAGGCGTTTTTCCAGCGCGTCGATACGGCGCCCCAGCATGACGGGGGTGATGTGCTGCCCCAGCGCTGCGCGCACCAGGCTGCCCTTTTCAGCCACGTCGACGAAGGCTTCGATTTGGGTGAGTTTGTCCATGGCGGCATTATTCCACAAGTATTCGGTAGGAATTGTATCGAATAAAGCGAGGTTTTGTCCTCTTATCACGCGCCATGTTTGCCGATACGATGCATTCAATCACTTTAAAACCTGACACATCAAGGGAGTACAGCATGGCACGCATGACCGCAGCTCAAGCAGCAGCAATCGTTTTGGAAAAAGAGGGCATCCATCAGGTGTTCGGCGTGCCTGGCGCCGCAATCAACCCATTCTACTCGGGTCTGAAGAAGCAAGGCACCATCAAGCACATCCTGGCACGTCACGTCGAAGGCGCTTCGCACATGGCTGAAGGCTACACCCGTGCCAACGCCGGCAACATCGGCGTCTGCATCGGTACCTCCGGTCCCGCAGGTACCGACATGATCACCGGTCTGTACTCCGCACAAGCCGATTCCATACCTATTCTTTGCATTACCGGCCAGGCTCCACGTGCCCGCCTGTACAAAGAAGATTTCCAGGCCGTCGACATCGAGTCGATCGCCAAGCCAGTGACCAAATGGGCTGTTACCGTGCGCGAACCAGCGCTGGTGCCTATGGTCTTCCAACAAGCCTTCCACATCATGCGCTCCGGCCGTCCAGGTCCTGTGCTGATCGATCTGCCGTTCGACGTGCAGATGGCCGAGATCGAATTCGATCCAGACACCTACCAGCCGCTGGAAGCCTACAAGCCTAAAGCGACCCGCGCCCAGATCGAAAAAGCGCTGACCCTGATGAATGACGCGGAATTCCCGCTGCTGACCCCAGGTGGCGGTGTGATCAACGCCAACGCGGAAGAACTGCTGGTGCAATTCGCTGAACTGACCGGTATCCCTGTCGTTCCAACCCTGATGGCATGGGGCGCCATCCCTGACGATCACAAGCTGATGGTCGGCATGGCCGGTCTGCAAACCAGCCACCGCTACGGTAACGCCACCGTGCTGGCATCGGACTTCATCTTCGGTATCGGTAACCGTTGGGCCAACCGTCACACCGGCTCGATCGAGGTGTACACCAAGGACCGTAAATTCGTCCACATCGACATCGAACCTACCCAGATCGGCCGCGTCTTCGGTCCTGACTTCGGTATCGTCTCCGACGCCGGTCACGCACTGAAACTGATGATCGAAGTAGCGACCGAGTGGAAAGCCGCCGGCAAGCTGAAAGACCGTTCGGCATGGGTTGCACAGTGCCAGGAACGCAAGCGCACCATGCAGCGCAAGACTCACTTCGACCAGGTGCCTGTCAAGCCACAGCGCGTCTACGAAGAGATGAACCTGGCCTTCGACCGCGACACCTGCTACGTCAGCACCATCGGTCTGTCGCAGATCGCCGCCGCTCAGTTCCTGCACGTGTACAACACACGTCACTGGATCAACTGCGGCCAGGCCGGTCCACTGGGCTGGACCATCTCCGCAGCACTGGGTGTGGTTGCCGCCGACCCAAGCCGTAAGGTTGTCGCGATTTCGGGCGATTACGACTTCCAGTTCATGATCGAAGAGCTGGCCGTTGGCGCGCAATTCAAGCTGCCATACCTGCACGTTGTGGTGAACAACTCCTACCTGGGCCTGATCCGTCAGTCGCAGCGCGGTTTCGATATGGATTACTGCGTACAGCTGGCGTTCGAGAACATCAACGCTCCAGAACTGAACGGCTACGGCGTGGATCACGTTGCGGTTGTCGAAGGTCTGGGTTGCAAAGCGATCCGCGTCACCAAGCCGGAAGATATCCAGGCAGCGTTCACCCAGGCCAAGGCCTGGATGGAAGAGTTCCGTGTGCCAGTGGTCGTCGAGATCATCCTGGAGCGCGTCACCAACATCGCCATGGGTGTCGACATCAACAACATCAATGAGTTTGAAGAGCTGGCGCTCACCGGTGCCGATGCACCAACCGCTATCTCGCTGCTGGACTAATAGTTCGACTCACACTTAAAACGATACATACGAAAGGAATAGAAATGACCAAACTGGCCGCCAATCTGACCATGCTGTTTAACGAAGTACCATTCCTCGACCGCTTCGAGGCGGCGGCCAGCGCCGGATTCAAGGCTGTGGAGTTTCTGTTCCCGTATCCGTTTGAAGTCAAGGATCTGGCCAGCCGTCTGCAAGACAACGGCCTGGAACTGATCCTGCACAATCTGCCGGCCGGTAACTGGGAAGCGGGCGAACGCGGCATCGCCTGCCACCCGGAACGTGTTGAAGAGTTCCGTCAGGGCGTGCAGCAAGCCCTGATCTACGCCAAGGCGCTGAACGTCAAGCAGCTGAACTGCCTGGTCGGCATCGTGCCTCCTGGCGTGAGCCAGGAAACGGCCCACCGCACCGTGGTGGCCAACCTGAAGTTCGCCGCCGATGCGCTGAAGGCAGAGGGTATCCGCCTGCTGATCGAACCGATCAACACCTTCGACATTCCAGGCTTCTTCCTGTCGCGTACCAGCCAGGCTGCCCGCATCATCGAAGAAACCGGTTCGGACAACCTGTTCATCCAGTACGACATCTATCACATGCAGCGCATGGAAGGCGAACTGACCGCGACCTTCAAGGCCAATCTGCCTTTGATCCGTCACGTGCAGCTGGCCGACAACCCAGGCCGCAACGAGCCAGGCACCGGAGAAATCAACTACCGTTTCCTGTTCGAGCAGTTGAATGCGGCTGGCTACGACGGCTGGATCGGTTGCGAGTACAAGCCACGCACCACGACCACCGAAGGTCTGGCTTGGCGCGCAGCCCACGGCCTGTAATTAGTAACGAGCTGTTTAAACACACTACAGAATACAAATTTAAAGGAAAAGATCATGTCTAGAGTTGGCTTTATTGGTTTGGGTATCATGGGCGCCCCAATGGCACAGCACCTGCTGGCTGGCGGTCACAAGCTGTACCTGCACGACATCAAGAACCCACCGTTCGCGCTGATCGAAGCCGGTGCGACTGTTTGCACTTCGGCTGCCGAAGTGGCGATGCGCGCTGACATCATCATCATCATGGTGCCGGACACCCCGCACGTCGAAGCAGCTATGTTCGGTGAAAAAGGCGTTGCTGAAGGCCTGCGTCCGCGTTCGATCGTGGTCGACATGAGCTCGATCTCCCCGATCGAAACCAAGAAATTCGCCCGCAAAATCAATGCGCTCGATTGCGAATACCTGGACGCGCCAGTATCGGGCGGCGAAGTTGGCGCCAAAGCCGCATCGCTGACCATCATGGTCGGCGGTTCGCAAGCTGCCTTCGACATCGTCAAGCCACTGTTCGAACTGATGGGCAAGAACATCACCCTGGTAGGCGGTAACGGCGACGGCCAGACCACCAAGGTGGCCAACCAGATCATCGTTGCACTGAACATCCAGGCTGTTGCTGAAGCTCTGCTGTTCGCATCGAAAGCCGGCGCCGATCCTGCCAAAGTGCGTGAAGCGCTGATGGGCGGTTTCGCCAACTCGCGCATCCTGGAAGTACACGGCGACCGCATGGTCAAGCGTACCTTCAACCCAGGCTTCCGCATCGAACTGCACCAGAAGGATCTGAACCTGGCACTGCAAGGCGCCAAGGCCATGGGCGTGTCGCTGCCGAACACCGCCATGACCCAGGAACTGATGAACGCCGCGACCGCCAACGGTCTGGGCGGGATGGATCACTCGGCCCTGTGCCGCGCGATCGAAATCATGTCCAATCACCAGATCGCCGAGGCTTAATCTCAGCGCATTCGTAGAACCGTTTCCCCCAATGTGGCGGCATTGACTCCCTCTTGCCTGACGCCGCCACATTTTTTTTATTTAGAAAGTACCCGGATGAGTACCCTGAACCCCCGCCAATTCTTGCTCGACCTGTACGGCAGCGCAGTGGACGCCGTCAGCGCCGAAAAATGTCTGCCTGCCTTCCTGCCGGAACCGCCAGTAAACGGCCGCACGCTGGTCATCGGCGCCGGCAAGGGCGCCGCCGCCATGGCGCGCGCGGTGGAGAAGCACTGGAAGGGCGAGCTGTCGGGCATGGTGGTCACGCGTTACGACCACGGCGCCGACTGCCAGCGCATCGAAGTGATCGAAGCGTCTCATCCGGTTCCTGACGAAGCAGGGCGCGCAGCGGCCGGCCGCATGATGGAAATGGTCAAGGGCCTGACCGAAAACGATCTGGTCCTGTGCCTGATCTCCGGCGGCGGTTCTTCGCTGCTGGCGCTGCCCGCTGCCGGCATCACGCTGGAACAGAAACAACAGATCAACCGCGCCTTGCTGAAAAGCGGTGCGGCGATCTCCGAAATGAATTGCGTGCGCAAGCACCTGTCGGCCATCAAGGGCGGCCGTCTGGCGCTGGCCTGCGCACCGGCACGCGTCGTCACGCTGCTGATCTCCGACGTTCCCGGCGACGATCCTGGCATCATCGCCAGCGGTCCTACGCTGCCGGACGCCACCACCTGCGCCGATGCCTTGGCCGTGCTGGTGAAATACGGTATCGAAATCCCTGGCAGCGTGCGCGAACACCTGGAAACCGGCGCCGGCGAAACGCCGAAGCCAAACGATCCGCGCTTTGCCCGCAATGAGCACCACGTTATCGCCATCGCACAAGATGCGCTGGAAGCGGCGGCGGCCTTTGCCACCAAGACCGGCATCACCCCATACATTCTGTCCGACGGCATCGAAGGCGAATCGCGCGACGTGGCAATTGTGCACGCGGCCATGGCCCGCCAGGTTGCCACCCGCGGCCAGCCGTTCCAGCGCCCATGCGTGATCATCTCCGGTGGCGAAACCACCGTGACGGTGCGCGGCAAGGGCCGTGGCGGTCGTAACGCCGAGTTCCTGCTCAGCCTCGCGGTGGCCCTCGACGGCCACGAGAACATCCACGCGATCGCCTGCGACACCGACGGCATCGACGGTTCCGAGGACAACGCCGGCGCGGTCTACGCTCCGGATTCGCTGGCCCGCGCCGAAACGCAGGGCCTGCGCGCCAAGACCCTGCTTGAAAATAACGATGGCTATGGATTCTTCAACGCGCTCAACGACCTGGTGGTCAGCGGTCCTACCCGCACCAACGTCAACGACTTCCGCGCCGTGCTGGTTCTGTAGTCAGCGATACGCAACATTCAGTCCGCAGTTCGTAGTTCGTAATACCGACACACTATAACAAAGGGGATCACATGCGACGTCAACGCCAGGCCAAAATCGTAGCCACACTCGGCCCAGCCAGCAGCAGCAAGGAAGCCATTCAGGCGCTGTTCGAAGCGGGAGCGGATGTATTCCGTTTCAATTTCAGCCACGGTACCCACCAGGACCATCAGGCCCGCTGCAATATCGTGCGTGAAATCGAACGCAATCTGGGCCGTCCTATCGCCATTCTGGCCGACCTGCAAGGTCCAAAACTGCGCGTAGGCCAGTTCGCCGAAGGTAAAGTCATGCTGGAAGCCGGTACCGAGTTCACCCTCGACCGCGATCCAACCCCGGGTACCTCCAAGCGCGTCTGCCTGCCGCACCCGGAACTGTTTGAAGTCATAGGCGCCGGCCAGTCGCTGCTGCTCGATGACGGCAAGCTGCGTCTGGCGGTACTGGGCAGCGATGGCCGCAACATCCGCACCCGCGTGGTTGCGGGCGGTGTGCTGTCCGACCGCAAGGGTGTGAACGTGCCCGACGTGGTGCTGCCGATTCCGGCGCTGACCGAAAAAGATCTGCGTGATCTGGACTTCGCGCTGGAAATGGGCGCCGACTGGATCGCACTGTCGTTCGTACAGCGTCCGGAAGATCTGGTGCAGGCCCGCGCCATCGTGGGTAACCGCGCGTCGCTGCTGGCCAAGCTGGAAAAACCGGCCGCGCTGGACGCACTGGACGCCATCGTCGCCGTCTCCGACGCGATCATGGTTGCCCGTGGCGACCTGGGCGTGGAAATTCCGCCGGAAAGCGTACCTGGCGTGCAGAAGCGTATTCTGCGTGCCTGCCGCAAGGCCGGTAAGCCTATCGTCATCGCCACCCAGATGCTGGAATCGATGATCTCGTCGCCGGTGCCAACCCGTGCCGAAGCGTCAGACGTGGCCAGCGCCATCTACGACGGCGCCGATGCCGTAATGCTGTCGGCCGAATCGGCCAGCGGTGCCTATCCGATCGAAGCAGTAACGATCATGAGCCGCATCATCGCCGAAGTGGAAAAAGATCCGCTGTATCGTCAGATGATCGACGCGCAGAACCAGGCCCCGATGCCAAACAGCGGTGACGCGATCTGTTCGGCGCTGCGCGACGTATCGGCGATTGTCGGCGCGGTCGCCACCGTGACCTACACCACCTCGGGCCACACCAGCCTGCGCGCGGCCCGTGAGCGTCCATCGGCACCGATCCTGTCCATCACGCCCAACCTGTCGACCGCGCGTCGCCTGGCGCTGGCCTGGGGTGTGCATTCGACCGTCAGCCAAGAAGTACGCAATGTCGACCGCATGGTCGCAGCGGCCTGCCAGGCAGCGTTGAAAGAAGGCTTCGGCAAGGCGGGCGACCAGATCGCCATCACCGCCGGCGTGCCATTCGGCCAGCCGGGCAGCACCAACCTGCTGCGGATCGCGCAGATCTGGCCAGAGCAGGCCGACGCCGCGTAAGTTATTCGCCTTGGGTTCCAAGGGGTGCCCTTACCTTAGCGCGCCCCCGACACCCTTAAAACCCACGGCAAAGAGCCGGGGTACGACCCGCCGGGTCGTACCCCAGGGTTGCGCCGTGGGTTTTAAAGTTTGCCGGCGGCCCGCCAAGTAGGCATTTTCGGCCCGCCAAGTAAGCATTCTCCTTCCCCCCATCCCCATGCAATCTCATCTCCCCGCGCCCGCGCGCCGCAGCGCCATCCCCACCTTCATGCATGGCCAACTGGCCGGTATCGGCCAGATCTATTTCCAGACCACCCCTTTATTCGGACTGGTCTTCCTGCTCTCCCTGTACATGAGCCGCCCCATGTTGGCACTGGGCTGCCTGCTTGGCGTGTGCATCGCCTCGGCCACCGCCTATGCCGCCGGCTTCCCGGAAGAGCGGCGTCAACTCGGCCTGTACTCCTTCAACGCCGCCCTGAGCGGCATCGGCCTGAGCGCCTTCTATCAGACCACGCCCGCGCTGCTGGCCTGGATCGCCTTCGCCGCCGTACTCAGCGCCTTGCTGACCCATGCGCTGCGCAACGCGCGCCTGCCGGTGCTGACTTTCCAGTTCGTGGTGGTGATGTGGCTGGCCCGCGTCTATGGACCGGCTTTCGGCTTGCAGGAGCTAACGGAGACCCCAGCCAACTGCCTGGAAGCGCCACTGGTCTACATGTCCTGCGCCTTCGGCCAGGTCAGCTTCATCAGCCTGGCCCCGCTGGGCATGCTGATGTGGGCCGCGCTGGCCCTGCATCGCTGGCATATGGCCATGTGGGCGCTGGGCGGCGCACTGGGTGCCTGGGCCTTCGCCTTCGGTGGCGAACTGCTGCTGCCTGGCGCAGGCTTCGGTGCTCAAGCCACCGGCATCGGCGCCAATGCGGTGCTGGTGATGCTGGCCTTGCACGAGCATCGCCGCCACTGGGCGCTGCGCCTGCTCGGCGCCGGCGTCGCCAGCCTGCTGTGTCTGGGCATTGGTGCGAGCGGCCTGCCGTATTTCACCTTGCCCTTCGTGCTCGCGACCTGGGCAGTGCTGGCCTTCAGCCAGCCCGCAGCCGTCAAGGGCTGATCCCGCTGGCGTCTTGTTGTTTTTGTAGTCGAAATGGTAAAGTTTATTTGACTCGTCGCTCCTGAAGAGAATGTCTATTGGACATGTTGTCTTGATTGCATTGATAATTAACATTGCAAAAATTTCAGCACATCCATTCAGGAGATAAGAATGATGAAGAAAACGATAGCGATCGCACTGACATGTCTGGCCGCCGCAGGTAGCGCCTTTGCGGACACCAACGTCGCCTTGAACGGCACCGTCACCGTGGCCGGTTCCGGCATCGGCCAATCCCCTGGCTGGGGCGACGGCGTCCTGGCGGCTCCGTCCAGCGTGACCGACGGACTGTTCCTGCCAACGAATACCCAATGGAATCTCGGCACCGTGTACTGGACCGGCTCCTACGGCGCCGACTCGGTCACCATCGACCTGCTGCAGGCTGCTTCCGTCAACAGCCTGTATCTGCAGGCCGACAATAACGACGACTACCGCGTCCAATACCGCGACACCGCCAATGTCTGGCACGATCTGGTCACGATCTCGCCGCACCGCTCCGTGGGTATGGATTACGGCAGCGCGGCGCTTGGCGCGCCGGTGCTCGCCAGTGCCTTCATGATCACCGCGGTGGGCGGTGATGGCGCGTTCTCCGTGTCGGAATTCCAGGCCTTCGGCAGCGCCGTGCCGGAACCGGAAACCTACGCCATGCTGGGCGCCGGTCTGGGCCTGATGGCGTTCGCGGCACGCCGCAAGCAGCGCAAAGCCTGATACGCGCGAGGATCTACTTAAGAAAAGCCGGGGAGGACTTTGTCCTGCCTGGCTTTTTTTGCTTTACTGCGTGCTGATTGGAAGGCCGCTATCAGTTGGTGGCGCGCTCCATCAGCCAGCGTTGCGGCGCCAGATTATTATCGGTCCATTGCTGGATGATGCCGCCGTCAAGCAGGCTGCCGTCCTTCACGTCCAGCATCAAGCCGCTGTTCTTGTTTTGAACCTTGTAGTATTGGGTGTCGGTCGGCAGCAAGATCCACTGCTGGTTGGTGGTGGCGATGTAGGGATAGGACTTCACATACACGCCCGGCGCCGTGCTGAAGTTATACACGTCGGCGACGTTGCCATTGAAGGCGGTGGTCAGTTTGAAATAGCCGCTTCCCACCGGATCGAGCGTCCACAGTTGATCCGTGTTGTTGACATTGGTGTACTGCCAGATCGCCGCGCCGTTCGCCGCCGTGGCCGCGCGGTCGATGCTCATTACCTTGCCGCTGGCCTGGTTGCGCAGGCGGTAGTAGATGTTGCCCGTGCCTTCGCCCGATGGACGCGTCACCGCCGTGCCAGCTTTGGTTGGCGCGCCGATCACCGGCACGTCGCCGCTCCAGGTGATCTTCTGAATGCGCGTGGTGCGCGAATTGCCGCAGCCTTGTCCTGTGGCCGGATTGGCGTGATAGACCACCCAGTCCTCGGTGCCGTCGGGAGACTTCACGAAGCCATTGTGGCCAGGTCCGAAGGCGCCATTACCTTTTTCCAGAATCGGCGTGGAACGCTTGCTCCAGTTGGCCGCGTTGGTCAGGTCGGCCGTCAGGTTGGCACTGAGCAGGCCAAGTTTGTAGTCGTCGGTCCAGCAGCCGCTGGCCGAAATACTCAGGTGTACCTTGCTATTGTGGACGATGAACTGCGGGCCTTCATTGACGCCGGCGCCGATCTTTTCCCAATCGTAGGTAGGCGTGGAGATGATGCTGCCCTTGCCGATGATGGCGGTGGGGCTGCTCATCTTGGCGATCTTGATGCGTTGCGGCTGGCCGCCGGAAATATCGGACCACGCCATATATAGCTGGCCATTGATGGTGGCCACGGTCTGGTCGATGGCCCAGGCGTCTTCGCTATCGGCCACTTTGACCGGCGCGCCGAAGCTGCCGGTCATGGGATCGGCGTTGCTGTTCTTGATGGCAAATACGCGGTGCTGGCCATCGCTGCCGGCGGCGGAGAAGTAGATATACCAGGCGCCGTTGATGTAGTTGATCTCCGGTGCCCAGACCTCGTTGCTGGTGCAGTTGTTGCCGCTGCAGGCCGCCGCCGATTTGGTAAATACCGTCACCACGCTGCCCGCGCCGACGCCGGACAGGCTGGCGGATTTGCGCAGCTCCAGCTTGTCCCAGTTGGGGGAGGTGGAGACGAAGTAGTAATAGCCATCGCTGTGGCGCATCACATACGGATCGGCCGATGACTGGGTGGCCGGTCCGACTGGATTGATGAAGGTGGTCGACGCGGCGCTGGCAGGGGCGCTGAGGCCCAGCGTGGCCAAGGCGCTGACGCCGCCGGCGAGCAATGCAGCGGCAACGCCGCGTTTGATTTGAATCGGCATACAGAGTCTCCTTTATGGTCCGCCGCCTGCTGGCGGTCGGCGCCCTGATTTTTCAGGTGCCCATAAGTATCTCCGAGATAATTTTGCTTGTCTAATATCAAACCTTGTATCGCAGTCTATGTAAATTGATATCGGTCGGGCGATATAAATGTAGTTCCCAGGCGCAATGGGTGAGGTGTTTTGTTAGAATGGCTGACGCCCGCAACAATCCGAGACGCCAATATATGCATCATGGCCGTACCCTCATGTTGTTACTTTGCCTGAGCTGTTGTTCGGCCGGGGCAACGACGCTGCAAGCCTGCGCCGACCAGGCGGAGATGCCTCCCTTCGCGTATGCCGAAAGGACTGCTGGCGGCAAAGGCGACCATATCGTCGGGGTCAGCGTCGATCTGCTGCGGCAGATAGGCCGCAAGCATGGTTGGGACCTGAACGTGGTGCTGCTGCCTTGGGCGCGCTGCCTGGCGATGGTGGCCGACCACCGCATTGAACTGGCGATCAACATCGGACTGGCCGATGCAAAGGCCAGTGAGCTGCGGGTCAGCATGCCGTACTTCACGATGCACAATGTGTATTTCTATTCGCGGCGCGCGCGGCCGCAGGGGCTCGATCTCGCGCAACTGAGCGACGTGCGGAAATACCATCTGTGCGGCCTGGGAGGCTATCGCTTCGAAGCCTTCGGCATCGACACGCAAATGGTCGACCGCGGCACCACCGCCGGCTATGAACAATTGATCCAAAAACTGCATCTGGGCCGTTGCGATCTGTTTATTGACAGCAGGGAGACCATGGCGGGCCAGTACCTGATCAACCCCAAGCTGCGCACCTTGCTGGTCGATGGCACGCTCGTCAGCAAGCCTTTGCCCGGTTCGCCCACGCGCACCCTGTATTTTGGCGTGGCCTCCGGTTCGGGCAATTCGGCGGCCTTGCTGGAGCAGCTGAACCGTGGCTTGGCGGCACTGGAAAAGACTAAAGAACTGGACAAGTTGCTCAATCGCTACCTAGAATGACTCCATCGCGCCGCGCACCTTAGGACTTCGCATGCCAGGCCTCACGAAGGTATCCACGATCATGTCGGTTTGCTCGCAGGTGCTGGTCCTGGCGATGGCAGCCCCGCCGGCGCGCGCGGCCGCGCCTGAGGATCCGGTGCGGCCATTGCTGGCCATTAACGGCTTTGGCACGCTGGGAGCGGTGCACTCGAGCGAAAGCCGGGGCGATTTCGTGTTCGATAATTTGCAGCCCAAGGGCGCAGGCCGCAACCGCGACTGGAGCGCCGATGTTGACAGCCGGCTCGGCGTGCAGCTGACGGCGAATTTCACGCCGCACTGGTCCGCGGTGCTGCAACTGGTGTCCGAGTACCGTTCGGACAACACCTTTACGCCCATCGTCAACTGGGCCAATGTCAAATATGCCTTTAGCCCGGACTTCAGCGTGCGGGTAGGGCGCATCGCCCTGGCCAGCTTCCTGGCGTCAGACTCGCGCAAGATTGGCTATAGCAATATCACGGCGCGGCCGCCAACCGAAGTCTATCGCCTGCTGGCCTTGCGCGACAGCGACGGCGTGGACATGGCCTATCGCAGCCATTTTGGCGACATCAGCAACACCGTGACGCTCCTGTATGGCAAGCGCACGGTGACCAATACGCGCGGCATCGATGTCCATTCGACCGCCGTGCGCGGTATCTTCGACAGGTTGGAACGCGGCGCGCTGACCTTGCACGCGGCTTACCAGGAGCGCCATGTCGATAACCAGAATCCGCCACTGGGCAAGTTCATGTCGCTGGGCGCAAGCTTCGATCCGGGGCCGTGGTTCTCCTCGGCGGAATGGGTCAAGGCGGTCAATTACGACGGCAATGGCATCAAGGCGATCCGCGCCGCCTGGTATGTGACGGCCGGGGCCCGCTTCGATGTCTTTGCGCCGTATCTGACCGTGGCCGAGCTGCGTCCCTTGTCCGTGACGGCTTCCGCACCGGTGGCGCAACACAGTTATGCCGCCGGCGTGCGCTGGGATCTGGCGCGCAATATCGACCTGAAGCTGCAACTGGACCAGCTGCATCTTGGCGACAACTCCTACGGCACTTTGCAAAATGTCGTGGCCGGTACCCCGCGCGGCGGGCGCGTCACGCTGGTCAGCGTGGTCGCTGACTTTATTTTCTGAGGCAGGCCCGCCATGCGACGCGCTCCGATGCTGCTGCCCGCCATGATGGCACTGCTGTTGTCCTGTGGCGCGGCGCGGGCCGAACTGGTGGTGATTGTATCGGCCAAGAATTCGCTCAAGGCCATGAGCTCCGAGCAGACCGCCGATTTATTCCTTGGGAAGGTGGCGGAATTCCCCAACGGCGCGCGCGCGGTGCCGCTCGATCAAAGCGAGGGTTCGCCGCTACGCGACAGCTTCTACAAGAAAACCAGCGGCAAGGCGCCTGCCCAGATGAAGGCCTACTGGGCCCGCATGCTGTTTACCGGCCAGGGGCAGCCGCCGGTGGAGTCGGGGGACAGCGCCGCGATCCGGCGGCTGGTGGCGGAGAACCCCGACCTGGTTGGCTACATCGACCGCAACGCGGTCGATCCCAGCGTACACGTGGTGCTGACGCTGCGCTGACTTAGGCAAGTTCGTGCGCCGCGTCGCGGCACCGTCCTCGATTAGTGAGCGCTCTTCTGCACCAGCGCGCTGCCGGCGCCGTGGCGCTGGCCCTCGCTGACGGCGGTGACCGTCCCGTCAGGATTGAACACCAGCGCGTTGGCCGCACCGATTTCCTCGGTATCGCCCCAGCGCTGGCCATACTGCCCCAGCGCCCTGGCTTGTGCGCTGCCGGCGAAGCCAGGCTCGATTTGCGTGCCCTTGCCGTTGCGCTCGGACAGGCGCGGTGCGTTGATCGCCTGGTCCATGGTCATGCCCAGGTCCAGATAATTGACCAGCGTTTGCAGCACGGTGGTGATGATGGTCGCGCCGCCCGGACTGCCGACCGAGAACGCCGGCTTGCCGTCCTTGAAGCCCAGGGTAGGGGACATGCTGCTGCGCGGCCGCTTGCCTGCTTCCGGCACGTTCGGCGCCGGGCCGGTGAATTCGAAATCGGTCATCTCGTTATTCAGCAGGAAGCCGTAGCCCGGCACGGTGATGCCGCTGCCGCCCCAGTCTTCGATGGTGTAGGTGTAGGAGACGATATTGCCGTCCTTGTCCGACACCGTCAGATGGGTGGTGTGCGCGCTTTCGCTGAGCAGCTTGCTCTTGCTGGCGGCCGGGCGCAGCGGCACGCTCTGGTCCTGCTGGAAGGCATAGGGATCGCCGGCCGGCAGGGGCTGGCCGCCGCTCTGGTTGGGATTGATCAGCTCACGGCGCTTCGCGGCGTAGCCCTTGTTCAGCAGGCCCGCCGTCGGTGCCTCCACAAATTCGGGATCGGCCAGATAGGCATTGCGGTCGGCGAAGGCCAGCCGGCTCGCTTCCAGATACAGATGCTCGGCCTTTTCCTTGGGCATCGCCTTCAGGTCGTAGCCTTCCAGGATGTTGAGTGCAGCAGCCACGGTGATGCCGCCGCTGCTGGGCAGTCCCATGCCATAGATGTCATAGCCGCGATAGCTGCTGTGCACCGGCTGGCGCAGGCGTGCCTCGTAGTTGGACAGGTCGGCCAAGGTCATGTCGCCGGAGCGTACATTGACGCCTTTCGCCACTGGCGGATGGTTGACCGCTTCCACAATTGCGCGCGCCATCTTGCCGCTGTAGAAGGCCTTGACGCCGCCATTGGCGATCTCGCGGTAAGCCTTGGCCAGGTCTGGATTGCGCAGCGTGGCGCCGACAGGCAGCGGCTTGCCATCCTTCAGGTAAAGCGCGGCGGTGGCGGGGAACAGCGCGAAGCGTTCCTTGCGTTGATCGACCAGGTGGTTGAAGTTTTCATTCAGCTGGAAGCCCTTGCTTGCCACCGAGATGGCCGGGGCCAGTACCTGCTTGAACGACATCGAGCCGTAGCGGTCCAGCGCCTCGTGCCAGCCGCGCACCGTGCCGGGCACGCCGACCGACAGGCCGCTGGCCACCGCCTGTTCGAAATCGATCTCCTTGCCGTTTTCCTGGAAGGTCGTGGGCGCGAAGCTGGCCGGCGCCGTTTCGCGGTGGTCGATGGTGATCACGCGCTTGTCCTTGGCCAGGTAGATCATCATGAAGCCGCCACCGCCGATGCCGCAGCTGAACGGATCGGTGACGCCCAGCGTGGCGGCCGCCGCGACGGCGGCGTCGATCGCGTTGCCGCCCTGGTTCAGGATCGTCATCGCGGCCTTGGAGGCGGGTTCGCTGATGGTGGCGACGGCGCCGCCGCTGCCGGTGGCGATCGGGGTTTTGGAGAATGCGGCGCCGGGAAGGATCAGCGCGACGATGAGGGAGGAGGCGAGGAGGGTACGGGCAGGACGATGGCTGGATGTCATGTGGGCGCTGGACCAAGGTAAGTTGTGGAGTTAACCATATTGCTTACCCGCTAGCTTACCCGATAATCGCGGCTGATATCGTGTTGCTGCCGCCAACTTTAGCGAGCCGCCGTCCGTTTTAGAACCCACGGCAAAGAGCCGGGGTCTGACCCGCCGGGTCAGACCCCAGGGTTAGGCCTTGGGTTTACAACGGTGCCGGCGGCCCCTTAGCCGCGGTCAGACCACAACTTGCCGGCGGTGGCCCAGTCGTGCGTCTTCACTTCGGTGATGATGATGTCGACCGACTCGGGCGAGGCGCCCAGGGTGGCGACGGTGGCTTCGGTGATGGCCTTGGCGAAGGCGCGCTTCTGTTCGACGGTACGGCCTTCGAACAATTGAACGTTGATGGTTGGCATAAGAAACTCCTCAATCAGGTACGGTAAGTGGGGCTAAGCGCGTCGAGCTTGCGCAGCAGGGCAGGCCATTCCAGCTTGCCTTCCGGCGAACCGTCACCCAGCAGCTGCTGGTGGCTCTTCTGGCACATCTCATGCGACGGCATGCGCAGTTGCGCGCCGCCCGCTTGCGCGCGCAGCTGGATGTCGCAGGCCTTGTCCAGCGCTTCCATCAGCACGAAGGCTTCGGCGATGGTGCGTCCCAGCACCAGCGAACCGTGATTGCGCAGCAGCATGGCCGGATACTGGCCCAGACGCTCCAGCAGACGCTCCTGCTCCTGCTCCGTCATCTCCAGACCTTCGTAGTCGTGGTAGGCCAACTGCTCGTAGAAACGCAGCGCGTGCGGTGACAGCGGCAGCAGGCCTTGTCCCTGCGCGCCGACGGCGATGGCGTTGGGATTATGCAGATGCATGACGCAGGCGATATCGTGGCGCGCCGCGTGCACGGCACCGTGCAGCAGGAAGCCCGGCTGATTGATGCGGTGCTGCGAACGGCATACGATATTGCCCTGCTGGTCCACCTTGACCAGGTTCGAGGCGCACACTTCATCGAAGCGCAGCCCGAAGGGATTGATCAGGTAGTGGCCCGGCTCGTCCGGTACGGCGGCGGAGATGTGGGTGTAAATCACATCGTCCCAGCCGTGCAGGGCGACCAGACGGTAGCAGGCGGCCAGCTCGACGCGGGCCTGCCATTCGGCGGGCTGCATCGGGCTGGGTGCGATCAGGGCCGCGTGGCCCTGGGTGGAGAGTCGATCCATGAAATTTCCGATTCAGTCTAAACGCTGGTGCACTTGCTGGCCGGCCGAGAAGGTGGCGAGCACGGTGCGGTCGTCGCCCAGCAGGGCCAGCGCGAACAGCAGTTCTTCCAGGCTGTCGGTGCGCTCGGTACGGCGTTGCAGCAGCGGGGTGGCGTGCGGGTCGAGGACGATGAAGTCGGCCTCCGCGCCCTGCACGAAGTTACCAATGGTGCCTTCCAGTTCCATGCTGCGCGCGCCGCCCAGCGTGGCCAGGTAGAACATGCGCAGCGCCTGCAGGTAGGTGCCGCCCATGCGCGCGACCTTGTAGGCCTCGTTCATGGTTTGCAGCATCGAGAACGAGGTGCCGCCGCCCACGTCGGTCGCCAGCGACAGCGGCACGTTCTGCGCGTCGGCTTTTTCGAAGTCGAACAGGCCGCTGCCCAAGAACAGATTGGAAGTAGGGCAGATCGAGATCGCCGAACGGGTTTCAGCCATGCGCGCGCGGTCGTTATCGTCCAGCCAGATGCAGTGGGCGTACATCGAGCGCGGACGCAGCATGCCGAAGCGGTCGTACACATCCATGTAGCTGCGCGCCTGTGGGAACAGCGATTTGACCCATGCCACTTCGTCGAGGTTCTCGGCCACGTGGGTTTGCAGGAAGGTGTCCGGGTAGGCCTTGGCCAGCGCGCCGGTCAGTTCCAGCTGGGCTTCGGTCGAGGTCGGGGCGAAGCGCGGGGTCAGCGCGTACAGCTGACGGCCGCGTTTATGCCACTTCTTGATCAGCTCTTCGCTTTCGCGCGCGCCCGATTCGGCGGTGTCCT
Organism: Oxalobacteraceae bacterium; assembly: GCA_013284265.1. Lineage (GTDB taxonomy): Bacteria > Pseudomonadota > Gammaproteobacteria > Burkholderiales > Burkholderiaceae_D > Rugamonas. The sequence goes on along the minus strand of JABTBR010000011.1, from coordinate 101,203 downwards.
GCAGGAAGTCCGGGCAGTTCCGGTCCATCATGACCTTGCCGGCGACCATGCGCAGATTGCGTTTTTCGCTTTCGTTGAAGAAGGCGTCCACCGATTGCGGGTGCACGGTACAGTAGACCATGGCGGTGGTGGTGCCGCAGCGGACCAGTTCATCGAGGAAGAAGCGCGCTACATTGGCGGCGTGTTCCGGATCGGCGAATTTGCGCTCGGTCGGGAAGGTGTACTTGTCCAGCCATGGCAGCAGGCCAGGGGCCGGCGATGCGATCATGTCGGTCTGCGGATAGTGCACGTGGGTGTCGATAAAGCCCGGCATGATCAGCTTGCCGCGGTAGTCGGCCACCGGGGTACCGGCCGGCAGGAAGTCGATCAGTGCGGCGTAATCGCCGGCGACGTGGACGCGCCCTTCGCTAACGACCAGCAGGCCGTCTTCGTGCCAGGAATAGGCATTTTTCTGGAACGCTGGATCGTCGCTGAAGTGCAGCAGGCTGGCGCGGTAGGCCTGATAGGTCGCGCCGGTGGTGTAGATGCTTGCCATGATGTGTTCCTTGAATTCTGTGTGCGCGTCGCGCGCGGGTGCAGCGGGCACGCAGCCCGCTGGGTTCTGTTCGATGCTGGATAGGACTAGCGCAGGGCCAGGAGGCTTCGGCGATAGGGGGCTCCCGCCCCGGCGCTGCCGGAGAGTGGAGCCGCCATGCCGGCGGAAAGCGGGGAGTGTAAATGCGAATTCATTGTCAGTATTATGCCGTACATTCGCTGCGTTCGGCCGCCGTCATGGCGATCGGCGCTTCGCGCGGCTGGGCCAGCGCCTGCGCTTCCCATACTTGCAGCAGCTGGGCCGCGACGGAAATGGCGATCACGGCAGGGGCCTTGTCGACGATGCCGGGAATGCCGATCGGGCAGGTCATTTCGGGCAGGCGGTCAGCGGGAATGCCGCGCTCGCGCAGGCGCCGTTCAAACGAGACGCGCTTGGTGGCCGAGCCGATCAGGCCGAACCAGGTAAAGTCGGTACGGCGCATGATGTGGTCGGACAGCGTCAGATCGAGCGCATGGCTATGCGTCAGCACCAGGAAGGAGGTGCCGGGGGCGGCTTGCGCCACCAGCGCTTCCGGGGTGTCGGTCGCTTCGATACGCACGTTCGCAGGCAGCACGGACGGGAACATATCGTCGCGTTCATCGACCCAGGTGATCTGGCATGGCAGTTCGGCCAGCGCGCGCACGATCGCCGCGCCAACATGGCCGGCGCCGAACAATATCAGATGCTGGCGGTGCGGCTGGCAGGAGTCGACCAGCCAGTGCTTGCCATGGTCGTCGATGCGCAGCTTGCATTCCACGCCCGGCCCGGGCTTGGTCAGCACGGGCGAACCGGGACCGGACAGCAGCAGGCCGTCCGCATCGTAGAGCGTCGGTTCGCCGGTGCCATGCAGCGGCACCAGACGCCAGCTGGCCTGGCCTTCGCGCAGGCGTTTCAGCACGGTGCCGAAATGCTCGCCTGCTTCCGGTGGAATGCGTTCGAACGACAGGTGCACGACGCCGCCGCAGCACTGGCCCAGACTCGGACCCAAGGGGAAACGCTCCAGCCGCCGCTCGGCGGCCGGCGAACCGGCGGGCAGCGCCAGCATTTCGCGGGCGATGTCCATGGCGCGCATTTCCAGATGGCCGCCGCCGATGGTATCGAAGGCGTGGTACTGGGTAATCAGCATTTTGGCGCCAGCTTCGCGCGGCGCGGAGCCGGCGACCTGGGCGACAGTCACCATCACGCGCGGAACCGTCTTGCTTGCGGCAGCGGTCAGCGCGTTCAGTGGAGTGCTCATCGTGTTGACCATGGCTTACTCCGCCAGTGCCTGTACTGCGCTGATCGCGTTCAGGATCGCTTCGCTGGTGGCCGGGGCCCTCAGCGGAGGATTGAAGCGGTGATCGGCCACGCTGGAAACCGCGTCGCGGATCGCCAGGAACACCGAGAACGGCAGCAGCAGCGGCGGTTCGCCGACCGCTTTGGAACGGTGGATACTGTCCGTGACATTGCGATTCTTGAACAGGCGGATGTCGAAGTCTTCCGGGCAGTCGGACACGGCAGGGATCTTGTAGGTCGACGGTGCGTGCGTCATCAGCTTGCCGCCCGCGTTCCACCACAGTTCCTCGGTGGTCAGCCAGCCCATGCCCTGGATGAAGGCGCCTTCAACCTGGCCCACGTCGATGGCTGGGTTGAGCGACTGGCCGGCATCGTACAGGGCCATGACTTTTTGCAGCTTCCACTCGCCGGTCAGGGTATCGACCACCACTTCCGACACCGAAGCGCCGTAAGCATAGTAGGAGAACGGGTTGCCGCTCATGGTCTTCGGGTCCCAGTGCAGGCCGGGGGTGGCGTAGAAGCCGTCCGACCACAGCTGGACGCGCGCCATGTAAGCTTTCTGCACCATCTCGGAGAACGGTACTTCTTCGCCATTGACGAGGATGAAGTTGTTCTCGAAGCGGACTTCTTCAGCCGTGCCACCGTGGCGCTTGGCGGCGAATTCGGCCAGGCGCTTGCGGATGGTGTTGGCGGCGTCCTGTGCGGCTTTACCGTTCAGGTCGGCGCCGGTCGATGCGGCCGTTGCCGAGGTATTGGCCACCTTGCTGGTGTCGGTCGCGGAAGCGCGTACCAGTGCCAGGTCGATGCCCAGTTCATGTGCGACCACCTGGCAGACCTTGGTGTTGATACCCTGGCCCATTTCGGTACCGCCGTGGTTCACCAGAACCGAACCGTCGGTGTAGACGTGCACCAGCGCGCCGGCCTGATTGAAGTGGGTCACGTTGAAGGCGATGCCGAACTTGACCGGGGTCAGTGCCAGGCCGCGCTTGAGCACAGGGCTGGTGGCGTTGAAGGCCTTGATCTCTTCGCGGCGCTTGCGGTAGTCGCTCTCGGTCACCAGCTGTTCGACCAGTTCGTGGATCACGTTGTCGGTGATCTTCTGGTTGTACTGGGTGACGTTGCGGCCTTCTTCATCGTTACGGCCGTAGAAGTTGATCTTGCGGACGTCGAGCGCATCCATGCCCAGGTTACGGGCGATCTCGTCGACGATGTATTCGATCGCGATCGCGCCCTGTGGGCCGCCGAAGCCGCGGAAAGCGGTGTTCGACTGGGTGTTGGTCTTGCCGGCCATGGCGCGGATGTCCACGTCGCCGAGGTAGTAGGTATTGTCGAAGTGGCAGACGGCGCGGGTGGCGACCGGTGCCGACAGGTCGGCCGAGAAGCCGGCGCGCGAGACCATTTCGACCTTGGCCGCGATGATCTGGCCGTCGTCGCCGTAACCCATTTCGTACTCGTAGTAGAAGCAGTGGCGCTTACCGGTGACCATCATGTCGTCATCGCGGTCGGCGCGCAGCTTGACCGGACGGCGCAGGTGGGCGGCCGATACGGCCGCGCAGGCGGCCCACAATGCCGACTGCGATTCCTTGCCGCCGAAGCCACCGCCCATGCGGCGGCATTCGACCACGATATCGTGCGAATGGCGGTGCAGGGCGTGGGCGACCACGTGCTGCATTTCGGTCGGGTGCTGGGTCGAGCAGTAGACCAGCATGCCGTTGCCTTCCTTAGGAATGGCGAAGGAGATCTGGCCTTCCAGGTAGAACTGCTCCTGGCCGCCGACGTGCAGCTCGCCCTTCAGGCGGTGCGGCGAACGTTCGAACGCGGCTTGCGCGTCGCCGCGGGCCAGGTGCATGGGCGGCACCACGAAGCTTTTTGCGTCGCGGGCCGCTTGCGGGGTCAGGATCGCCGGCAGTTCTTCGTAGTCGATGACGACCTTGCGCACGGCGCGGCGCGCATTGTCGTGCGAGTCGGCGACGACGATGAAGATAGGCTGGCCGACGTATTCGACGATGCCTTCCGACAGGATGGGATCGTCATGGATGATCGGACCGCAATCGTTGGTGCCGGGGATGTCTTCGTGGGTGTAGACCGCGACCACGCCAGGCGCTGCGCGCACCGCGTCGAAGTTCATCGACAGGATCTTGGCGTGGGCCTTGGCCGACAGGCCCAGCGCCGCATGCAGGGTGCCTTGCGGCTCCAGGATGTCGTCGGTGTAGGTGGCTTCGCCCAGTACGTGCAGCACGGCCGATTCATGCGGGTGGGACTGGCCCACTTCTGCCCAGGCCATAGGGACTTGCTGGGTCAGGAAAGCTTCGGATTTGCTGTTCATGCTACGACGCCTCCTTCAACATAGTTGAATGCGTTGATCGATTGGATAGGCATCGCACCATCCGGGCGGGTTTCGAGCCAGAAGCGGCGCAGCAGATTTTGCGCCGTCTTCATGCGGTAGTTGGCCGACGCGCGCATATCGCTCAGCGGGGTGTAGTCCTGGGCCAGGGCTTCCATCGCCAGTTTCAGCGTGGCCTCGTTCCATGGCTGGCCGTTCAGGGCCGCTTCGGCTTTCGGTGCGCGCTTGGAGGTCGCCGCCATGCCGCCGTAGGCGACGTGGGCGTCCTGGATCACGCCGTTTTCCAGACGGATCGCGTAGGCCGCGCAGACGGCCGAGATATCCTGGTCGTAGCGCTTGGCCAGCTTGTAGGTGCGGAACTGCACATCGGTGCGTGGCAGCGGAATGCGCACGGCTTCGACGTACTCGCCAGGCGCCCAGTTTTTCTTCATGTAGTCGAGGTAGAACGATTCGAGCAGCATGCTGCGCTGGCCGGTCGCGCTGCGCAGCACGATTTCGGCGCCCAGTGCGATCATCCATGGGGCCGAGTCGCCGATCGGCGAACCGTTGGCGACGCTGCCGCCCAGGGTGCCGGTGTTGCGGATAGGCTGGGAAGCGAAGCGCTGCCACATTTCGGTCAGCTCGTCCTTGTAGTGCTCGCAGACGGCGCCGTAGGCGTCGTTCAGGTTCACAGCGGCGCCGATGTAGAGCATATCGCCCTGCTGCTCCATCGTGTACAGCTCTTTGACTTCGCGCACATAGATCATGTCGCCCAGATTGCGCATCTGCTTGGTCACCCACAGGCCCACGTCGGTGGAGCCGGCCACGATGGTGGCGGCGGGTTTTTCGGCGCGCAAGGCGCTCAGTTCGTCGAGGGTACGCGGCGCGTAGAAGGTCTGGCCGTCGTGGCTGAAGCTGAACATGGTGTCTCGCTGGATGCTTTGCAGCGAGGCTTTCAGCGCTGCGCGGTCGAAGCTGACGGCCGGCAGTTCGCCCATGCGGCGTGCGGCGTCAATGATAGGGCGGTAGCCGGTGCAACGGCACAGATTGCCGGACAGGGTCTCGTCGATGGTCTTGCGGCATGGCGCGGCGCTCTGGCCTTCCTGTTTCAGGTACAGGGTCCACAGCGACATGGCGAAGCCGGGCGTGCAGAAGCCGCACTGGGAACCGTGGCATTCGACCAGGGCTTCCTGCACCGGGTGCATGGCGCCGTCGGGCTGTTTCAGGTCTTCGACCGAGAACACGGCCTTGCCGTCGAGGGTAGGCAGGAACTGGATGCAGGAGTTGACCGAGTTCATGACGACTTCGTCGCCCTTGAGCTCAGCGACGACCACGGTGCAGGCGCCGCAGTCGCCTTCGGCGCAGCCTTCCTTGGTGCCGGTGCAGTGCAGGTCTTCCCGCAGATGCTGCAGGAGGGTACGGGTAGGTGCGCCATCCGAAACGGAGTGGACTTCGCCGCGGTAGAAAAATCGAATTGGTTCAGACATGAATGCTCCGGGCTGATTGCTGATGACAGATGCTGCTATTGAGTCAGGTTAGCAGTCCACCGCCACAAGTCCAATAGGCGTGGGGCGATGGCTGCTATTCTCAATTCGCTATATAAATACTGTTTTTGTTGGTTTGTATGAGCAATGGCTTATGAAGCCAGGCTGGCAAAGCTTGTTTTGACGAAACTAAGCTTACGCCTTTGCCTTGAAATTGCGCAGGAAATCGAGCAGGATCACGCCGGAAGTTTCGGCGTCGTCGGCTGTCATGGTTTCCAGCGGGTTGTGGCTGATGCCGCCATTGCCGCAGCGGGTAAACAACATTGCCACATCGGTAATGCGGGCCAGGGCCATCGCGTCGTGACCGGCGCCTGAAGGCAGCTCGAACACTTCCACGCCGGCGCGCTGGGTCGACGCGGCCAGCTGGCTGACCAGCCAGGGCGCGCACGGAGCGGCCGGGGCCTGCATGATCTTGGTGACTTTCAGCTGGATCTGGCGGCGCGCGCAGATGGCTTCGGCCTCGTTCAGGATGTCGGTCACGGCGGAGTCGCGGGTGGCGTCGTCGGCGGCGCGGATGTCGAGCGAGAGCTTGCAGGCGCCCGGAATCACGTTGACCGAACCGTCCGGCACCTGCAGCTGGCCGACGGTGCCGACCAGGGAAGGGGCCAGGCTGGCGCGGTGTTCGACGAACAGCACCAGTTCGGCGGCGGCCGCGGCGGCGTCCTTGCGCATATTCATCGGCGTGGTGCCGGCGTGGCTGGCCAGACCGGTCAGTTCCACCTGATAGCGGCAGCTGCCGGCGATCGAGCTGACCACGCCGCTAGGCAGGTCGCGGTTCAGCAGCACCGGACCCTGCTCGATGTGGACTTCGAAGAAGCCCAGCAGGTCGGCCGGATTGCGCGCGATAGCCGGGATGGTCGAGACATCGTGGCCGGCTTCGGCCAGGGCGTCGCGCATGGCGATGCCGGCGGCGTCCTTCTTGTCCAGCAGCGAGTAGTCGAACTGGCCGATGATGGCGTTGCTGCCCAGGAAGGTCGACTGATAGCGCACGCCTTCTTCTTCCGAGAAACCGATAATTTCAAAGTGGAAGGGCAGGCGTTCTTTTTTCTCGTTCAGGTGGGCGACGATGGCGATCGGCAGCAGGATGCCTTCGCGGCCATCGTATTTGCCGCCATTGCGCACGGTGTCGTAGTGGGAACCGGTCAGCAGGGTCTTGGCGTTCGGCTTGTCGGACAGATAGCGGCCAACCACGTTGCCGACGGCGTCGATATGCACTTCCATACCGGCTTCCTTCATCCAGGAGGCCAGCTGATTGGCGGTTTTCTTGTGCGCGTCGGTCATGAAGGCGCAGGTCAGGTTGGTCTCGTCGTCGCTCCAGGCGCCGATGGTTTCCGACCATTGCATGACGGTGTCGCCGAACAGCAGCTTGGTGCCCAGCAGGACATTCAGGCGCATTTCGGCGATACGGCCGATCTGGCGCAGGCACTCGGCCAGCTCGTCGTCGCGCTGGGAGCGCGAGCGGCGGGTGAAGGCGGCGGTGATTTCGTGGCGGGTCAGACCCTTGCCGGTCGGGCCTTTGACGGCCAGGATGAAGGGGAAGCCGAATTTGGTGTTGTATTCGTCGTTCAGGCGGTGCAGCGTCGCCAGTTCTTCGGCGGTGCACTGGGTTAGGCCGGCCTGGGCTTGTTCGCCGGTCGATTCGGCGGTCAGTTCACCGGCCAGCGCGGCCTTGCCTGCCAACTCCGGGTGGGCACGGACCAGGCCGAGTTGTTCGTCGGTGGTGGCGTTGCGCACCACGGTTTGCAAAGCGATCTTCAGCGCGGCCACGGTGGCGAAAGGGCGCTGGGCGGCGGCGCGCTGTGGAATCCATGGCGAATGCTCGTACAGGCCATGCAGCAGGGCGGTGAATTCCTCGGCGTCGATGCGGTTCAGGTGTTCCAGGGTGATCGTCATTTTTTTATCAGGCGGTCCCACCGGCCTGTCTCCTCAAGATGAATGGTTCGGCGTGTGGGACCGACCGCCGTTCACGCGGAAGCTCCCCTCATAGGCAACTTCCTTGGTTATAAGAGGAATAATATATTGACGGGGTGGCTTCAGTATAAGGCAGAGTCCATACGTGAATTATGCGCTTCAATATGGAAAGTGTTGTGAATTTGCCGCGCTAAAGCTTTGGGTGTAAGCCTGGGGGTGAAACCAAGGCGCCGATTCCGGCGTTTGAAACCCACGGCTTAACCCTGGGGTACGACCCCAGGGTCGTACCCCGGCTCTTTGCCGTGGGTTCTAAGCGTGCCGCCGGCTCGCATGCCGGGCGGCAGGCGTACCTTGCGTTTTACTTGGCCTGCAGCGCCTGCGCCACTTGCGTGATCTGGTCACGCAGCCACTTGTGCTCAGGCGCGGCGTGCACGCGCTCGTGCCACAGCTGGTAGAACTTCATCGGCGGGAAGCGCAGCGGCACGTTGAACACCTTGATCGGCAGGTTGCGCTCGTAGAAACGCAGGTATTGCCGGCCCGTGGTCAGCACCAGGTCGGTCTGGGTCAGCATGTGCGGCATCAGGCCGAAGTAGGCCGATTCCACCACCACATTGCGTTCGTGCCCGTTCTGCTCCAGGAAGGTGTCGATCACCCCATGGTAGCCGGACAAGGTTGGCGACGGCGCCACATGGGGCAGGGTCAGATAATCCTCGATGCTCATGTCGTCGGCCCCGGTGCGCTTGGCATAGGGGCTGTCGGCCCGCATCGCGCAGACGATCGGGTCTTCGAACAGGCGCGACAGGTGCAAATGCTCGGGCGGCGAATCCCAGTTGGCGATCAGCAGATCGAGATCGCCATCGGACAGCATGCGGATCGAATCGACTTCGGCACCCAGGCTGTGGATGACGATGCGGCTCTTGGGCGACTCGCGTCGCAAACGCGCCACAATGTTCGGTAAAAACTGGATGTCCAGGTAATCGGGCGCGCCGATGCGGAACACCCGGCTTTCCTCCATGGAGGCGAACGGCGTTTTGTGCAAAAACAGCTGTCCCACTTCATCGAGAATCCGCTTGGCGGGTTTCTTCAGGCTTTCGCCGTGTTGGGTCGGCACCATGCCGCGGCCCCCGCGTACAAGCAGGGGATCGCCGGTCAGCTCGCGCAATTTGCGCAGCGAGGCCGAGATGGATGGCTGTGGTTGATCGAGTTTCAGCGCTACGCGGGAAACGTTTTTTTCGCACAGCAGCAAGTACAAAATGCGAATTAAGTGAAGGTCTAAGTGGTCGGGTAATTGTGCCATGGTGATGTCTATAACTAAGTTCCTATTTTTAATATACGACCATTCCCATGAGAAAAGCCAGAATTAGTTTTATTGTTCCGGTCACACCATGTGCCTGCTGTACATGGTGTTCAAAATGGTCGCAGCGGAGCTTTCAACAGTTCGCGGCCAATAGGGAAATCTATCCCGATCGTCTGGAGCGCCCGCGGTGGCAGACGAGCTTAAATCCAATTTTGGGGAAGACAATGGACTTGCTGCTCGCATATGGCGTTGACTGGCTGAACTTATTGGTGCGCTGGTTGCACCTGATTACTGGTATTGCATGGATCGGTGCATCGTTCTATTTCGTATGGCTCGATAACAGCATCCGTCCACCGAAGCCGGGTTCCGACCTGGCCAAGAAGGGCGTTTCCGGCGAATTGTGGGCCGTCCACGGCGGTGGCTTCTATAACCCGCAAAAATACCTGGTATCTCCTGAAGAACTGCCAGCCGATCTGCACTGGTTCAAATGGGAAGCGTATGCGACCTGGCTGTCCGGCTTTGCGCTGCTGTTCATCGTCTACTACTTCAACGCTTCGGCAATGATGATCGACAAATCGGTCGCCGACCTGAGCCAATGGCAAGCCATCGGCGTTGGCCTGGGCACGCTGCTGCTGGGCTGGACCGTCTATGACCTGCTGTGCCGCTCGCCACTGGGCCAGAAAGAAGGCCTGTTCGGTATCGTCATGTTCGTCTTCATCGTCGCGGTCGCCTTCGTGCTGACCAAGCTGCTGAGCGGCCGTGCTGCCTACATCCACGTTGGCGCCATGATCGGCACGATGATGGTCGGTAACGTTCTGATGCTGATTATTCCTGGCCAGCGCAAACTGGTGGAAGCGATGGAACAGGGCAAGTCGCCTGATCCTATCCACGGTAAAAAAGCGAAACAGCGTTCGGTGCACAATAACTACTTCACGCTGCCAGTGCTGCTGATCATGATCAGCAACCACTATGCAATGACCTACAGCCATCAATATAGCTGGGCACTGCTGGGCGCGATCATCGCTGCCGGCGTCCTGATCCGTCACTTCTTCAACCTGCGTCACCATGGCCGTCAGGCTTGGGGCTTCCCAGCCGCCGGCGTTGCCATTCTGATCGCTGTTGCCGTGTTCATCGCTCCACGTCCGGCACCGAAACCAGTTGCTGTCGCTCCGACCGCTGAAGGCGCCGCCGCTGGCGTTGCCACCGACACCGGCCCGGTTGCCAAGGCTCCCGACTTCGCCCGCGTTCAGGAAATCGTGACCGCACGCTGCGTCAGCTGCCACGCCGCCCAGACCACCCAGCCAGGTTTCGCGACCGCTCCGGCCGGGATCATGCTGGACAAGCCTGAGCTGATCCATCAGCACGCCGCCAAAGTGAACCAGCAGGCTGTGGCCCTGAAAGCTATGCCAATTGGCAACATGACGAATATGACCCCGGAAGAGCGCGCAGAAATCGGCGCCTGGTTCGCCGCTGGCGCGAACTGATCTCCTCCTTACATATATAGAGAGTAAAAGCATCATGACTACAACGACCATCAATGGCTTTAACCTGACCGCGGCGCAAGTCGTGGCTGTGGCCCGCGACATCGATATCGAAGTCGCACTGGCGCCGTCCTCGCGCGCCGCCCTGAAGGAAAGCCGCGACTACATCGAGTCGACCTGGATGCACGACGAAGCGCCGATGATGTACAGCTTCAATACCGGCGTCGGCATGCTGAAAGACACCCGTATCAAAGTCCAGGACATCGTTCTGTTCCAGACCCAGCTGATCAAGGCCCACGCGGCCGGCATGGGCGAGCCGTTCTCGGAAGAGGTCAGCCGCGCCACCATGCTGCTGCGCGCCAACGCCTTCGCCAGTAACTACTCGGCGCCGCGCGTCGAAGTGGTCGACCGTCTGCTGGCGTTCGTCAACGCCGGTATTCACCCGATCATGCCGCAAAAAGGTTCCGTCGGCGCCTCGGGCGACCTGGCGCCGCTGGCCTACCTGGCAGCCGCCATCGCCGGTTTCGACGAAGCCGAAGTGATGTACAAAGGCAAACGCATGTCGGCACCGGAAGCGATCCGCCTGTCCGGCGTCGGTCCTGTCGTGTTCGAACTGAAAGCCAAGGACGCATCCGCACTGATCAACGGCTGCACCGTGTCGCTGGCTGTCGCCCTGCTGGCCGCCGCCGATTCGCGCAATATGCTGTCCGACGCCTGCCTGTCGCTGGGCCTGACCCTGGAAGCGATGCGCGCCGAAATGGCCGCCTTCGATCCACGTATCCACGAAGCGCGTCCGCACGCCGGCCAGATCAAGACCGCGGCCATCATGCGCAATCTGCTGGACGGTTCGACCCGCACCACCCACGAAGCGCGTGCTGTCCAGTTCCCGGAAGAACTGCGCCGCACCGACATTCCTTACACCGCCCGTATCCAGGACGTGTACTCGCTGCGCTGCGCGCCGCAAGTCTACGGCCCGGTCTTCGATGCGCTGGACTACATCGACACGATTCTGGACAAGGAAGTCAATTCGGCGACCGACAATCCACTGATCTTCGGCAAGGATGGCGGCGGCTTCGAAATCATCTCCGGCGGTAACTTCCACGGCCAGTACCTGGCACAAGCGATGGATCTGCTGGCGATGGCTGTGGCCGACCTGGGCAGCATCGTCGAGCGCCGTGTGGCGCGTCTGATCGACCCGACCCTGTCGTGGGGCCTGCCGCGCAATCTGATGTCGGGCGTGCGTGGCGTGAACACGGGTTATCCAGTGGTGCAGTGCTCGCTGAGCTCGCTGGTCATGGAAAACCGTACCCTGTGCATGCCAGGGAGCGTAGACAGCATTCCAGCCAAAGGCAACAGCGAAGACCACGTGTCGAACTCGACCTGGTGCGCACGCAAGGCCGCAATTGTGGTGCAGAACACACAGTACATTGTTGGCGTTGAAATGTTGTTGGCCGCTCAGGCGCTGACGATGACCGAGGACTTGCTGCCAGGCGTAGTGTTGGGCAAGGGCACCAAAGTCGCTTACGAATCCGTGCGTAGCCAGATCCCGGCTTGCCTGGATGGCGATCGTTGGTTGCACAACGATATCGAGATGGCGCGTTCCTTCATTGTGACCGGTTCGGTGCGCAAGGCTGTGGAAGCGGCGATTGGCGACTTTATCGCGGCGTAAGTAGTACAAGCGTCTCGCGCTTTGTGCGGGACGCTGGCGTTGTTAAAACCCACGGCAAAGAGCCGGGGTCTGACCCGACGGGTCAGACCCCAGGGTTACGCCGTGGGTTTTAAAGAGGACGGCGGCCCGCATGCGGCGTCTCCCTCTGCTGTTATAGGAGATTACAGATAGCAAGTATCCACTTTGTCGAACAAGGCGAAGTGCAGGCTGGGTTAATGTAGTTCCGTAGTTCACTGGTTGTTGCCCTGTTTAGCCAAGTGAATATAAGTTTTAAAAATAGAACAAGGAGACGAAAAATGTTGTTGCTCGAAAAATTCTTCAAGCTCAAGGAAAACGGTACCGACGTGCGCACCGAGCTGCTCGCCGGCCTGACCACTTTCCTCACGATGGCTTACATCATCTTCGTCAACCCCTCCATTCTCGGTGACGCCGGCATGCCCAAGGGCGCCGTGTTCGTCGCCACCTGTGTCGCCGCCGCCATTGGCTGCCTGATCATGGGCCTGTACGCCAACTACCCGATCGCGATGGCACCCGGCATGGGCCTGAACGCCTATTTCGCCTACGTTGTGGTCAAGGGCATGGGCATGCCGTGGCAGATGGCCCTGGGCGCTGTGTTTATTTCCGGCTGCCTGTTCATCCTCGTCAGCGTGTTCAAACTACGGGAGATGATCGTCAACGGCATTCCCCATTCGATCCGCACCGCCATCACCGTCGGCATCGGCCTGTTCCTGGCCCTGATTTCCCTCAAGAGCGCCGGCATCGTCGTCGCCAATCCGGCCACCCTGGTGTCGGTCGGCGATCTGCACTCGGCCCCGGCCATCCTGGCCATCGTCGGCTTCTTCATCATCGTTGCGCTGGACCGCCTGAACGTCAAGGGCGCGATCCTGATTGGCATCCTGGTGGTGACGGTGCTGAGCTTCTTCTTCGGCGGCAATACCTTCCACGGCATCTTCTCGGCGCCGCCCTCGCTGGAACCGACCCTGTTCAAGCTCGACATCACCGGCGCCATGACCGTGGGCCTGCTGAATGTGGTGCTGGTGTTCTTCCTGGTGGAATTGTTCGACGCGACGGGCACCCTGATGGGCGTGGCCAACCGCGCCGGCCTGCTGGTCAACGGCAAGATGGAACGCCTGAACAAGGCCTTGCTGGCCGACAGCTGCGCCATCGTCGCCGGCTCCGCGCTGGGCACTTCCAGCACCACCGCTTATATTGAAAGTGCCGCCGGCGTGCAAGCCGGTGGCCGTACCGGGCTGACCGCCGTCGCGGTCGCTCTGCTGTTCCTGGCCGCGCTGTTCATCGCGCCGCTGGCCGGCGTGGTACCGAGTTATGCAACGGCGCCCGCGCTGCTGTATGTCGCCTGCCTGATGTTGCGCGAACTGGTCGATATCGACTGGAGCGACACCACTGAAAGTGTTCCTGCAGCAATCGCTGCATTGACAATGCCATTCACGTACTCGATCGCTCTGGGCGTGGCCTTCGGTTTCATCTCCTACGCGGTGTTGAAGCTGTTGACCGGCCGGGTGCGCGAAGTGCGTCCAGTTATCTGGGCGATCGCTTGCGTGTTTACCTTCAAGTTCATCTACCTAGGCGCTGGCTGATGTAGAGAACTTTCGCGGCCGGAGCAGGGCATGTCCCGAAGCCGGCCGTTATCGACGCAATCCCAAAGCAACCTTCTGGAATCTACAAATGTTTAAAACTAAAATGAGACACCTTCCACAACTGTTCTGCGTCGCCTTCCTGGGCCTGACTGCTACCGCACAAGCTGCCGACTGGAGCGATACCTCGATCAGCTATCGCACCGGCAATGACTACAGCGAGCCATTCAATCCCACGGACATCAAGAAAAACATCTTCGCCCTGACCCACGTCAGCGGCTACAAATACGGCAGCAATTTCTTCAACGCCGACTTCCTGATTTCGGATAAAAACGATCCAGCTTCGCTGAACCAGACTTCGGGCGCGCAAGAAGCCTACGTCCTGTACCGTCACACGCTGGATATCGGCAAGCTGCGCGGCGCGGACATCAAGTTTGGTCCGATTCGCGGCGTGGGTGTCACCGCCGGTTTCGACCTGAACAGCAAGAACGACGTGGGTTACAACTCGCGCAAGCGCATGCTGGTCGTGGGCCCAACCCTGATGTGGGACGTGCCGGGCCACCTGAACACCAGCGTGCTGCTGCTGCGCGAAAGCAACGCGCCAAGCGGTGCCTTCGCACCGATCTCGAATGTGACTGGCCGTTATACCTACAAGACGCATGCGATGCTGGCCGCCGACTGGGGTATTCCGCTGAGCCAACTGGTCTCGTTCGAAGGCTTTGCCAACTTTATCGCTTCCAAGGGCAAAGACGAAATCGGTAACGACACCGGCGCCGAAACCAATATCGACATGCAGGTCATGCTCGACGTCGGTGCGCTGGCTGGCGGTCCGAAGAACACCTTCCGCGTGGGTATCGAGTATCAATACTGGCGCAACAAGTTCGGCAACACCGCGGCCACCACCGGCAACAACGGTCAAACCGCCAAGACCCCAATGATCCGCGCCGAATACCACTTCTAAGCGATCTTGTAGTCTGATTGTCCCGCGAACCGGGACCGTGCCCGCCGGCCGGTCCCGGTTTGTGCGTTTACGCGCCGGAAAATTGCGCTGCCTTATGGTTCGACCGAGGCGGCGCGCTTGAGGCAGCGCAGCACGAAGGTGGAGCGGCTGTGGCGCAGGCCGGGAATCTTGTAGAGCTTGCGGCGCAAGAATTCCTCGTAGCCCGCCGTGCCGGCCACCGCCACCTTGATCAGGTAATCGTATTCCCCCGTCAGCAGATAGGCTTCCATCACTTCCGGCAGGGCGGCCAGCGCGGTGCCGAAGGATTCGAAGATGTCGTCGTCGTGGCGGTCCAGCGTGACTTCGATAATCACCGTGTCGGGCAGGCCCAGCGCCTTTTGCGAGAGCAGGGCGGTATAGCCTTCGATGACGCCGCTGTCTTCCAGCGCGCGCACGCGGTTCCAGCAGGGCGTGGTGGACAGGCCGATCTTTTCGGCCAGCTTGGTATTGCTGAGCCGGCCGTCCTGGCGCAGCTCGCGCAAGATACGCCTGTCGATCGCATCGATTTCCGCTTGTTGTTCCATGATTTTTAATGGTGTTGGGTAGAAATTCCTTAAATTATACCTATTAAGGATGATTATTCTCTTGCTGTCTGGTTTTTTCGGAAAATCAGGAAGCCTATTTTTTGCCTTGCTGGCTAAGATGGAAGTATGAATACACATCCCAGCCCCCACCAAAAAAGCTTCCGCTTCGGCGTGGAAGCGGACTCAGCTATCGGTACCCTGGAGGCGGCGCTGGCCGTCGTGCGGCGCCTGAACCTGGAGCTGTGCGGCCTGCGCACCAGCAACAGCGACACCGGCATGGAAGTGCATATGCGCGTGTGCGCCGGCGAGGAGGATGCGCTGGTGCTGTGCCGCATGCGGCTCTACAATCTGGTTGGCGTGGTCGGGATACGGGAGATGCCGCTGCTGGTGGCGTCGCAGGGAATGCGCCAGCAGGGTTGAGGGACGGCCTCCGCCTGCGTCTGTGCTGACGCAAATCGCTGCGAAAATCGCGTTGACATTCGAGCGCCCGCACACAAAACTGGGGGAATGAGCTCCGTTCCTGAAAATGATTATATCGATGCAAGGCTTGCCGCTGCGGATGCAATTCGTACGGCAGATGCAAAGCTGTATCAGGCCAAGACGGATGCCCGGTTCGACAAAGTCGACGCACGTTTTGATCGAGTCGACGCTCGATTTGATAGAGTCGACTCGCGTTTTGATAAAGTCGGCGCTCGTTTTGATGGAGTCGATGCGCGCTTTGACTTCTTGGAAAGCGCCGTTCGTATGGGGTTTGAAAGTATCCGCGAACAGATGGCGGTTGATCGGCAAAGAACCGACGAGAAGCTTGCCCATCTGGAAGTCAGGATGGACGCCAAGTTCTCTACATTCCAAAGCGAAATTATCAAATGGATGGCTGCCACCGTACTTGCCGGGGTGACGATCTCTGTTTCGGTTAACGTTTACTTGTTCAACACCAGCAAAACACAGCCAGCGTTCTCCGCTCCCGCAGCACCACTTGTTCTGTATATTCAGCCATCGATGGAGGCGGCCATCGCGCGCCTTCCGCTACCCCCATCTTCGACTCAAGACAAAAAGAAATAGCCCCGACGCTAGCGCTCGGCTCAGCCCAGCTCGCGGTGGCGCAATGGGAAATCAATGTGCAATACTAGCTGGCTTGTTACGTGCAAGTCGCACGGTATCGTTTTATTCGGCGTACAGCCCGCCATGAAAGGCGGTATGGCAAATTTCGCTTACCGCTTGGGATTACTGGTAATGGCGCGGCGCTTTCGTCATACTGGTGCCGAGGCCGCCTTCACCGGCCCAATTCATTGAATGAACCCCATGAGAATTTGCATTTGTCACGCACCGCGGCGTCTGGAAGTGCGCGAACGCCATGATCTGGCCGCCGGCAGTCTGATCGAGACCGTCATCGCGCTGCGCCATGAAGAAGATGCCTATGCGCTGCTGCGTCTGCATTGCAGCGACGGCAATGCCGTTAGCGGTTTGCGCCAGTTGCTGGCGCAAACCATGCATCTGCCTGGCCAGATCAGCGACGACGCCGTGCTGCGCCAGGTTGCCCTGAAACTTGGCCGCGGCACCTTGCAGGTGGTGGCGCTGCACGCCACCGGGACCGCGCGCAGCGCCGGCGACAGCGCCGCCGCGGCCGCGCCAGCGCCGGCACCGGCCGCCGCACGCAGATCGACACAACAGGCGCAAGGCCCGCTGCCGCCGCCGCGCGGCAAAGACGCGCCGCCGGCCCAGCAGCAGGAACAGGAAGCGCTCGACACCGTCGACCAGGATGCCCAGGCTGTCACGATGGAAAAAGCGGCGGAGGATGGCAAACCCTTTTGCGCCGTGTGCGAGAAAGCCAAGGCGGAGCGGGCCGCCAAGTCGGCCGAAGCGGCCAACGATGGCGCCGGTGCCAAGCAGGCGGGTCAGGCATGAACGAATTTCAACTCAACCATCTGATCGGCCAGCTCTGGCCTCAGGGCGACAGCTTGCACGGGCCGCAGGTGTATCTGCTGCTCGATGGCGCGCGCGATCGAGCCATTGCGCCATTGGTCAACCGGGGCAAGCTGGAGTCGGCCTGTCTGTTCGCCAACCGGGTGTCGCCGCGCCTGCTGGCGGCCGCGCCCTATCTGGTGCATTTGGCGGCGCAGTCGCCGCAAACGCGGGAATTGCTGCTGCGCGCCTGGGGCAACAGCTGGGGCATGCTGGTCATCACGCCTGCCGCGGTGACGATGGAGCAGTTGCGCCTGCATTTCAAGAAATTGCTGAGGGTGCGAACCGAGCAGGGGAGGGAACTGCTGTTCCGCTTTTATGATCCCAGGGTACTGCGCGTCTACCTGCCTACCTGTACCGATGAGGAAAGGCGCCGTTTTCTTGGGCCGGTGTCCCGGATTGTCATTGAAAGTGCGGATGCGCTTTGCCCACAGGAGTTTGGCATGCATTTGCCGGCGGCCGGCGCCATGCTGGCACCGTTGACCATGGACGCGCCCGCCGCCGGGCCGGTCTCCGGCTTTGCCGAACCGATCGTGGCAGCGGCATCGGACGACCTTGCCGTGTTGCAAGCGTTGCCCTCGGTGCTGGACGATGAAGCGCTCGGTCAACCATCGCCGCACGGGCAGGCCGAGGCGCTGGGCGACGGCCGCCTGAGCGCCGCCCCGCTGGGCGTGCACCACGCGCAAGCGTACTGGGAATTGCATCGCAGCAGCGCCGTGGCGGCCTTGCCGCTGCTGCCGGTACTGGACAGTATCGATGCCACGCGGCGCTGGATACGCCAGGGTAGCGGCGCGGGCACCGCGGTGCGGTTTGCGCTGCGCCATCCCGACCATGGACTGGTGGGCGGATTGGCCTTGGCCAGGCGCGGCGATGCGGCCTTGTTCGGTTTATGGATAGGTACGCCGTTCCAACGGCGCGGCTATGGCGTGGCCGCGATGCTGAACTTGCGCCAGTATGCCTTGCAGGAAGGCATACGCCGGCTCTATGTGGCGGTGCCCGTTTCCCGCTCGGCACAGACCGGTTTATTCCGGCGCACCGGTTTCAAGCTCAGCGGGGAAACGCTGGAAGCGCCCTTCGACGGCATGCGCATCTACGAGTGGTGCCAGAGCGATGCCGCGCCGGCCACACTGGCCGATATGCAGGCACTGCTACGCGTCTGAAATGCCGCGCGTCCTGCTGGGCGGTCGCCGCTGGCCCGGGTAGGCAGGGTAGCAGCTTCGGCGTGCCGGCTCACTGTGGATCGAGCGTGCTGCGCAACAGTGTCGCGGCGCGCTCGCCGCTATACCAGGCGCCATGGGCGGTACCGTAATCGTCCTCCCACAGTGCTTCCCCGGCGAATACTATACGCTCGCGCACCACTGCGCTCTGCAACAATGTGCGCGACACGACGCCGCCCGGAACCGTGTAGGAATAGGCCCCCAGGCTGTAGGGATCGGTGCTCCAGGCGCTGGTGAGGAATGGTGCGACGCAGCCGGCCTCGATGGCGGTGCTCGCGTCCGCACCCAGCGCGCAGCCTAACGCGTTCTTGGTGGCGGCAAGCACGGTGTCATTGTCGGCGCCATCGAGTTCCAGCGCCTTCACGCCGCCGACAAAGGCGACTATCATATTCAGAGCCTGGCGGTACAAGAACTTCCAGGGAACCGGGCCGTCCATCGTATACAGGCAAATCTCCCGGATGGGCGGCAGGGTGCTGCTGGATGACGACGCGCTGCCATCGCCGGGGCGGACATGATGCTCGTGCAGTGTGTTTAGCCGTTCGCGCAGCGTTCCCGGCGGAATTTGTAGAATGACTTTCTTGTAATGGCCCAGCGGCAGATTTTTGAACTCGGCCATGATGGGGAGCGGCAGTGGTGGTTCGAACGTTAGCACGGCGGCACTCCGCACCGGGTCCGCAAAAATCATGGGCGTGGGCACGGCGACAATGACGGCGATCGCAGCGAAGTATTTCGGCGTCTCATCGTTGAGCTGCGTGCTCAGGACAACATGGTTCGCGGCCGAGCGTACCGTCTTCGTGACATGGCGGTTCAACACGCGCAGTTGCAAGGGCTTTTGCGTCGACAGATCTTTCTCAAAATCGACCATACGCTGCCCGAAGCCCTCGACCGTGAAAAAATTCCCACCGGGGAGCTTTGTTGTCGGGACTGTATAGTCAGGCAGCTTGGTGAAGACGTAGTCGGGAGCCGGCCCGCCTTCCACTGGAAGTTCGGCCGGGTCTTCAACGTCGTCGTCGTCGTCATCGCCGGCGTCGTCGTCGTCGTCGTCGTCCTTACTGTAGCCGCCATCATTGCGGGTGAATTGATCGGCTTCGATAGACTCGTCCAGTTCGGCTTCGCAGCACAGTGCCAGTTTCAGCGTCGCGTTTCCTTGAACTTCGTGCAGCAGTGCGGCGATGGCGTCGGCTGAGCCTGGGCCTGCCTTGAATTCAGCGTTGAGACGTGCGCGCAGCTCGTTCGTTTCGGTGGCATCGATTTTCTTCTGCTCCTCAGCCTTCTCATTTTTCACGATGCGCAGCAGATCCGATGTATGCCATGCGCCGTTCATGAAGGCATTGAGCTCGTCGGTAAATGGCATCTGGTTTATGCTGTCTCTATCGACAGTGCTACGCGGCCTGGGCAGTGCGAGGTACTGTTGGTTACGCAGCTGACCGAGTTTGCAGGCGCGTACCCGGGCTGCTTCACTGAGAGGGTCGAAGTTCTGGTCCGCAAGACTTGCATTCGTTTTCTGCCGTTGAGCGAGTTCCTTTAGCGCTGGATTGAGCGTCTCGGTCTTGAATTTTTGTTCCGGGTAGGCGTTCGCCCATTCTGGCAAAGTCCGCTGTAGGGCTGCGCTCAGATGCTCGTCTGCCCGGCAGGCATACAGGGCGTGCGATACCGCGGATTCATACCTGTCGAAATCAAGGATGGGCACGCCGGCGTGGTGGTGCAATGCTGTCTGCAGATGCTGGCTTTGCCGGCGTCTATTTCCCATGACATCGGCCCAGGGATTTTCGTTTGCGTTCTGCAACCACTGACAGCCCATGTCGACAGAGATCTCGCTATCCGGAAAATTCTGGGTGTGACCGCGCCCGCCGCAGCGCTCGCGCGCTTCGAGGATCAGAATTCTATCGTCACCGTTGGCCAACAGTGTGTTGGCAGCGCTTAAGCCGGCTGCACCGGCGCCGATAATGACCACCGGCGCCAGGTCGAAATACTGGCGCCGCCCCAGCACGCCCCGGGTGACACCGGCTTTTAGCTTGAGGATGCCGATGCGTGCCAGATAGGGGCCGCCTTCCACTGAGAGAAAACCGTCCACGCACAGCGCCTTGTCGTCGTCCTGCAAGACGACTCCCGGCAGTTCCGTCAGCACGGTTTCGCCTTGCGCGACGCGAATGTCGATCCGCGCTATGGGGCGATTGGAACCGCTGCGGTACAGATGGATGGCAGCGCCGACACCGGATTCGCCGGTATCGAGGCCAGTCCAGCCATGGATGTCCCAACGCAGCGTCAGGCTGGTCTTGGTCTTGGCGCGGACGAGCGCGCGGCCCGGACTGGCGAAGTCGAGCGCGGCATGTTCTCCGTCGAAGCCGGCATGGTCATTTGTGTTCAGCTGGAATGCGGCAATCGATACCGTTGTCGCCTGCCCGCATTCCTCGACTGAACTGCTTAGCTCGGGAAATTCCGGAGTCCAGGCGCTAAACTCCAGCGGCATCATGCCGGCAGTCCAGCCGCTTCGGCCCGGACCAGTGCCGGCACCAACAGCGATACCCGGTACAGCCTTTCGCTCTGCGACAAGGTCTGGTCCGACAGCAGCGCAATGGCGCTGGGCGTGCTGTCGAAGCGGGGCGAGAGCCGGATGGTCGCTGCGAAGAACGCCATCACATCCAAGGCTGCTTCAATGCCGAAACGGCGCCCGCGGCGCAAGCTGTCCAGCAGGCCTTGCTGTAGTTGATTGTCGTCCATACCGGCGGCGATGGCCGGATTATCCACACGTAGTCGCTCGGCCAAGCGAGCAATATAAGTGAGGTCAAGGTCCCGCTGGAAAGCCTCTATTTGGGCATCGCGAATCGTCAGCATGAGGTCCTCATGGCAGGGCTTAGCCCTTGAGGTAGACGTACTTGAACAGGAACACGGCGGCGATGATCCAGACGATGGGCTTGACGCCGCGCGCCTTGCCGGTCAACAGCTTCAGACCCGCGTAGCTCATGAAGCCGAAAGCGATGCCGTGGGCAATTGAATAGGTAAAGGGAATCGTCAGCGCGGTGATGGCTGCCGGCACGCTTTCGGTGCTGTCGGTCCAGTCCACTTCGGTCAGGTCGCGTAGCATCAGACAGGCCACGAACAGCAGCGCCGGGGCGGTGGCGTAGCCCGGCACCACGCCGGCAATCGGTGCAATAAACAGGCAGGCCAGGAACATGAGGGCGACCACCAGCGCGGTCAGGCCGGTGCG
Source organism: Oxalobacteraceae bacterium (assembly GCA_013284265.1). Taxonomy (GTDB): domain Bacteria; phylum Pseudomonadota; class Gammaproteobacteria; order Burkholderiales; family Burkholderiaceae_D; genus Rugamonas. The sequence continues at coordinate 79,623 of JABTBR010000011.1, read as the reverse complement.
GCCGCCGGCCTGCACGCCGGAGGCGCTCTCGATATAGGCGGTGGTGCTGGACGTGCCCAGCATGGAGCCGGCCACGATCGCGCAGCTGTCGGCTAGTAGCGCCTTGCTCAGGCGCTGCATCTTGCCCTCGACCAGCAGTCCCGCGCGGCTGGCCACGCCCATCAAGGTACCGGTCGCATCGAACAATTCCACCAGGAAGAACACCAGCACCACATTCAGGATGCCGACCGAGAACGCGCCTTGCAGATCGAACTTGAACAGTGTCGGCAGGATAGATGGTGGCATTGACACCAGGCCGCGGAAGGTATTGCCCGCGACGAAGAAACTCGCCGTGGTGACGGCCACGATGCCGATCAGGATAGCGCCCTTGACGCGCAGGCGGTCGAGTGTGACGATCAGCAGGAAACCGGCGATGGCCAGGATCGCGCTGGGCTGGTGAAGATCGCCGACCTTGACCATGGTGTCCGGATTGGCGACGACGATGCCCGCGCTTTTCATCGCGATCAGCGCCAGGAACATGCCGATACCGACGGTGATCGCAGTGCGTAATGAATGGGGAATGCCATTGACGATCATCTCGCGCAGGCCGATGAGGCTGACGATGATGAACAGGCACCCGGACACGAACACCGCGCCCAGCGCCGCCTGCCAGGGCACGCCCATGCCGAGCACGACCGCATAGGCAAAGTAGGCATTCAGGCCCATGCCCGGCGCCATGCCGATGGGATAGTTGGCGTACAGGCCCATGATGGCGGTGCCGAGGGCGGCCGCCAGGCAGGTTGCCACAAAGACGGCATCCTTGGGCAGTCCCGCGTCGCCGAGGATGGTGGGGTTGACGAAGATGATGTAAGCCATCGTCAGGAAGGTCGTCAAGCCGGCGATGATTTCCGTGCGGACGTTGGTGCCGTTTTCGGTGAGTTTAAAGAAGCGGTCGAGAGTAGGCACTGGGTTTCCCGGTTTGAGCGACGGTGAAATGACGGGCGGAACGGTACGGAAGCCTTTCCTTGCTTAGCCGCGCGTCTGTCGGCGCCTCTGGTTCGGGTAGGCCAGCACGCGCGTAATAACGCTGGCCGGCACTTCCTTGTATGCCATATATACCCACGCGTTGGCTGCGCCGGCCTGGGTGTCGATGGTGATGCCATCTTCCACCAGGCGGGCCGTCGTGTCGTCTTCCCTTGGCTGTTGCGTGTTTTTCATTGTTATCCTTGCGATAAGAGCGCCGGGTTCATGGCACCCTGTTCAATGGAGAGCTTAGCCGTAGTTGTACTCCAAAACCGGTTCGACAGGAATAGTGCGGCTAGCGAAACGGCATTGTAAGCAACATTTCCATTTGCGTGGACACAATTGGGTTAGCGTTACCAGAACGATAAGACTCAATATTTTTCGATATAGACCCGGTTCCGGATGGCTTCCAGGTGCTGCTTGAAGACTGCGTTGGCGGGTAGTGACAGGGCTTTGTCCGGTGTCATTTCCCCGCCGAGCGAAGGCTGGCCGCGCGTCTTGATCAGGGTCTGGCCACGGATCGCCAGTTTTTGTTTGCCCTGACGCAGAATCACCTTGAGCACGCTGGGATCGACGCCGCCACCGCAGAATAGCTTGTAGGCGACGGTGATTTCCGCGATGCCGTTCTGGTCCAGGTCGGTGACGGTGACGGCTGTCGGGTAGAAGCTGGCGTTGGAATCGACGATGGGGCAGTCGACGCCGTCTTCGATGGTCCAGTCGCGCTTCCAGCGGCCATCGCCGAAGGAATAGTAGGAGGCGAGCAGGTCGATTTTCACGTCGTGGCCCGGGTCAGGGTCAATCTCGGACTGGCTGTGCTTTTGCGACAGGACCAGATAGTGCTGGCCTAGGGTGTCGGCGGTGGTCAGGGCGAGAACCAGCTTACCAGCCGGTAGCAGGCCCAGTTGAACGAGTTCGGCTTTGTCGACGGGCGTGCGTGGCATGGCCGAGATGGAGGCGGCGAGGGCAGTGGGGGCCAGCAGAGCCAGATTGAGCAGTACAGCGCCAATGAGGCCTCGCGTGCACATTCGAAAGGATTGGATCATTTGGGTGTCACATTGTTTTGTGGAGTTTCAGGCGTTACCGACGAATTGTCGCCGCTAGGTTCAACGCCCTTTGTGAAATCCTCAAGCGCCAGGTAAAGAAAACCGCGGCCTCCAGATTCGCAAACGAAGCCCTCAACCGGTTTTCCGCTTTTGGTAAATGTCGTTTTAAAGCTCGAGCAGGGATATTTTCCAACTTCGACGTAATTTGCGATGACCATTGATTTAAATGGAGCGGATATCCAGGCTCGTACAAACGTGGGGTCTACATAGGTGGATTGGATAGGTGCCTTTATTTGAGTGAACCAGTTTTGGGTGGAAGGTACAAACTCCGCAACGAGTGAAACATAATCGGTCGGACCAGGGAGAAGGCCATCGTCTTCTGGCAAGTAAACCACCTCCCATTGAACAGACTTCATCGGGATTGGGATTTGAACCAATTTATTTAGTTCGAAGATGTCGAAGGAGAATTTTGGTTTCTTAGCCCCGCATCCAGTTATTAGTATCGATATAAGTACTAAAGCCAATTTATTAACGTGATTCACTTTCGTCTAAGAGTGCCGTGGGAATATAAAGATTATTGAATTCGCCTCGTTGGCTGACTGTTTATTTCGAAAGACGAGAGAGTTCTGGCCCAGGATTCGAATTGGAACACCGCATCAATAATGGGAAAGTTAAAAAAGGAAATCTTAAGTATATTTCGTTCAATCGGTCAACTCGCCGATGTTTTTTGGAGCGCCTTGGCTCTTTGACGCTTCCGTAAGCCGATTTCGTTTCATTTTTACTTAGTTGCAGGCGGTTCCGTAGGAACGTTTGCGCTGGATTCCGCCTGTACCGTATAGTCAGCAAGCCGCAGGTACAGGAGACCTCGCCCGCCTGATTCACAAACGAAACCCTCGATCAGATTACCGCTTTTGGTAAATTTCGATTTATAACTAACGCAGTTAAATTTGGCAACATCAACATATTCCGACGCCAGCATTTTCTTGAAGGAGGGAGACATCCAGTCCCGCCCAGACTCGGGAGCAAGACGTTTCGGTTTGAGAGGTTCCTTTGCTATAGGGACCCATTTCGGATCTAAAGGCTCAAATTCGGCGACTAATGTTACTATTTCGGTGCTGGCAGCCAGAAAACCATCGTCATAAGGCCACTGCAGTACCTCCCATTGGACCGATTTCATTGGTATCGAAACCTGAACTAATTTATTCAGTTCAGAAATTTCGGTCGAAGCCTGCGATTCTTTCATTCCACATCCATTTAGTAATAGTGATACGCATAGCCACATGAATTTTTTTGTGGACTTTGTTTTTGTATTGATGTTCATTATTTATCTTATAGCTATTAGATAAATCACTGAGAGGTCGGCGTTCCAGTAAGCATTTTTGTCGCTGGCTTCTTGGCTACCCATGTCAGATTCCTTCTAATCACAGCATAATTCATATATTCGACGCCCATGCCACATAGCTCCAATTGTCCGTTCTCTTTGTCGGAAATTTTTGTCGCTATGTCGGCGCTGCCGGGATTGAAGTTATATCTGTCCTCAATGTGAAGTGTCAGATCCGCGTTATAGCAAATTTCCGCATCTGAATTTGTTGCTACCGCTACATCTGCACTTACCCAAAGAACGTGTGCTCCTAGTGTTTTTTGCCAATTTGCCGTTTGAGGCATGCCGATTATCCCATCCGTTCCGACGCTGTACATGCTTGAAGTAACGGAAAACTTTAACCTATCCTTTCCGATTACTTCGATCTGCTCGATGAAATCCGTCGCTATTTTATCCAGCAAGGCATAAGCGGCCATGTCCGTTCGAATAAATCCTTCATAATTGACGGTTCGATCCGCACCTTTACCAAAGAGAAAATGGCGATATGCCGCAGTCGCGTCTGTCAGATCGCCACTGCAACGATCAATCTTCTTGCCAAGTGTCGGATTGCAAAGTAGCTCAGCGCCGTTGAGATTGGCAAGCCACTTCGTGTACATTTTCCGGTCATCCAGGGTCGGCTCCCGAATGGGCTTATGATTCGGGGTGTTTTGGAGAAAACCGTGGTCGTGAGTGTAGGCCGGGCGGGTTGGCTTTCCGATCTTGTAACGACCAGATTCCTCGACGAACCCCACCTTGACCACATGTGGTTTTTTCTTCTCAACCGGCTCCAAAAACAGCACGTCAAACGGACTAGTCATGCTTCCCTCGTGAATTTTGCGATTTCTACCATTGCTGCATGGCCTACATAGGCCTTTGCCGATTCCGCGTTATCGCTTTGTGCTATGTCGGTGAAACCGTCGCCATCGGTCACACCGTGGAAGACGGTTCCGCCCTTTAGACGCACGAAGTAAGGCGCATCGGCGAGTGCTTCCCCAGTGCCGGCATCTTTTAACTGAAGCTTTCGGCTGAACAAGCTCATAGTGGAGCTTGGCAAAGGCAAGAAGGATGCTTCGGAACGACCTCCGCCCGCAAACAAATGCTGCCCAGTCTTCACCGTAAAGTTCCCAGGACAGGCGAAGGTAATGTCGCCGCCTTCAAGCGTGATGGAGGACTGACCGGCCTGCAAGGTGATTTTCTCGTTGGCCTTGATCTCGATGCTATCGTTGACGGAGATGACGACCACTTCCTTGTCCGCCAAAATCTCCAGCTGATCGGTATGTGCCTGCAACGACACCGGGCCGTTGCCGGCAAAGGCTTGAATCCCGCCGCCATGCGTGAACAGATTGGCGGCGTTGCCTGCGACCGCCGACACGGTGTGATTTGCCGCCAGATGCAGGTCGCCATGGCTGGTCCAATGCAGTTGCTGGCCTGCGAACAGCAGCGTCGACGCGGGCGTGGCCCAGTTGATCGCGGCTTGCGATTCCATCAGCACGACGGGGCTGGCGAACTTCTCCACCGGCTGTGCGGCATCGAGCTCGCGTGCGCCGCTTTTGGCTTTGCTGGCCTGTTGGCCATTGACGTCGCCGTCGTACTTGCCTTTTTCCTTGGGATCGATCTGGCTGATGAAGTCTTTTTGTGCGGTCAAGGCATCCTTGCTGAACAGCGCGTGCTGCTTGCCCGCCACTTCGCTTAAACGCACATTCAGTTCATTGGCGCTGCGCAGCGAGCGCACGGCTTCCGCCGCGTCGAGCTGCGTGGACGCGACACTGCTACCGGCGGCGCTGCGCGCGCTGGTCGAGAGCATCACGCCTTCGGCGCCCCGCACCACGGCCCAGGCGTCGGTTCGTAGTTCGAAACCGCTGCCACGATAGCTGCCGCGCTGGGCGGAGGAGGGCGACTGCTGGATCAGATAACCCAGGTTCAGTTGCGACGCCGCGCTGCTGCTGGCCAGCCGCGTGCGCAGTTGCCCGGGCGTGTCATCGAGCTGCCACTGGTTGTAGCCGCCGCCATCGAAATTCGTGCTGTGTATGCCGGACAGGACGCCACCATGATTGACGCCGGAATCCACGCCAGCCGAAAACGGCGGCAAATCCGAACCGGTGTACAACTGGGCGACGATCATCGGGCGGTCCATATCGCCTTCGATGAAGTCGACCAGCACTTCGGTGCCGATGCGCGGCGTGAACTGGCTGCCCCAGTTGGGTCCCGCCAGCGCTTCTGCTACGCGCACCCAGGTACCGGAACGTTCGTCGCCTGGCGCGCTGCCCTTGCTGTCGGTGTCGTGGCTCATACCGCCCGCATTGGCGGCTTCGCCGCGCTGCCAGGCGAATTGAATGCGCACCTGATGATCGCGCAGCGTGGTCGCCACCGTGTCGGACAGGCCGACAATCAGGGCGGTCTGCGGTCCCAGCGCGGTGCTGGTCTGCACGGCGGCGGTGGCGCGCGGTACGATGGCTACGGCGTCGCGCACGCAGCGGAAGCTGTTGCGGTAGGTGCCAGATTCCACGACGGCGTCCGCACCCTTGATGGCGGAGGCGAAGTTATTCCGCGCCGCGTGCTCGACCGACAGTACGGTGAAGCCGTTGGCGCCATCGGCGTAGCGCTCGTGCTGGGTCAGCTGGAAGCCGTGGCCCGCGGCCAGGCGGCGAACCGCGCCGGCACCTTCGAAGACTTTGTTTTCCAGTTCCAGCGCCTGCAACATCAAGCCGCTGTGCGGATCGGCCGCGCCGCTGTCGCTGGCGATGCGCTCGCCGCTGCCGTCGTAGATCGACAACGCGGGCATGTCGCCGGCATCGAGGCTGGAAGACTGCTCGGCGGCGGGCGCCAGTAGTTTTTCCGGGTCCCAGCTGCTGATGCTGACGCCGTTGGCCTGGATCTGGCGCAGCGCCGCGAACTGGTCGATGGCGTCGTCGCTGTCGGTGGCGCGCACGCCGTGGAAGCGCAACTCGGCGCCGTCCGGCGTGGCGGGCGCCATGGCCTTGCTGTCGAAGATGACCATGCGGTGCTTGGCCTGGCCATCGCCGGCGGCATCGTCCGAAGCCTGCTCGTGTTCAAAGCGCCAGCTCAAGCCTTCCGAGGCGAGCAGGCGCGTGAAGAATTCCAGGTCGCTTTCGCGGTACTGGGTGCAGACGGCGCGGGGCGCCAGCTCCTGGCTGATGTCGAACTCGAAGCGCAGTTGCGGATAGTCGGCGAACAGTTCGGTGACGATGTCCTCAACGTTCTTGTCCTGGAAAATATAGCTGTCGCGGCGCAGTGCGAGCAGCGCCAGGGCCGGTTCCAGCCGCAGGCGATAACGCGCCACGCCGCCGTCGGCGCCCAGCAAGCCGGCCTGGGTGCAGACACCATGCCAGGCGCGCCGGCTGCCATCGGGCTGCAGCAGCGTGATGGTCAGCTCTTCGCCGATGAACATGGTCAGGTCCAGATCGGTGGAGGTGCTGAGCGCGTCGACGTCGAAGCAGAACAGTTCATTGACGGCTTCGCGGCCGCTGAACTGCTCGGCCATCAGCGATTCAGGCAGCGTGGAGTCCTGGGCACTGGCCAGCGTGACCAGGCGCGCATGCTGGCTCAGTCCCGTGCCGAACAGTCCAAGCGCGGAGGTTAGGTATTCCAGAGCGTCCATCAGGGCAGGGTAATGGTCAGGTTGGCGGCGCGCGGCGCCAGTTTGACGACGTCGTTATAGGCGTTCATGCGGCTTTCGGTGTTGCTGCTGAGCGAGGCGCGCAGGCCGATGTAGCCGAGCGCGCAGATCAGGGCGAATACCGAGCACAGCGCCCACAGCGGCAGGTCGCTGCGCAGTTTGTGGATGATGTTGTCGGGCCGTTCGGCATGCGGTGCGAAGCCGCCGCGTTTGCCCTTCATCTGGGCGATTTCGTCGCCCAGGCGTGCGGTCAGGTAGTTGAGTTTTTCCGAGCCTTCCAGGATGTAACGGCCCTGGAAGCCCAGCAGCAGGCACATATGGAACACTTCCAGCGCCTGCACGTGGGCGGCGCCGCGCGCGCGCAGGCTTTCCAGGCGGATGAAGAAATTCTCGCCGGCCAGCTGGTCGCCGAACAGGGCCAGTTGCAGCGGGCGGCGTTCCCAGGCGTCGCGGATCGAGAAGTTCGAGCGCAAGATGATCTCGTCGACGGCGGCGCAGAAGGCGTACTTGGACGCGTCGACGTCATCGGTCGAGGCGCCCTGTTTCTTGGCGTTGCGGCCGAAGTCGTCCAGGAACTGGGTCATGCGGTCGGCGAAGGCGTTGTTGTCCTGCGGGCCGCTGCCGTTCTTCAGCATGAACAGGGCGTAGAAGCCGTCGTACATCAAGTCCTGCAGGGAGCGCGCGGCGCTGGCAGCATTGGTGGAGGCCGGCGCGGCGCCGATCAGGGATGGTGCGGTAGACATGAAAAAGGTCCTTGGGTCAGGAGGTAACGGCCACCAGTTCGAGCTTCAGCTCGCGCAGGCCGGATGGAACATAGATGGAAATCGATTGGGCTTGCAGCATGCGCTCGTACATCTGGCCCTTGCCTTCGATGACGAAGTAGCAGGTGTCCGGACGCACCGGCACGGCGGCCGGCACTTGCGGCGCATGCGCCAAACGCACGCCCGGCATGGCCGACAGCACGAATTTCTCGACGTCGTCGGGCGCGCCGACCTTGAAGCGCAGCGGCACCACGTCCACCAGTTCGATGGCCGGCAGATCGGCCGACACGGCCAGGTAAAAGGTGGTCTTGTCGTCGATCTTGCCCGAGTCGAGCATGCCGTGGTGGTAGGACGGCTTGTTTTCTTTGAGCGCGATGGCGAAGTACTTGGACGAGATCACGGTATCGAGCAGCTCGCGGATGATCTGGTGCAGCTTGGCGAAGCCGGGACCGGGATCGTTGTGCTGGTAGGGCGGCAGGTCGGCCAGGCTCCAGCTTTTGGAGAAGGTCATCAGGCTGCCGGCCAGCGTCAGCAGCTGCTCGTACAGGCGCTCAGGGTGCAGCGTTGGATGGTGGAAGTAGTGCGACAGCGCGGCGAAGGAGGTGCTGGCCGTGTGCAGCAGCCAGAACGAGGACATGTCGCCGGAACGGAATTCGATCACGTTCTTGCTCGGTTCGCGGTGGTGGCCATACAGCGCGCTGACCTTGGCCTGCAGCGCGTCGATCAGGCGGCGCAGTTGCAGGAACAGCAGCGGTGCGCTGCGGATCGACATGCTCGGCGCCACGAAGGCCGGGTCCAGCTCGAAGCCGCCGGTGGCGGCGCGGCGCAGGCGCAGCAGCGGGAAGCAGGTGTAGGAATCGCGCGGCTCGAACTCGGAGACGATGCGCACCGACTTGCGCAGATAACTCAGCTGGGCGGGGGCGGCGTGGGTGAACAGGTCGGGCGTGTCGGCGTCGGTCTGGGCGAAGCGCACCGCGGCACCGCCCTGGCCGGGCGCGGAGAAATTGCCGCCGAAGGCTTTGAAGGCGGGCAGGGCGGCGTAGAAGGTGACGCTCTGCTGCGATTGCTGCAAGCCGCTCAGGTCCACGCTGTCGGGCAGCTCGTCGGCGCCGGGCGCACTATATAGTTCGCCGTCCTGGAAACGCAGCGACAGTTCGAGGATGCGCAGCGTGTTGCTGGCCAGCGCGTCGCGGTCGAGCTGCAACTGATCCACGCCCCAGGCGTAGGGATGCAGCGCCTTGACACTGTCGTGCAGGCGCTGCTCGTGGTAGCGGTCTTGCTGCTGAAAGTGTTGAGGACGCAGAAACAGTCCTTCACCCCATAAAACTTTGCTTGTCATGCTGATCGGTTCCTTGTTTTACCCGCTGGCAGCCCCGCGCGCGACCGCCTTCAGTGCTAGTGCCATTTGTTAAGTAGCAGAACAATAACATTTCTGGAGAAAATCGTGTGTTCTCTTGCATTTCTAGCGTGCGCAAGCGGATCTTGTTGCCTATATGCAACGAAATTGCTTATCTGCGCACGATTGAATTCAATTGAGCGCAATAAATAATAAATTTCTGATAAGGTAGCGCCTGTTTTGCGAATTGCCATTAAGGCATTCTTTTTTGCTACTTGTAATTTGAGGAATGTATGAGCACCTATACCCACTTGCGCCGACTCCTAGGCGGCGCCGCCTGCGCAGTGAGCATTTGCGCGTGCACAACCGCCCCGGTTGTGAAAACGCCCCCGATGGAGGAATTGCTTTCCCAGGCCAGCCAGGCGTCCGGCTCCGGTCAAAAAGAGCAGGCTGTCACGCTGTGGAAGCAGACGGCAGCGGCCTACCCGGCCGATAAAACCCCCTGGATCCATATCGCCCAGACCCGCTACGACGCCGGTCAGTACGGCGACGCGATCGTCAGCGCCCAAGAAGCGCTGCTGCGCGACCCGAACGACAAGCTGGCCAACAGCATCATCGCCATCAGCGGTCTGCGTTTGTCCACCCGCGCCCTGTTTGACCTGAGCCGCCAGAACAATCTGTCCGGTTCCCTGCGCACCGAGTCCCAGGATCTGGCCAAGCTGCTGCGCGAAAGCCTGGGCGAGACCGTGCTGGTGCCGCCGCCGGTGGCGAAAGACCGCGGCCAGGCCGCACGCGATACCAGCGTCCGTCCGCCCGCCAACAACAAGAAGGGCGGCAAGGCGACGGCCAGCGATGACAGCAGCGCCAATCCGTTCAACGCGCTGAAATAACAACTAGCGAACCACAGAGGAAAAAACATGGCTAAGAGTGAAAGTGTCCAAAAGCGCCTGGCGCGCGTCCGCCCACCACGGGTACAGATGACCTATGACGTCGAAATCGGCGCCAATGTCGAGAACAAGGAACTGCCCTTCGTAATGGGCGTCGTAGGCGACTTCGGCGGCAATTCGGAAGTGGAACAGAAGCGCCTGAAAGACCGTAACTTCGTCAGCATCGACCGCGACAACTTCGACGAAGTGCTGAAGGGCGTGGAACCGCGCGCCACCTTCCGCGTGGCCAATGAGCTGAGCGGCGAGGGCGGCCAGTTCGCCGTGGACCTGAAGTTCAAATCGATGGCCGACTTCCGTCCGGAAGCCATCGTCGAACAGGTCGAGCCGCTGCGCAAGCTGCTCGAAGCGCGCACCAAGCTGGCCGACCTGCGCAACAAGCTGGCCGGTAACGACAAGCTGGAAGATATCCTCAACGACGTCCTGCACAGCACCGAGAAACTGGCCGAACTGGGCCAGCAAACCAACGCGACGAAAGACTGATGCCATGTCCGCACAACTGAACCAGGCGTCCGCCAGCGGCGCTACCCAGGAACTGGGACTGCTGGACCAGATCGTTGAACAGAGCAAGGTGGCCAAGTCCAGCGTGGAACATGCGCGCGCCAAGGACCTCATTTCCGAACTGGTGAGCCAGGTCATGGAAGGCACCGTGGTCGTATCCGACAATCTGGCCGCCACCATCGACGCCCGCGTCGCTGAACTGGACCGCATGATCTCGGCCCAGTTGTCGGCCGTGATGCACGCGCCGGAATTCCAGAAGCTCGAAAGCAGCTGGACCGGTATGCATTACCTGGTCAACAACAGCAGCACCGGTCTGAATCTGAAGATCAAGATGATGAACGCGACCAAGCGCGAGCTGGTCAAGGACTTCCAGAGCGCACTCGAATTCGACCAGAGCACGATGTTCAAGAAGGTCTACGAAGAGGAATTCGGCACCTTCGGCGGCGCGCCTTTCGGCGCCTTGCTGGGCGACTTCGAAATCACCCGTCAGCCGGAAGACATGTACTTCATCGAACAGATGTCGCACGTGGCCGCCGCTTCGCACGCGCCGTTCATCTCGGCCGCCTCGCCGGAGCTGTTCGGTCTGGAGAGCTACAGCGATCTGGGCAAGCCGCGCGACCTGACCAAGGTGTTCGACACGGTCGAATACACCAAGTGGAAGTCCTTCCGTGAATCGGAAGACTCGCGCTACGTCGGCCTGACGCTGCCGCGCTTCCTGGGCCGCCAGCCTTTCAATCCGGCCAATGGCGCCATCGTCGACGGCTTCAATTTCGTCGAGGACGTGGACGGCACCGATCACCAGAAATACCTGTGGTGTAACGCCGCTTACGCCTTCGGCACCAAGCTGACCCGCGCCTTCGAGGACTACGGCTGGTGCGCCGCGATCCGCGGCGTGGAGGGCGGCGGCCTGGTGGAAGACCTGCCAACCCACACCTTCAAGACCGATGAAGGCGAAGTCGCGCTGAAATGCCCGACCGAAATCGCCATCACGGACCGCCGCGAGAAGGAACTGAGCGACCTCGGTTTCATCTCCCTGGTCCATTGCAAGAATACCGACTACGCCGCCTTCTTCGGCGCGCAGTCGGCCCAGAAAGCGAAGAAGTACGCATCCGAAGCCGCCAATGCCAACTCGGTGTTGTCGGCGCAGTTGCAGTACATCTTCGCCGTCTCGCGCATCGCCCACTACATGAAGGCGATGATGCGGGACAAGATTGGCAGCTTTGCCGCCGCTTCCAATGTGGAGGACTTCCTGAATCGCTGGTTGACGCAGTACGTGCTGTTGGACGACAACGCCAGCCAGGAGCAAAAAGCCCAATTCCCGCTGCGCGAAGCGTCGGTGCAGGTGTCGGAAGTACCGGGTCGTCCGGGCGTCTACCGTGCGGTGTCGTTCTTGCGCCCGCACTTCCAGCTCGATGAGCTGTCTGTTTCACTCCGACTGGTCGCGGAGCTCCCCCCTTCGACCAAATCGTAATACTTCTTAAATCTTAATAAAGGAAATATCCATGGCAATCGACGTCTACCTGCAAATCGACGGTATCAAAGGCGAATCCGGCGACTCCACCCACAAAGACTGGATCGAGTGCAAATCGGTTCAATGGGAAGTGCTGCAGCCTAAGTCGGCTACCGCTTCGACCGGCGGCGGCCACACTGCCGAACGTACCGAGCACAAAGATATCGTCATCAGCAAACTGGCCGATCTGGCTACCCCGCTGCTGCTGCAAACCTGCTCGTCGGGTAAAACCATCCCTAAAGCCAAGTTCGAGTTCCTGCGCGCTGACGGCCAGGGCGAGCGTATCAAGTACTTCGAAATCGAACTGGAAAATGTCCTGATCAGCAGCGTGGCACCAGCTGTCCATCAAGGCGACATCCTGGGCGAAAACGTGTCGATCAAGTACTCGCGCGTGAAGTGGAAATACACCCAACAAAAAGTTGGCGGCGGCTCCGGTGGTAACACTTCGGGCGGTTGGGATCTGTCGGCCAATAAAACGGCCTAAGTTCTGTCGTGTTTTTTGCTAACTGATTAGTTAGTTTGTCCGCAGCGCCTTGGCGTTGCGGCATTTTTTTGGGATACCGATGAAGGGTTTTATACCGGGATTGTTCGACCGGCTGATGGACGAACCTGTCAGGTCGTCCGGCGGCACGGTCGTCCGGCTGTCTATCGAGGAGCTGAAAGACTCGGTGGCACGCGATCTGGAGGCGCTGCTCAACACACGCACCGTCATCCCGGAAGGACTACTGAAACGGTATCCCGAATGCGGCAGCTCGATCGTCACCTATGGGCTGAACGATTTTGCCGGGCTGTCCCTGTCGAGCACCGACGACCGCGCCTACATTTGCCGCTGCCTGGAACGCGCCATCGCGCGCCATGAGCCGCGCCTGCGCGAAGTGGTGGCCTCGCTGGAAGTGCGCGAAGGGTCGATCAATCGCCTCAATTTCGCCATCACCGCCTTGCTGGTGGTGAGCTCGGCACAGGAACCGGTCAATTTCGACGCGATTTTGCAGCCATCGAGTCTGCACTACACCATCAGTAAAGCGCGCCGCATGCCGCAACCGGGAGTCTGAGTTGGACCAATTATTACCGTACTACGAACGCGAACTGGGATTCCTGCGCCGCTATTCGCGCGAATTCTCCGAGCGTTACCCCAAAATCGCCGGCCGTCTGCTGATCGGCGGCGAGGTCTGCGAAGACCCGCATATCGAACGCATGATCGAGTCCTTTGCGCTGCTCAATTCGCGCATCTCGAAGCGGCTCGACGACGATTACCCCGAATTTACCGAAGCCCTGTTCGAAGTGCTGTACCCGCACTACCTGCGTCCGTTTCCATCGTGCTCGATCGCGCATATGGACTTCAGCGGCGCGGCCGGCCAGCTGACCACCGCCAGCGAGATCCCGCGCGGTACCCAGCTGACCACCCGTCCCGTCAAGGGCGTGGCCTGCACCTTCCGCACCGCCTATCCGGTGACGGTGGCGCCGCTGGCCATCGCGGCCGCGCGCTTTGCGGCGATCCTGGAAGCGCCCGAAGCGATCCGCCCGCCGCCGAGCGCCACCTCGAGCATCAGCCTGACCATCAGCTGCCTGGCCGAACAGGTCGCGATTCCGCAACTGGGACTGGGCAAGCTGCGCGTCTTCATCGATGGCGAACCGTCATTCTGCGCGGCCCTGCGCGATGCGCTGTTCATGCGCAGCGTGGCCGCCTATGCGGAAGCGGATGGCAATGGACGCTGGGTGCAGTTGCAAAAAGTCCCTGTCAGCGCGGCCGGCTTCGAGGAAGAGGAGTCGCTGATCGATTTCTCGGCCCGTTCGCATACCGCTTACCGCCTGCTGACCGAATATTTCTGTTTCCCCGAAAAGTTCAATTTCTTCGACATCGACCTGCATGCGCTGGTCGGCGTCATGCCCGCCGGCTGCAAGTCGGTCACGCTGCATCTGGCGCTGGCCGGTCTGCGCACCGATTCGAACAATGCGCGCATGCTCGGCACGCTGTCGACCAATAATGTGCTGCTCGGCTGCACGCCGGTGGTCAATCTGTTCCGCCAGCGCGGCGAACCGATCCGCCTCACGCACACCACCGCCAGCTATCCGGTGCTGGCCGATGCGCGCCGCGCCTTCGCCTACGATGTGCAATCGATCGACTCGGTCAATCTGGTGCGCCAGACGCCGCAGGGCGAGTCCATCGTCGAGTTCCGTCCCTTCTATTCGCTGCGCCATGGCCAGACTCCGGAAAAGAGCGGACATTACTGGGTGATGCGGCGCAACGAGATGATTGCCGAGAAAAGCCCCGGCTACGAGACCGAGATTTCGATCGTCGATATCGACTTCGATCCGGCCGAGGTGGAAACCGACACCCTGAGCCTGTCGCTGAGCTGCACCAACCGCGACCTGCCGGCGTCGCTGGCTTATGGCCTGCGCGGCGGCGACCTGTTCCTGGAGGGCGGTTCCTCGGTGAAGGCGATCAGCTTCCTGCGCAAGCCGACCAGTTCGCAGCGCTTCGAGCGTGGCCGCGGCGCGCACTGGCGCCTGATTTCGCACCTGTCGCTGAACCACCTGTCGCTGACCGATGGCGGCATCGATGCCTTCCGCGAAATGCTGACCTTGTACGACCTGCCACGCTCGGCCTCGACCCAGCGCCAGATTGGCGGCATCCGCGCCATCGCGCACAAGGCCGCGAATGCCTGGCTGCCGGGTAATCCCTTCGCCTGCCTGGTGCGCGGCATCGAGGTGCGCCTGACCATCGACGAGGAGGCCTTTGTCGGTAGCGGCATTCACGCCTTTGCCCACATCATCGAGCGTTTCCTGGGGCTGTATGTACACGCGAACAGCTTTACCCAACTGGTAATCGTATCGAATAAATCTGGAGAGGAGCTGTTGCGATGCACGCCACGAAGCGGCGATTTGAGCCTGCTGTAATCGAGCGCCTGTTCGCCCAGCCGTACCGCTTCGAATACTTCCAGGCGGTGCGCATGCTCGAGCTTTGGCTCAAGCGCAACGGCGTGGCGCAGGAAGGCGCGGTGGCGAACTACCTGCGCTTCCAGAATTCCACCTCGCTCAGCTTCCCGCCCAGCGAGCTGGAGGCGTTGCAGGCGGAGCCGCGCGACGTGGCGGTCGATGCGCGCAGCCTGGGCGAGGCCTTGCGCTCGGCCCAGCTGAAGTATGTGCGCATCACGCCGGCCTTCATGGGCTTCCTGGGCGTGTCCGGCACGCTGCCGTCGCACTATACCGAGCGTATCGCCAGCCACGCGCTGGCGCACAAGGACGACGGTCCGCGCGCCTTCCTCGACACCTTTTCCAACCGCGCGCTGGCCTTGTTCTACGAAGCCTGGCGCAAATACCGGCTGGAGCTGAAGTATCAGGTCAGCGGCAAGGACCAGTTCCTGCCGCTGCTGCTGTCCCTGGCGGGACTGGGTAACGAGTCGCTGCGCCAGCGCCTGAACGACGATGGCGACGGCGTGCTCGATGAGTCGATGGGTTATTTTGCCTCGGCCATGCGCCATCGTCCGGCCTCTGCCACGCATATCGCGCGGGTGCTGTCCGAGTATTTTGGACAGGACATCAAGGCCACCCAGTTCATCGGATGCTGGTACGACGTGCCGCCCGAGCAGCAAAGCACGCTGGGAGGCGCCAATGCGGTGCTGGGCGGCGGCGCCATGACCGGCGCGCGGGTCTGGCAGCGTGACCTGCGCATCCGCCTGGACGTGGGACCGCTGGACTGGACCAGCTATGAATCCTTCCTGCCCGGCGGGAAGGCGGCGCGTGCGCTGAAAAGCATGCTGACCATGTTTACCGGCGTGGCGCTGGAATATGAAATTCAGCTGACCCTGCGCGGCGCCGATGTGCATAGTGCGCGGCTCGATGAAGGCAGCGGCGGGCGGCTGGGCTGGGACAGTTTTCTGCTCGGAAGTGGGCCGCAACAGGATCGCGCCGACGTGCGCTACGAAATACACGCGCTGTAAAGCGCTACATTGACAAGGAACGATTACATGAGCATCAACCTGAAAACCCTGATCGGCAAACTGAACGACACCAGCCGCACGGCTGCCACCCGCGCCGCCAGCATCTGCGTCTCGCTGGGCCAGTTCGAGGTCGACATCGAACACCTGTTCCTGGCGCTGCTGGAGCAGCCCAAGAGCGATTTCGTGATCATCGCGCGCCAGTGCGGCATCAGTACCAGCATGCTGGAAGCGGATCTGCAGTCCGAAGTGGCGAGCTTCAAGAACGGCAATGCGCGCACGCCGGTGTTTTCAGCGCGCCTGCCCAAGCTGTTCGAACATGCCTGGCTGATCGCTTCGCTGGATCTGCAGGCCGGCGGCCAAAGCTCGATCCGCAGCGGACATCTGCTGCAGGCGCTGCTGACCGATCCGGAACTGGCGCAGCTGGCCCATCGGGGTTCGCGTCTGTTCGAACAGTTCGACCTGGAGCAGATCAAGCACAAGCTGGACAAGATCACCGCCGGTTCGCAAGAAACGGTCGCGCCGCAAGCGGCCGGTGTGCAGGAGCAGGGCGGAGACCCGGTCGGCGAGATGAACGCGAGCGCCGCCGCCAAGACCCCGGCGCTGGACCAGTTCACCACCAACCTGACCCAGCGTGCGCGCGACGGCAAGGTTGATCCGGTAATTGGCCGCGACATGGAAATCCGCCAGGCGATCGATATCCTGATGCGCCGCCGCCAGAACAACCCTATCCTGACCGGTGAAGCCGGCGTGGGCAAGACCGCCGTGGTCG
This sequence comes from Oxalobacteraceae bacterium, assembly GCA_013284265.1. Lineage (GTDB taxonomy): Bacteria > Pseudomonadota > Gammaproteobacteria > Burkholderiales > Burkholderiaceae_D > Rugamonas. The sequence goes on along the minus strand of JABTBR010000011.1, from coordinate 62,819 downwards.
AAGGCCTGGCGCTGCGCATCGCGGAAAACGACGTGCCGGATGTGCTGAAGGGTGTGGAAATCCATACGCTGGATATGGGCCTGCTGCAAGCCGGCGCCAGCGTCAAGGGCGAGTTCGAAAACCGCCTGAAGAATGTCATCGACGAGGTGAAGAAAAGCCCGCACGCGATCATCCTGTTCATCGACGAAGCCCACACCATGATTGGCGCCGGTGGCCAGGCTGGCCAGAACGACGCGGCCAATCTGCTCAAGCCGGCACTGGCACGCGGCGAACTGCGCACCATCGCGGCCACCACCTGGGGCGAGTACAAGAAATACTTCGAGAAGGACGCCGCGCTGGCACGCCGCTTCCAGGTAGTGAAAGTGGAAGAGCCGAGCGAAGAACTGGCCTGCGCCATGCTGCGCGGGATGGCGCCGCTGATGGAGAAACACTTCAATGTGCGCGTCTACGACGAAGCCATTACCGAAGCGGTGCGCCTGTCGCATCGCTACATCATGGGCCGCCAGCTGCCGGACAAGGCCATCAGCGTGCTCGATACCGCCTGCGCCAAAGTGGCGCTGGGCCAGAACGCGACCCCATCGCTGATCGAGAACCTGACCCGCAAACTGGAACGCATCTCCGCCGAAAGCTTCGCGCTGGAGCGCGAAGCCAGTGCGGGTGCAGGTGCAGGCCATACCGCGCGCCTGAAGGAGCTGCGTGCAGGCCATGCCGCCGCGACCGAGGAACTTGCAAGCTTGTCGGCACGCTGGGAAAAAGAGAAAGCCTTGACTGAACAGATCCAGTCCGCCCGCCTGATGCTGGAAAGCGGCGGCGAGGGCGCGGCCAGCCAACGCGGCGACCTGCAGGTGCTGCTGGCAGAACTGAAGGCACTGCAAGGCGAAACGCCGATGGTGCCGGTGCAGGTGGACGGCAATGTGGTCGCCGGCATCGTCGCTGGCTGGACCGGCATCCCGCTGGGCAAGATGGTCAAGGACGAGATCAAGACCGTGTTGAAGCTCAAGGATCTGCTGGAAGAGCGCGTGCTGGGCCAGCCCCATGCGATCGAGGCGGTGGCCCAGCGCGTGCGTACCTCGCGCGCCAACCTGGATGATCCGAACAAGCCGAAGGGCGTGTTCCTGTTCGTTGGCCCTTCCGGTATCGGCAAGACCGAAACGGCGCTGGCGCTGGCCGATGTGCTGTACGGCGGCGAGCGCAAGCTGATCACCATCAATATGAGCGAATACCAGGAGGCGCACAGCGTCTCCGGCCTGAAAGGCTCGCCGCCGGGCTATGTGGGCTATGGCGAAGGCGGCGTACTGACCGAAGCTGTGCGCCGCAATCCTTACAGCGTGGTGCTGCTCGATGAAGTGGAAAAGGCCCATCCGGACGTGATGGAGCTATTCTTCCAGGTGTTCGACAAGGGCGTGATGGACGATGCCGAAGGCCGCGAAATCGACTTCCGCAACACCATCATCATCCTGACCTCGAACGTGGCTTCGGCCGCGATGATGCAGGCTTGCCTGAACAAGTCGGAGGAAGAGATGCCGGCGCCGGCCCAGCTGGAAGAGCTGATCCGCCCGCACCTGATGAAGCAGTTCAAGCCTGCCTTCCTGGGCCGCCTGAAAGTGATTCCGTACTACCCGATCGGCGACGACGTGCTGGTGCAGATCATCGCCCTCAAGCTGGGCAAGATCCAGCAGCGTATCGCCGCCAATCACAAGGCGGAATTCAGCTATGACGAAGCGCTGGTCGAAGCCGTCCTGGCGCGCTGCACGGAAGTCGATTCCGGCGCCCGCAACGTGGACAATATCCTGAATGGCACACTGCTGCCGGAGATCGCCGAGTCGGTGCTGGCCAAGATGGCCGAAGGCACGACGATCGCCAAGATCAAGGTCAGTGCGAACAAGCAGGGCCAATTCAAATACACGGTGAAATAATCAATTTCGAACATTGAAGGAGTAAGGAATGAATAAAAACACGACCATCGCTCTGCTCATGTCGTCCCTGCTGGTGACGGCCTGCCACAAGAAGCCTAAAGACGAAGTGCCGCCGCCGGTTCCGGCCGTGGCATCCGCCCCCGATGCGGCAGCTGCACCTGCCGCTGCCGCTCCGGCCGCCGCCGCCGCCGATCCTGAAAAAGCGGAAAAGCAGTCCAAGCTCGATTACGCGGTCATGGAAGACGGCTATATCAACGACGCCAAGGCACAGTGGGCGACGGGCGCGAAGGCCAGTTCCACCTTCGGCGACGAGGATGGCAAGACGCCGTCGGATGGGAATTTGGCCAGCAACATCGCCGGCCCGGCCGATGGCAAGGATTGGACCAACAATAAGCAGGATATGGGCTTCGACTCGGTTGTGCTGACTTACGCCAAGCCGGTGTCGGCGACGGAAGTACGCCTGGTGCTGCCGAGCGGCTCGGGTGTGGAAGCGATCAACAAGGTGGAACTGCAGGACACCACCGGCAAGTGGAACACGGTGTGGACCGGTGTGAGCGACGTGAAGAAGGACGATCGCGGCAACCGTACCTGGTTTGTGCGCAAGTTCGACAAGACGCCTTACAAGGCGCAGGCCGTCAAGGTCACCATTGCCAACAATCTGCAGCATGACTACAAGCGCATCGACGCGGTGCAGCTGGTGGGTGAGTAATAGCGTTTGCGGCCCGGTACTGTCCCGATTCTCAGCTATCTATAGGATGACGTGATGCAATTGTCCAATTATCTCTTCTTCACGACGAGCTGCGAACAGGCATTGGCGTTTTACACCCAATGCGGACTGGGTCGCGTTACCGATGTGCTGCGGTTTGGTGCGGATGGTATGCCGGTTCCCAATGAGGCCATGCGCGGGAAAATCATGCATGCGAAATTTGAGGGGCCGGGGGTGCTGTTCTTTGCGTCCGACAATACGGATGCGGAGCCCATGCGCGGGTCCGCACATATTTTGCAGATGAATGACAGGCAGTTGACCAAGCAGATTTTTGACAAGCTGGCCGATGGCGGTGTTGTTACGACACCTTTGGATATGCAGATCTGGGGTGACTACTTCGGTAAATTGACCGATCAGTTTGGCGTACAGTGGATGCTGAACTGCTCGGTTTGAATGCCGCAGTGCGTTTAAAACCCACGGCGTAACCCTGGGGTCTGACCCTGGGTCCGGGCAGGGGCTGCGCCCCGCCTGTCCCTGCGGGACAGGCCCCCGGCTCTTTGCCGTGGGTTTTAATCAATGCACCGGCTCTTTGCCGTAGGTTTTAATCAAGTCCCCAGCCCTTTGCCGCAGGTCTTAATTGGATACTGGCTGTACGCCAAGCAGTTCTTCGATGTGGGCTAGCGAAGCATTGTCCTTGACTACGCTGCGCAGCCAGGTGTGTAGATCCTGCTCGCCGGCGTTGGCGGCTTTCTCTGCAAAATAGGAGACCGGGCTGTGCGGCTCGGTGCGGCGGAAGAATTCGGCCACGGCGCGCAATTGCGCGATGGCCTGGGTGCGGTTCTGGATCGCGCCAGGCGGTCCGCTCTGCACTGGCACCACGTTATAGCCGGCTGGTGATTCGGTAAAGCCGGCGCTGTTCTCCTGCGCACCAGCGTTGCCACCGTTGGCGCCCGCGTCGACGACGGCGACGGCGGTTGCCGGCATCGCGTGCAGCATGGTTTCGATCGCATCGCGAGCGGTCGAGAAACCGGGGCTGTCATGGCCCAGGCGGGCGTCGGATGCCCGTTCCAGTTCCTGCAAGGCATCCATGCAGTAGCGCGCGTCGGCCGCAAAGGCCGCGCAGAACTGGGGTGAATTATTTCGCTTGGCCGTCTCCAGATCGGCCAGCTTGGGCTGGCCATTGGCCGCGGCGCTGCTACTGCCGTTGCTGCTATTGGCCAGCTTGCGCGCGGTCTCGAAATCGATGGTGGAGTAGGCGGTGGCACGGCCTTCTGTTAGCGGGACTTCGCGCAGCAGCGCGGGCGTGCGCGCCAGTATCCAGCTCAGATTACCGATGCGCTGGTCGTGATCGTCACCATCGGCTTCCGGATACAGGCCCAGGTCCCAGAAACGTTCAATCAATCCAGCCAGCACGCGATAACCCTCGGCCAGGCCGCGCAGGTGATGGCGCTTGCTGGCCGCTTCGGTCAGCCATACGGCCAGCTTCAGGTCCTTGCTTTTATCGGCCAGCAGGGCGGCGCAGCGGGTGACGACGAAGTCCCAGTCGGCTTCCTTCAGGTCGGTGACCCATTCGCCCTGGTCGAGCGAGGGATCGTCGAAGCGGCGCGCCTGGGCGATCGCGTCCAGGTCCGGTGCGAACGACAGGTCGGCGCCGGCTGGCTGGGAGTCGCTGATCGGGTTAAGTAGCTGGTCTGCTGAAAACATGTTTACCTCGTAAAGTGCGGGCAGGCGCTTATTGCGCCATGCGGAATTCGATGCGGCGGTTGCGCGCGCGGCCGTCTGCGCTGTCATTGCTGGCGATCGGACGATCCGGGCCCTGGCCGCTGGCGGTCAGCAGATCGCCGTTGATGCCTTTGCCGGCCAGGTAGGTCTTGACCGCTTCGGCACGGGCCTGGCTCAGGCCCTGATTGCTGGCGCGCAGGCCCTGGTTGTCGGTGTGGCCGATGATGTCGACCTTGCGGCCTTTCAGTTTAAGCATGGCGGCGCCCATCTCATCGAGGATCGCGCGGCCGGCTGGCGTGAAGGTGGTCTTGCCGCTCTCGAATTCGACGATGCGGTTGGCCAGCGCGCTATCGAGAACGCTCTGGTCGGCGGCGGAGACGCGCAGGCCATTGTTCACCGTGTAGGTGGGATTGAGGCTGGTGGCGACGTTGCTGGCGATCTTCTGGCGCAGCGCTTCGTTCGCCACTTCGCCGCGCAGGCTGACGTTGCTGCCGTCGATCTTCAGCTGGCCGCGGCTGATCTGCTTGAGTTCCGGCGTGATCAGCTTCTGTACATAGCCGTTCCAGTTGGCCGGCATGGCCACCTGGCCGACCGCGATCTGGTCCACTACCTTGTCGCTGCCGTAGACTTCGCGCAGACGTGCCAGTACGCTGGCCTTGCTAGCTTCGTCGGGCACGGTGCCGCTGACCAGCACCTGGCCCGGCTCGGGCGTGGCCGGGGCCAGGCCGGCGGTTTGCGCCTGCGCGCCGGTGGCGCAGGCCAGGAGAAATAAAGTAGCCGTGAGGTGGCGCATGTTCAGGTTCCGATAAACGCCGCGTGCAGCGATTCGCGCGCGGACTTGAGTGACAGATTGGCTTGCGCCAGATAAGTGGACAGCTTCTTGATGGCGTAGTCGGTGTCGATCTGCTCTTCGACCCATTCCAGCTGGTCGAAGCTGATATGCCGTTCCAGGCCCGCCTGCGGGTCCATGATGGCTTGCAGCGTGTGCGCCGAGGCGCCGCTGAAGCCGAGCACCAGCGAAGGCTGGTCGCGGATGCGGGTGACGAACAGCGCCAGTTCGAAGTCGGCGCGCGCCAGGAAAGGCGTGATCAGGTGCATCCAGAAAGCGGCCACCAGATTGCGGTACATCGGATCGGCGGGCAGCGGCAGCAACAGGCTCTTTTCCAGCCGGCTGGAACTGCTGGCCAGCACCGGCTGCAGCAGCATGCCCAGTGCCAGCAGCACCTGACGCACCGATCCGGTAAAGCCGGTCTGCGCCAGCATGGTGTCGAGCGCGCCGACGGTCTGCATTTCCAGGAAGTCGTCGAAGGCGGCGTCGTAGGCGGCGCTGCGCAGATCGAGTTCGATGGTCTGGCTGCCAACGGCCTGCAGCGGCGCGGCCGGATCGGCGGCGCCGATCACGCCCACGGCCATGCTTTCAAGCCGGTTCCACAGGCGCGTGAGCACCAGCGGGGCATTCGGCACAAAGCTGCCCGGTTCCGCGACCTCGATGCTGCTGGTCATCAGGAAGGGGAAACGGCGGTTCGACTGGTCGCTGCTGGCCACGATGTGGCCGGCGATCGCGTGGCGTCGGCGTGGGCCGACGAAGGCGAAATGCAGCGGCGCTACGGCGTCGTAGCTGATCTTCCAGCGCGCATCGGTGCTCATCAGTTCCATCGCCTGGGCCAGCCAGTTGTCCAGCACCTTGACCAGAGCTGGATTGCCGCTGCCCTTGACGAAGTCGCCGCGCTGGGGAATCTTGCCGAAGTAGCCGACGGTCGCTGCGGTCATACCGCGGCTCATTGTGCGGCTCCGGTGGCGCTACCTGCCGCATTCGCGGCGACGCTACCGGCCGCCTGTTCGACGGTCGGCGCGGTGCTGACGATGGACTCGGGCAGCTTGAGGCGCTTGAAGCCGGTGCCGGCCTGCGGCGCCGCAGCGGCGGCAACAACCGGCGCTGCCGGCAGCAGCTTCAGGTTGGCCGTGACGACGACGCCGTTATTGTCCCAGCTCAGTTCAAACACGCCATTGTCTTTTTTCTTGCGCTTGGCCGCGTCGATCATTTTCTTCAGGCCGAAATGGCCGGTTTCGTTCAGCAGCACCGTGGTACGGCCATCCGCACCGATGGAGCTGATGCGCGCGCCCGGTACGCCTTGCGGATTCGGCCAGGCCATGTGGACCCAAGGCTGCGGCTGGCCGCGCCAGCGCAGCGCCTGGCCATCGATCTCGATGGTGAACTCGGTGGCGCCAATGGCGCTGATGGCCTGCAGGTCGAACATGGTCTGGGCTTCGCCAGGTGCCGTGGCGGCAGCAGCGGCCACGCCTTTCTCACTCAGTGGTGCGATCCAGCCGGGGAAGTTGGCGACCACGGGCGGCTCCAGGCCAATCCCCATATTGGCCCAGGTGCGTGCGCTCAGCACGTCGCCACGGCGGACCACCAAGGGGCCGATGGTGGTGTTGAAGAACTTGGCGATGGCGCCGTCCGGTCCGAAGATCTGGCCGATTTCGGCGTTGCTCGCTTCCGCGCGCGACTCGGCCGCGAACGGGTACTTGGTCGCCAGCGTTTGCTGGAACGGTTGCAGTACCTGCGCTGCCCAGACCTTGTTGATCTCGGCCTCGGTCGGTTTGACGATGACGGCGAAGGTCTGCATCAGCGGACGCACCAGCAGCGGACGGATGGCGAGTTTCTGGTTGTCGGTCATCCCGGTCAGCATCTGTTCATCGACGAATTTGAGCGCCTCGGCCAGCTCGGAACCGTTGCCGTCCAGCGTTTGCTGCATCAGCTGCTTGGCGCCAGGGCCGGTATCGCCCTGGTTCTTGATCTGGTTGAAGCGGCTGCGCAGCTTGGACATCTGGTCCATATAGCCGCGCATCAGCGAGGTGTCGCGCTCCTTGGTGACGACGATGCGCGCCACGCCGGCGAACTCCTTGCCCACCGGTCCAAGCTGCAATGGCGCGTTCTGGCCGGCTGCCGGGCTGCCGCCGATGTTGACGTTCAGGGCCGACGGCTTCTGACGCAGGATGGTTTCCTTGAACCAGCCCATCACGCCGGTCTGGGCTTTTTGCAGGCCCGCGTCCAGCAGCGATGGATTGTCCCAGGAGGTTTCCTGATACACGGTGGTCATCAGCTTGTTGATCGGCGAGGTTTGCGGATCGCCGAAACGGTTCATCGCGGCGGCGGCGGCATCGAAGCCGTTCAGCTCGCGCATGGTCACGCCCTGCATGAACTTCTGCCATTCCTTGGCGTAGTCGTTCTTGTACAGTTCCACCAGCGATTTCTGGATCTGTTCAGGGCTGCCTTCCAGGGTCAGGTCGTCGGTGGAGGCGGTCTTCAGCACCCAGTCGGCGCTTTGCAGTTCCTTGTTGGCGGCATCGCGGAAGGCGTCGCGCACAAAGCCTTCCCAGGCGTCGCGGGTGAAGGTGCCGGGGATGGCGTAACTGCCCATGACCAGTTCCTTGTCCTGGTCGCCGACAATGCGGGCAACCGTCATCGACGGGAAGCGGGTGGCGGCGCGGGCCTTGACGTCCGCATACACGCGTTCGCGCGCAGGCATGCCGCGCACCACGCGGCGCAGGCTGTCGCGGGTCTGGTCGACCAGGGCCAGCTTGCTGTCGATCTGCGGCCAGGAATTGTCGGCGATCTGGGTCAGGTAGAAGGAAATCATGCGCTCGGCGCTGCGGATCATCTGCTCACGCGGCATGGCGCCACGGTTCCCGTCTAGCCAGACACGCCAGAAGCGCGTCAGTTGGTCGTTCAGGTGGCCCGGTTCGGCGCGCGCTTTTTCGCTCAGCATCAGGTAAGTCTTGAGCGCGTTGTAGGCGTCTTCCACATTGGTGGGCGAGGCATCCTTGAACTGCTGGCCAGCCGGTGCGGCCGCCGCGGTCGCGGTGGCGCCGGCTGCCGGCGCGGCGCCAGGCTGCTTGGCCATCGGCTGCAGTTGATCGGCGCCGTTGTTGACTTCGGTCAGGAAGGCTTCCAGTGTCTGGCCGACCGGTTTGAGCATGACTTCGCGCACGCCGGCGAAGTATTCCTCGCGCAGCTTACGTTCCAGCAGCTCGCCCTGGTACAGGCCCAGTCCCAGTTGCAGCGGACGGTGGTCGCGGTATTTGTCCAGTTGTTCAATGCGGTCTTGCAGGATCTCCAGCGCTTCGAAGCGCGATTGCAGATCGAGACGTTTTTCCTGCAGCTTGACTACGTGATCCAGATCGGCCTGCACATTGGCCACCAGCTGGCGGTTGCCCATGTAAGACCAGCTCCAGCCGGCCAGCGCCAGGCCGACCAGGGCGGTGGCGCCGAAGAAGGCGGCGTAGCGCATGCGCGTCTTGGCCGGGCTGGCGTATTGGGCCACCAGGTCCTTGTCGGCGAAGACCACGTTGCGGAACAGGTTAAGCAGGAAATAGCCTTGCTGGTCGTGCTGCTGTTCCAGGTGTTCCTGCGGCTGCAGCTTGATGTCGAAGCGCTGTGCCACACGATGCGAGGAGGCGGAAACCGATTCGCCTTCCTGCAGTGCGGAAGTGAAGTAGAAGCCGCGGAATACTGGCTTGAACTGGAAGGGGTTTTCTTCGAACAGGGTGGCGATGAAGGAGCGCAGCGGTCCCTTGATGGAGCTGAACTCCAGCGGGAAGGTGAACACGCCGGCCGGCATGCGCTCGCGCCATTGCAGGGCCATATTGGCCAGGCTCAGGTCTTTCAGACCGTCGTACAGTTCGTCGAAGCGGGTGTCGAAAGCGTCCAGCACCTGCTGGCTGCTGGTGCTATGGCTGTAGGGCAGGGTGGCACCCCAGACCTTGTCGCGCTCCTGGCGCTCGCTGTCCTGGAAGAATTCGTTGAAGCCGGTGATCAGGTCGGCCTTGGTGAACACCACGTAGACCGGGGCATGCACTTCCAGCTTTTCGGTTAGTTCCTGCACGCGCTGGCGCAGGTTCTTGGCCAGGTTGATGGCGAACTCGGGACGGTTGCCGGTCAGTTCGGCGATGCTGACGGCGATGATGACGCCGTTGATCGGGGCCTTCTTGCGGTATTTTTTCAGCAGGCCGAGGAAGCCGAACCATTCGGCGCGGTCGTCGTCGTCGACCGAATAGCGGCCTGCCGTATCGAGCAGGATGCCGTCGGTGGTGAAGAACCAGTCGCAGTTGCGGGTGCCGCCCACGCCCTGGACGATTTTACTGTCGGCGAAAGGGAACTGCAGGCCGGAGTTGGCGATGGCCGTGCTCTTGCCGGCCGCCGGATTCCCGATGATCATGTACCACGGCAGCTCGTACAGTGCCGCGTCGCCGGACAGGTGGCCCAGTTTGGAGCCCTTGATGGTGGCGATCGCGTCGAGCATGCGCTTGCGGATCACATCGGTTTCCTGGCGCTGGGCCGGATCGGCCTTGGCCGGGGCTTTGTTGGCCTGTTCCTGCAGCATGTCGCCCAGCTCACCCGCGGCGCGGCGTTCACGGCGGCGGCGCCACCACCACAGCAAACCGGCGCCGCTGGCCGCGATGGCGAAGATCGCGACGGCGATCCACCATGGCAGGTGCAGCAGTCGCGCGCCTATCAGCAGCACGGCCGCGAACGCGGCCCAGCCCATCACCTGTTGGCTGATGCGCGAAGTAAAAAAATCCCAGATTTGGCTCATAAATGACTCGGTGGTTCGAATTCGTTAAAATTAGGGTGGCACTATACAGCGAGAGCGGGCTTGAGTAGCACGCTGTAACGCCGGTAGGGGTCTTCGTTGCTGACGCATAGCACGGGGCCGGCGCGGCTGGTGGCTTCATGCTGGGCTAATGCCAGCGCGGTAAAGAAGGCCAGCGGCCCGCTGCTGCCGCTGCCGACTCCCGCAGCTATGACGTCCGCGCCGTGGTCCAGCTGCGGCAGGGCGGCGCTGGCCACGCCCATCAATTCCATCACGCGGCTGTTGCGCGGACCGCTGTCGGCCACCAGCATGGTGACCTCGGCGGCATCCTGCTTGCCGCCGCTGAGGGTTTGTGCGATCAGCTCGCCCAGCAGCGCCGAGCTGGCGCGCTTGCCGTCGTCGGCCGAGCTGTTGCGCAGTCCTTCTTGCAGGCCATGCAATTCCATCTGGTCGGCGCTGACGAGATGGCTCGCTTGCAGCGCATCGGCCAGCAGCAGGCCGGCAGCGCCTTCGCCGGGAATCTGGCCGTCGGGATTGGTGGCGCTGAACAGCGTGCCGCGCGCGGCCAGGTGGCTGATGCTCTCGTCGCCGATCTGGGAGGCGCAGGCCAGCAGCAGCGCCAGGCAGGGCGCGCCTTCGCGCTGCTGGAACTGGGCCAGCCGGCCGAGCAGCGCGGGCGCACTGACGTCGATGCTGTCGGTGCTGGCGGCGATACGGTTGGCGGGCCAGCCGGCTTCGGTGAGGATGCGCACAAACCACTGGCTGGCGGCGTGGCGCTGCTGGCTGTTCCAGTCGAGCGGGAACACCGGCAGCAGTTGCAGTACCGGCAGTACCGAAGGCTTGCGCGGGCTGCCAGGCGGGACTTCCCCTTCTTCGAGCAGCGCGTGGCTGGCGGCCTGGCCGGCCAGTTCGGCCACCACCGCGCTGCCCAGGGCCAGCGCGCGCCACTGCTCGGGGCTGAAGCGCAGCTGTCCCATATCTTGCTCGCGCAGCCAATCGGACATGACCTCTTCCTGACGCACTTCGCCCGCTTCGCTGACGCGCATGCTCATGACGGGGAAGCCTTCACCATCGAACAGCTCCGGGTCCAGGTCGGCGCGTGCCTTGCTGGCGGCGATCGCTTCGCTCAATTCCTGGGCTGACTCGCCATGCGGCGCGCGCAGTGCGGACGCCACCACGGTGAGCACCGGGCCGGCCTTGGGGGCGGGTTCAGGGACCGCCGCGCCGGGTGTGGCTGCGGCCACGGCGGGCGCCGCCGTTAGTACGGCCAGCAGTTTGCTGCCCAGCCAGATCGCCAGCAGCAGTGCCAGCGGCAGCACGATCAGCAGAAGCAGCAGGTCGCTGGTGGCGGGCACGCGATTGTTCGCGCGCCAGTACCAGATGGCGCCGCCCCAGCAGACGCCAAAGGCCAGGACGGTGAGCAGGGAGACTTTGATCCAGGTACGCATCAGACAGTTTTACCTTTGCAGCCGTTCATACCTGGTCCACCGTATTTTGCTGGGAGGCGATCAGGGTCGCGCCGCAGGAAGTCTTGTCGCCATGGCGCGCGACCGCTTTGCCATCGACGATCATGGTGGTGTCGCCGCTGACGATGGTGCCGGCGCCGTGGCCTGGCAAAGGGCAGGTGACCTTGTCGCCGAGGCGTGCGATGCCCTTGCCGCCGCTGTCGCTGTGCGGCGAAGCTTCGACGACGGTGCCGCCGTGCGAGGTTTTATCTCCCAGGACGATGACTGGTCCAGACATGGTGTTTTCCTTATTTTGTTCAGTGTTTATCGTTTCATGACGCCGGGCAGACGCAGTTCCGTGTGCCCGAAGTCCATCATTTTCCAGCGTCCGCCCCAGGTCAGGCCGAGCGACTCCGCCACTTCGCCGTAGAGCTGGTAGCCGCGCATGGCCCATGGATCTTTTTCGGTGATGACGATTTTGCCGTCGCGCAGGAAGGCGCAGTCGGCGGCCAGACCGTACTGGTGCCAGCTCTGGAAGGCCGCTGCGCTGGTCACGCTGGGCCCCATGGCCGCCAGGCGGTTCTGCCGCTCCGGACTGCGGTAGCCTTCCAGGATCGCCATGTCATAGCCATGCTTTTCCTTCATGATCTTGAAGGCCATCAGCAGGCGCTGGGTGTAGGCGCTGTTCATCTGGGCCCAATCGCGGCTGGCCGAAACCAGCATCGGGCGTTCCTGCGCCACTTCCACGGTGGCGAACGCCAACGGCGGCAAGGCCGGCGGCGGCACCAGCTGTTCGCCCTCCAGCAGATCGGCTACCTGCACATTCACTTCGCGGGTGGAGACCTCGTACTCGCCCAGCATGCTTTTACCGCTGACCAGCAGCGCGAACAGCGGCGGCAGGGAAATCAGTGCCAGGCCGCCCAGTGCCAGTACGTAGTGCTGACGCAGGAAATCGGCCATGCGGCGCGCGCGGGCATTGCCCGACAGGCGCAGGGCGGTGACGCCCTGGTCGCCATCGCGGGCCAGATCGCTGACGCGGCGCTGCAGGCGCGAACGCGCGCCCGCCACCGTTTGCAGCACGAAATCGCGCCCGGACGGGAACAACAGCATCCAGCTGATCAGGCAAGCCAGGCAAAAATACAACGCCACTACCAGAAGAAACACAGCACCCTCGGTTCAAAATTCAAAATTGTTGCGAAATGTTTTAAAAAGTTCACATTTCAATTCTTGCTAGAAATATATTGCCACGCAGTATAACTTAAGCTTCTGATAATCTCCCACACAATTGAAATTGTTGGGTCTGCGCACAGTTGATTATCTAACATGCGTCACTTTTCCGTTGAATCAAGTAAAGTAATGGCTACATTGACAAGGAGTACATTTTGCGACGCAGTGATGATAGCCCGCCGGCAGCAGGCCGGCCCAGCCTTTTTTCCGCCTCTCCGCAGGCGGACGAGGGTGGAAACGACATCTTGAGCAAGATGGAGGGCGGCAAGACCAAGGCTTACAAGCCCCGCAAATCGGCCAGCCGCAACGTATTGCGCTGGAGTGTGGCCGGCCTGGGCGTGCTGGCCGTGGCCGCCGGCGCGCTGATCTGGCTCGATAGCGAACCGGCCACCGACACTTTGCTGGCCAGCGCGGCCGCGCCGTCGGCAAACACGGAAGCCCCCGCATCGGGACATAGCGGCACGCCAGCCGCCGCCGCGGCCGTGCCGGTTGCGGCCGCTGCATTGGCGGCAACTGCCGCTGCCGCGCCTGACGCACCGTCCACCGCCGCGATCATTCAAGAAGATAAGGCGGCCAGCCAGCAATCGCTCAAGGACATGCTGAACGCCAAGCCGGAGGCCAAGGCGGCGGCGAAAAGCACCCATCCCGCCGACGAATTGAGTCACGCGTTGGAACGCCCGGCGGCCGAGAAGGCGGTAAGCAAGCCGGTTCAGGCGAAGGCGGAAGTCAAGAGCAAGCCGGAAAAACATAAAGCCGAGCAGAAGCCGGAGCCGAAGTTGGCCAAGGCTGACAAGATTGAGAAGGCCGACAAGGACAAAGCGGCGTCCAAAACCGCCAAGGCCAAGGCGGCGCCTGAACGTGACAACGATGTGACGTTGCTCGCTGCCTTGATGGCGCATGTGCAGGCGCAACGCCCCAAAAAGGGTGTGGTCGCGGCGCGCCTGAAGGAATGCAAGCAGTTGAGTGGCGAGGAGGCGCAGCAGTGCCAGGATCGCGTTTGCCGCAATGACCATGGCGATGCGGCGTGCAAGCCGATCGCGCAAGCCAAAGCGGCGGCCGGCTCATGAGCATCGCGCTGCTGAAGCAAATCACCGCCGCGCTGGCGCAATTTAGCAGCGCGACCCGGCTATATGAACTTACCCTGGACGACGACGGCGCCGACCTGGGTTCCGGCGGTTTGCTGGTTGAAGCCTTCGCCGCCGACGAGGCAGTGCAGGGCTGCGGCGCGCGCGACCTGATCGTGCTGTCGACCAGCGCCCATGTCGATCTGAACGGCCTGCTGGGACGCGGCGCCAGCCTGGAAGCCAGTCTGGCCAACGGCAGCCGCACCCGGTTTAGCGGCGACGTTACGCAGGTGGCCATGCTGGGCAGCGAAGGCGGACTGGCACGGTATCGTCTGCGCCTGACGCCGTGGTTATGGCGTTTGAGCCAGGTGCGCAATAGCCGCGTGTGGCAGGACAAGAGCGTGGTGGAGATCGTGGAATCGGTGTTCGAGGCCTATTTGCCGCTGGCGCAATGGCGCTGGAGCGAGGAAGTTGAACCCTTCATGGCCAGCGCGGTGGCGCGCAGCTACTGCTGCCAGTACCGCGAATCGGATCTCGATTTTGTCCGGCGCCTGCTGACCGAAGAAGGACTGGCCTGGCGCTTTGAAGAAGGCGAACAAGGCCAGCAACTGGTGCTGTTCGCCGACAGCACCGGGGACGACGCGGTGCCCGAAGACGAGAGCAGCGCGAGCGATGGCGGCATTCGCTTCCATGGCGTGCGCGCGGGTGAACGCCAGGACACGATACAGGCATTGCAGGCGCGCCGCAGCGTGTCCGCATCGTTGAGCACCGTGCTCAGTTACGACTATAAATCCAAGCAGGCCGTCAGCGCCAGCGTGCCATCGCTGCTGCGCGGCGGTAAAAATCTGCCGCCGCTGGAGAGCTACGACGTCCCCGGCCAGTATGCCTATACGAACAGCGAACAGGCGCGCCGCTACGCCGAGCTGCAGATGCAGGCCCGCGAAGCGCGCAGCCAGCTGTGGAACGGCCGATCCACCGTGCGCACGCTGCGCGCGGGCACGCGCATCAGCGTAACGCAAGGGCCGTTGCACATGGACGGTGCTGACCCAGCGTACGCGGTGCTGCGCGTATCCAGCGTGGGCGTGAACAATCTGCCCACCCCGGCACAGCAGGCGCTGGCCGAATTGTTTGGACCGATTCCGGAACTGCTGTCCGAACTGGTGCTGACGATGCCTGCGGACTTCGCGCAGGTGATCGCGCAGGCGCGCCAGACTGGTTATGCCAACGCATTTGAGGCGGTTGCCGCCGATGTTCCATGGCGTCCGGTATTGGACGGCAGCGACGCGCGCAGCCATCCCAAGCCGACCGCACTGGGTTCGCAGACCGCGATTGTCATCGGCGCAAACGGCAGCGATCAGGCGAGTGGTGCGGACGAACTGTATTGCGACCGTTTAGGCCGCGTGCGCATTCGTTTCCATTGGCAGGAAAGCGGCGACGCCGCCTGCTGGGTGCGGGTGGCGCAACGCGCCGCAGGTGGCGGCATGGGCAGCCAGTTCCTTCCAAGGATCGGCCAGGAGGTACTGGTTCAGTTCCTGGAGAACGATATTGACCGACCGATCATCGTCGGCGCGCTGTACAACGGCCGCGGTGAAGGCGGGATTCCACGCACTCCCGGCGGCGAGATGGGACAGGACAGCGCCGCGACGGTGTTCAATCCGGCCAACGATCATGGCGTGTCCGCTCAAGGCAATCTGGCTGGCGGCAACGGCCCCTTATGGCACGGGGCTTCCGCCGACAGCGCGGGCCACCGGAACAACGCTGCCCAGTGGGGCGTGCGCAGCAAGGAGTTTGGCGCATCCGGCTATAACCAGCTGCTGTTCGACGACACCGATGCGCAAGGCCGTGTTCAGCTCAAGACCAGCCATGCGGGCAGCGAACTGAATCTGGGGCATCTGATTCACAGCGCCGACAATTATCGCGGCAGTTTGCGCGGGCAGGGTGCTGAACTGCGCACCGATGCTTATGGCGCCGTGCGCGCCGGGGCGGGTTTGCTCGTGACCAGTTATGGCATCAGCCATGGCGCAGGCGGGCGCGATCCGGTGGGCGACAATTCGGCGGGGATCGCCTTGCTGAAGCAGGCCACTAAAGTGGCCGAAACCTTCAGCGGTGTGGCCAAGACGCATGAGACGGTGGCCCTTGCTGGGCATCTGGGGGCGGACAAGGCGAACGTGAGCGCACTGGATCAGAAAGCCGCACCGGTGAAGGCGCTGCTGACGGCGGTATCGGGCATGCTGAAGCAGGATAGCCTGGATGCGGCCATGGCCGATGCAGGTGAAAAGAAAACAGCTCCAGCCGCTGGCACCGTGCCGCACATGACAGATGCCATTTTGACGGTGTCCGCCAAGGCCGGGCTGGGTGTCGCGGCTGCGCAGAGCATGCAGCTGGCCAATGGCGAGACGGTCAGTTTGATGAGTGGCGCGGACAGCCAGTTCGCAACGGGCGGGCAGATGCGGGTTCACAGCGGGCAGGCGATTGGCGTGTTGTCCGGCGCAGTCAAAGCGGGCGAAGGCGAAGTCGGATTGCAGCTGATTGCAGCGAAAGGCGCGGTGGATATCCAGGCCCAGGCCGATGTGCTGAAGGTGCAGGCACGCGATGAGGTGAACGTGATCAGCTCGAACGCACATATCGACTGGGCGGCGGCCAAGCGCATCGTGCTGTCGACGGCGGGCGGCGCGAATATCACCATCGATGGCGGGAATATTACGGTGCAGTGCCCGGGGAGGGTTGTCATCAATGCCGGTAAGAAGAGCTTTGTTGGGCCGGCCAAATCGGAGTATGTGATGCCTTTGCTTGCAAAACAAGACAATACTTGGGTTGAAGTTCAGGCCAACTATAACGACGCTTGGAATACACGGTGGCCGTTGGACGGAGTGACACTTAATATTGGGGGAAATACAATATCAAAATCGCTCTCAATCAATCGTATTAAGTGATTTCATAAAAATATGACAAACGAAATATCGGAAATTAAGCACATCAAGGCACCGTTGGATGGCGCCGTCTATGTAACGGTAGAGCCTGTTGTTACAGAAAAAGAAATTGTTCAAGATCGGGAAGGTATTATACAGACGTTGCATGCTGCCTATCTTAATTTGGTTGATGAAATGGCAGAATTTCAAGCGCAATGGGATGTAAATCCAACGATTGCATTTATATCGAGTGCCAAGGAAGGTGTAAATCAGGGCGGCGCGTCATGGTTAAATGATCAGGCTGATTTGTTCGATAAGAAAACTTGGATAGAAATTGCTACTAAGGCCGAAAGCATTGCTGAAACCAGTGTTGATCGGCTTGGAACTTATGCAAGAAAACAGTTCAATGATATTGAGCGAGCGGTGAATAAACATCTTTCAGAAAGCGAAGATGTACTGCATAACTGGGCGTGGTGGGAGCGCTTGCAGGAGCACGCAAAGGAGGCTGTGGATGCCCAAGTAAATAAGTTAAATTCTGCGAAACAAAGTGTAGAGTCGGCTGCGAAAAGTGTTATATGTGATGCCAAAAAAGCCGTAAAGATTTACAAGCACCGCCAAGCTATTTTTAATCTTCCCAATCTAATTGCGAATAATGACCCTAAAGGTGTTCAGGCCTTTGTAGAGAATGAACTTGCTGATATTGATCCAGAGCTAGCTAAAGTAATACGAAATGACCCCAACTTTGCCCGCGTACTCGAGCTTATTGCAGATCATGAAAGCGCGTTGACTTATTTGGCTTATGTGGGTTTAATAATTGAGGCAATTCCTCCTAATTTTTACGCTTATTCTGCTGGCAAAGGTGCTGCGTATATAGTGATAGAGTTGGTGCTTCTGATAATAACAGCATTGCTTAGTGCGGGTGCAGCTGCAGCAACCAGAATTGCTCAGTTAGTTGCACGTTTTGCATTGGCAAGCGCTCGGATATCGACCGCTGGGAAAAAAATAAAAAAAGCTAAAGCTGCAATCGATGCATTCATCCGAGCTATCGAAGATTTGTCTCGTGCAGTGGAGGATCTCCATGCACTCAGTGAAAAATTAGTCAAAGCGCGAAGTAAAGGATTAGTGCTAAAAGGTTCGACGAAAACACAATTGCATGCAAAAAAAGACTTAATTAGAAGAGATAAAAAATGTAGATTATGTGGAAGCACACAGCATAGTACACCTAGATCGAGAAGAGGAAAAGTTGAATATGAATAACTCTCAACTAAGATTGCAAATGGTATGACTGGAAATGTCTTAAAAAATAAGCAATACCTTGAGTTGATCAAAGGAGCTATATCGATCGACCTTGCACACCCGCGACATCATGGGGTAAAGATGCAAGCACATCATCTAATCTCGGCAGAGGGCATGAAGCAGTCCAATTTATCTCATGAAATGAAGACACTGGGCTACAATATTAATGTACTGAAAAATTTGGTTTTCATTCCCTGCACATTACAAGGCGCATGTTATTTAAAGGTTCAACCTCATCGAGGAAATCACACTGCTCCAGTGATGCAGGATGAATATGATGATGATCGTCACCCTAGCGATTACCATGATATGGTGGCTAAGCATTTAACTCGAATAAATCATTCGCTTTCCAAGGAATGCATAGGTGATCCAAAGAAAAAGAAAGAATTGGTTCAAGACACGCTTAATGACTTAAGTTTGTGGATTATGAATAAAATTCAAAATTCGCCAAGATCAGCTCCACTTACAAATATTGCAATGCATTTTTCCAAGCAAACTTTAATTGGGTGTGGTGGAGTTGATTCTGTTGCAAAAAACAAAGGAATTTCTTCTTGTCCTTCTGGAAGAAATCATTTAAAAAAACAAGCTGATGGACAAGATAAAGAAAATATATCTTATATTTGTGCTGATGGTTATGAATTGCGTATTGGAAAATAGATATGATTGATTACGATACAGAGTATTTTTTTATTCAAAAAGAGGCATTCAACGAACATCTGCCATCGGCCATGGCTGATGTTAATACGTCGATGCGAAAATTCGAATTTGAGGCGCAACCTTTGGGGTCGTCTCCGCTTATATTTTTCAATGCAGCGAAAGATCGGCAAATTTCAGCAAAAATCAATGAAATCGTTCCCGATATCATATTTGACTCCGGTAATTTTATGGTTAAAAAAAATATTCGAGATAAATTAATTTCATACGATTTTCCGAATGTGAGTATCCATCCGGCTGTGTATATTGATAATAAATCAAATTGGCATGAAGACTATTGGTATTTGACTTTCACCTCATTTTTTGATTGCTGGGATAGATCAAAATCGACCTATGATTCAACTCAAATAAAAATTGGTAGTGAATTGCTTTTTAGTGTCGATTCATATGGATTAAACTATGGGTTATTAGATGCTACTGAACTGAAGGATAGATTATTTTTTAAAATGGGTGGAACTGGAGATGGATTAATCGTTTGCCATAAAAGCTTGGCACCTTTGTTTCAAACTGGCGAACGTTGCGGTGCAAATCTTACATTAATTTCGGATTATTGATATTCTCACAAGGCCATGCTGTCGTCATACTCATACTAAAGGAAAATTCAGTCTATATCCTCCTGCTAGGCTAGGCGCCAATAGGCTGAGTAGATTTGGTTTTGATTTCTGAGTATTGAAATATCGTATTTAATTAATAAATTATTTAAAGAAATTAAATGAGTATTTATGATGGTGAATATTATTTCATAGAAAAATCCGAAAAATCAGAAAAGCTTCCATCTTTGACGCCGGATGAAAATACCGAAGACCGAAATTTTCGTTTTGACAGGCAACCATTTGGCTCGCCGCCGCTTGTTTTTTTAACGGCGCTAAAGCGTATAACGATAAACGAGGGGTCGAGGGAGTAAAAGTTCCACCTGAAATTTTGTTTTCGGGCTCGAATTTGGTGCTTTCATCCAAAATTCGTGATGAATTGTTACTTCTTGATATTGCTAATTTGCATTTTCATCCAGTTGTCTATATCCATGATGATAATAAAAGGTTTCAGGACTATTGGTATTTGACATTTTTGAGTAATTTTGATTGTTGGGATAGGAAAACCTCAACGTACGAAGATGAACCATTGGAATTGGGCGGTTTTAGTCTGTTTAGTGTTTATACGTATGGTTTGAATGAAGAGTTGATGGAAAAGGTCGCTTTGAAAGATCGTCTTCTTTTCAAAATGGGTGGTACGCAAGATGGCTATATCGTTTGTCACTCGACTATTTCCCACTTGTTCTCGAAAAAAGATGGCGGTGCTAAGTTGACAGCAATCGCAGACTATTGAAATAACTTCTCCATCCCGCAGGCAAAAGCAGTGCAAGCGACGGCAGTATCTGCTTTTATTGAGTACGCGCAAGCGTGCTGCGGGAGACAATATGCCGCTGTCGGTGCGCCGTAGCGAGTCCGCATCCTCGTGTTCCGTGCTCAGTTACGACTGTAAGTCCAAGCAAGGCGTCAGTGACAGTGTGCCATTGCTGCTGCTGGCAGGATGCTGAGTTGCAAACCGATGCTTATGGCGCCGTGCGGGCCGGCGCGGGTTTGTTCGTGACCAGTTATGGCATCAGACATGGAGCCGGCGGACGCGATCCGGTGGTTGACAATTCGGCGCGCATCGCCTTGCTAAAGCGGGCCACCAAAGTGGCGAGACTTTCAGCGGCGCGGCCAAGACGCATATCCCGGTTGCCGTCGCGGAGCATCTGGGTGCGGACAAGGCTAACGTGAGTAAAAATTTGGGAAATAAGATGAAATCAGGGATTTTACCGTTTATATTATTTACCATCGTAGGGTGCGCGGCACAGGAGTCTCTTAAAAAAGAGGGCGCTTTGGTAACAATTGGAATTGTAAACCATACCGAAAATTATGTTAATTACGCGTCCATTAACGGTGTTGGCGGCGGAAATATGTTGCGGCAGGGCGCAGGTACTGCGGATGTCTGTTGTGTAAATATTCCCAAGCTTTGGTATCCCGGGATGAAGGCCCTTGTACGTTGGGATATGCCGGACGGGACTGAGCATGTATTCAAGGAAAAGACCATAGAGATTGAAAAATATGATAGGCCTGGAAGTGTTTATATACACTTTTTCCCAAACGATGAGGTGAGGATTGTTGTAACTGGAATCGCAGGATTCAGTCAGCGCCACCCGATCGCACCACCTGTTAAACCCATGTCGTTATAAGGGCTATAGGTGCAGATAAGGTCGGCGGTTTCAAGAACCAACTGCAACACTGGGTTAGTGGACAGTATTTGTAGGATTTTTTAATTCAGCAATATGCGCAGTATAAACGGCTAACGGGGAATGGAATCCGAATCGAGCCCGTGGCCGATTATTTAGCTCCAGTGCGATGGCGTCGAGTTCGTCCTGGGAGTAGATCGATAAGTCCGATCCCTTGGGCATGTGTGTGTCACGAACGCAAACGAAAGTTTGCGATGCTGTACTGAAGATGGGAGTAGGCCTCCCGAAATCGACTTGCAGGAGCTGGTTTCAAACCGCCCAGTGCTGCTGCGTTCAAAAGGCGTGGTGGTGAGCGACTGTGGAAAAGGCGCCGTTGAAGGCGTCAGGTAGGTATTGAGAAGATGAGCGAAAGCGAACCGTCCGATGACGCATCGAAAATGGGTATGGCGCTGTCAAAACTGAGGCTTACTTGCTACCTCAGGATCAGTCGGGACGAAACCTGTATATTGGAACGAATTCCTTTAAGTTTGGAAAGGAATGTTTGGCAACGGTAAAAAACATTAATTCGACGAGTATTAATTTATATTATCGGGACCTCTTGCTTCTATGAGGTTTAAGTAAGTACATTCGAACTAAGTTAATATAGATTTTAGTTATCTAAATCCATAATCATGGCTAATTATAATAAAGAGTATTTTTTCGTTCAACAAAGCGATGATGATAGGCTTCCATTGCTCACTGCAACTGAAAATACAATGAATCGAAACTATTTATTTGAAATAATGGATTTTGGAAGCCCTCCATTGATTTTCTTTAATGGTGCGAAAGAGTATCAGAAAAAATTTGGAATTGTCGGAGTGAAGGATGTTGCCAATATATTATTTAATGGAGTAAATCTACTTGTCTGCTCAAAAATCAGAGATGAGTTAATTAGTGCAGAGGTGAAATTTCTCCATATGCATCCAGCGGTTTATATTGATGATTTTGAAAACCGGCATGAGGATTATTGGTTTTTGACATTTACAGAGCGATTTGATTGTTGGGATAGGGAAAAATCTGATTATGAGATTGATCCAGTGGAATTGGGAAATTATAGATATCACAGTGTTTACAGTTACAGCTTAGACGTTGATTTGATTGAACAAACTCCAATGGATGAGCGGCTTTTGTTTAAATTAGGCGGAACCCAGGATGCATTTGTTGTTTGCCACAAGAGCTTGGCCACATTATTTTCCGGAAATGGGAAGAATGGTGTGCAATTGGTAGCGGTGGATGAATTTTGATGCGTTCCATATTTTGAGAAGAGAGAGCTATTTGTCGCTCGCCATATCCTGCAAATAATAATAGTCACCGCCAAAGTAGACGGACTCAATCAGCCATCCAGCCTTCTTATCTTGCACAAAATTGTAGTCATTGATGCGAATGGCGCCGACAAAGGCACATTTTTCCCGGTTGAAATAGACGTCCGAAATGTACTCGTTGTCTTTCGTCCTGCGCAGATTTTTAATCAGTTCGGATTCCTCGCCGGCCACGTCCTTACGGAAGATGGCAGGGTAGTGCGCCATGAAAGGTTTGCGGTCCAGCTTGAATGGCTTGTCGCCATCCATTGGCGACAATAATTTCACGGGCAACTTGTAATACTTGGCGATTTGATCAGGCGTGCCATGTAGCGAAGCGTTACGAAATGCCTGCCAAGTGCTTCTTAATCCCGCCATGTCAGGAGCCGTACAGGTGTCGGCAGCGCCGGCAATAGCGTGGGCCGACAGACTGAACAACACT
Source organism: Oxalobacteraceae bacterium (assembly GCA_013284265.1). Classification (GTDB taxonomy): domain Bacteria; phylum Pseudomonadota; class Gammaproteobacteria; order Burkholderiales; family Burkholderiaceae_D; genus Rugamonas. The sequence goes on along the minus strand of JABTBR010000011.1, from coordinate 40,232 downwards.
AGCGATATCAATCTCTTCATTATTTCTTGTCCTTTGCAGATGGCCAGCGATAGCCGACCAGATGGCGTGCAGCGGAATCCCCCGGTGTCACACCCTGCCAGACAACACATCCATACCAACGCCAATTTTTTCATTTATATCAGGTCAATTGTTCTGGCCAGCGGATGAAATAGCTCCGGTATTGAGTGCAATTTCACTTGCGCCTTGCCCTCAGGCGACTGTCACTTGGTAAATTCCCCAATTACATCGAAATCGGCGTTAGCATAAAATGATTCCACCAACCAGCCGCGGTTTTTATCGAGTACGAACTCGTAGTCATTGATGCGAACCGCGGCCATGAAGGCGCATTTGTCGGCATGGAAACTGGTGACGGAAATGTTCTCGTTGTCCGTGGTTTTGCGCAGCTCTTTATACAGTGAGGACTCTCTCTTATCGACCACATCCTCTCGGAAAATGGGCAGGAAATTTTCGATGAACAGGGATTTGCTTAGCTTGTGCGGCTTAACGCCATCAAAGGGCGATAAAATCTTGACCGGAAATTTGTAGAACTTGGCGACCTGTTCCGGTGTGCCTTTTAGCGAGGCGGCACGAAACGACTTCCAGGCAGTTCTGAGCGCAGAGATATCCGGCCCGGCGCAAGGTTTGGTGGCGCTTTCGCTGGCCGCCGTAGGCACAGCGGCAACCGGGCTGGCGCCAGTCACCTTGGCATCTCCGCCAGCGCAAGCTGATCCGGCCAGACACAACATCATTGCAGATATAAATTTCTTCATTTCTTCTTATCCTTTTCACCCGGCCAACGGTATGACACCAGATGTCGTTCTTCACAATCCTCGGCCTTCAGGGCCCAATAGGTCTCTTCTTTTACCGTGCCCGAGAAGTTTCCGCTCAGGAGACGAACAGCGTCGACTTTCTTGAACTTCTTTACTTTTTTTACAGTTTTCTCACCAGTCTTCTTATTGACCGATTCGACATCTTCGATCTTGTCGAGCACATTCATCTGTCCACTGCCGACATAGAAACCTACATGATATTGCGGTTTAATTGAACGCGTCACGACCGTGATGCAGCCATAGCGTGGCTCTGTGATTTCCACACCCCATTTCACCCACGAGTCGGCCAACGCGCTGTCGGTGCCGACGTAGCCCGCCTGCTCCATACACCAGTTCGTGAAACTGGAACACCAGGCAGTTTCGTCGCTGCGGGACATGTCCTTGTTGTCACGGGCCAGTGTGGTGGTCTGCAGATACTCCAGAATGTCGGGATTGTTGTATTTCTTTTCTATTTCCAGCATGGCGGCATCGGCATCGGCACTCGCTTTGTCCTGGGTGGCGATTTCCTTCTCCAGCCCCGCAATTTTGTCGGCGTCCGGCTTCTTGGCGTGCTTCTCTTTTTTTAACGCGTTTTGAGCGTTCTTGCTTTCCTTGGCCGCATCATCCCGGGTTTTTTTCAGTTTCTTCCATTCGGGATCTTTCGTTTGATCTCCTTTGGTTTCGCTGATGTCCTTTTTTTGCGCTTTGATGGCGAAAGGCATCCAGCCGGCATCGCCGCTGACCGCGACAGCTTTCACCGCAGTCTTTTCCGCCGTGCTGACCTTGTCTTCGACCTTTTGCGTCTTGGTTTCCTTGTTCGGCAGGCTGCTGCCGATTACCTGGGTGCGCGCCGGCGCTGCTTTGGTTGCGGTGTTCTGGTCCAGCGCGGCCATCGGCAGCTTGGGACGGGTATAGAACTGCTTCATGTACGAGAACGAACTCTCGTACACATTATTCCAGCTCAGGTCGCGTTTGACGGCGGTGACAACGTCGCTGAAGCTGATGTGCTGATCCGGGCTCGGCTTAGGAGCTGGTGGTTTACTATCGGCTGCGGCGGCTTCGAACACGCTTTTCGGCTTGGCTGCCGGTGCGGGTGGCGCGGGTTTTTTCGCTGGCGGTGGCGGTGGGGCGGCCGGCGGCGGCGCAGGTGGCTTGGCCGGAGCAGTGCTTGCTGGAGCCGCTGCCGGAACCGCTGCTGGCGGCGCTTCGCCGTCGCGGGTACGTAACTCGTGCTCGTGGTCCATTTCCACCAGGGCCTGCTTGTCCAAGGCTTCGTTGTATTCCCGGTAATTGACGCGCGGAATCAGGATCATGACGGGTTGCTGGCCGGCGGAAGTAATTTCCGGCAGATCACCATTTTCATCAGTCTGGACCTCGTAGGCGACCAGCTCATATTCCTGCTCGTGCTGCTCATGCTCGGCAGCCGCGGGTGCGCCCGTTGCGGGGGCGACGGAACCTGAGCTCACCACCAAGGGCGGACCATCCGGCGGAGCCGCAAACGCAATTGCAGGCTCCGTCTCAGGCGGAGTGGTTGCCGCCGCTGATGTTTCCGATACCACTGGCTTTGCCGCTGCCGCAGGGGCTGTCGCGGCTGTAGTGGCGCCCGTTGCCATGGGGGGCGAGCTTGGCGCGGGCGCAACTGGCGGGGTGCTGGCGGCGGACTGCGGAGCTGGCGGTTTTGGCGTGGCGGCAGCAGGCGGCGTCTTGGGTTTTTTCTCCACTACGATCACGGATCGTTTCCCCATGGGTTTGCCCAGCACGTCATTGAGCCGGACGATCAATCCATGCGCGCTTTCCAGAATCGCTTCGATGCGATCGGCTTCATCTACAACGGTCTTGGAGTCGCGATACCTCTTGTGGGCTTCCAGTTGGCTGAAAGGCTTGGACTCGAATGCTTCTTGTTTATAAATGCGTTTGCCGACCTTTTTCTCGACCTCAATTTTGTTCATGGTCGAAAACTCGCCGTAATGGTAGCGGTAGTAAATCAGCGGTTCAAATTTTCCGGAGGCCGAACCATAGTTGGTAATGGTGGCTTGTTTCAAATCGCGAAAATAGTGCAGGCCAGCCTGGATGCTGGCGCGTGCATCGAATCGGTTTTTATTGGTGATGCCATATTTCTTGCCGGTCTTGTCGATCACCTGCGCGATGCCGGAGGCGGTGCCGTCTTCATTGGCGGCGTCGGGGTTGAACTGCGATTCGCGCTTGGCGATTGCCAGGTAGTGGGCGATGTCGCGATTGTTCATGCCGGCCTTGCGGCCCTCTTCGATGATGATGTCGACGACTTTCTGCTGTACTTCCGGCGGCACTTCCCAGCCATGGCGACCCGTGCCACTCAGCGCTTTGCTCTTATCTAAGGGATCATTAAAGTGCGTCTTTGGATCTTCGTTATCTGGCATGGAATCAATTACTCGCGAGTGATGTTCTGAAGATAAAACGGCTCTTGTCGGAACCATTCCGCCTCTTTCTTGCTGATGGCCTTGCGTTCCGCCGCAGCCTTTGTCAGCCAGCGCTTGTCGTAACGTTTCCAACGGCCCTGCAGATCGATCACGGCGTCAATTTCGCATTTGTCGCAATTGCCCCCGTTGTCGATCATCATATACAGATAGGGTTTGTTTTCCGCCTCGCCGCATCGCAAAGAAGACACAATCTTAAAGTTCTCCATATCGGTTTCCCGCGCAAGCAAGTCGAGCTTGACCGGCTTGGAGCCCGGCTGAGTAATGCGCAATTCCTGTTCAGAGCACAAGCTATTGAATGGCACCACGCCGCGAGTAGGATCGCTCTGTTCGCACAGGGAACGCACGACCACCTTGGCGACCCCGCATTGCATCTCATTTTTAAACCAGAACATTTCATGTTCATCAGCAGCGGCTTTGCCGCCAAATGCCAGCAGTGCCAGCCAAATCAAACAGTTTTTCTTCATGCTAATCATTCTTCACTGAACCACTGGCTCAGCTCATCCTCATCAAGTTTTTCACGGTGGAATTTTTCATCGCCATCGAGCACAATGCGCAGCTTTTCGGGCTGAGCCGTGTTCACCGGCTGGGTGTTGCCTTCCGAATCGGTGCGGCCAAAGAAGACCTTGCCGTCTTCCCGAATCTTCTTATACAGGCGGCCAGCCATGACGCCGCCGGTCGCTTTGTCGGTCAGATTGAAATGGCCTGCGAACAGCTTCTCGCGCGGCAGTTCCGGGAAGGTGTACTTGCTTTGTTGCGGCCCGCCCAGCTCTTTCTTGCTGGCCTTGAACTCGATCTTGCCGGGGCCGGACAATTCGATATTGCCGCCTTCGAGCTTGATGCTGGCGCCTTGCGCCGTCAGCAGCACATGGTTTTTCGCAGCGACCGTGACCGATTTGGTGACGCTGGCCACGGTGATGGACTTGTCGGCGGTCAGGCGGGTGACGTCGGACTGGCTCTGGCTGCTGACCTTGCCGCTGGCCGCATGCAGGCGGATGCCGGTTTCCTGATTCGGCTTCTCCGTATTCGTCGCCTTGCCGTACGTGAACAGGCTGATGCCGTTGCGCACCGAGTGGAACATATTCGCCTGGGCGGCCAGGTTGATGTCCTGGCCGGCGCTGATGCTGCCGGTGCTGCCGCTCAGGATGGCGCTGGCCGGGGTCAGCATGGCGATGCCGGACGGGGATGACAGCTGCAGGTGCGCCTCGCCATAGGCGGTCGCCTTGCCCTGGCCACCGCTGTTGCCGCCATCGGCACCGGCGCTGCGGTCCAGCACGTCTGCGCTATGCGCCATCTGGACAATGGCGGGCAGGGCGTCGGGTTTCGGTTCGTCGGCGTCGGTTTCCGTCTTCAGTTTGGCGTTGTGCGTTTGTGCTGTGGTGGCCAGACTGGTTTGCAGTTCCTGGCTTTGTTTGATTTGCGCCTGGGCTTCACGCGAGTCGAGCATGGCGCCGCTGGCGCCGGCGCGCTTGTCGGCCGACAGCAGCATGCCCTGGCCGGCACGCAGGGCGGCGCTGTGTTCGGTTTTCAGTTCGGCGCCGAAGCCTACCGGGGCCAGGCGCTGGTTGTCGGTCTGGTGGCGCAGATGGCCCAGGTTCAATTCGGCGCTGCCTTGATGGGCCTTGGCATGGCGTTGCAAGGCCACGCGTGACTGGCCGGGGCTGTCGTCGAACACCAGCTGGCTGTAGGCGCCGCCGCCGGCCTGGCTGCTGTCCATGGACTGGCTCTTGATGCCGGACAGCACTGCCGGGTGGGCGTGCGCGCCGGCCTCGCCGGGGAACCAGGCCGGGGCGTTGCCGGTGGCTACGCCCGCGCCCTGGCTCATCTGATTGTGCTGGGCGTCGGCCTGGCCTTTGCCGTTGTACACGGCGCCAATGATGACGGGACGGTCGATATTGCCTTCCAAGAAGTCGATCAGCACTTCCTGGCCGATGCGCGGCACGGCGTGGCTGCCCCAGTTGGCGCCGGCCACCGGCGCCAGCGGCGCGGCGATGCGCACCCAGGTGCCGGCCTTGTCGTCGGCCGGGGCGCCGCTGTGGCCGTCTGGTGCGGGATGGCTCAGGCGGCTGTGGCTCTGTTCGCCGCGCTGCCAGTGGAACTGGACTTTGACGCGATGGTCGCGGTCGGTATGCACGACGGCGCCGGACGGGCCGACCACGATGGCGGTCTGCTGGCCCGTCACGGTTGGGCGCGGATGCAAGAGCTGGCCATGGCCATCGGTGCTGCTGGCGCGGTAGGGCAGGGCGGCGGGAATGGCATCGATACGGTTGCGGTAGAGCGGACGTTCGCCCATCTGCTTGCCAACGGCGTGCAGGCTGGCGCCATGCTCGGCGGCGATGGCATCGGCCAGCAGGCCGCTGCCGATGCGCTGCATCAGGCCAGCTTGCAGCTCGGCGCTCAGGTTGTTGTGCATCAGGTGCACGGTGCGCGTGATCAGGAAGCTGCGCGCGTCGGCGCTGGCGGCCAGGTCGAAGACGGCGTGGCTGTCCAGCGTGAAGGTGGTGCCGGGCGACAGGGTGCGCACGGTGCCGGCGCCGGTAAATACCTGCTTGCGCGCTTCCAGCGCCTGCAATTGATTGTCGGCGATGCGCTGGCCTTGTTCGCGGGTGGCGTAGGCATAGGCGCCGGGTGCGTCGCGGCTGAGCAAGGTGGCGGCATCGGACTGCGGCGCGCTGGCTCCCACGGCGCGGCTGTCGAGGGTACGGTAGTCCCAGCTGCGCAGTTCAACGGCATTGGTTTGCAGCCGCAACTCGCTGCGCCAGCGGTCCATGCTGTCTTCCTTCATGACCGCGCCGGGCTGGGTAAAACGTATCGTGTCCTGGGCGTTGGGCTGGAAGGCCCCGTTGTGGTCGGCGATGACCAGTTCGTGCTGACCCAGACTCGGGCTGTCGGCATTGCCCTCGTGGGTGAAGAAGTAGAACAGGCCTTCTTCGCTCATCAGGCGTTCGGCGAAGGCCAGGTCGCTTTCCTGGTATTGGGTGGTCAGGCTGCGGCGCGGGTAAATGGAACGGTCGCGGATGTCGAAGCGCCAGGCTGGCGCGAGCTTGCCCTGGCCCTGGTAGGGGGAGAACACGGCGTCCAGGATATCGAACACGGTCATGTCCTGGAACACGCGGCTGTCGCGGCTGCGTGCGAGGAAGGCGGTCCAGGGTTCCAGCGTCAAGGCGTAGCGCGCCATGCCGCCGTTGGCGCCTTCGAGCCGGATGGCGGTCACGTGGGCGTGGAAGGGGCGCAGCGCATCGCGGCTGGTGGCGGTCAGCAGTTCCAGCAGCACCGGCTGGCCAAGCAGCGCGCGCAGCGAGATGCCGGCGTCGGTGGACAGGGCGCTGAGCTGGAAGCGGAAACCGCGGCTGATTTCCTCTTCGCCGCGCACGCATTCGGCCAGCAGTAGGTCGCCGCCCAGGGGCGTGGACAGGCGCAGCAGCCGGGTTTCTTGCGTGAAACCGTCGAGCAGCTTGGCGAGGGTGCTGGAAAATCCTCGCAGATCGACTGAATCAGGCATGGTAAAAACACTCCGGGTAGACAAAGTTATGAAACTAATATGTTTGAGTCCGGCATTACACCTTAGAAGTGAATTTTCGGCAAGAGTGTTTCAATTGAATCGCCCTTCCTTCCGCAAAAAAACGTTGCGAAATGGAAAGGCGGTAGGGCGGGAGGGCGTGCGAAGGCGATCAGGCGGGTCAGGGCAGGTGGAGGGCCTGGGCGATATCGTCCCAGGCGATGTATTTAAAGTTCTGCGGGCCGTCGGGCAGGCGCTTGTAGCCGTCCTGCACCACCAGCATGCCCCGGGCATAGGCGCCGCCCAGATTGGCCGAACTGACGTCCAGGCCATCGGTTTCCGAGCTGCCGTCGATGCCGGCGGCGGCGTTGATGCCGACGCGGAAGCTGCCGCGTACCGCATACGGAGGGCGCGCGTCCGTCACCACATAGCTGTTGCTGCCCTGGCTGGAGACCACCAGATAGTCGGCCTGCTTCCCATGATAGATGGCCATGCCTTCCACGTCGGCCGTCAGCTGCGGTCCGACCGGCAGCACCATGGCCAGCGCATCCGGCTTGGCGGCATCGGCCGAGGTGGTCCAGACGCCGCGCTTTTCCTCGCCCAGGAACAGGCGCGCGCGCGCATCGTCGGCGACGCAGCCTTCGGGCTGGCTGTCCACCTTGAAGCGGCGCAGCAGAGTGGCGCTGAAGCGATGCTCGCGCCGCTCGATGCGGTAGTGCAGGAAGCTGCCGTCCTTGTCGTTGACGAAGGCTTCCAGTCCGCCGCCGATTGGCTGGTACAGGCACAGGCCGTAGATATGCTCCAGCGGCGTGGCGAAGCTGCCCGCTTCTTTCACTGTACCGTTGGCGGCGATGGAGAACAGCATTAGCGTGTTGTCGTCGCGCTGGGTGGCCACCGCCAGGTCGAAGCGCTGGCGCTCCAGCATCACGTTCTGGCGCAGGTCCACATTGTTCAGGCGGCCCACCTCCAGCAGTTGCAGCTGTTTGCCTTGCAGGTCGTAGACCAGCAGGCCCTGCTTCTTGTTGGTGCCCAGTACCCGCGAGCCGGCGGCATTGGCCGGATTGACCCAGATGGCGGGATCGTCGGCGGCATCGCCCAGCCGGGCCATCGGTTCGGTCTGGGCGCGTGGCATGATGATGGCCGTCACGGGCGCGCTGGCCGGTTGGGGTTTCCACGCGGGCGCCTGGCCCTGGCCGGATTTGGCGTCGTCGTCCGGATGCAGGGTGCGGCCGCCTGGACCTTCCGCATCGGCGCTGTAGGCCCACAGTCCGATGCCCGATTCCTTGATCAGCAAGGTCTGGCTGGCGTCGTCCACCTGGCAGTGCTTGACGTGGGGTGGCAAGGCGAGCCGGCGCTCCAGCCGGTGCGCGCCTTGATACAGCAGCCATTGTTCGGCCTGGCCGTCCTTACCGATCTGGAACAGGTGATCGAGCTGCTGGGCATCGCGGAACAAACAGGCCGCTTCGATGCCGTAGGCCGGTGCAGGCAGCGGCTGTTGCGCGCGCAGTTGGCCAGCCTTGACGTCGGCCACCACCAGCATGGCGCGGTCGGTGTTTGCATCCACCACCAGCGCCAGCGCGCCGTCGGGGTGGCTGCGCGTGTCCAGATGCTTGGCGCGCATAGGCAGCTTGGCGCGTTCCTTGCCGGCCGCGTCGAGCAGATGCAGGCCTTGCTTGTCCAGCGTCAGCGTGCCGCCGTCCGGCAGCGCCGTATGTTCCTGTGATCGGACAGCGGCAATGCTCGGGGACGTTACTGTTTCCGCGCCGCCCGCCGGGATAGCGCAAGCCAGGGCAGTGCTGCACAACGCCGCCATCAGCAGAGGGCGCGCGGTGTTCGACTTGATTCGGATGTTCATCAGAATACGTTCGCTTTCAGGATGATTTTATAGGTGCGGCCGTACTGTTCATACTGCGCGTTGTGGTTCTTGCTGCCCTGATAGACGTAATAGTGTTCGTTGTTGACGTTGGCCGCTTCAAACACCAGCTGGAACTGGCGGTTCACTTGCCAGGCCAGCGACAGGTCGACCTGGGTCTGGGTGTCGACGATGCGGTCCTGGCTGGCGTTCAGGATATCGGCGCCCAGCTCCAGCAGGTAAGGCGACTTGTGATTGAGCGCGATGCGGGCGCTGAGCGGGCCTTGTTCATAGCCGAGCATCAGGTTCAGCATGCGGTCGGACTGGCCGGGCATGCCGATATCGCGTGCCAACACCTGTTTGGCTGCCACATCGTAGCGCGCCACGCGGGCGCTGGAATCGGTCAGCGTGGCGTTGGCACCCACGATCAGGCGGTTGAATGGCGATGGCAGCATGCGCAGTGGCTGCGAGTAGGCCAGTTCCAGGCCCTGTACGCTGGCCTTGTCGCCATTGGCGTAGGAGGTGGCGCTGGTGAAGCCGCTCCATTGTCCGGTGCCGGCCAGATTGGTGGTGTAGCTGAAGTTCTTGATATCTTTATGGAACAGGTAGGCCGACAATACGCCGTCCGCGCCCAGCACGCGCTCTACGCCCAGGTCCAGATTGGTCGACTTGAGCGGGGCCAGATCGGGATTGCCGATCACCGCCTCGGTGGCGCTGGCCAGGCTGACGCCGGGCGCCAGTTGGCTGAAGTTGGCGCGCACCACGGCATGGGTCCAGGCCGCACGCACGCTGGTCTTCTGGTCCGCGTCGAAGCGGGCTTGCAGCGAAGGCAGCCAGTTGGTGTAGGAGCGCGAACGCTGCACCGGCGTGATGCTGCTGCCCGACACCTGCGAACCGAGTGCCACGAAGCGGGTGCGTTCGGCGCGCACGCCGGCCAGCACGTTCCAGGCATGGAAGCTCATGCTGTTTTGCAGATAGGCCGCGTCGATGTCCTCGTTCATCTTGTAGTCGTTCAGCGTCGACTCCGACAGCAGGCGCGCGCCGGCGCGGTTCAGGCCAGCGATGCGGGCACGTACCAGCGCCGGATCGATCGCCGAGCCGATGTTACCCAGCTTGTAGTCCAGCGTCTCGGCGCCGACAAAGGCGGACATGCTGGTGGAACCGGCACCCCAGTAGTTCGGGCTGCTGGCCTTGCTGCTGTTGTATTGCCACTGCTCGGTGTCGTTGGTCTTTTCGCGGTGTGCGCTCTTCAGGCCAAACTTCAGCACCGATTGCACGGCGCCCGTTTCCAGATTGCGGCTCAGGTCTGCGCGCAGATGATTGGCCTTGTCCTGGGAGTAGCGCTGCTGCAGGCTGATCGCGTTCAGACTGTAGCTGGCCGGATCGAAGATGGTCGCCGGTGCGATCAATTGCGGCTTGGCGCCGTCGCGGAAGCCGACGCCGGCAAAGTTGGCGTTGCCGCGGAAGCGCGCATCGTTCAAGGCTTCCGGCGTGTCTTCGCTGGCCTTGCTCAGCGCGCCGGAGACTTCCAGCTTCCAGTCCTGCCATTGCTGTTCGGTGCCCAGCACCAGCGAGCGGATGGTCTGGGTATATTTGCGCTGGCGCAGGCGCCGCTCGGCGCGTGCGCTGGCGGTGCCGCCGTCGGTCACGGCGCCGCCGCTGATATTGCTGATGGTGATGCGGTCGCGCACTTCATCGTCGCTGAAGCGGCTCAGGAAGCTGCGCAGATACACGCTGCTGCCGGCGGCCGGACGGTAGTCCAGGTTCAGCGCGAAGGCGCCGCGCTCGCGCACGGGCAGGTAGTCGCGCAGCTCGAAGCCGCTCAGGCGCTCGCCGTCCCAGGCGCCGCCGGTTTCGACGTTGTCCGAGCCGAACTTGCGCTTTTCCGCGCTCAGGCCGGCGGCCACGCCCAGCTTGCCGTCCATGAAGCGCTCGGCCCACAGCAGGCCGCCGTTCGGGCTGGTCTGGCCGGTGTTTTCGTCGTAGCTGGCGCCGGCATAGGCTGACAGCAGCTTGCCCGGCAGGTCGAAGGCGGACAGCGATTTGACTTCCACGGTGCCGCCCAGCGAGTTGGCATCCTGGTCGGGCGTCAATGTCTTGCTCACTTCCAGCGAGCGGATCAGGCCGGCGGGCAGCACGTCCAGCGCCACCGCGCGGCGGCTCGCTTCAGGCGAGGGCACCAGCGCGCCGTTGATGGTGACATTGTTCAGGTCCGGTCCCATGCCGCGCACGGTGATGTAGCGTCCTTCGCCCTGGTCGCGCTGCACCGATACGCCCGGCAGGCGCGCCAGCGCTTCGGCGGCGTTCTTGTCGGGCAGGCCGCCGATGTCGTCGCTGCTGACGACGCTGACGATGTTGTTGGCCTTTTCCTGGGCCGCGATCGCTTTGCCCAGGGCGGCGCGCTGGCCGGTGACGATCACGCGGGATGGCGCGGTGCCGTCGTCCGTTGGGGACTGGGCCTGCGCCTGGGCAGCCAGCATGGCGAGCACGCCAAGGGCGAGGGCGCTGCGGCGGCAACCGTGGGCGGTGGAGGGAAGGGTGATGTACAGGTTCATGGTATGTGCTGTGAGTGGCAAGAGGTGGCCGGATTCTAGGGGGCGAATATGTCAATCCCATGACAGGCGGGTGGCGCTGCAACGGTCTGCGGCCTCGCTGCGCCCTGATCGCGGCCGGGATGAGCCGGATTGACCCGCCGGCACCGGGGCGCCCTGTCTGGCGGGGGGATGTTTGATCGATTCGGCCGGGTGCGGTGAGCTGTTTGCACCTCCCGCGACTGGCGCGGCGATGTCATCGTCTTGTCATGCGGCCGGGCTATGCTGCCGCTGCCCGAGTTCTCCCACCTTCAATTTGCACCCATCGCCATGCTTCGTCTGCACCGTATTCCCTTTTGCGCCGCCATGCTGTCGCTGCCGGCCTGCTTCCTGCTGTATGCCTGGATGGGCACGGCCAAGCCGCTGCATCTGTGGCGCTGGATGGACATCGTCAGCGAGGGCGGCACGGCGCTGATGGCGGGCGTGTGGCTGCTGTTTACGCTGAGCAGCCGGCCCGGCGGACTGGTGACGCGCTTGCTCGGCGGCGGCCTGGCCGCGATCATGCTCGGTTCCTGGGCCGACTGCCTCGATGAGTTCTTCCGCATCGCCAAGGACCAGGTCTGGGATAACTGGCTGGAGGCACTGGTGCCGCTGGGGATGCTGCTGCTGACGGTGGGGATGTATTACTGGCGGCTGGAGCAGTTTCGGGTGAATGAACACCTGCATAAGCGCGAGCGGCTGTTTCGCGATCATCAAGGCTTCGACCGGATCACGCAGCTGGCCAAGGCGGATTATCTGCGCGAGCAGTTGCGGGTGGAGGTGGCGCGCAAACCGCGGGGCGGCAGTGCGCTGGTGCTGTTCGATATCGACGGCTTCCATCTGATTAACCGTGAGTTTGGGCAGCAGGAGGGCGACCGGGTGCTGCAGGCGGTCGGGCATATGCTGCTGCTGAATCTGCGCAGCGAGGATTTGCTGTGCCGGTATGCGGGGGATCGGTTTGGGCTGCTGCTGCCCGGGAGGGACGAGACGGAAGCAAATACCTTGGCCGAGCATCTGTGCTCGATGGTGGCGCAGATGCGTCACGGTGCGCCGCAGGGACGGGTGCCTGTCACGGTGCGCTTTGTCAGCGCCGTGCTGGATGGCGATCCGGAAGCGCTGCTCGCGCGCCTCAGCCTTGCATTGGAGGGGCCGGCGGGGCTGGTTAAAACCCAGGGCAAAGAGCTGGGGTCTGACCCGGCGGGTCAGACCCCAGGGTTACGCCGTGGGTTTCTGCATCAAAACGGCGCGCACACCGGGATGGAGTTCTCGTATGCGGAAGCCCGTGCCGAGACGGCCTGCACATGATTGTTTACGCCAGCCCTGGCGACCCGACCATCGCGGCCCAGCACCAGCCTGCGCTGCTGCTGGACTACGCGCGCAGCCGCGACGCCGCCGGGCCGGCGCTGTTGCGCGAGACGGGACTCGATAGCTGCGAGCTGCCGGCCGCCGGCCGCAGCGTCAGCCCGCTCCAGTACCAGCAACTGCTGCGTAACGTGCTGCGCGAACTCGATAGCGCCGACACCAGCTTCATGCTGGGCCAGCAGATGCTGCCCGGGCATTATGGCGCCGTCAGCCAGGCCTTGCTGCACGCGCGCACCTTGCGCCAGGCCTTGCAGATCCTGTGCGAGTTCCATGTATATATCTGCCCCTTGCTGCGCCCGCGCCTGCGCGCGGAAGGCCCGCTGGCGGTGCTGTACTGGAGCGCCAGCTATGGGGCGCCGGTGCTGCTGCCTGCGCTGGTGGAGATGCATATGACCGCGCTGGTGTCCCTGTGCCGCTGGCTCAGCGGCGAGCGGCTGCCCTGGCGCTTCTGTTTCAACCGCGCCAGTCCGCGCCATGTGGAGCAGCATCAGGTTCATCTGGGGCAGGATCTGCGTTTCAACTGCCATCTGGATGCGATGCTGATCGACGCGGCATGGCTGGACCGCCCCTGGCCGCGCGGGAACGCGATGGCCGCTGCGGTGGCCTTGCGCAGCGTGGAGGAGGCGGCGCAGCGCCAGCCCGCGCATGGCAGCCTGCCCGATGCGCTGTACGACTATCTGCTGGAGCACGTGCGCTGCGCGCCGACGCTGGAAATGAGCGCAGCCGCCTTCGACATCAGTCCGGCTACCTTGAAGCGCCATCTGCTCAAGCTGGGCACGCACTTCCAGGCCGAACTGGACCAGGTGCGCACCCATGTGGCCTTGTACCTGTTCCAGACCCGCCGCGCCGACAACGACACCGTGGCCGCGTACCTGGGTTTTCACGATGCGACCAACTTCCGGCGCTCCTTCAAGCGCTGGACCGGCCAGACGCCGGGCCTGCTGCGCGAAGGCCTGCACGGCGTGTAGTGCCCAGGGCCAGGCACCCGCCATTGCCTTGAAACGATTCGAACGAAAAAAACGGAAACCGCAGCCAGCCGGTTTCCGTTCCAGGACTTTCAACCGGCGCGCCAGGCGCCGGTGCCGCATGCCTTAGTCGGCAGCGTAGATATCGTTATCGCGCGTCTCTTTGACGAACAGGGTGCCGATCACCACGGTCGCCAGGGCGATCACGATCGGATACCACAGGCCGTAGTAGATGTCGCCCTTGAAAGCGACCAGCGCGAAGGCGGTGGTTGGCAGCAGGCCGCCGAACCAGCCGTTACCGATGTGGTAAGGCAGCGACATCGAAGTGTAGCGGATACGGGTCGGGAACATCTCCACCAGCATCGCCGCGATCGGGCCGTAGACCATGGTCACATACAGCACCAGGATGAACAGGATCAGGACCATCATCGGTTTGTTGATCTGGTCTGGATCAGCCTTGCTTGGGTAGCCAGCCGCCTTGGTGGCGCCGCCCAGTTCCTTCTTGAAGTCAGCCACTTTCTTTTTGCTGTCCGCGTCGAAGTTCAGGCCGTCGGCCGTCATGGTGGCGTCGAAGGCGGTGATGACCTTGTCGCCGACGCTGACCGAAGCGACGGTACCGGCAGGCGCATCGACCTTGGTGTAGGCCACCGAACCGGCCGACAGGGACGAGGTGGCGATGTCGCAGGACGATGGGAATTGCTTGGTGCCGGTCATGTTGAACTGGAAGTGGCAGGATGCCGGATCGGCCACCACGGTCACTGGCGAGTTTTTCAGTGCGGCTTCCAGAGCCGGATTGCCGTAGTGGGTCAGCGCGCCGAACAGCGGGAAGTAGGTCAGCGCGGCGATCAGGCAACCACCCAGGATGATGTATTTACGGCCGATGCGGTCCGACAGGGAGCCGAAGAAGATGAAGAACGGGGTCGCCAGCAGCAGCGCGACGGCGATCATCATGTTCGCCGTGGCGATGTCGATCTTCAGCGTTTGCAGCATGAAGAACAGGGCGTAGAATTGGCCGGTGTACCAGACCACTGCCTGGCCCATGGTCAGGCCGACCAGGGCCAGGATCACGATTTTCAGGTTGCGCCATTGGCCGAATGCTTCGCTCAGCGGTGCCTTGGAAGTCTTGCCCTCGGCTTTCATCTTGGCGAAGGCTGGCGATTCATTCATCGACAGACGGATCCACACGGAGATACCCAGCAGAACCACGGACACCAGGAACGGTACGCGCCAGCCCCAGGCATTGAAGCCTTCTTCGCCGATCGCCATGCGGGTACCCAGAATCACCATCAGCGACAGGAAGAAGCCCAGCGTGGCGGTGGTCTGAATCCAGGCGGTGAAGGCGCCGCGCTTGCCGTGCGGTGCGTGTTCGGCCACATAGGTGGCCGCGCCGCCGTATTCGCCGCCCAGTGCCAGGCCTTGCAGGATGCGCAGGGTGACCAGAATGATAGGGGCGGCAATGCCGATCGAGGCGTAGCCCGGCAGCAGGCCGACGATGAAGGTGGACGCACCCATGATCAGGATGGTGATCAGGAAGGTGTACTTACGGCCGATCATGTCGCCCAGGCGGCCGAATACCAGCGCGCCGAAAGGACGCACGATGAAACCGGCGGCAAAGGCCAGCAGTGCGAAGATGAAGGTGGTGGTCGGGTCGCCAATGAAGAACTGCTTGGCGATGATGGATGCGAGCGAGCCGTACAGGTAAAAGTCGTACCATTCGAAAACGGTACCCAGCGACGAGGCAAAGATGACCTTGCGTTCTTCGGCGGTGATCGGGGCGGATGGTGTCCCCGTCTTGCGCGCATCGGCAGTGCCGGATGAGATTGCCATGATGTGTCTCCCTATGATTATTGAGCTGAATCAGCGCGCTGGATTTTTTGTTACTTCTGTGTCCAGCTTAAACCGGAGTGTGTACGCTTAAACTTACGTCATGCTTGCTTGAAACTTACGTGAAGCTTACAAAATACAATCGCAAAGCCCACTGTAAAATTTTGCGAACGACCGTACTAAAATATGCTATTCTGATCTCCAGCAGTTGTGCAAACCGGTGCGCCGGACGCCGTTAGAGTGTGGGCGCGCGCGGAACCAGACCAAATAATTCTTTCAGGAGACTCACATGATCGACGCCGTCATCGTATCCACCGCCCGCACGGGACTCGCCAAATCCTGGAAAGGTGCGTTCAACATGACGCACGGTGCCACCCTGGGCGGCCACGCCCTGCAGGCCGCCATCACCCGCGCCAATATCGAAGCGGGCGAAGTGGAAGACGTGGTCGTTGGCTGCGCCAACCCAGAAGGCGCCACCGGCGGCAATATCGCGCGCCAGATCGCCCTGCGCGGCGGTGCCCCGATCACCACCGGCGGCATGACCTTGAACCGTTTCTGCTCCTCCGGCCTGCAAGCGATCGCCACGGCCGCCCAGCGCGTGATCGCCGGCGAAGGCGATATCTATGCCGCCGGCGGCGTGGAATCGATTTCCTGCGTGCAGCAGGAAATGAATATGCACATGTTTAAAGACGTGTGGCTGGCCGAGCACAAGCCGGAAGTCTACTGGCCGATGCTGCAAACGGCCGAAACCGTGGCCAAGCGCTACAACATCAGCCGCGAGCGCCAGGATGAATACGGCGTGCAAAGCCAGCAGCGCGCCGCCGCGGCCCAGGCCGCCGGCCTGTTCAATGCCGAAATCGTCCCGATGACCACCATCATGGGCGTGGCCGACAAGGCCACCGGCATGCTGGTCAGCCGTGAAGTGACCATTTCCGCCGATGAAGGCATCCGCGCCGACACCACGCTGGAAGCCGTGTCGAAAATCCGCAGCGCCGTGCCAGGCGGCGTGATCAGCGCCGGCAATGCCAGCCAGTTCTCCGATGGCGCCTCGATGGCCATCGTCATGAATGCGCAAACGGCCGCCGCCAAGGGGCTGACCCCGCTGGGCATCTTCCGCGGCTTCGCCGTGGCCGGTTGCGAGCCTGACGAAATGGGCATCGGCCCGATCTACGCCATCCCTAAATTGCTGAAAAAAGCCGGCCTGAAAGTCGCCGACATCGGCCTGTGGGAGCTCAACGAGGCCTTCGCCGTGCAAGTGCTGTACTGCGCCGACACGCTGGGCATTCCCATGGACCGCCTGAATGTAAACGGTGGCGCGATTGCCGTGGGCCATCCCTATGGCGTGTCGGGCGCGCGCCTGACCGGCCATGCGCTGATCGAAGGCAAGCGCCGTGGCGTCAAATACGTCGTGGTCACCATGTGTATCGGTGGCGGCCAGGGCGCTGCGGGCCTGTTCGAAATCGTTTAATACCTGTTCTGGCAAGTGGCACTCGCCGGGCAATGTCCGGTGGGTGCGGCGCGGCGACACGGTGGTCCTTTACGGATGCCGGCGCCGCCAGCCGAATGGACGAGATGGGCCGGCCGATCGAGGCTGGCGCCGCGTCCGCCTTTCTTAGCTTGCCCGCCCTTGACTCATCGCCAGGAAGCCGCCCATGCAATCGACCATCCTGTCGCGCCGCGACATCGAATTCATGCTGTACGAGTGGCTGGACGCGGAAGCGCTGACGCGCCGCCCGCGTTTTCAAGACCACAACCGCGAAACCTTCGACGCGGCCATCGACACCGCGGAACAGATCGCGACCGAACTGTTTGCCCCCCATAATAAGAAGAGCGACCAGCAGGAACCGCACGCCGTCCCCGGCGAGCACTGCCTGGACGTCAAGATCATTCCCGAAGTAAAAACCGCGCTCGACGCCTTCTGCGCCGCCGGCCTGATGGCCGCCGGGCAAGATTTCGAACGGGACGGCATGCAATTGCCTACCGTGGTGGAAAAATCCTTGGTAGCCTACTTCACGGCCGCCAACGTCAGCACCACTTCCTATCTGTTCCTGACCATCGGCAATGCCAACACCTTGCTCAAGTGCGGCACGCCGGACATGGTCAAGCGCTATGTCGACCCCATGTTCGCGGGCAAGTTCTTCGGCACCATGTGCCTGTCGGAGCCGCAGGCCGGTTCCAGCCTGTCCGACATCGTCACCCGTGCCGAGCCCGATCCGGTGGCGGGCGTCGATGGCGAGCGCCGCTTCCGCCTGAGCGGCAACAAGATGTGGATCTCGGCCGGCGAACACGAGCTGGCCGGCAATATCGTCCACCTGGTGCTGGCCAAGATTCCCGGCGAGGATGGCAAGCCGATTCCCGGCGTCAAGGGCATCTCCCTGTTCGTCGTTCCCAAGTTCCTCGTCAACGATGATGGCACGCTGGGCGAGCGCAACGACGTGGTGCTGGCCGGACTGAACCACAAGATGGGCAATCGCGGCACCACCAACTGCCTGCTGAACTTTGGCGAAGGCAAGTTCCGGCCCGAGGGCCAGGCGGGCGCGATCGGCTACCTGGTCGGCAAGCCGCACCAGGGCCTGGCGAATATGTTCCATATGATGAACGAGGCGCGCATCGGCGTGGGCCTGGGCGCGGCTGTGCTCGGCTACACCGGTTATCTGCATGCGCTCGACTATGCGCGCAACCGCCCGCAGGGCCGCCATCCTGCCCAGAAAGATCCGGCCAAGCCGCAACTGCCCATCATCGAGCACACCGATGTGCGGCGCATGCTGCTGGCCCAGAAAGCCTATGTTGAAGGCGGCCTCGGCCTGGTACTGTTCAGTTCCCGTCTGGTGGACGAGCAACAGACGGCAGAGACGCCGGAAGCGCGCGAGCATGCGGGCCGCTTGCTTGACTTCCTGACGCCGATCACCAAATCCTGGCCGGCCCAGTGGTGCGTGGAAGCGAACAGCCTGGCGATCCAGGTGCATGGCGGCTACGGCTACACGCGTGAATACAATGTGGAGCAGTTCTACCGCGACAATCGCCTGAACCCGATTCACGAAGGCACCCACGGCATCCACGGCCTGGACCTGTTGGGCCGCAAGGCGGCGATGCTCGAAGGCGCGCTGTTCAAGTCCATCGGTGCCGAGATCAACAAGACCGTGCGCCAGCTGCGCGGCAGTGTGGCGGTGCCATCCACGGCCAGCGCCGCGCTGCCGGCCGCCGTGGCCGCCACGGTGGCGGGCGAGTTGCTGGCCCATGCGGCCGCGCTGGAAACGGCCTGGCAGGGCGTGGAGCAAGTCACCCAAACCCTGTATGCTGCCGGCGATATGAACAAGACGCTGGCCAACGCCAGCGTTTACCTGGAAGCGGTCGGCCACGTCGTGGTCGCCTGGATCTGGCTGCAGCAGGCCATGGTCGCGGCCGCCGCACTGGCATCGGCAAGCGCTGCCGATGCCGATTTCTACCGGGGCAAGCTGCAGGCCTGCCGCTACTTCTTCCATTGGGAATTGCCCAAGGTGGAGCAGCAGCTAGCACTGCTGGCCAGCATCGATACCACCACGCTGGATATGCAGGATGCGTGGTTTTAAGCAGTTTATTTGCAATCACTAATAAAGATAAGGACGAGACATGCGTACTACTCAAGAATTGTTTTCCCTGAATGGCAAGACCGCACTGGTCACCGGCGGTTCGCGCGGCCTGGGCCTGCAAATGGCGCTGGCGCTGGGCGAGCAGGGCGCTACCGTGATGCTGTCCGCGCGCAAGCAAAATGAGCTGGATGAGGCGATTGCCTTCCTGGGCAGCAAGGGCGTGACCGCCTACGCCCAGGCCGCCGATCTGTCGAAGGACGAGCACGTCACTTTGCTGGTCGATGCGGCGCTGGCAAAGCTGGGCCATATCGATATCCTGATCAATAACGCCGGCGCCAGCTGGGGCGCACCGGCCGAAGACTGCCCGGTGGAAGCCTGGGACAAGGTGATGGACCTGAACATCCGCAGCATCTTCCTGGTGTCGCAGGCCGTCGGCAAGCGTTCGATGATTCCGCGCAAATCGGGCCGCATCATCAATATCGCCTCGATCGCCGGTCTGGCCGGCAATCCGCCCGGCCCGATGAAAACCATCGCCTATAACACTTCCAAGGGAGCGGTGGTCAACTTTACCCGCACGCTGGCGGGCGAGTGGGGTGCCTACAATATTACCGTCAACGCGCTCGCACCGGGCTTCTTCCCGTCCAAGATGACCAAGGGTCTGCTGGAAAACATGGGTGCCGAGCAGCTGGCCAAGGAAGCGCCACTGCAGCGCCTGGGCGACGACGAGGATCTGAAAGGCGCGACCGTGCTGTTCGCCTCCGACGCGGGCAAGCACATCACCGGCCAGATCCTGGCGGTCGATGGCGGCGTGTCGGCGGTCTGATGACGGTGGTGGTTCCAAGCAGTTATCGGCGCATCGTGCTGGCCTCGCGCCCGCGCGGTGCGGTGTTGCCCGAGAACTTCCGGCTCGAGACGGTTGCCGTGCCGGCGCTGGCCGATGGCCAGCTGCTGATTCGCAATCACTATCTGTCGCTGGACCCGTATATGCGCGGTCGCATGAGTGCGGGCAAGAGCTATGCCGCATCGCAGGCGCTGGACGAGACCATGATAGGTGGCACCGTCGGCGAAGTGGTGGCGTCGAACCATGCCGGCTTCGCGGTCGGGGAGTTCGTCGGCGGCATGCTGGGCTGGGCCGAGATGGGCGTGTCCGACGGGCTGTTGCTGCGCAAGCTGGACATCAGCAAGATCGCCCTGTCGGCCTATCTGGGCGCGGCCGGCATGCCGGGCATGGCGGCCTGGTATGGCTTCAACAAGATTATGCAAGCCAAGGCGGGCGAGACCATTGTGGTATCGGCGGCCAGCGGCGCGGTCGGCAGTGTGGTCGGGCAACTGGCCAAGCTGCGCGGCTGCCGCGCGGTGGGTATTGCCGGCGGCGCGGAAAAGTGCGCCTACGTTGTCGATGAGCTCGGCTTCGATGCCTGCGTCGACTACAAGGCGGGCAATCTGGCGGCGGACCTGAAGGCGGCCACGCCGGACGGCGTCGACGCGATCTTCGAGAACGTAGGCGGCGAGTGTTTCGATGCGGCGCTGGGACGCAGCAATGCCTTCGGGCGCGTCGCGCTGTGCGGCATGATGGCCGGCTACGACGGTTCGGATGTGTCTATCCGCAGCGCCCGCGCCTTGCTGATCAATCGGCTGACTTTGCGCGGCTTCATCATCACCGAGCATCAGGACTGCTGGCCGGAAGGCTTGGCGGAACTCGGCGGGCTGATAGCGACCGGCCAGCTCAAATATCGCGAATCGGTGGCACAAGGTCTGGCGTCCGCGCCCGACACTTTCATAGGCCTGCTCAAGGGTCTTAACTTCGGTAAACAACTGGTAAAGCTGATCTGATGAAAAATTTCAAGGATAAAGTCGTTGTCATTACTGGCGGCGCAAGTGGTCTGGGTCGTGAATTCGCCAATGTGGCCGCCGGGCTCGGCATGAAACTGGTGCTGGCCGATGTGCAGGCCGATGCGCTGGAGACGGCGCGTGCGGAGTTGAGCGGGCAGGGCGTTCGCGTGATCGCGCGCCTGTGCGATGTGCGCAAGGGCGAGCAGGTGCAGGCGCTGGCCGATGCCACCATTGCCGAGTTCGGCTCTGTGCATCTGGTGTTCAACAATGCCGGCGTCGGTTCGGGCGGCTTGATCTGGGAAAACACCGAGGCCGACTGGGAATGGGTAATGGGCGTGAACGTCTGGGGCGTGATCCACGGCGTGCGCATCTTCACCAAGCTGATGCTGGCGGCGGCCGCCAAAGATGCTTCCTATGAAGGCCATATCGTCAATACCGCATCGATGGCGGGCCTGGTGAATGCGCCGACGATGGGCGTATATAACGTTTCCAAGCATGCGGTGGTGGCGCTGACCGAAACCTTGTACCAGGACTTGCAGTTGGTGGAGGCGCCGATTGGCGTCTCGGTGCTGTGTCCGTTCTTCGTGCCGACCGGCATCGGCCAGTCGCATCGCAATCGTCCCGAGGACGTGCGCATGAGCGAGGGGCCGACGGCCAGCCAGAGGGCGGCGCAGGCGATGACGGAGAAAGCCGTGTCGTCGGGCAAAGTGTCGGCGGTCGACGTGGCCAATCTGACCTTCAAGGCGATTGCCGACGGCCAGTTCTATGTGTATTCGCACCCGGATGCGCTGCAGGGCGTGGAACTGCGCATGACGGAAATCGTGCAGCATAAGAATCCAAGCGATCCCTATGCGGCCATGCCCCATGTGCGTGAAGGCCTGCGTGCGAGAATGAAACTGGCAAGTGGCGCCCCACAGGGCTGACATGCGACAATCATGCCTTCGCTACTCACAGTTTTCGTATCATGACAACAGCAGCCAGGCACGATATCCGTTTCGGTTCATGGGAAGCGCTCGGCGCGGACGCCAAGACCATCCGTTTTGAAGTCTTTGTGGCGGAACAGAAGGTTCCCGCCGAAATCGAGCTCGACGACATGGACGCCGTGTGCCTGCACGCGGTGGCCTATGACGCCGCCGGCGTGCCGATCGGCACCGGCCGCCTGCTGCCGGACGGCCACATCGGCCGGATGGCGGTGCGCAAGAGCGCGCGTGGCAGCGGCATCGGCGGCGCCTTGCTGGCGGCGCTGATGGCGCAGGCCAGGGCGCGCGGCGACCGCCAGGTCGTGCTCAGCGCCCAGACCCAGGCGGCGCCGTTTTATCAGCGCTTCGGCTTCGCCATCGACGGCGAGGAATTCTATGAGGCGGGTATCGCTCATATCCAGATGCAGCTGACCTTCGCCTGAAGGTAGGTTGGCTGCTCGGAGAGGTCGATATGGATGTCGTGGCGGAGCACGTCGTATGTGAGAATGACAGGCGCGATTCGTCAGTCCAACTCAGGCGCTTTAGATATCCCCGTGTTTATACGGCATCGACTGGGCATAAATTCTTTTTCTTGATGCTCTGTGCGGCGCTTTTGCTTCCTGGCTTGCTCAGCAGGGACGAAGTTTCCAGAGTGGTGTTTACCAGCTTCGCCATCCTGGTCGACCTGGCCTATATCGCATACGCGTTTGGCTGGAAGCTGAGCCTGTACGCGGACAGGCTGGAATATCAGAGCTGCTTCTTCTTCAAGCGATCGATACGCCGCGAGCAAATGCTCAGCTGGCAATTGCAAATCCGCTACGTCAAAAATGCGGAAGTCTTTTCCCTGGTGGTGAAATCCAGCGGGAAGGATTTTGTCTTCCAGATAGATTTCGAATTCGATGCCGCCATTTACGCATGGTTCCCTCAACTGCAAGCCTTGGCGCAAGAAAGAAGGTTTCAGTTTCCTGGCCTTCAACGCATTTCGAGATAAAGAGCAGAAGCGTTCTCGCGCTTTAGGTCGCGCTTAAGCTGTCAAAGAGCTAGAGGCTTATCCCCAACTTATGCATGCCGCAATACGTTTAGAACCCACGGCAAAGAGCTGGGGGCCTGTCCCGCAAGGACGGGCGGGTCGCAGCCCCTCCCCAGACCCTGGTCAGACCCCAGGGTTACGCCGTAGGTTTTATCAAAAAAAAAGCGACTCCGAGGAGTCGCCCTTTTTGCCTGCCCATTAATTACTGGACTTTGGCTTTTTTCATCAGATCTTCGCGATATGCCGCGATTTTCTTCTGTTGCAGCGCTTCGGCTACCTGGCCTTTGACTTCTTCCAGGCCTGGCAGTTTGGTGGCGCGCGATTCTTCCAGCTTGATCACGTGATAGCCGAACTCGGTCTTGACCGGGGTGTCGGTGGTCTGGCCGTTTTTCAGGGCGATCATGGCGTCGGCGAATGGCTTGACCAGTTTGCCTGGTGGCATCCAGCCCAGATCGCCGCCATTGTTGGCCGAACCGTCTTTCGAAACCTTGGCCAGTTCTTCGAACTTGCCGCCTGCTTTCAGCTTGGTGATGATGTCCTTGGCTTCAGCTTCGGTCGCGACCAGGATGTGGCGTGCGTGGTATTCCTTCTCGCCCATGGCCGATTTGTACTTGTCGTACTCAGCCTTGATTTCGGCGTCCTTGATCGGGTTTTTCTTCACGTAGTCCGACAGCATGGCGTTGATGATGATGCTTTGACGGGTGTTTTCGATCTGCGACTTGACTTCCGGACGCAGGCCATAGCCTTGCTTGTCTGCTTCCTGGATCAGCACTTCGCGGCCGATCAGTTCTTTCTTGATGGCTTCGCGCAGCTGCGGGCTGTCCGGCTGCTGGCCCTGGGCCACGACTTGCTTGACCATCTGGTCGACGCGCGACGCAGGAATGACCTTGCCATTGACGGTGGCGACGTTCTGCGCGAAGGCAGGGGCGGCGGTGATGGCGATCAGGGCTAACAACAAACGGGCTGGCTTCAAAATCATTATGCAATCCTATAAAAGTGCTAAATGCGCGTCCCGCGCACAGGCTGGGCCGCGTAGTGCAACGCTGAATGGAAACCGGCGCCCCTGAGGGCGCCGGCACATGCTGTTACAGCTTACTGAACCTTGGCTTTTTTCACCAGATCTTCTTGGTAAGCTTGCAGTTTCTTCTGGGTCAGCGCTTCCGCGATTTGCGGTTTCACTTCGTCGATGGTTGGCAGTTTCGCCGGGCGCACATCGTCCACCTTGATCACGTGGAAACCGTTCGGGGTTTGCACTGGCTTCTCGGTTACCTGGCCTTTTTGCAGGGCCACGAAGGCGTCCGAGAATACTTTCGGGAAGGACGATGGGGTAGCCCAGTCCAGATCGCCGCCGTTGGCAGCCGAACCGGTGTCTTTCGAGGTCTTGGCCAGATCTTCGAACTTGGCGCCGCCCTTCAGCTTGGCGATGACCGCGGTCGCTTCGGCTTCGGTTTCCAGCAGGATGTGGCGTACATGGAATTCCTTGTCGCCGCTTTGTGCGACGAACTTGTCGTATTCAGCCTTGATGTCGGCGTCTTTGACCGGGTTCTTTTCTACGTAGCTGCGCACCATCGCATTGATGATGATGGCCTGGCGGGCATTTTCAATTTGGGTCTTGACGGTGTTGTCCTTGCCAAAACCTTGTTTTTCCGCTTCCTGCATCATGACTTCGCGACCGATCAGGTCTTTTTTGATCAGTTCACGCAGTTGTGGCGAGTCTGGCTGTTGGCCTTGAGCGACAACTTGCTTGACGACAGCATCCACGCGGGAACTAGGAATTGCTTTACCGTTGACCACGGCGATGTTTTGCGCGAAGGCGGGTACAGCGGCAACGGCGAGAAGTGCAATCAGCAAACGGGCTGGCTTGAAAGTCATTATGAATTCCTGTAATGGGAAAGTTTTCTTTGAAAAAGTGCTGGGTTTGGAACAGCTCGGCTGACTGCAGTTCTTCGTCTTTTAATCTAAAGGCTGCCGCTTATCCATCCCAAACTTTGCGCTACATCATACTTCAGACGGTGCCAGTGCGGTAATGGCCAATGCATGAATTTCTTTATGCATCATATCGTGCACGGAATCATACACGAGTCGATGTCTTGTGACGAGTTTGAGCCCTTCAAATTGCGCTGAAACTATCCGCAGATTGTAATGACCGCCTCCGGAGGCGGCGCCGGCATGGCCGGCATGGGCTGCGGAGTCGTCATCGAGGCTCATTTCGGTGGGCGCCAGCGCCGCTTGCAGGCGGCTGCGCATGCGTTCCAGGCGGGTATCGCTCATACCTGATCTTTCATGTGTTTGGATAAATAGAATGTCTGGCCGAGAATAAACACAAACATGATGCCGGTCGCGCCGAAAGCCTTGAAACTGACCCAGGCGCTGGTATCGCCTTTAAACAGCACGAAGGCGACAAACAGATTGATCAGGCCCATCGCCAGGAAGAACAGCATCCAGGCCAGGTTCAGACGGACCCAGACTTCCTCGGGCAACTGGACGATCTGTTCCATCGATTTGCGCATCAGGTTTTTCTTGAATACGAACTGGCCAATCAACAAGCTCAGGCCGAAGCACCAGTACACCACCGTCAGTTTCCATTTGATGAAATCATCATTATGGAAATAGATAGTCAGGCCGCCGAAGAACACGAACATGAATAAGGAAACCCACATCAGGAATTCGACCTTGCGGCCGCGCAGCTTTAAATAGGCGATCTGCACCATGGTGGCCAGAATGCCGAAAATGGTCGCCACGATCACCGGCGACTGCTCCGGCGTAATGGAACCACCCGATAGCAGGCCGCTCAAATGGGCGTTGATATAGCTCTGGGCCAGCTCCGCGTTGGCCCCGGCCCATTTATAAGAAATGAAAAAGGCCAGAACCGGGAAAAAATCGAACAGGAATTTCATGGTTATTCTTTGGGATTAGGCTTGTGGGTCGAACCGCAATGAAGCGGAGTTAATGCAATAGCGCAGACCGGTGGGCGGCGGGCCATCCGGGAACACATGGCCCAGATGGGCGTCGCAGACGGCGCACATGATTTCGGTGCGCAGCATACCATGGGCGCGGTCGGTTTTTTCAATCACATTGGCCGGGTCCAGCGCCTCGAAATAACTGGGCCAGCCGCAGCCGGAATCGAATTTGGCATCCGAACGGAACAGCGGCGTGTCGCAGCATACGCAGGTGTAGATGCCATGTTCATGGTGATCCCAGAACTTTCCCGTAAAGGCGCGCTCGGTGGCGGCATGGCGGGTCACTTCGAATTCCATTGGATCGAGCAGGGTGCGCCATTCGGCTTCGGTCTTGTGTACTTTATTAGCGGTCATTGATTTCTCTCAAGAAGAGCAGCTCACTTCGAGGTGGCTTGCCCAGTCCGGCGGCAAGGCGGCATAGTGTTCGTGTTCAGGCTGTTCGTCGAAGGGGCGGCGCAATACTGACAGCAGCCGGGCTACTTCAGTAAAGTCCTTTTTCTGTGCCTTTTCAATGGCGACTTGCGCCAGATAATTGCGCAAAACGTACTTTGGATTGACCGCGTCCATCGCCGCCTTGCGTTCGGCATCGCCGCCATCCTGCTGGCGCAGGCGTTCGCGGTAGCTGACCGCCCAGGCATCGAAAGCAGGGCGGTCGATAAACAGATCGCGCAAAGGCTCATCTGCGGCCGGATTGTCCAGTTGCAAGCCTCCCAGGCGACGGAAAAATAGCGTGAAATCGACGTGATTCTCGTGCATCAGACTGAACATGGCGTCAAACAGGGCCTGATCGCCATCCAGTTCGCTACTCAGTCCCAGCTTGGCGTGCAGCAGTTCGCTGATCTTGGCGGCGAATGCGCCCTGGTATACGTCCAGCGCCTCCTGCGCCGCTTCCACTTCGCCGATCAGCGGCAGCAGGGCCTGGCCCAGTGCATAGCAATTCCAGTGGCCGACCTGGGGCTGGTTCGCATAGGAGTAGCGGCCCTGCTGGTCGGTGTGGTTGCAGATGTGCTGGGAATCGAAGGCTTCCATGAAGCCGAAGGGGCCGTAGTCCAAGGTCTGGCCCAGGATAGACATATTGTCGGTGTTCATCACGCCATGCATGAAGCCGACGGCCTGCCAGTGGGCGATCATGTGCGCGGTGCGGCGCGTCACCTCGGCCAGTAAGGCCTGGTAAGGGTTCGCTTCCGCGCGCAAGTCCGGGTAAAAACGGTCAATGACGTAGTCGGCCAGGATCTTCAGCTGTTCCGGCCTGTTCTTGTAGAACCAGTGTTCGAAGGAGCCGAAACGCACGAAGCTCGGGGCCAGGCGCAGCACCACGGCCGAGGTTTCCACTGTCTCGCGCATCACGCCCTGGTCCGAGCCGGCCACCGACAGCGCGCGCGAGCTGGGAATGCCGAGCGCGTCCATCGCTTCCGAGCACAGGAATTCACGGATGGAGGAACGCAGCACGGCGCGGCCGTCGCCCATGCGCGAATACGGCGTCAGGCCGGCGCCTTTCCATTGCAGCTCCATCGGGCCTTGTGCGGTGGCGATATCGCCCAGCAGGATGGCGCGGCCGTCGCCCAGCTGGCCAGCCCAGACGCCGAACTGGTGGCCGGAATAGACGGCGGCCAGCGGCAGCGAACTGTCGGGCACGCTATTGCCTACCATGGTGGCGAGGTAATCCGCGTCGGCCAGACGGGCGGGAGCCAGGCCGAGCAGATCCACGGCGGACGGACTCAGCGCCACCAGGTAGGGCGCTGGCAGGGGCGTGGGCATCAACCGGGTGTAGAAATCGGGAGGCAGGGTCGCAAACGAATTGTCGAGCGGCAGTTTGGCAGCAGTAATGGCGGTTCCAGTCGGCGGTAATTGCTAGTGTTTTAGTAGTGACAGTGCTGCGTGGGACGGTGCAATGACACAGCGCAATAGCGCTGTAGGAATTTTACCCCAGTGGCCTCCATTGTATTGGGCAAAAAGCACTTTTGGCGGTACGCTTACACACGGTAACGCGAGTGCAGTGTTGTTTGCTGCGCAGCAGCGCCGAAAACGATTGACGAAATTAGCACGGTCGTTCCAAAATGTGATCAACAATTTATAAGAATTCGGAGAAACGATGCCCTACCCGATGAGTCCCATGATGGGACAAATGATGAGTCAACCCCTGCTCATTTCGAGCATTATCGAGTTTGCATCGCGCCACTACGGTGGTAGTGAAATTGTTTCAAGGCGGATAGAAGGCGATATCCATCGCTATACCTTCCGGGATTGCCATCAGCGCGCGCGCCGCCTGGCCAATGCGCTGGAGGGAATGGGCATCAAGATCGGCGACCGCGTCGCCACGCTGGCCTGGAATGGCTACCGCCACCTGGAAGCTTATTATGCGGTGTCCGGTTCGGGCGCCGTGCTGCACACCATCAATCCCCGCCTGCATCCCGAGCAACTGGCCTACATCATCAACCACGCGGAAGACCAGGTGCTGCTGTTCGACATCACCTTCCTGCCGATGGTGGAAGCGATCGCGGCGCATTGCAAGACCATCAAAGGCTATGTGATGCTGTGCGAGCGGGACCGCATGCCGGCCGAGACCAAGATACCGAACCTGCTGTGCTATGAAGACCTGATCAATTCCCATTCGGATGACTACAGCTGGCCGCTGTTCGACGAGAACTCGGCCGCCACGCTGTGCTACACCTCGGGCACCACCGGCAATCCCAAGGGCGCCCTGTATTCCCACCGTTCCACCGTGTTGCACGCCTACGCTTCGGCCATGCCGAACGCACTGAATGTGTCCTCGCGCGACACCGTGATGCCAGTCGTGCCGATGTTCCATGTGAACGCCTGGGGTTTGCCGTATTCGGTGCCGCTGTCGGGCGCCAAGATGGTCTTCCCCGGCGCCGCGCTCGACGGCAAATCGGTCTATGAGCTGTTCGAAAGCGAGCGCGTGACCTTCTCGGCCGGCGTGCCGACCGTGTGGCTGGGCCTGATCAATTACGCCTTGCAGAACAAGCTGAAGTTCTCCACGTTCCGCCGCACCGTGATTGGCGGATCGGCTTGTCCGCCGGCGATGATGAATACCCTGATCGACGATTTCGGCGTGGAAGTGATCCACGCCTGGGGCATGACGGAAATGTCGCCGCTGGGTACGGCCTGCGGCCTGCTGGCCAAGCACCTGGACTTGCCGAAAGAAGAGCAGCGCAAGATCCTGCAGAAGCAGGGCCATGCGGTATTCGGCGTGGACATGAAGATCGTCGACGACGATGGCAAGGAGTTGCCGTGGGATGGTGCCGGTTACGGCCATCTGATGGTCAAGGGGCCGTGGATCATCGCCAAGTATTTCAAGGAAGAGGGCGGCGACGTGCTGGAAAACGGCTGGTTCCCGACCGGCGACGTGGCCACCATCGACGAAGATGGATTCATGCAGATTACCGACCGCAGCAAGGATGTGATCAAGTCCGGCGGCGAGTGGATAGGCACCATCGACCTGGAAAATATCGCGATGGCGCACCCGGCCGTGCTGCAGGCGGCCTGCATTGGCGTGGCGCACCCGAAATGGGATGAGCGTCCGCTGCTGGTGGTGTTATGCCGTCCCGGCCAGCAGGTTGGCCGGGATGAATTGTTGGCTTTCTTTGAGGGCAAGATCGCCAAATGGTGGTTGCCCGATGATGTGGTATTTACCGACGCCTTGCCAGTGGGGGCCACTGGCAAGATTCAGAAAAATAAACTGCGTGACCAATATAAGGAGTACAAATTACCAACGGCCTGACCGTTGGCAAAGCAGTACGCAAGTGCGGTGTTGCGCCCTTGTTGCCGCATAAAAATGCGCCTTTGTGCGTCAAGCGTCGTTGCAAATCCTCGCGATAGCCCGCTATCGCTCCGGTTTACGCCTAGCTTGGCGCCCAAATGCATCATTTTTATTTGCGGCCCCAAGAACGCAACACCGCACTAGCTGCCGTACCGAAGCCGGGCATCCTGACCCGGCTCGCTATAATAGGATGGAGACCATGATCAAACGCTCGCTCGTTGTTGCTCTCAGCACCACTGTATTCACTTCCCTGTTCGCCGCAGCTCCCGCTTCGGCGGAAACCGTCAAAATCGCCTTTATCGACCCGCTGTCCGGCCCGTTCGCACCGGTCGGGCAAAACCAGCTCAAGAGTTTCCAACTGATCGCCGACATGGCCAATCAGGGCAAATGGGCTGGCGACAACAAGATTGAAGTCGTTGGCTTCGACAACAAGGGCAGTCCGCAGGAATCGCTGACCCAGTTGAAGACGGTGATCGACCAAGGCTACCGCTACATCACCCAGGGCAATGGCTCCGGTGTCGGTCTGGCCCTGCTCGATGCGGTGAACAAGCACAATGAACGCAATCCGGGCAAGGAACTGGTCTACCTGAACTACGCGGCGGTCGATCCTGACATGACCAACAGCAAGTGCAGCTTCTGGCACTTCCGCTTCGACGCCAACTCCGACATGAAGATGGAAGCCCTGACCACCTTCATGGCGGCCGATACCGCCATCAAGAACGTCTACATCATCGGCCAGAACTATGCCTTCGGCCACGCCGTCAGCCGCGCCGCACGTGAATATCTGAACCGCAAGCGTCCGGACATCCGCATCGTCGGCGACGACCTGCACCCGATTGGCCAGGTAAAGGATTTCTCGCCCTACATCGCCAAGATCAAGGCCTCCGGCGCCGACACCGTCATCACCGGCAACTGGGGCGCCGACCTGGCCCTGCTGATCCGCGCCGCCAAGGACGCCGACCTGAAGGCCAACTTCTACACCTACTACGGCGCCACCACCGGCGTGCCGACCGCGATGGGACCGTCCGGCGCCGAACGCACCAAGATCATCGGCAACTGGATGGCCAATAACGAGGGCCTGAACGGCAAGGAAGTGGTGGCCGCCTTCAAGGCCAAGTACAACGACGACTATTACGCCGCCCAGACCCACAGCATCATCACCATGATGTCGCAGGCGATCAAGCGGGCCGGCACGGCCGACCCGGTCAAGGTGGCCTTCGCGCTGGAAGACATGAAAGCCCAGTCGCTCAATGGCGAAGTGACCATGCAGAAGAAGGATCACCAGCTGCAGCAGGCGCTCTACATCGGCACCTGGACCAAGGCCAACGGCAAGGACGTCAAGTTCGACCAGGAAAACACCGGCTATGGCTGGAAGCTCAACAAGAAAATTGATGCTTACGTGGCCGGCCAGCCCACCTCCTGCCAGATGAAGCGCCCCGGCTAAACCAGCGCGCCTTCTACCATGGAATTTACGCTGTTTGCTCTGCTGAACGGCGTCAGCTACGGACTGCTGCTTTTTATGCTGTCGTCCGGGCTGACGCTCATCTTTAGCATGATGGGAGTACTCAATTTCGCCCACGCCAGTTTCTATATGCTGGGCGCCTACATTGCCGCAACGATCAGCAGCCATCTCGGTTTCTGGCCGGCCCTGGTGGTCGCGCCGGTCGCCGTCGGCCTGCTGGGCGCACTGGTGGAACGCTATGGTCTGCGTCCACTGCACAAGCTGGGACCGATCCCGGAACTGCTGTTTACCTTTGGACTGTCGTTCCTGATCGTCGAACTGGTGCAACTGGTCTGGGGCCGCGCCGCGATCCGCTACCCGATCCCGGCCGAACTGGACGGGCCGCTGTTTACCCTGTTCTCGACCAGCTTCCCCATGTACCGGGGCTTCATGATGCTGGTGGCGCTGTCCATGCTGGCGGCTATCTATCTGGTGCTCACGCGCAGCCGGGTCGGACTGGTGATCCAGGCGGCGCTGACCCATCCGGAAGCGGCCGAGGCGCTGGGCCATAACGTCCCGCGCATCTTCATGTGGGTGTTTGGCGGCGGCAGCGCGCTGGCCGGCCTGGCCGGCGTGATCGGCGGCAATGCCTTCGTCACGGAACCGGCCATGGCCGCGACCGTGGGCAGCATCATCTTCGTGGTGGTGGTGGTCGGTGGCATGGGTTCGCTGGCGGGGGCCTTCCTGGCCTCGCTGCTGATCGGTGTCATGCAAACGACGGCGGTGGCGCTGGACTTCTCGCTGGCCAGCGTGTTGACCAAGCTGGGCGCGGTGATCACCCCGGCCACGCCAGCCTATGCCTTGCTGAACGTGACGATCGCCCAGAGCGCGGCCATCCTGCCCTTCCTGCTGCTGGTGCTGATTCTGATTTTCCGGCCCAAGGGCTTGCTGGGGACACGCGAATGAAGCCCAATACCATGAATTCCATGAATGCCAATGTTCAACTTGCGCCTGCGGGGCGTATCGGGAGTCCGCGTATGAAGCCGTCCAGCGTCAGTGTCAGCCCGCTGAACTTCGGGCGCTACCTGCTGTGGGGCGGCTACGCCGCGCTGCTGATCCTGGCGCCGCTGCTGTTCAGCAAGGGCGGCGCGCTGACCCTGCTGTCGCAGATGGGGACGGTAATGCTGTTCGGCCTGTCCTACAATATGCTGCTGGGACAGGGCGGTATGCTGTCCTTCGGCCATGCCGTCTATTCCGGCCTGGGTGCCTTCTTCGCGATCCATGCAATGAATGCTGTCGGTGCCGGCAACTACTACCTTCCCGTGAGCCTGATACCATTGGTCGGCGGGCTGGCCGGCATGGGCTTTGGCGTGCTGTTCGGCTACGTCACCACGCGCAAATCGGGCACCACCTTCGCCATGATCACGCTGGGACTGGTGGAACTGGTGTTCGCCAGTTCGCTGATGTTCCCCGGCTTCTTCGGCGGCGAGGGCGGCGTCACCACCAACCGGGTGATCGGCGCGCCGGTGCTGGGCATCAGCTTCGGTCCGCAGATCCAGGTGTACTACCTGATCGCCGCCTGGCTGTTCGTCTGCACGGTGGCCATGTACGCCTTCACGCACACGCCGCTGGGTCGCATACTGAACGCGGTGCGCGACAATCCGGAGCGGGTCGAGTTCATCGGTTACGACACCCAATGGGTGCGTTACCTGACCCTGATCCTGTCGGCCTTCTTTGCCGGCGTGTCGGGCGGCTTGTCGGCGATTAATTTCGAAATCGTCAGCGCCGAGAACGTCAGCGCCGTGCGTTCGGGCAGTGTGCTGCTGTTTACCTTCATCGGTGGCATCGGTTTCTTCTTCGGACCGATGCTGGGGGCGATCGTCGGCATTCTGTTTGCCGTGCTGCTGTCCGAGTTCACGCCGGCGTGGCAACTGTATCTGGGCCTGTTCTTCGTGCTGCTGGTGCGCTATGCGCCGGCCGGATTGGCCAGCCTGATCATGCAGTTGCTGCGGGTGTCCACCCATGGCTACTTCGGACGGGTGGGGCCGGGCCTGGCCTTGCTGGGGCTGGCGGTATTGCCGGGCTTGCTGGCCTTCGTAGCCGGCGTCGAAATGCTCTACCACCTGACCCTCGATGCGGCCAATGGCAGCATCAAGCAGTTGTTCGGCATGGCGGTCGACACGGCCACCGTGCAGCCCTGGTGTATCTGTGCCGGCCTGCTGCTGATCAGCGTGCTGGCCTGGCGCAAGCTACACGGGCCATTCAGCGAGACCTGGCAGGCGGTGCAGGCCGATATCGCGGTAAAAACAGGGGGCGCAAAAGCATGAGGGCATTGGAACTGAAAGACTTGCGCAAGCAATTCGGCAAATCCGAAATTATTCGCGGCGCCAACCTGAGCGTGGCGGCGGGCGAACGGGTCGCCATCATCGGGCCCAACGGCGCAGGGAAATCGACGCTGTTCAACCTGATTTCCGGCCGGCTGGCCGCCACCTCGGGCGATATCCGCCTCAAGCAGCAGAGTGTGACGGGGATGAAACCCTATCAGATCAATCGGCTGGGCCTGTCGCGCAGTTTCCAGATCAGCAATCTGTTCGTCAATCTGTCGGTGTACGAAAACCTGCGCTGCGCGGTGCTGTGGTCGCTGGGTTACCGCTACTCCTTCTGGCAGCGCTTGAACGGCCTGCGCGATGCGCATGAACGGGCCGAGCAGGTGATGGAACAGATCGGGCTGAAAGGCCAGCGCAAGGTCTTGGCTGGGGTGTTGACCTATGCCGAACAGCGTGCGCTGGAAATCGGCATCACCATCGCCGGTGGTGCGGACGTGATTTTGCTCGATGAGCCGACCGCCGGCATGGGACGTTCCGAGTCCGATGCCGCGGTGGAACTGATCCGCAGCGTCACCGTCGGCAAGACCTTGCTGATGGTCGAGCACGACATGAGTGTGGTGTTCGGGCTGGCCGACAAGATCGCGGTGCTGGTATACGGCGAGGTGATCGCCTGCGATACGCCGGCCAATATCCGCGCCAACCCCGCCGTGCAGGCGGCTTATCTGGGCGAGGAGGTGGCATGACGCCGATACTGGAAGTACGCGGGCTGCACGCGTTTTATGGCAAGAGCCATGTGCTGCATGGGGTAGACCTGAAGCTGGGGGAGGGCGAGATCGTCAGTCTGCTGGGGCGTAACGGTTCCGGCCGCTCGACCTTGGTCAAGGCGGCGATGGGGCAGGTGGAGGCGCGTGGCGAGGTGCTGTTCAAGGGCCAGCCGATACTGGGGATGAAGGCCTTCCAGGTGGCGCACCAGGGCCTTGGTTACGTGCCGGAAAACCGCGACATCTTTCCCACGCTGACGGTGGAGCAGAACCTGCTGCTGGGACAGAAGGAGCGGCGCCAGAGCGGGCGCTGGAGCCTGGGCGATATGTATCGCATGTTTCCCCGGCTGGAGGAGCGGCGCGAGGTGGCGGCCGGGGTCTTGTCCGGCGGTGAGCAGCAGATGCTGACCTTATGCCGCACCTTGATGGGCGATCCGGATGCGATCATGATCGATGAGCCGACCGAGGGACTGGCGCCGAAGATCGTGGCGCTGGTGGCCGATTATCTATTGGCGCTGAAGGAGCGCGGGGTGTCGGTGCTGCTGGTGGAGCAGAAGCTGGCGATCGCCCTCGATATTTCCCAGCGGGTGTATCTGATGGGGCATGGGGCGATTGTGTTTGAGGGGACGCCGGAGCAGCTGCGCCAGGATGCGGCGGTGCGCAAGGAGTGGTTGGAGGTGTAGTGAAGGGGGCTGTGTAAGGAAGGGGCCGCTGGCGCCGGGTTAACACCCACGGCGTACCCCTGGGGTCTGACCCCAGGGTCCGGGGAGGGGCTACGCCCCGCCTGTCCCTGAGGGACAGGCCCCCGGCTCTTTGCCGTGGGTTGTATTCAGCGTAGCGGCACGCCAGCAAACAGCGTCAAGCTGAAACCGGCAGCTCCCGGCTCAAGCGCTCCAGCAGCCGGCCGCATTCGAACACGCTCAGCGTCTTGGTGGTACTGTCCTGCTCGCTGGCGATGTCGATGACCTCATCCATTTCGCTGCGCAGGCTGCAGTCGTTGGCGCCGGCGCCCCGTATCATCTTCGGTGCGGTGAAGCGCTGGCTGTCGGCCACGGTGATGATGTTCTCGACCGCGTCGACCATCAGGCCATAGCGCTCTTCCCCGCGCTCGACGATCAGGATCTTGGACTGCTCCGTCCGGGCCGCGGGCGCCATATGGTAGAGCTGGCGCAAATCGATCACGCTGATCATCTGCTGGCGCAGATTCAACATCCCGCGCAGGAAGGGCGGCATGCCCGGCGGGCAGCTGATGTTGTCGGAAAAATCGATGATCTCGCGCACCTGCTTGATTTCCAACGCAAAGGTAGTCTCCAGCGCAAAGGTGATATACACCTGGCGCTTGCTGTTGCGCGCCTCGCTGTTCTTCGCCTTGCCGCCGCCTTCTTCCGGAAAGAGATTGGCGTGGCCGTTGCGCATTTCCATGATTTCGTTGCTGGAGAAAATCTCGCGGTGGTCCAGGAAGATGATGTCGCCCTGGTCCGGCTTGGACAGGCAGCCGGCAAACATGCCGGCGCGCGCCTTGCTCAGCAACGGAATCGGCATCAGCTCGTCGCTGAAGAAATGGACGATGCTTTCGACCGCGTCGACCAGGAAGCCGACGGTGGCATCGTCTATCCGCGCAATGATGATGCGTTGGCCCGCTTGCGCGACCCGGGCGGCCTCGCTGCCTGGATCGCGCCCGGCTTCTCCGGCAGCCTCGCCGGCGGGGCCGGCGGACAGCAGCGCGGCGAAGTCGACAATGGCCACCTGGCTGCCGCGGAAATTGATGCGGCCCAGGCAGAGTTTGCTGTTCAGTATCGAGCTGTGTATCTCCGGCACGTTGATGATTTCCTGGATCGCGGCCATATCGAAGGCGAAGGCGGCGCCGCCGACCCGGAAGCTGACGCATTTGCGGCGGTCGGCCTGGGCGTGGTAGTGCAGATTCTGGCGCTGGGTGGCCGCTTTCCGGGCCAGCACATGAGGGACGTTTTCGATCTTGATCAGGGCCGACGCATCCAGTATCTGCAGCAGGCGCTCGCCGCCGTCGAGCAGGATGGTGCCGGCGATGATGCCGTGGCGGTCGCCGCCAGCGTAGCTGAGCTCGCTGCGCTGTTCGGGCCGCACCCGCAGGATTTCACCGGTGTCATGGAACAGTATGCCCAGTTGCACCTGCTGGAAGTCGAGGATGGCGATCTTGTGGCTGGGGTCGGCGCCGGGCGCGGCCGGGTTGAACAGGCGCCCCAGATTGACCACCGGAATCACACTGCCGCGCAGGGTGAACATGCCCTCCAGGTAGGCGGGCGACAGCGGCAGGGCGCTGATGCGGGCCGGGAAATTGACCACTTCGCGGATGCAACTGGCGGGCAGGGCGAACTCGTCCGTCCCCAGGAAGAAGGAACCGAACAGCTCGACCGTGGCGGCGGCGGCAGCGGCTGGCGCCGCCGGAAGGGCCGCTGCCGTATCCGCATCAGACAAATTCATGAGCAATTCCCTGGAAAGGTTGAACGAGGTCGCTGACGCTGAAGCTTTGCTCGGCGCAGTCGATCAGCATCTGGCGTCCGTGGCGCCCGCCCAGCGCGCAATAACAGACGTGCAAGCCACATTGGGCCAGGTATTTCTGGGCCGCCAGCACGTTCTGCTGCCCCACCTGGAGCAACTGGGAACGGCCCTTGAACATGCTGGCGCCGCCGGCGACGATGGCTTCGATGTCGGGATAGTCTTCCCTGTGGGCGCCCATCAGGCGCAGCAGTCCGGGCACGGCCTGGCTGACATAGCGGGCGCTCAGTTCCAGGCTGGGACCTGGCGCTTCGGGCAACAAGCAGTGGGCCAGGCCGCCGCGTCCGGTCTTTTTCCACAGCAGGCCGATGCCGACGCAGGAGCCCAGCACGGCATGTAGTTGCTCGGTGCGGCAGCCGACCTTGAGCTGGCCCATGCCCACTTCCTGGCAATGCAGGGCGACTAGTACGCTGCTCATAGCATCGCTCCGCTGGGGTAGTAGATCATCGGCGTTTCAAACACATAATCGGTGTCGAGCCGGCTGATGGTTTCCGATTCCCCCAGGATCAGGCGGCCGTTGGGCTTCAGGCTGGGACGGGCCTGGTGCAGCACCGTGTGCTGGTGTTCGGCGTCGAAGTAGATCAGCACATTGCGCAGGAAGATCAGGTCGAACTGCTGGGCCGGGCGCAGCGGCAGCAGCAGATTGTGGCTGGCAAACGACACTTGTTTTTTCAGCGCATCGAGCACGCGCAGGCTGTCGCCTTCCGCGCTGAAGTATTTTTTGACGAAGGCGGGGTGGGACACGCGCAGCCGCTCCACCGAGCGGCCGCCATAGACCCCGGCGCGGGCCTGTTCCAGGATCTGGCCGGAAATATCGGTGGCCAGAATCTGGTAGCGGAAACTGGGGTGGCCCAGCTGGAATTGTTCGCACAGCATGGCGATCGAATACAGTTCCTCGCCGCTGGCGGCCGCGGCCGACCAGATCTGCAGGCACTGGCCATGGTGCTGGCGCCACCACTGGGGCAGGAATTGCTGTGCCACATAATTCCACACCTGCGGGGTGCGGAAGAACAGGGTGTCGTTGGTGGTGACCAGGTCGATAAAGTGGGGCACTTCGCTGCCGTCCCGTTCCACCACGTCCAGATAGTCCTGATAGCTGTGCAGGGACAGCGCGCGCAGCCGGGGCTGCAGGCGCCGTTCCAGCAGGATGCTCTTGCGCTCCGTCATGGCAATGCCGGTGTGCTTGCGTACCAGCGCAATCAGGGCTGTCAAGGTGGCCGGACTCAGGGTGGCGGCTTGCTCCATCTTGGCTTACACCACAAAGCCCGACACGACCTTGTTGAGCTCGCCCGCGCGCTCGTTCAGGCCGTCGGTGGAACGGGCGATGCTGTCGCAGGAGGCCGCCGATTTCTCCGTTTCCTCAGCGATATAACCAATCGCGGTGCTCACTTCCTTGGCCGTCAGCAATTGCTCATTGGCCGCCTTGGAAATGTCGGAGATCGCCAGCGTGGTTTTCGCCACGCCGCTGACGATCTTGTCGAAGGCATCGCTGGCCAGCCGCGAAATCTCGCTGCCGGTCGAGACCCGCTTGACCGATTCGTTGATCAGCTTGGAGATTTCCTTGGTGGCCTGGGAGGAACGCTCGGCCAGCTTGCGCACCTCGTCGGCCACCACCGAGAAGCCCAGTCCGTGTTCGCCCGCGCGCGCCGCCTCGATCGCGGCGTTGAAGGCCAGCATATTGGTCTGGTTGGCGATCTCGCTGATCACCTTGACGATTTCGCCGATGTCTTCCGAGGAACGGTTGATCAGGTCCATCGCCTCGATCGACTTGGCCACCGCCTTGGCGCCCGTTTCCGCTTCCTGCTGGGTGGCCTTGGCAAGGTTGTCGGCATTGGCCGAGTTCTGGGCGATGGTATTGATGGAATTGGTCAGGCCATCGATGGAGGCATTCATTTCTTCCACGGTGGCGCCCAGGGCCTGGGTCCCCACCGCCACGCCGGTGGAGCGTTCGGCGATCGCATGGGAGGCGTCGGCAAAGCCGTTCGCCGACGACACCACATCGCCGATCACCTTGCGCAGATCGGTGATCATCTTGCTGATGCCTTCGGCCAGCAGGTCGAGCGGTTCATTGCCCTCGATCTTGACGGAGCCGGTCAGATCGCCGCGCGCGGCGCGGGCCACCGATTCAAGCAGCTGGTTGACTTTGCGGCCGTCGCTGTCGGCTTGTTGCTTGACGCTGTCTTCCATCCTGACCTGTTCGGTAATATCGATAGCGAATTTAACGACTTTATATGGTTTTCCATTCAAATCGAGTATGGGATTGTAAGTGGCTTGTATCCAGATGACCTTGCCATTGTTGCCGACCCGTTTGTAACGGCCACAGTCGAACTCGCCACGGCCCAGTTTTTGCCAGAATTTCTTATATTCATTGCTATTGGCATAATCCGGCTCGCAGAATATGCGGTGGTGCTCGCCTTTAATCTCTTCCGCGGTGTAGTCCATTACATCAAGGAAGTTATCATTGGCACATAAGACATTCCCGGCAATATCAAATTCAATGACCGCCATGGCCTTGCTGATTGCGCTGATCTTGCTTTGGGTTTCGGTGTTTTTGATCTTTTCGGCGGTGATGTCGGTGGCGAACTTGACCACCTTGAAAGGTACGCCATTGGCATCGAAAATCGGGTTGTATGAGGCGTTGAGCCAGATCTCCCGGCCGGATTTGGTCAGGCGCTTGTACTCGCCGGCATCGTATTCGCCGCTGCCGAGCTTGTGCCAGAACTGCGCGTATTCTTCCGTTTTGACGAATTCGGGATCGCAGAACATGCGGTGGTGGCGGCCCTGGATGTCGGCCAGGGTGTAGCCGACGGTTTTGAGGAAATTCTCATTGGCATTCAAGATCGTGCCATCCAGACTGAACTCAATGACGGCTTGGGCCTTGCCGACGGCCTTGATCTTGCCTTCGTAATCGGCATTGCGCAGCTTGCTCTCGGTGATGTCGGTGGCAAATTTGACCACCTTGTAAGGCTTGCCGTCGGCGTTGAATATCGGATTGTAGGAGGCGCTGATCCAGACTTCCTTGCCGCCCTTGCCTAGCCGCTTGTATTCGCCCTGTTCAAACTCTCCGGCCCCCAGTCTGGCCCAGAACTGCTTGTACTCGGGCGTGCGCACATAGTCGGGGTCGCAGAAGATCGCATGGTGTTTGCCGCGCACCTCGTCGAGCGTATAGCCCAGGGTGTTGAGGAAGTTCTCGTTGGCATGCACGATGGTGCCGTCCAGATCGAACTCGATCAGGGCCTGGACGCGATTCAGCGCGGTGTTGATGGCTTGCAGATCGAGATCCTGCGACTTGCTGATGTGAGTAGACGCGTCCATAGCGAATTCCTAAAGAGATTAATAATGCGGGGCGGTTATATTTGGAGAGAATTGACTGCGAGTCAAAAAATGGCGATGCCGGAATATCGGCTTCCATTATTTACTTGATCTAGATCAATTTCAAGCAAAACACCTTTTCGCGGGACGGAATGTGTTGGTTTTATTTAAAATTGAAATCCATTTTGAAATAGTGTTGCCACCGAGTCCATATCGATTTGATAGGACTTGTTTGCATGGAGATTAAATGTGTTTTCACTGAAAATATTGCTTTTAATTATATTTAATGAATGGATAATCTTGTCACGCAGTGCTGGCGGGCAGCGTCCATCCTCTGTACCATCAGGACAGCCTTGCGGACCGCAGCGGGCGTGGACTTTGCCTCGGCGC
>JABTBR010000109.1 GCA_013284265.1 Oxalobacteraceae bacterium | reverse complement strand
GCAACCCCCCAGCTCTTTGCCGTGGGTTCAAGCTGAAGCCGCCGGCCCGCGACTGTTTACAGCTCGCTCCACTGGCGCAACAGATTGTGATAGTGCCCGGTCAAGCCCACCAGCTCCGGGCAATCGCCCACCCTGGCGCGCAGCGACTGGATATTCTGGTCCAGCTCCAGCAGCAGGCTGCGTTGCCAGTCGTCGCGCACCATGCTCTGGGTCCAGAAGAAGGAGCAGACGCGGGTGCCACTGGTGACCTGCTCCACATGGTGGATGCTGGTGGATGGATACAGGATCAGGTCGCCGGCCGGCAGCTTGACCTCATGCGCGCCATAGGTGTCGGTGACGATCAGCTCACCGCCTTCATAGTCTTCCGGATCGCTCAAGAATAAGGTGCAGGATACGTCGGTGCGCATGCGCCGTCCGCCGGGCAGGCTGCGGATCGCGCCGTCGATGTGGGCGCCATAGTGCTCGCCGCCGGTATAGCTGTTGAACAGCGGTGGAATGGTGTGCAGCGGCAGCGCGGCGGCGAAGAACAGGGCGTTGCCGGCCAGCGCATCCAGGATCAGCTGGCCCAGTTCCTGGCTCACCGGCGAATGCTCGGGCAACTGGCGGTTGTGCTTGACCTGGGCGCCTTGCGCGCCGACGGTGGCGCGGCCGTCGACCCAGTCGGCTTGGTCCAGGCGCTGGCGGATCTGGACTACTTGCGCGCGGGTCAGCACGTCGGGTATGTGCAGCAGCATGCTATCTCCTAACGAAAAAAAAGCCCCTCCGGTGAGGGAGGGGCCGGTATTGCCTAGTCTACCTGTCCGGGCTTGCGCCTGGCTTAGAAAATGAAGTTGGCGGTCAGGCTGGCCGAACGCGGCGTGCCCGGGGTGTAGCGGTAGCCGGATTTGTTGATCGCGGCGACGTAGGCTTTGTCGGCCAGGTTGTAGACGTTCAGACGCAGGTCGACGTGCTTGTTGATCGTGTAGGAAGCCATCGCGTCGTAGACCCAGTAGGACTCGGTCGAGGTCGGGGTACCCACCGCGCCATCGGTGCCGCGCGACAGCTTGTCGACGAAGCGTGCGCCGCCGCCGATTTTCAGGCCCAATGGCAACTCATATGAAGTCCAGGTCGTGAAGCTTTGTTTTGGCGTGTACGGCAGCACGTTCTCGCCGCTAGCCGTGGCGACCTTGCCTTTTTCGACACTGGTCGACATGCGGGCATAACCTGCGTTGACCAGCCAGCCACGCGCCAGCTGACCGGTGACGCCCAGCTCGATGCCTTGGACGCGCTTGCGGCCGGTCGCATAATACTGGGAGTCAATCGGATCCTGTTCCACTTCGTTCTTGACGACGGTGCGGAAGATTGCGGCCGTTAGCGACACTTTTTGCGCCAGCAGATCCAGCTTGCCGCCGAGTTCGGTGTTCAGCGTCGATTGCGGATCGTACTTTGGATTGGAGGCGCTGTTTGCCTGGGTGCTCAGGGCAAAATTGTTGCTGCCTGGCGGCATTTTGGAGCTGGCCAACAGCGCGTAGACGCTGCTGTCAGCGGTCGGTTTGTACAGTGCCGACAGTTTGCCGTTGACCAGCGTGTCCGACAGTTCCATCTTGGCCGGGGTCAGCTTTTCGGGCGCGGTAGCGGTGGCGGCCGTGTAGGTCTTGCCGTCGAAGTCGGTCTTGAAGTGGTCCAGGCGCAGACTGCCGTTGAAGACCCACTTCTCGCCCAGCTTGATGGTGTCAAGTGCATACACGCTCTGGGTATCGGTCACGCCAAACGAGTAGCCGCCATTGCGGCCGCGCACGAAGTTCGGGGAGGAGGCCGAATCCGGGTGGTAGATGCTCACCGCAGGCAAGGCGGTAGTGCCGTTGCTGCTGTAGGTATAGTTGTCCTGCTTTTCTCTGGTCAGCTCCAGTCCGCCCACGAGCGTGTGCTTGAAGGCGCCGGTGGCGAATTCGGCGGTCAGATAGCTCTGGTTGGTCAGCATGGTGTTGAGCTGGTCCTTGGACGTCATGCTACCCCGGGTGACCGTCCAGGTTGATGGATCGGCGCCCGCGACACCGGCCAGATTGGCAGAGTTGGCGGTAAAGGAGGTCAGCAGGTAGTCCTGCTTGGTTCTGCCAATACGGGTCGCGTTCTGGAATTTCACGCCGTTGGCCAAGTCATGCTCGATGCGGACGGTGAACATGTCGCCTTTGATCTTATCGTAGTCGAGGTCAGTTCCGTAATAGTTCTGTGGGTCGACCGGGG
The DNA here is from genome assembly GCA_013284265.1 of Oxalobacteraceae bacterium. GTDB lineage: Bacteria > Pseudomonadota > Gammaproteobacteria > Burkholderiales > Burkholderiaceae_D > Rugamonas. The sequence goes on along the minus strand of JABTBR010000109.1, from coordinate 3,951 downwards.
CGGCGCCCCTCATGAAGCCGAAGTCCTTGGGCGGCGTCGTTGCCGTGGCGGGGATCGGTGCCGGCGGTGTCCAGCCAGGCAGGCCGATGGTGGTCACGCCGCCGTCAGGCCGGTTGTTTTGCTGGATGTGCAGATAGTTCAGATAGACACGGGTCGGGCTGTTCAGGCCAAACGCAAGCGATGGCGCGATGCCCCAGCGCTTGTCGGTGACGACGCGGCGGCCGGCTTTGCCGCTGTCCTGATCGAACAGGTTCAGGCGGAAGGCGGTGCCGGCATCGGCATTGAGGACGGTGTTCAGGTCAGCGGTCAAACGCTTGGTGTCGCCGCCGCCCACAGTGACGGAACCGGAGTAGGCGTTTTCCAGGTTTGCCTGTTTCGTGACCATATTGATGGAACCGGTCGGCGTGCTGCGGCCGTTGTCGGTGCCGGCCGGGCCTTTGAGCACTTCGACCTGTTCAACATTGAAGGTATCGCGCGAGATCGAGGCGACGTCGCGGATGCCGTCAACGAAGATGCTGCTCGAAGCGTCGAAGCCGCGCATGTAAATACCGTCGCCAGTGACGGTGCTGCCGTTTTCGCCCAGGAAGAAGGCGCCCACGCCGGGCGTGTTGCGCAGCGCTTCGGTCAGCGACACGGCGCCTTGCTGTTCGATCAGTTCGCGTTTGATGACGGTGATGGTCTGCGCGGTGTTGACCAGAGCTTCGGTGTATTTAGGCGACGAAGCTTTTTCGGCCTTGAACGCGTTCTCGGCGGCACCGACGATCTTGACTTCGTTCATGGTCTTGGTGTCGACCGGCGCATCGGCGGCCTGGGCCGCTGCCGGCAACAGCATCGCGGCCAGGGCGACACTCATGGTCTGGTTGAAACGGGTCTGCGCGTGCTTGCGACTTTTGATCAGTGCCATCTGTTTCTCTTCTTCCAACGTAATTTGAGTTGTGCGGGCTGGCTGGCGTAGCGTCGCTGCACGGGGCGGGACGGGCGGCTGGCTTTATAGAAATTCCAATTGACCAAGAGTGTAATGATAATTGGCGAGAATGTAAATGAGAACCGTTATCAATCTCATTGCGATTCGTGCAATTGCAACGTCGTTGGGAAGCAGGAATGCTCAGCCGCGCCGGATTTTTTTCTGGCGCGCGGCCACGATATCGATGCAGGCGGCGCAGGTGCCGTACAGCGACAGCGAGTGTTCCATCAAGGTAAAGCCGCGCGTGCGGGCCACTTCTTCCTGGCGCTCTTCGATGCTGCTATCGAGAAATTCCTCCATCTTGCCGCAGTTGGTGCAGACCAGATGGTCGTGGTGGCCGCCTTCGTTCAGCTCGAACACCGAGGCGACCGAGTCGAACTGGCGGCGGATCAGGATGCCGGCGGTGGCGAACTGCATCAGCACGCGGTAGACGGTGGCCAGGCCGAGGTCGATGTCTTCTTCGCGCAGCAGGCGGTAGACGTCATCCGCGCTGAGGTGTTTGTTTTTACCGTCCTGAAACAATTGCAGGACGCGCAGGCGCGGGAAGGTGGCCTTGAGCCCCGATTCGCGCAGTTCTTTTGGAATATCCATTGCTCTCCCTATCTTGCCGGTCTGTGTTCCGCTAAAAAATGCAGTTAATTGAGAATGATTCCCATTCATAATGGTAGGGTAGATGAGAATCATTTGCAATAATAAAATAGCTTTTAAGCAAAATTAATCTTTTGTTGCGAATGATTATCATTTATTATTTTGCGCTTCGAACTACCTTTATCGACGCGGGAGCGGATATGCACTGGATTGGATTGTTATTGGCGGCCTCGGCCTCCGTTTGCCTGTATGGCGCGTCACCCCATCAGCGCCTGTGGCCGCGGCTGGCAAAAGGTGGCGTGGTGTTGCGCTGGGGCGCGCTGGCCTTGCTGTTAGGAGCGCTGGCGCTGGCGGGCCAGGGTTTCGGCGCCTGGCGCGGCGGTTTCATCGTGCTGACCGTGGCCATGCTGGCGCTGGTCGCACTGCCGGGCCTGGACGCATTGGCAAGGGGGCGCCATGTGGCTTAAATCGCTGTCTGCGCTCTTGCTGGGCCTGCCCCTCGCTGTGGCCCTGGTCGGCCTGCTGGCGCTGCTCAGCGACCCGCGCTACACCCTGGGATGGCTGCTGATGCTGATGCCGGTGTGGGTGGCTGCCAGTTGCGCCGCCTTCCAGTTTCGCAGCGGCGGGCGCGCTGCGCTGTGGATGGGCGCGCTGACTGTCGCGGGCTTTGGCGCCATCTGGGTACTCAAGGCGACGGGCCTGGTCAGGATCGCGGCATGAAGGCGCATACCTTGCGCAGCTATATGGCGCTGCATACTTGGGTTGGGCTGGCGAGCGGTTTCATGCTGTTCATCGCTTTTTTTGCCGGTTCCATCACGGTGTTCCACGAGGAGCTGCATACCTGGGAGCGCCCGGCCTCGACCCAGGCAACGATGCAGTCGGCCGCGCTGGCCCAGCCGCTGATTGACGCGGTGTTGCGCGCCCATCCCGAAGCGAAGAAGGAGTTCTCGCTGCGCTTCCCCAGTTCGCACCAGCCGGCGCTGCGGCTGGAGTGGCATCAACCCGATGCCGCAGGCAAGCTGCATGAGCGGGTGTTTTATCTGTCGCGGCAGGGCGCGCTGGAGGAAGTGCGCGACGCCTCGGCCTTGTCCGAACTGGTGCACCGGCTGCACTACACGGCCGGATTGCCGGCCAGCTGGGGGATCTATGTGCTGGGGGTGGTCAGCATCCTGTACGGCGTGGCGCTGGTGAGCGGGGTGGTGCTGTATGCGCCGGTGTTTCTGCGCGACCTGTTTGCGCTACGCATCGGGAAAAACCTCAAGCGCATGTGGCAGGATGCGCACAATATCATCGGCGTGCTGTCGCTGCCCTTCCATGTGATGTATGCCTGGAGCGGCGCGATACTGGGCCTGGGGCTGCTGCTGATGGCGCCGTTCCAGCTGCTGGTGTTCGACGGCAAGCTGCTGGCGCTGGTGGGGCCGGATATCTCGCTCAATAACAATGTACAGGTGGCCCATGTGGCAGGGCCACTGCTGCCGGCGTCGCGCTTGATCGCGGCGATCGAAGGGGCGGCACCCGGCATTGCGCTGCAGGCGATGCATTATCGCGACGTGGGCGATATCCATGCCCAGGTCGACGCGTATGGACAGCTAAGACAGGGCAGCGTGTCCGGCATGGCGGCGGTGGCGATCAATGCGCATGATGCCAGCATCGGGCGCGTGATCACGCCGCAATCGGCCAGCCCTGGTACGACCTTCCTGCGCGGGCTGTATGCCTTGCACTATGCGCAGCTCGGTGAGCTGGTTGTGAAGTGGATGTATTTTGGGCTGGGCATGGCGGGGGCCTTTCTGTTTTATAGCGGGAATCTGCTGTGGATAGAGAAACGCCGCAAGCAGCGCCTGGCGGCCCAGCCGCGCAGCGGGCGCCTGATGGCGCAGGCGACGTTGGGTGTCTGCCTGGGCAGCATGGCCGGGATAGGTGCGGCCTTTTTGATCAACAAGCTGTTGCCGGCGGCCACGGCCGATCTGGCGGGGTGGGAGGAGCGCGCTTATTACGCGGTGTTCCTGCTGGCGCTGGCCTGGGCGTTTGTGCGGCCGCCGGCGCGCGCAGCGCATGAGCTGCTGATGGCCTGTGCCGCGTTGGCGCTGCTGCTGCCGCTGGCGCAGTGGTGGCGTGGCGGCGTCGATCCCTTGCAGTCGGCGTGGGCGGGCGAGTGGGTGATCGTGGGTGTGGATGCGGTGGCGCTGGTGTTTGGGCTGCTGTACTGGCGCTTGGCGCGCGCGGTGCTGCGGCGCGGTTTGCATGGCGATCCGCATAGCGTGTGGTCGCTGGAGTCGCCGTCGGTGACGGCGGCGTTGCGTCGGGCGGCTTGATGTTGGGGGGGAGCTAGCGGGTTGCCGGCGGTCGTTTAAAACCCAAGGCGTAACCCTGGGGTCTGGCCCGGCGGGTCAGCCCCCGGC